>NZ_JADKYQ010000001.1:0-667181 GCF_015354395.1 Micromonospora sp. ANENR4
GGGGGGATCCCGGCTGCTCGCGGGGGCGGGGGCCTCTACGCGGCGCCGGAAGCATGTCCAACGACCAGCGGCCCGGCATCATTCCCGGGCGCCTCACGCCACCACCGGGGGTGCGGTGCGAGCGGTTCACGTCGTCGGAACCGTGTTCAACGACCAGCCGGCCAGGATCATTCCCGGGCCCTGACGCGTCGTCGCAACCATCGTCAACGACCCGCCGGCCGGGGTGATTGCCTGCGGCTCAGGCCGTCGGAGACGTACTCAACGACCGCGGCCTGGGCTGTGCCCACAGCCGGCACCGCCTCGCTCGGCGGCGGCCAGTGCTCGGTCGTTCACCCGGTTACAACGCCCGGCACCCGCCCACGATTCCGCCACCAGAGTGCCGCCCACCACCCCCAACCCGGACACCCCGCTCTACACCCGGTGATCAAGGAGTTTGCGGCACTTTCCGGCGCTGCCGAGGGCACAAACTCCTTGATCACCCCAGGAGAAACCCTTCCCGGGCGCCCGCAGCGTCGATCATGAGGTTGGCAGCGACAAAACGGACACCAAGCGCCGCCAAGTTCATGATCGACGCGACCGGGCAGGGCTGACCCGAAGGGCGCCGCAGGCGACACGGGCGATCTTGCAGTTCACGCCCTCCCGGCATCCCGTTTGCGAGGTTTGCCCGGGCAGCAAGTGCAAGATCGCGGGTGAACTGGCGACGGATGCGGCAATCTTGGAGTTGTGGCGCCTCGCGAAAGCCGTGAGTCGGGCATCCCGGGTGCCACAACTCCAAGATCGGCGTCGGGGCGGGGAGCAGCAGGGTCAGCGGCGGCCGTGGCGAGCACGAAGGTAGTCGGAAACCACGTACTCGCCCAGGTCGTCCAGGTCCGGGGTGAACATGCGGCCACCCGAACGCCGCGCCACCGCGTCCACGAACCGGCGCAGCCCTGGATCATCGCCCAGCATGAACAGGTTGAGCGTCGCGCCGTACCGGGTCAGCCGGTCCACCTCCCGGATCGTCGCCGAGATGGTCTCCGGCAACGGCGGCCAGTGGAAGTACGCCTCACCGTCCTCCGGGTCCAGGTGCGCTGTCGGCTCGCCGTCGGTGACCACAAGCACCACCGGCTCGGCACCCGGGTGGCGGCGCAGGTGCCGGCCGGCGATCCGCAGCGCGTGCTGGAGGTTGGTGCCCTGCTGCATGTCCGGCTCCACCGCCGCAAGCTCCTGCTGGGTCAGCGGCATCGCCTCCCGGCCGAAGCCGACGATCTGCAGCGCGTCCTGCGGGAACCGGGTCGCCATCAGATGCGACAGGGCCAGCGCGGTCTGCTTCATCGGGCCCCAGCGGCCCTGCGAGATCATCGAGTACGACAGGTCGACGCAGAGCACCACCGCCGCCGACGCCCGCCGTTCGGTCTCCACCACCTCGAAGTCCTCGACCGCGAGCGGCACCGGCACTCCGGGACCGGCCCGTCGTACCGCGCGGGTGAGCGTGCGCACCACGTCCAGCGGCTGCTCGTCGCCGTACTCCCAGGGGCGGGACGCCCCGCTCACCTCGCCCGCCGCGCCCGCCGTGCGGAGGTCGTGCTGGCCGCGCGGGCCGGCGGTCAGGTCGGCGAAGACCCGCCGCAGCGCGGTGCTCGCGAGCCGGCGCAGCGCCTTGGGGCTGAGCGTCAGGCCGTCCGCATCGCGGGTGACCCAGCCCTGGCGGCGCAGTTCGCGTTCCAGCTCCCGCAACCGGCGTACGTCGTCGGCGGCGTCCCGGCCCAGCGTCCGGGCGACGGCCTCCACGTCGACGTCGTCGAGCGTGGCGCCGGGCTGGTCCTGGTCGAGGGAGTCCAGCAGCTCGTCGAGTTCGGCGATCTCGTCGAGCGCGCCGGTGGCCTCGCCGTAGCCGAGCGGCTGGTCGCCGCGGACCCGCTCGCCGCGCTGCCAGTTCAGGTCCGGCCGCAGCGACCGCAGGTGGGCGTCGAGCTGGGACAGTTCGCCGGCGAGCCGGTCGCCGAGCGACTGGCGCATCAGCCCGGCCAGTTCCTCGCGTTGCCGGTCCGACAGCGACCGCATGAGCCGCTCACCGGCGGCGGCCCGCCGGGCCAGTACGTCGATCAGCTCGTCGACATCCCTGGGGCGTTCCGGGAAGAACTCGCCGTGGCGGCGCATGAACTCGGCGAACGCGTCGGTGGTGTCCTCGGCGCGGGCGTGCCGGGCGAGCAGGTCGTTGAGGTCGCGCATCATCTCGGCGAGCTGCCGCTGGACGGCCGGGTCGGCGGTGGCCCGGGCCGCGTCGCGCAGCCCGGCGAATCGCTGCTCCAGCACGTCGCCGCGCAGCCCGTCGAGGATCCGCTGGTACGTCTGCCGCGCCTCGGCGCTGGCCCAGTCGTACCCGGAAAGCTCCGACACGGCACGGGCGGTGGAGCGGGGCAGGTTGTCGAGCACGGCCTCGGCGAACCGGGCGTCGTCGCCGTCGCGGCCGCGCAGCTCGTCGCGTTCGGCGGCGAGCGCCTGGTCGAGCAGGGCCCGGGCCCGGGTGACGGCGCCGTCCAGGTCGCCCCGGCGCAGCGCCTCCCGGCGGAGGCGGCGGGCGCGGGCGGCCAGGTCGTCGAGCCCGCCACGCCCCTGCGGGCCGCGCCGTAGCAGCTCGCGCAGCGATTCGCGCAGGCTGCCGCCGGCGAGCACGTCCGAGCCGACCGCGTCCACCGCGGCGCGCACGTCGTACGGCGGGGCGAGCGGGTCGGGTCCGCCGCGCCACTGCCCGTACCGGAAGCGGTTGCCGCCGGCCATTGTCAGTCCCGGTCCCCGTAGACGGTGCGCCCGGTGTCGGTGACGTCCTTGCCGAGCCGGCGGGTCAGGTGCAGCCCTTCCAGCACGAACTCGATGCCGGCTGCCGCCTCCTCCGGGCTGGGCGCGTCGCCGAGCCCGAGCCGGTCGAGCACCTTGGCCAGCCCCGGCACGGTCCCGACCTGGCGCAACAGCTCGGCCGAGGAGACCAGTTCCCCGGTCTCGACGGCGCCGCCCTCGGCGACGATCGCGGTGAAGCCGGACAGGTCGAGCCCGGCGAGGCGGGCGCGGAACGTCTCGGCGGTGGCGGTACGCAGCAGGTGCGCGAGCACCTCGATCTCGCGCCCCTCTTCGCCGCTCTCGAACTCGACCTTGCCGCGCAGCGTGGAGGTGACGGAGACGGTGTCCCCGATCCGGGCCACCGGCGCCTCCGGACGAGAGGCAGACGCAGACGCAGCGCCGCCACCCGAGGCACCAGCGACGGCAGAGGCACCGGCCAGCAGACCCGAACGGCGCAACGCGGCGGCGGCGACCGTCTCCGCGGCGGCGATGGCGAACCGGGCGGACACGCCGGAGCGCGGGTCCACCGACGGGGACTCCCGCACGTCGCGGGCGAACCGGGCCAGCACCTCCAGCACGTGCTCAGGTACGACGGCGACCAGGTCGGCCTCCTGCCGGATCAGTGCCAGCTCCAGGTCGAGGTCGAGCGGGTAGTGGGTACGGATCTCCGCGCCGAACCGGTCCTTCAGGGGCGTGATGATCCGGCCCCGGTTGGTGTAGTCCTCCGGGTTGGCGCTCGCCACCAGCAGCAGGTCCAGCGGCAGCCGCAGCTGGTAGCCGCGGACCTGGATGTCGCGCTCCTCCAGCACGTTGAGCAGCGCCACCTGAATGCGTTCGGCCAGGTCGGGCAGCTCGTTGACGGCGAAGACGCCCCGGTTGGTGCGCGGTACGAGCCCGAAGTGGATGGTCTCCGGGTCACCGAGCGTGCGGCCCTGGGCGAGGCGGATCGGGTCGACGTCGCCGATCAGGTCACCGACGCTGGTGTCCGGCGTGGCGAGCTTCTCGCCGTACCGCATCGAGCGGTGCAGCCACCCGATCGCCAGGTCGTCGCCGGCCGAGTCGACGAGCGCCTGGGACGCCGGGGTGAGCGGGTGCATCGGGTGCTCGTTGAGTACCGAGCCGGGGATCACCGGGGTCCACTCGTCGAGCAGCGCGCCGAGCGAGCGGATCAGCCGGGTCTTGCCCTGCCCGCGCTCGCCGAGCAGCACCATGTCGTGCCCGGCGAGCAGCGCGCGCTCGACCTCGGGCAGCACCGTGTCCTCGTAGCCCACGATGCCGGGGAAGCGTTCCTCGCCGGAGCCCATCCGGACGAGGAGGTTGTCTCGGAGTTCCTGTTTGACCGTGCGGTAGCGGTGGCCGGTCGCGCGCAGCTCGCCGAGCGTGCTCGGCAGGTCGGCGGGCGGGACCGGGGAAACCTGGTTGGGAGCGGTCACCCGACCCACGCTAGCGCGGTCCGATGACCGGCGGCGCCCGTCGTCACTCAGCCGACCACGGACGCCACCGGAACGCCGCTCACTTACCGAGGCGGGCGCGGACCATCCGGGGTACGGCGGCCAGCCCGGTGACCGGGCGGAACGCGTGCGCGGCGGCGACCAGTGCGGCGTACTCGTCGTCGGCGAGGTCGATCTCGGCGGCGGCGGCGTTGCGTTCCATCTGCTCGACCCCGGAGGCACCGGGGATGGCCACCACGTTCGGGTGCCGCAGCACGTACGCGAGCGCGATCTGGCTCGGCGTGGCGTCGTGCGCGTCGGCCACCTCGCGCAGCGTGGCGATCAGCGCGGTGCCGCGTTCCAGGTTCTCCGGCAGGAAGTACGGGTTGGCCCGGCGTACCGCCCCGGCCGGCGGGTTCGTGGCGTCGTAGCGGCCGGAGAGGAAACCCTGCGCCAGCGGCGAGTACGCGATGACGATCCGGCCGGCCTGCTCCGCGTACGGGATGAGGTCTTCCTCGGGGCCGCGGTCGATCATGCTGTAGCGGACCTGGTTGCTCAGCACCCGGCGGCCCAGCGCGGCCTCGGCGAACCGCCACCGGCGCAGGCCGTAGTTGCTGACGCCGACCTCGCCGACCAGCCCGACGTCCTGCAGCGAGCGCATGCCGCGCATGGTGGTGGTGTCGGCGACCACCGGGTTGGCCTGGTGCACCTGGTAGAGGTCGATGCCGTCGACGCCGAGCCGGGCGGCGGAGGCGACCGCGCGCTGCTGCACCACCGGGGCGACCGGCAGCAACGGGAAGATCTTGGTGGCGACCACGACCTTGGCCCGGTCGTCGCCCAGTGCCGCACCGAGGATGCGTTCGCTGCGGCCGAAGCCGTACAGCTCGGCGGTGTCGAACAGGGTGACGCCCAGGTCGAGCGCCCGACGGACGATCTCGGCGGCCCGGCGCTCGTACTCGGGGCCGTAGCCCCACTCCTTGGAACCGAACTGCCAGGTGCCGAGGCCGATCTTGGAGATGGGCTTGGGGGTGTCGAGCCGCACGTAACGCATGAGGCCGAACGTACCCGCGCCGCTGCGTGCGCACTCCGGTCCGGACAGAATGGCCTGGTGACCTACCTCGCCAGCGACGACCGTTACCACGAGATGATCTACCGGCGCAGCGGCCGGAGCGGGCTGAAGCTCCCCGTCATCTCCCTCGGCCTGTGGCACAACTTCGGACCGGACCGCCCCTTCGAGCGGCAGCGCGACATCGTCCGCCGCGCCTTCGACCTCGGCATCACCCACTTCGACCTGGCCAACAACTACGGCCCGCCGCCCGGTTCGGCGGAGGAGAACTTCGGCCGGCTGCTCGCCGCCGACCTGAAGCCGTACCGGGACGAGCTGGTGATCTCCAGCAAGGCCGGCTATCTGATGTGGCAGGGCCCGTACGGCGAGTGGGGCTCGCGCAAGTACCTGATCTCGTCGCTGGACCAGTCACTGCGCCGCCTCGGGCTGGACTACGTCGACATCTTCTACTCGCACCGGTTCGACCCGGAGACCCCGCTGGATGAGACGATGGGCGCACTCGACGCGATCGTCCGCTCCGGCAAGGCGCTCTACGTGGGCATCTCCAACTACGACTCGGAGCAGACCGAGCGGGCCGCCGCGATCCTGCGCGACCTGGGCACGCCGCTGCTGATCAACCAGCCGTCGTACTCGATGATGAACCGCTGGACGGAGAGCGACGGCCTGCTGGACACGCTGGAGCGCGTCGGCGCCGGCTGCATCGCCTACAGCCCGCTCGCCCAGGGCCTGCTCACCGACCGCTACCTGAAGGGCATCCCGGCCGACTCCCGGGTCCGCACGAGCGTCTTCCTGAACGAGAGCGACCTCGACGAGGAGACGATGGCGACGGTCCGAGGGCTCGCCGCGGTGGCCGAGCGACGCGGGCAGACCCTCGCGCAGCTCGCCTTGACGTGGGCGCTGCGCGACCCGCGCATGACCAGCCTCATCATCGGCGCGAGCAGCGTCGGGCAACTGGAGGGCAACGTGGCCGCGGTGAACAACCTCGACCTCGCCGGTGACGACCTGGCGGAGATCGAGAGCTTGCTCGGCTGAGTCACCAGATGCGGCGCCGCCCGGCGCGGTGGTTGCGGATCCCGCACGGCCGCCCGGGCGGCGGCCCGCCGGCCCGCCGCAGTCCGACCACCGCCGCCGCGAGCAGCGCGACGACGAGCGCCGCAGCGCCGACCACGAGCGGCCGGGACAGCGGTCCGCCGTCGGTCACCGTCGCGACCGGCACCGCCGGCTCGTCGTCGGCCGCCGGCACGGCGAGGGTACGCGGAGGCGACGCGCTCGCCTTCGGCGCTGCCGGCGGCGGGTCCGGCTCACCGCGTGCCGCCCGGAAGATCACGTCCGAGCAGGAGTAGTACGTGTCCTGGGTGTCCGAGTTCTGCCAGATGACGTAGACGAGGTGCCGGCCGGTCCGGTCGGTCGGCAGCTTCCCCCGCATCTCGTACGCGCCCGCGCGGATCGGCGGGTCGGTGACCTCGAGGAACGGTTTCTCCTCCAGATCCGCCCAGGTGAGCACGCGCTTCGGCGAGTACGAGCCGGTGGTGACGTAGTACCGGAACGTGCCCCGGTGCGGGATGGTGGTGCGGTAGCGGAACGTGTGCCGGGCACCGGCCGTGAGCGTGGTGGCGGGCCAGTCGGCACGCGCCAGGTCCAGCCCCCGATACGCGGACAGCCCGCCGCTGCACAGTTCCCCGTCCGGAATGCGTTCCCGGTCCCGCCCGTCGATCCGGGCCACCCGGATGTTGTCCCACTCGCGTACCGCCGCTCCGGCGGCGACCGCGGCCCGGCAGGCGGGCGTCTGCGCCCGGCCACCCTCGGGCCCGCACGCGGCGGCCCGGCTCAGCGGGCTGGTCGGCGCACCGTGCGCCGCGGCCGGCGCGGCGGTCAGCGGCACCGTCGCGGCGACGGCGGCGAACGCGGCGAACGCGCGACGTGCGGCCATGTGATCGACCTCCCGCGCACTGGTACGGCCGCGAGCCGCCAAAGGTTCGATCCGCGCCGATCGGCGGGGCGGCATGACCGAACGGACAACCGGGGCGGCGACGGACGCCTGACGGCCCTAGAGTGACGAAACCCTGTGATCGAGGAGCGTCCCTTGCCCGAGCCGGTCCCGTCCCCCGAGTCGTCCCGCGCCGCCCCCGCGGCCGGTCCCGCACCGGGCGACGTTCCCGCCCCCGCACAGCCGTACCTGCTGGTCCTGCCCACGATGGAGGGCGCTCCCGCACCGGTGCCGTGGCCCGGTGCCGAGGGGCAACCAGGCTGGGCCATTCCGGTCAGCGTGCCGCCCGGCACCCAGGGGTACGCGTTGTTCCTCCCGCTGGTCCCCGCGCCCGGCCAGCCGGGGGCACCCGGCCAGCCGGCGGCGGTGCCCGCCCAGGCGACGGCGCCCGCCGCCGAGCGCTCCCCGGCGGAGGGCGCTGCCCCGGCCACCGGCGCGAGCGGCACCACCGCCGCCCTGTCCACACCGGCCGAGGGCTCGGTTCCTTCCACCGCCGCGAGCGGCCCGACCGCATCGGGTGCGGCGGCAGCAGCCGAGGCTGGGAAGCCCGTCGCCGACCGTCCGGCGGGCGGAGGGCCTGTCGCCGCCCCGCCGGACGCCGTTCCGGCGGCTCGCCGGGAGCAGGCTGGCGGAACGTCCCCGGCCACCGGCGACGCCGCATCGTCCACCCCGGATGCCGGCCCGGCAGACGCGGCCACGGCCGCCTCCGGTGGAGCCGGGACCGGCGCGCGCCCCGGCGATGGTGCTCTGCGGACGGCCGCTTCCGCGACTTCCGGCCCGTCGGGAGCCTCGCAGACATCTGCCGCTCCCCCGGGCACGCCAGCGGCTACCGGCCCGTCCGGCGCCACGCAGGCGCCAGTCTCCGGAGCATGGACCGCGCCGGGCGCGCAGCCTGCCTCCGGGCCGCTGCCCGCGCCGGGTACTCAGCGCGCTCCGGGCACCCCGCCTCCGCACGGCGGTGGGCTGGCGCCCGCGCCGCCGTACCCCGGAATGGGGTGGAGCGGGCACCCGCAGGCGCCGACGTGGGCGCCGCGACCTCCGGTGCCGCGGACCTCGTTCCTCGGCGCGCGGTGGCCCGGCCCGAAGGCGGCGACCGGGCGGGCGGTGCCGCTCGCGGTGCTGGCCGCCGCGGTCGGCAGCGCGGTCTTCGTGCCGCTCGGCCGCGTCGGCGTCGGCTGGTTCCTGGGCTGGCTCACGCTCACGCTCGCTGTGGTGCTGGCGGTCCGGTCGAAGACCGCGGACCTGCCGCGCGCCGACAAGCTCATCCGGGCCGGGTGGGCGGCTGCGGCGCTGGCCCTGATCGCCGTGCCGGCGTTCCGGAACGCCTGGTGGCTCGTGACGTT
Organism: Micromonospora sp. ANENR4; assembly: GCF_015354395.1. Lineage (NCBI taxonomy): Bacteria > Bacillati > Actinomycetota > Actinomycetes > Micromonosporales > Micromonosporaceae > Micromonospora > Micromonospora sp. ANENR4. The sequence goes on from NZ_JADKYQ010000001.1 coordinate 8,644, forward strand.
CTGCGTGCTCGGCGCGCTCGGCTGCGCCACCCTGGCGATCATCGGCGGGCGGCTGGTGCGCTCGGTCCTGTTCGGCCTGGTGGCGACGCCGTTCGCGGCGTTGCGTGGCCTGCCGTGGGTACGCCGGCACATCACCGCCTCGCCGCAGGAGGCGACCGTGCGCAAGGTGACCGTCTCGGTGGTCGCCACGGTCGTGGTGCTCGTGGTCTTCGGCAGCCTGCTCGCGTCGGCCGACGCGGCGTTCTCCGAGGCGCTCGGTTCGCTCGTCCCTGAGATCAACATCGGTACGGTGTTCGGCTGGCTGTTCCTCGCAGTGGTGGGCGGTCTGATCGCGGTTGCCGCGCTCTACACGCTCGCCGCGCCGCCCGACCTGTCCACCGTGGATCGCGAGGGTGAACGCCGTCTCGGCCTGCTGGAGTGGGCCCCGGCCATCGGCGCGCTCACGCTGCTGTTCGCCGGGTTCGTGGTGGTGCAGTTCACCACGCTCTTCGGCGGGCAGCAGCACGTGCAGCGGATCGCCGGGCTCAGCTACGCCGAGTACGCGCGCAGCGGCTTCTGGCAGCTGCTCTTCGTCACGCTGCTGACGGTGGCGGTGCTCGGCGGGGTGAGCCGCTGGGCACGCCGGGAGCGGCCGGTCGAGCGGATCCTGCTGCGCGTGCTGCTCGGGCTGATCAGCGCGCTCAGCGTGGTGATCGTGGCGTCGGCGTTGTCCCGGATGTGGACGTACCAGAAGGTCTACAGCTTCACCGGCGAGCGGATCTTCGTGATGGCGTTCGAGATGCTGCTCGGCACGGTCTTCCTGATGATCATCGCGGCCGGCGTCAAGTGGCGGGGCCGGTGGATCCCCGGCACCACGCTCGCGCTGGCGGTGGCGATGCTGCTCGGCCTGGCCGTGCTCAACCCGGAGGACTACGTCGCCCGCCGCAACACGCTGCGGTACGAGCAGACCGGCAAGATCGACGCCTGGTACCTGCGGGCACTGTCCGCCGACGCCACCCCGGCGCTCGCCAAACTCCCCGACCCGGTACGCCGGTGCACGCTGAGCTGGATCGCCGACGACCTCGCCGAACCCGACCCCTGGTACGCCTGGAACCTGGGCCGCCAGCGCGCCCGCAAGGCCCTCGACGAGGTCGGCCCGCAGGCGATCGGCGGCCCGAAGGACTGCCGCCGGGCCGACCAGTTCGACCTGCCGAAGACCCGGCGCCCGCGCTGACGTCGCAGGCCGGGCCGCGAATCCCCGCGGCCCGGCCGGCCCGGTCAGGCCGGACCGCCGCCGAAGCCGATCTCGTTGCCGTCCGGGTCGTGGAAGATCACCTTGCGGACGCCGTTGTCGTAGGTCTCCTGCGCGGTCGGCGTCAGACCGCGGGCGGTGATCCCCGCGACGCGGGAGTCGAGGTCGTCGACGACTACCGTCTGCATGGCGTGACCGGCGTGCTCGGGCCGCACGTCGACGTAGAGGTAGCGGTGCTCGGCCAGCTCCCACACCGCCTCGCTGTCGTTCGGCCGGAACTGCGGCGGTTCGCCGAACAGCCGCTCGTACCAGTCCGTCGCCACCGCGAGATCGCGCACCGGGACGCCGGCGAACAGGTCGACAGTCATCCGGCCAATCTATCCGGGTCGACGTGCCGGCGCGGGCTCACGCCGTACCGGCGTTTGAACGCCGCACTCAGGGCGAACGAACTGCCGTAGCCGACCCGGCGGGCCACCGCGCCGACTGTGGCGCCTGGCTCGCGGAGCAGGTCGGCCGCGAGCGCCAGCCGCCAGCCCGTCAGGTACGACATGGGCGGCTCACCGACCAGCGCGGTGAAGCGCCGGGCCAGCGCCGCCCGCGACATCCCCACCTCCGCGGCGAGTGACGCCACCGTCCACGGCCGGGCCGGGTCGTGGTGCAGCATGCGCAGCGCGCGGCCGACCACCGGATCGGCGTACGCCAGGTACCAGGCGGGGGCGGCGGCGTCCGGCCGGGCGAACCACTCCCTCAGCGCGGCGATGAGCAGCAGGTCGAGCAGGCGGTCCAGCACCGCCTCCTGGCCGGGGTCGTCCTTGACGATCTCGGCGGCCAGCAGCGGCACCAGCGGCGTGTCCCACGACTCGCGCCGCACCACCGCGAGCGGCGGCAGCGCGTCCAGCAGCCGCCGCCCGACAGTGCCCCGTACCGGGTACGTGCCGGTGAGCAGCACGGTCCGGCCGTCCGGCCCGTTGCCCCAGGTGCGTACGCCCCAGCGTGTCATCGCGAACAGCTCGCGCCCGTCCGGTGTGGTGCAGCGCTGCCCCGGGTGCACTACCACCTGCGGCGCCGTGGCCGGGTCGTCCGCCACCGTGTACGGGGCCGGCCCGCGCACGATCGCCACGTCACCGCCGGTCAGCCGCGCGGCGTCGCCCTCCTCCGGCACGATCCAGCCCTCGCCCCGCACCACGGCGACAAGCGTGAGCGGCGCCTCGTCCCGGATCAGCATCGACCAGGGCGGGGTGAGGATCGAACGCAGCAGGAAGGCGCCCCGCGCCCGGGGACCGTCGAGCAGGCCGGAGACGGCGTCCACGAGACGATTGAACACACGATCGCGCGTCCTGACCATGTGCCGTCTCATCGCCCGGCGGTTCGATGAGGACATGCGACTCGTACAACAACTGACGCTGGTCGGCGCCACAGTCGGCGCCGGTCTGATGGCGGGCCTGTTCGCCGCGTTCGCGTACGCCGTGATGCCGGCGCTGCGCGGCGCGGACGACCGCACGTTCGTGGACGCCATGCAGCGCATCAACGTCTCAGTCGTCAACGGCTGGTTCCTGCTGGCGTTCCTGGGTACGCCGGCGCTGGCGGCGCTCGCGGCGGTGCTGGCGTGGCGCGGGGCGACCCGGCCGGCGCTGCCGTGGATCGTCGCCGGGCTGGCCCTGTACCTGGTGATGTTCGTCGTCACGGTGGCGGTGAACGTGCCGCTGAACGACGCGCTCGCGGCGGCCGGCACGGCGGATCTCGGAGCGGCGCGGGAGCGCTTCGAGTCCGCCTGGGTCACCTGGAACGTGGTCCGGACGGTGGCGAGCACTGCCGGGTTCGGCGCGCTGTGCTGGGCGCTGGTGCTCGCGGGCCGCGTGACCAGTTAGGGAACCGCACCACTGAAGTTGATCAACGGCGACGCCAGCACTTCTCCTGGTCCGCTCGTTAGGCGGGTTGCGGATAACCATCTGGGCGAGGGACATCCGGAGACCCGGTAGGGATAATGCACCAATGCCACAACTCGAGGCGCACGAAATGCCGCTCCACAAGGTGTTTTGCAGCGAATACAGCTTCAGCATCCCTGATTACCAACGCCCCTATGCGTGGCGCAAGGAACAGGCGTTGCAGTTACTGGATGATCTGAGTGAGGCCCTCGACCGCGACAGCGCGGATCCCTACTTCCTCGGATCCGTCGTCCTCGTCAAGAACAAGCAGGATCCGGCGGCCGAAGTCATCGACGGCCAGCAGCGCCTCACAACCCTGACCATTCTGCTCGCGGTCCTGCGCGATCTGACCGACGACCAAGAGGTTCGATCAAGCCTCGACCACCTGATCTCCGAGCCTGGTGACAAGATCCGAGGACTGGCTTCGCAGCCGCGTCTTATGCTACGGAAACGCGACCGCGCGTTCTTCGCGGATCACGTCCAACGCACCGGCAGCGTTATTCATCTGCTGGCTCTCAACCACACGGTGGTCAAGAACGACGCCCAGCGCGCCATCCAGGAGAACGCGAACGCCCTCCACGGACGCCTCGCACAGTGGCCGTCCCACCGCCGACTCGAACTCATGCGGATGTTGAGCACGCGCACCTACCTGGTCGTGGTGAGCACACCAGATCTGGCCAGCGCCCACCGCATCTTCAGCGTAATGAACGCCCGCGGGCTCGATCTTCTGCCCACCGACATCTTCAAGTCGAACATCATCGGCGGCCTGCCCTCCGACGACTCAGATGCATACGCCGAGAAGTGGGAGAGCGCTGAGGAGCTGGTGGGCCGCGAGCTTTTCGCCGAACTCTTCCAGCACATCCGGATGATCTTCGCCATGAAACGTCCGGAAAAGGAACTACTCAGAGAGTTCCCCGAACAAGTCCTCGTTGACTACCTGCCGGGCAGGGGCGCCGCCTTCGTCGACGATGTGCTGACCCCGTACGCCGAAGCCTACGGCCAGATCCGGGACTTCACCTACGCAGCACCGGTGGGCGCAGAGCCGGTCAACAACTGGTTCCGGAGATTGGCTCAGATCGACAACAGCGACTGGCTGCCGCCCGCCCTGTGGGCACTTCGTCGCCACGGTGACGATGCCGCCTGGCTGGATGACTTCCTGAAGGCGCTCGAGCGGCTCGCAGCCAGCATGCTCATCCGCCGGGTCTACGCGACCCCACGGGCCCAGCGCTATGCCGCATTGCTGCGCGAGCTTGCCGACGGAAAGGGACTGGACGCGCCGTCGCTGGCGCTTTCCGAAGTTGAGAAGAAGGAGGTCACGGAGAAGCTGAACGGCGACCTCTATCTCCAGGAGAAGGTACGCCGCTACGTGCTGCTGCGTCTCGATGAACTTCTGGCCGGCGCGCCTGGCGTTACATATGAGCATGCCCGCATCACGGTTGAGCACGTCCTGCCGCAGAACCCGGCACCCGCCTCGCTGTGGAAGGTCAGGTTCACCGATGAGCAACGGGAGTACTGGACGCACCGCGTCGCCAACCTGGTGTTGCTGAACCGCGCGAAGAACTCGCAGGCGCGCAACTTCGACTTTACGAAGAAGAAGGCCACCTACTTCGCCGGGAAGAACGGCGTCGCCACGTTCGCACTAACGAGCCAGGTTCTCCTGGAGAACCAGTGGACGCCGGAGGTCTTGCGAAAGCGTCAGGCCGCGCTACTCAACGTGCTGAAGAAGGCGTGGGTGGAGGACTGATCGCGGACTGGGCTCGAGGCGAGGCGACGGGGAAGGCGTGGGCCTTCGCCACCGTCATCCTGTCGCCCGCTCGAGTGCAGGGCCAACTGATCCTGAGATAGCGAAAAGCCCTGGTGGGATATCTCTCCCCACCAGGGCTTTTCCGCTTGGGTGGAGCCGAGGGGACTCGAACCCCTGACCCCCACACTGCCAGTGTGGTGCGCTACCAGCTGCGCCACGGCCCCTTGCGGTCGTCCCCGGTCGCCCGGGCACGGAGAGAACTATACACACGCCGCCCGGCATGGTCATCTCGCGGGGGTGCCCCCGCACCCGGCTCAGTTCAGTGCCACGTCCGGCGGGAAGTGGGCCACCGCCGCCATCATGCCGCCCTGCCGGCGCAGCACCATCGGCCAGAGATCATCCGGCCGGTCGACGAAGGCGTCACCGGGCAGCGCGTCGAACACGAACCAGGAGCCCTCCTCGATCTCGCGCTCGACCTGCCCGGCACCCCAGCCGGAGTAGCCGGCGAACACCCGGATCCCGCCGACCGCCTCGCGCAGCTTCTCCGGGTCGACCGAGAGGTCGATGGTGCCGACCGCGCCGGAGACGCGGTGGAAGCCCTTGACCGGCCGGACGGGGTGCCGCATCCGGGCCAGGCAGATGGCGGAGTCGGGCTGCACCGGGCCGCCCTCGAACAGCACCGCCGGGTCGCCGGCCAGGTCGCTCCAGTCGCCGAGCACGTCGGCCACGGAGACCTCGGTGGCCCGGTTCAGCACCACCCCGAGGGCGCCGCCGGGTTCGTGGGCGACGAGCAGCACGACCGTACGGTCGAAGTTCGGATCCTTGAGCCCTGGTGTCGCGACCAGCAGTCGTCCGGTCATCGACTCCATGGCTCGGCCACCGATCGCCTGCCCCTCACCCTGCATGTCCGACACCCGTCAGCCGTGCGCCCGTACGGGCCCGAGGCCGTCGACCGTCCACCCTGTCAACGCCATGTCACGCACCATAGCCTGCACCCGGCCCGCTGGTTAAGGTCTGACGGCGGGTGATCGCGACGGATCGAGGGAGGGCCGGATGGCGGCGCAGGCCGAACTGGCGGTGATCGGCGGGTCGGGGCTCTACGCCCTGCTCGACGGGGTGGAACACGTGGTGGACACCCCGTACGGCGAGCCGTCGGGCCCGATCACCGTCGCCGAGGTGGGCGGTCGCCGGGTGGCGTTCCTGCCCCGCCACGGACGCGATCACCGTTACCCGCCGCACCTGATCCCGTACCGGGCGAACCTGTGGGCGCTGCGGTCGCTCGGCGTACGCCAGGTGCTGGCACCGTGCGCGGTGGGCGGCCTGCGGCCGGAGCTGGGCCCGGGGACGTTCGTGGTGCCGGATCAGTTGATCGACCGCACCAGCGGGCGCACGCAGACGTACTACGACAGGGGCGCGGTGCACGTGTCGTTCGCCGACCCGTACTGCCCGGCCGGGCGGCGCACGCTGCTCGACACGGCGGCGGGGCGTGGCGTGCCGGCGGTGGACGGCGGGACCGTGGTCGTGGTCGAGGGTCCGCGCTTCTCGACCCGGGCGGAGTCGCGCTGGTTCGCCTCGATGGGCGGCACGATCGTCAACATGACCGGTCACCCGGAGGCGGTGCTGGCCCGTGAGCTTGCCCTCTGCTACACGTCGATCGCGCTGGTGACGGATCTGGACGCGGGCGTGGAGGCGGGCGAGTCGGTCACCCACGAGGAGGTGTTCCGGGTCTTCGCGGAGAACACCGACCGGCTGCGCGGGCTGCTGCTGGACGCCGTGGCGGCGCTGCCCGCCGAGCGGGAGTGCGAGTGCGGGAGCGCCCTGGACGGGATCAAGCTGCCGTTCCCGCTGCCCTGAGCGCGGGAAGCGCCCGAAAAGTCGTCTTCGGCCCGATAGATTCGGCTGGTCGGGAGACTGGGCACCGGGCCGGCTCCGGCATCCGCGTGCGGAACGGAGGCAGCCGGCGATGGCGACGGTGCGGGAGGCGACCTACGACCTGCTGCGCGCGCTCGGCCTGACCACCGTCTTCGGCAACCCTGGCTCGACCGAGGAGCCGTTCCTCCAGCACTTCCCGGACGACTTCCACTACGTGCACGCGCTTCAGGAGGCGTCGGCGGTCGCGATGGCCGACGGCTACGCCCAGGGCACCGGCCGGCCCGCGCACGTCAACCTGCACACCGCGCCCGGCACCGGCAACGGCATGGGCAACCTGGTCACCGCCTGGCACAACCGGACCCCGCTGATCGTCAGCGCCGGCCAGCAGACCCGCGAGATGCTGCTGATCGAGCCGCGCCTGGCCAGCCCCCGGGCGGTCGAGCTGGCCCAGCCGTACGTCAAGTGGGCCCACGAGCCGGCCCGCGCGCAGGACATCCCGGCGGCCTTCATGCGGGCGTACGCCTCGGCGGTGCAGCCACCGGCCGGGCCGGTCTTCCTCTCCCTGCCGATGGACGACTGGGACCGTCCGGCCGACCCGCCGCCGCAGGTGCGTACCGTCGCCACCCGGATCGCGCCGGACCCGGACCGGCTGCGCAGCTTCGCCGGCGCGCTGGCCGCCGCCCGCGCCCCGGCACTGGTGCTCGGCGCGGCGGTGGACCGGTCGGACGCCTGGCCGGACGCGGTGGCGCTGGCCGAGCGCCTGGCCGCCCCGGTCTGGGCCGCCCCGGCACCGGAGCGCGCCGTGTTCCCCGAACGGCATCCGCACTTCCGGGGCGTGCTGCCGTACGCGATCGGGCCGCTGTCGGAGGCGCTGCGCGGCCACGACGTGGTGCTGGTGGTGGGCGCGCCGGTGTTCCGCTACTACCCGCACGTGCCTGGTGACTACCTGCCCGGCGACGCGCGGCTGCTGCACGTCACCGACGATCCGGACGAGGCGGCCCGCGCCCCGGTCGGGGAGAGCCTGCTCGGCGACGCCGGGCTGACCTTGGCCGCGCTGTGTGAGCTGCTGCCGCCGACCGATCGGGCGGCGCCGTCACCGCGCCCGCAGCCGGCCCCGCCCGAGCCGGCCGACCCGCCGAGCGCCGACGCGCTGTTCGCCGCGCTGGCGGACGCGTGGCCGGCGGACGGGGTGCTGGTACAGGAGTCGCCGTCCAACCTGGCCGCGCTGCGCCGCCGGCTGCCGATCGACCGGCCGCGCTCGTACCTGACGATGGCCAGCGGCGGCCTCGGCTTCGGGCTGCCGGCGGCGGTCGGCATGGCGCTCGCCGAGCGCGACACCGGGCGTGGCCGCCCGGTCGTCGCGGTGGTCGGCGACGGCTCGTTCCACTACTCGGTCCAGGCGTTGTGGACGGCGGCGCGGCTGCGTCTGCCGCTCGCCGTCGTGGTCCCGGTGAATCAGCAGTACGCGATCCTGAAGGCGTTCGCCGAGCTGAAGCACACCCCTGGCGTGCCGGCGCTGGACCTGCCCGGGTTGGACGTGACGGCGGTGGCGCACGGCTACGGGTGCGCCGGTGAGGTGACCACGCCGGACGGGCTCGGCGCGGCGCTCGAGGCGGCGCTCGCCGCGGACCGACCGACGGTGCTGCCGGTGCCGATCAGCACCGACGTGCCACGGATCCTGTGAGCCTCAGCCGGGCTGGACGATCAGCGGGGCGCCGCTGCCGGCGTCGAGCACCACGCGCCCGCCCACCGGCGCGGTGAGCGTGACGCTGACCGGCTTCAGCACGAGCTGCTGGGTGCAGGGGCCGGTGGGCGAGACCACGGCGCCGCCGATCACCACCACGTCCGGCCGTTCCAGCACCAGCGGTGTGGGCGGACTGTCGCAGGCGCCGACGCCGAGCAGGTAGTCGATGCGGTTGCCCTCCACCGCCCGTAGTTGCTGCGCGGACACCAGGCCCGCCGGGAGCGGCGTGCCGGGCACCGCGCCGCCGGGAACCCGGCCGGTCACGCGCGGCGCGACAGCGACCCGGGCCACGGGTACGGCCAGTTCCTCCACGGTGAACAGCCAGGCGGGCACCTCGGCACGCCCTCGGCTGGTCCACACCGGCGCGCTGCCCAGCCGCACCCCGGTCACGGTGAGCGCCACGCACGCGCCGGGCGCCGAGGTCGACACCGGGTCGTTCGGGCCGGGTCGCCCGGTCGGTGCCGGATCCGGTGCGGCCGGACGCCCGTCGCAGGGCGGCGGATCACCCTGGTGGAGTTGGGCGTACGCGTCGGCGGCGCTCACCAGCGGCACCCGCAGCGTGCCGTCGGGGAACCGGATCGTGCCGTCCTTCGGCACGTCGGCCGGGATCGGGATCTGGTCCCGGTACCAGCCGGCGTTGAACGCCGTCTTCGTCTCCGCGGTGGTGCCCGGGTCGCCGGTGAGCACCGTGGCGTCCTGGAGCGGGACGTACCCGTCGTGCCAGCCCGGTACGGGCCGCCAGCCGGCCGCCACCTCCCGCGCCCGCTCGGTGAACGCGGGCCGCTGGTCCGGGCCGGCGGGCGTGGCCACCCCCGGATCGGCACCGGGCGTGGCGCAGGCGGAGAGGGCCAGCAACGGGATCCCGAGCAGGGCGAGCACGCGACGCATACGGGGTTGGACGCGTGCCCGTCCCGGCCGGTTCCCCGGGCTCAGTCCTCGCCGCCGAGGTCGGCCTGGTACGCCTCCCAGAGCAGGTCGGCGCCGTGCCGCCGGTGCCGGTCGAGCGCGCGCAGCAGACCGTGGGTGCGGGCCCGTACCTCCGCGGCGGACACCCCTGGCAGGCGTACGGCGTGCTGGAGCGCGGCGAGCGCAGCGCTGATCGCGGCGTGCTCACCGACCAGCAGGCGTACGCCCCGGTCCAGGCGTGGCGCGGCGCGCACCAGGTCGGCGTAGTGGCCGCCGGCTCCCTCGGTGACGCGGACGTGTTCGGTGAACCCCCGCCGGACGGGGTCCAGATCGGTGAGGAGTCGCTCCCGCCAGCGCGGCCCGGCGGTGGCCAGCGCCCGCCCGAGGGCGCGCAGGTCACCGGAGGCGCTCGGGAGCACGGCGGTCGGTTGCTGGATCGGACTGGTGACCATGGGACACCTCCCGCTGCTGGGTGCGAACCCGTATGGCGATGGTGGACCCGGTTCCGGGCGCTGTCCAGCGGTCGGTGCCGCCTCATCTGCCCCATCGGCATCAGCAGCCCCGCGAGGTGTCACCGGCCTCGGAGACGACTGTGCGCCCCGGTCCGGGTGGACGGGGCGCACAGTCTGTGGTGGAGGTGCCGGGAATCGAACCCGGGTCCTTCGCCGGTTTGTCAGGGCTTCTCCGAGCGCAGCTCGCTGTGCCTCTACTCGGCCCCACCGCTCACGCGAGCAAGTTGGTGTGACGGGCCCAGTCGCTGATTGATCTCGCCGCACGGACCCCGCGACCGGGTCCGATTGGCCAGCCTTCTAGCTGATGCCGGCTAACTGGGTCGAAGGCGCTCCCAGGCCGACAGACTTGCTACTCGCCTCAGGCGGCGAGAGCGAAGTCAGCGCGATTGTTCTTGGCGCTTATTGGTTTCCGACGACCGATTCTCGAGACGACGTCGGCTTCCTCGGCTCGCTTCCCCTGTCGCTGCGTACGAAGTCGAAACCAGTCACCCCCTCGAAGCGCTGCCCCTGTCGGCAGCACACCAAGCCTAACGCCTGGCGCAACCGGTTTCATCCCGAGGCCCGCCCGACGCAGGCAACCGGACGAACCGGACGAATCACTCAGCCATGCCCTTGCCGCGCCGGCCGACCGCCCGGGCGATCTCCTTGGCGGCGTCCCGCTTGGCGAGGTCCTGGCGCTTGTCGTACGACTTCTTACCCCGGGCCAGGCCGATCTCCACCTTGGCCCAGCCGTCGGAGAAGTAGACCTGCAACGGCACCAGCGTCAGGCCGCTCTCCTTGAGCTTGCCCAGCAGCCGGTCGATCTCCAGCCGGTTGAGCAGCAGCTTGCGGGTACGCCGGGGCTCGTGGTTCGTCCAGGTGCCCTGGGCGTACTCCGGGATGTGCATGGCGTGCAGGTAGATCTCGCCGTCACGCTCCTGGGCGAACGCGTCCACGAGCGACGCCCGCCCGGCCCGCAGCGACTTGACCTCGGTGCCGGTCAGCGCCATGCCCGCCTCGTACGTGTCGAGGATGGCGTAGTCGTGGCGTGCCTTCTTGTTGGAGGCGACCACCTTGCGACCCTTTTCCCGTGGCATCGGCGCCACCCCCTTCCTGATCGACTCACCGGCCACCGGCCGGCGAGCGGAGATCATGCTACCGGAACCACAAGGGCCCTCCCGCGCCGTTTATTCCGGCGCGGAAGGGCCCTCGGTGAGCCGTACGAGGTGACTAGACCCGCAGGTAGAAGCGGAGCGTGACCCAGGCGGTGACCGCGCTGACCACGCCACCGACGGCGGCCATCAGCGGGAAGGTCAGGAAGATCTCGGACCAGGAGATCGGGGTGATGAGGCCCTCCAGGGCCGCCATCGAACTGCCGGCCGACAGCAGCTTCACCGCGACCAACGCGAGCAGGCCCAGGATGGAGCCGAACAGACCGGCCACCACCGCCTCCAGCACGAACGGCGCCTGGATGAACCAGTTCGACGCGCCGACGAGCTTCATGACCGCCACCTCACGCCGCTTGCTGTACGCGGCGACCTGGATGGTGTTCGCGACGAGCAGCAGGGCGGCGACGGCCATCACGATGGCGATCGCGAGGGCGCCGTTCTGGAACCCGCTGAGCACGCCGAAGACCTTGTCGAGCAGCTTGCTCTGGTCGACGATCGTGTCGATGCCCTCGGCGGTCTTGTACTTGTCGTAGATCGCCTTGTACTGCTCCGGGTCGTTCAGCTTCACCCGGTACGACTCGGGAAGCTGGTCCGGCTTGACGGCGCTGACCAGGTCCGGGGCGTCGGCGTACATCTGCTGGAAGCGCTCGTACGCCTGCTCCTTGTTGACGTACGTCGAGTCCTTGACCAGCGGGTCCTGATCGAGCTGCTGACCCAGCGCGTCGACCTGTTCCTTGGTGGCATCGGTCTTCAGGAAGATCGAGACCTCGACGTTCTCGTAGTAGAGGTCCTTCATGTCGCCGACCTTCTGGTAGAGAAGGCCGCTGCCGCCCAGCATGAACAGCGACACCGCCATTGTGATGATCATGGCGATGGTCATCGTGACGTTGCGCCACAGCCCGACCAGTACTTCGGACAGGACGTACTTCATCCGCATCGGGATATTCCTCCGGCTCTCCGGCGTGAGGTTTCGTCGTCAGGGTCTACGGAACGTCGTCCGGCTCAGCCGTAGACGCCGCGGGCCTGGTCGCGCACGATGCGGCCGCTCTCGATCTCGATGACCCGGCGCCGCATCTGGTTCACGATGTTGGAGTCGTGCGTGACCATCACGACGGTCGTACCGGTGCGGTTGATCCGGTCCAGCAGGCGCATGATCTCGATCGAGGTGTCCGGGTCCAGGTTTCCGGTCGGCTCGTCGGCCAGCAGGATCAGCGGCCGGTTGACGAACGCCCGGGCCACCGCGACACGCTGCTGCTCACCACCGGAGAGCTCATGCGGGTAGCGGTGCTCCTTGCCGCCGAGACCGACCAGCTCCAGCACCTCCGGCACGACCCGGCGGGCGACCGCCTTCGTCTTACCGATCACCTCCAGCGCGAACGCCACGTTCTCGTACGCGGTGCGGTTCGGCAGCAACCGGAAGTCCTGGAAGACGCAGCCGATGGAACGCCGGAAGTGAGGTCGCTTCCAGGAACGCATCGACGTGACGTCCTTGCCGTTGACGACGACCCGGCCCTTGTTGGGCGTGACCTCGTGCAGCAGCAACTTGATGATGGTGGACTTGCCGGAGCCGGATGGACCGATGAAGAAGACGAACTCGCCCTTCTCGATCGAGACGGACACGTTGTCGAGCGAAGGCCGGGACGCCTTCGGGTACGTCTTCGTCACTTGCTCAAGCTGAATCACGGGTCGGTAGTCTACGCGGTGTAACCGCAGAGCCAAGCCCCACGCCCCGCAGAAGCGGTGCGCGTCATCGATTTACCCGGTCAGCCCGAGATCGATGACGCGCTGCGTCCAACCGTGATCACGCACTGTCAGCGCTGAGCTGCTGCTGCTTCCGCCAGCGGATTCCCGCCTCGATGAAGCTGTCCAGGTCACCGTCGAAGACCGAGGACGGATTGCCCGTCTCCTGTTCGGTACGCAGATCCTTCACCATCTGATACGGGTGCAGGACGTACGAGCGCATCTGGTCGCCCCAGGAGCTGGTGCTGCCGGTCTTCAGGCCGGCCAGCTTCTCCTCCTCCTCCTGCCGCTTGCGCTCCAGCAGCCGGGCCTGGAGCACCCGCATCGCGGAGGCCTTGTTCTGCAGCTGGGACTTCTCGTTCTGGCAGGTCACCACGATGCCGGTGGGGATGTGGGTCAGCCGCACCGCCGAGTCGGTGGTGTTGACGCTCTGCCCGCCCGGGCCGGACGACCGGTAGACGTCCACCCGGACCTCGTTCTCCGGGATGTCGATGTGGTCGGTCTGCTCGGTGACCGGCAGCACCTCGACCCCGGCGAAGCTGGTCTGCCGGCGGCCCTGGTTGTCGAACGGGCTGATCCGCACCAGCCGGTGCGTGCCGGACTCGACGCTGAGCGTGCCGTAGGCGTAGGGCACCTTCACCGTGAAGGTGGCCGACTTCAGGCCCGCCTCCTCGGCGTACGAGGTCTCGTAGACCTCGGTCGGGTAGCCGTGCCGCTCGGCCCAGCGCAGGTACATCCGCAGCAGCATCTCGGCGAAGTCGGCGGCGTCCACGCCACCGGCGCCGGCCCGGATCGCGACGAGCGCCTCCCGCGAGTCGTACTCGCCGGAGAGCAGCGTGCGGACCTCCATCTCCTGGATGGCCTTTGTGAGCCCGGTGATCTCCGACTCGACCTCGGTCAGCGCGCCCGGGTCGTCCTCCGCCTGGGCCAGCTCCAGCAGCACCCCGGCGTCGTCGAGCCGGGAGCGCAGGTCACCGAGCTTGGTGATCTCGCCGTTGACGTACGACAGCTGCGACGTCACCTGCTGCGCCTTGGCCTGGTCGTCCCAGAGGTCGGGGGCGGATGCCTCCTGCTCCAGCCGGGCCTTCTGCTCGCGCAGCTTGTCGAGGTCGAGCACAGCCTCGATGTTGCGCAGCGTGGCGTCGAGTTCCTTGAGCTGTTCGGCGTAATCGGCAGCGGTCACGACAGACAAGACTACTGCCTATCCTGGCCCGGCCGCCGCAGGTGGTCAGCCGACCGGCGCGGTCTTCAGCCAGGACAGCGCCGCCTTGTGGTAGGCGACGGCGAACTCCAGCGCGCTGGCGTCGTAGCTGTCGCCTTCCTTCTTGGCGTTCTTGACCTGCTCCCGTACCGCCGCCAGCGCCTCGGTGTGGTACTCGTTCGCCGTCGCGTACAGGTTCTTGAGCTGGCTCGACGAGTGCAGGTCACCGAACGCGATCCGTAGCGCTATCGGGTTACGGATGGTGTCCTTGCCGGGATTCTCCGCCAGCCAGCGGGAGAATGTCCGTTTCCCGGCCGCCGTCAGCGCGTACGGCTGGCTCATCCGCGGCCCGGGCTTGCCGAGACGCACCAGACCCTTCTCGGCCAGGACCGGCAGCTCCCGGTAGACCTGACTGCGGGTCATCGACCAGTACGGCGCCAGCCGGCGCTCAGCGGCGGCCATCAACTGGCCGCCAGTCATCGGGCCGTCGTGCAGCAGACCGAGCAGAGCTGCTGCCGTCGGGTTGACTCCGGATTCCGCCATGCCCTCTAAGCTGCCACTTTGTCGGCTCTGGCGTCCAGGATTTGCTCATTTCGGCACCCGATGACGGGTCCGATGTGCACTGTCGGATGAGGAAGAGGGCCCGCCCCGGCCGGGACGGGCCCTCCGGCGAGGGTCTCAGCCCATGTGCGGGTAGGCGTGATCGGTCGGCGGGACGAAGGTCTCCTTGATCGTCCGCGGCGACATCCAGCGGACCAGGTTGTGCCAGGAGCCCGCCTTGTCGTTGGTGCCGCTGGCCCGGGCGCCGCCGAACGGCTGCTGCCCGACCACCGCGCCGGTCGGCTTGTCGTTGATGTAGAAGTTGCCGGCGGCGTACCGCATCTTCTCCGCCACCTGGTCGACCACCCGGCGGTCGGTCGCGAAGATCGACCCGGTCAGCGCGTACGGCGCGATCGACTCGGCCTGGGTGACCACCTCGTCGAAGCGGGCGTCGTCGAAGACGTGTACGCCGAGGATCGGCCCGAAGTACTCGGTGGTGAACGTCTCGTGTGCGGCGTCGGAGCACTCGAACAGCGTCGGCCGGACGAAGTAGCCGACCGAGTCGTCGGCGGTGCCGCCGGCCAGGATGCGGCAGGAGTCGTCGCTCTTGATCAGTTCCAGCGCGGCGGTGTGCCGGCCGAACGCCTTGTCGTCGATCACCGCGCCGCCGAAGTTGCTGAAATCGGTCACGTCGCCGTAGGTCAGCGAGTCGGCGGTGGCGGCGAGCCGGTCGCGCAGCCCACCCTCCCAGATCGACCGCGGGACGTACGCCCGGGAGGCGGCCGAGCACTTCTGGCCCTGGTACTCGTAGGCGCCCCGGATCAGCGCGGTGTGCAGCGCGTCCACGTCGGCGCTGGAGTGCGCGACCACGAAGTCCTTGCCGCCGGTCTCGCCGACCAGCCGGGGGTAGCCCCGGTAGCGGGCGATGTTGTCGCCGACGGTCTTCCACAGGTGCTGGAACACCTTTGTCGAGCCGGTGAAGTGGATGCCGGCGAGGTCCGGGTCGGCCAGCGCCACCTCGGAGACCTCCTCGCCGCGCCCGGTGACCATGTTGATCACACCGGGCGGCAGGCCGGCGGCCTCAAACAGGCGCATGGTGAAGTGCGCCGCGAACTGCTGCGTCGGGGACGGCTTCCAGACCACCGTGTTGCCGAGCATGGCCGGCGCGGACGGCAGGTTGCCGGCGATCGCGGTGAAGTTGAACGGGGTGATCGCGTAGACGAACCCCTCCAGCGGCCGGTGGTCGAGGCGGTTCCAGACCCCGGGCGAGGACAGCGGCTGCTCGGCCAGGAGCCGCCGGGCGAAGTGCACGTTGAACCGGAGGAAGTCGATCAGCTCGCACGCCGAGTCGATCTCGGCCTGGACGGCGGTCTTGGACTGGCCGAGCATGGTGGCCGCGTTGAGCGTGTCCCGCCAGGGGCCGGCGAGCAGGTCGGCGGCGCGCAGGAAGATGGCGGCCCGCTCCTCGAACGGCAGCGCACGCCACATCGGAGCGGCGTCCTTGGCAGCCTTCACCGCGGCGCGGGCGTCGTCGTGGGTGGCGTGCCCGGTGACGCCGAGGACGTGCGCGTGCTTGTGCGGCTGCACCACGTCGATCGACGCGCCGCCGGCCATCCGGCGCTCGCCGGCGATCGTCATCGGCAGCTCGATCCGCTCGGCGGCCAGTTCGGCCAGCCGCCGCTGGAGCCGTTCCCGGTCGGCGCTGCCGGGCTCGTAGTTGTGTACCGGCTCGTTGAGCGGCTCGGGTACGGAGAACACGGCGTCCATCACAGGCTCCTGGCGATCTCGACGGCGACGGCGAAACCGGACCCGCTGGCGCCGGCCGGCGGCCGGACGCCGGACACCGCGGGGTCAGCGGCGGCGGGACCTGGCCCGATTCTGTCACGAGACGCCCCCGCAGGCCGCGCCTCCCCGGTACACCGGACGGCCCGGCCGTCTCCGGACCTTCGGCCGCCGCCCACCCACATCCGACGAAACATCGGATCACAACCCATTTGATCGACGATTCATTGGCGCTTACTCAACCGTTGATCCACTCCATCTCGGGGAAGCGGCGGTATCCGAGCCCACGGGATACCACCACATCGGCGTACTGCAGCCGATCAACGCTCGGGCGACACGTCGGGAACGCGATCACCGCCCAGCAGGCTGCCGAGGCGGCCATCTGTGCGCGGTTGGCGGACGAGGGTAAGCGCGCCTGCACAGGACCGTCCAAGGATCGGCCGACACCTGCCCGTTCGAACAGCGGCGGCACAGGACCAGCCCGAGGATCGGTCAGCGCCAGCCCACCCGAACAGCGGCCGCACAATGAACCGCCCCGAAGATCGGCAGGAACAGCCGTGCGAGCGGCACCCGCAATACGACCGCGCGAGCAGTGCCCGCCACACGACACCGTGCCGCCGATGGAGCAGGAAGGCAACCATCCGCAGGCCGCGCCGCCTGACCTTCCACCCGGCCCCGCCTCAGGTTCCCGGGCACCGCGCCTCGCGGTTATCGGACACTGATCCACTCCACCTCGGGGAAACGGCGGTATCCGAGCCCTTCGGATGCCACCACATCGGCGTACTGCAGTCGATCAAGGCGCAGACGGCACACGGCCCGCCCGAGGAGTGGTGATGCGCCGCGTACGCTGGATGACCGGTGACCTGCCCGGCCCGGCGCGGGGACATCCGGCGACCGTCGAAGGGAAGACGATGAGCAACCAGCCCGGCAGCTCCACGGCCGCGGAGACGGATCAGCCCGAGGCCGTCGGGCCGACCACGGGCGACGGGGCCACCGTCGAGACGTCCTCCGTCAAGGCGTCCCCCGTCAAGGCGTCCTCCGGAGAGACACCGTTGGCCGAGGCACCGGCGGGAGAGACACCGGCGAGCGAGGCTCCGACGGGCGAGGCTCCGACGGGCGAGGACGCAGTCGGACCCGCGCATGGGGACGAGGGCACTGTCACCGGCGGACGGCCGGAGTTCGCGCCGGGCGCGGTCGTGCTCGCCCTGCTCTCGGTCGGGTGGCTGGCCGCCATGCTCTGGTCCACCCGCGAGGCGATCCACTCCACGGCGGCCGGCGTCACCGCGATCAGCCTCTCCGCGTACGCGCTGCCAGGCGTCATCACCGCCGCGCTGGTCACCGGCGCCACAATGGCCCTGCTCGCGACGAACCGGCTGGGCCGCGCCACGCTGCGCTTCCTGACCGCCGTCGGCACCAGCCTCCTGGTCGGGCTCGTCACCGCGGTGGCGATCAACCTGACGTACGCGGACAACGCCACCACGAACACCATCGCCGGCACCGCGGCGGCGGCAGCGATCATCGGCGGGGCGACGGCCGGCGCGCGCCAGGCCCGGGTGGTGGGGGCGATCACGCTCGCCACGCTCACCGCGCAGATCTTCGTGGTGCTGTTCAGCCGCGTCCGCGATCCGCTCTCCGACCTGTTCGGCGCCGGGGAGACCCAGCAGTCGGTGCTCGACGCCGCGAAGTGGGTCTCGCGTACCGAATCGCTGCTCGCCGGGCTGCTGGCCGGCCTGGCCGCGTACCTCTATCTGACCTGGTCCCGGCGCCGGGCGGAACGCCGCGACGGCGCGGCGTCGCCGCTGCGCTGGCCGGCCTACCTGGTGGCCGGGGCGGGCGCGGGCCTGCTCCTGCTGCTCACCGAGGTGATCATCCGGGTCGGCGGCCGTGGGCTGCTCGACCTGGCCGCCGCGCTCAGCGAGGCCGACGAGGTGGCGCAGACCGCGCTGGGCACCTCGCGGGTCGACAACGGGATCTGGGTGCTCTTCGTCGGCGCGCTGACCACGCTCATCGTCTTCGGGCGCACGCTCGGGCCGCGCCCGGTGGACGACGACGAGGACGAGCCCGCGGCCTGAACCGGCCCGGTCAGCCCGCCTCGCGCAGGAGCAGGTCCAGCTCGGTCACGTCGTACCACTCCAGTTCGTGGTCCTCGGCGCCGTCGACGGTGAACTGGGCGTCCGGGTCGCCGGCTTGGGCCTCCACCACCACGTCGACGGCGGCTGCCACGTCCTCGACCGCGTCCGCGCCGTCCACGTGCAGCGCGGCGACCGACTTCACCGGCACCGGCCCGGCCGGCCGGACCACGCTCGACCCCAGCTCACCGCCGACCCGGTCGACCGCACGGGCCGGCAGGTCGGCCGAGACCACCACCCGTCGCCGGGGCGCGGCGGGGTCGTGCCGGAGCAGGAGCAGCGCGTCCTGAGCGGCCCGGGTGAAGGCCACGTACTCCAGCTCCTCCTCGTCGCCCTCGGCGTACCACTCACGCAGCTCCGGGGTCACGGCGTGCGCCGCCTCGGCGCTCAGCCCCTCCTCCCGCAGCCGGGCGAGCATGGGAACGGTCGCCGGCAGGTACACCCGGACAAGCTCGTCGGTCACCGGTCACTCCCACACTCAGGCCGATCGTCGGCGGACGCCGACTCCGGGCGCCGATCATGCCGTACGCCGAGACCGTCATACACCCGGCACCGGCGCGGGTGAAGTCTCCCGCCGGTGTGTCTCCCGAACGGGAGCGCGGCGATGTCACCTGGTGATGGCAAACTGAAGCAAACGCAACCAACCCCGGGAGTCACACCGTGGAGTCGAGGTTCCTGCTGCTGTCCGACGTCGCCGCCGAGCTGAACGTGTCGGACTCGCAGGTCTACCACATGGTCCGCAGCGGCGAACTGCCCGCGATCAAGATCGGTGGCCGGGGTCAGTGGCGGGTCGAGCGCGCCCGGCTGGAGGAATACATCGAGCGCAAGTACGCCGAGACGGCCGAATGGGTACGCGGCAACCCGCTCGGCGAGCGCGACGAGGAGTGACCGCCCAGGGACCGCCTGCCATTGACGGCGGTCGTCCGCGTCCGGGAAGATAAGAGCCTGTCGGAGGCAAACGAAGGCAAACGCAAGGATTCGAGATGGTCGACACCCGCCGTCCCAGCGCACCCCGCCCGCCGGTCCGTCTCCGGCCCGCCCCGCCGCTCGACCCGCCGTGCACCGACGAGGAACCGCTCTGGAGTCCCGTCGGTCAGCTCACGCTCGACCTGGCCGACCCGCGCCGCCGTTCCGCCGCACGCCCCGCCGGCCGCGCCCCCGACCCGGCACCCGCCTGGCCCCGCTGGTCCGGTGCGCAGGCGTCAGCCCTCACCTCCGCCACACCCGAGGGAGCGCGGGCCGCGCACCTGTTCGTGCGCACCTTCCTGGAGATCGTCAACGGCTTCCGGCCGCCCGGCCAGCTCCGGCCGCTCTGCGTGCCCGAGTCGGCCGGCCCGGTGGCCGCCGAGCTGACCCGTGCGGCCCGCCGGGTGACACCGGCCCGCCGCCGTACCGCCCGGCCGGCCCTGCTCCTGCGGCGCCTGCGGGTCTGCGAGCCCCGCGCGGGTGCGGTCGAGGCCACCGCCGTGTTCGCCGGCGCCGGCGGCGCGAGCTGGGCCGTCGCGATACGCCTGGAACGCCGCCGAGGCACCTGGTTGTGCCTCGTCCTCGACGTCCTCTGAGCGGGGCCATCGCCTCCCCGACCCGGTTCGCCGCGCCGCGGCCATCCGCGCCGATCTGCGAGCGGGCGCAGCCAACCAGCTCCCAGCTCCCAGCTCCCAGCTCCCAGCTCCCAGCTCCCAGCTCCCAGCTCCCAGCTCCCAGCTCCCAGCTCCCAGCTCCCAGCTCCCAGCTCCCAGCTCCCAGCTCCCAGCGGAGATCTTGGTACCAAACGGCCCTCATAGGGGCCCTTTCCTACCAAGATCTCCACCGCTCCCACCAGCCGGAACGCCAATCTCGCCTAACGGGAGGCTCGCCGCAGCAACCCGGCGAACGAGGCTCTCCGGCCCACGCCCGCGCCTCCACCGACGCCGATCTTGCACTTTCCGCCCCCCGATACCGGCATGAATCGGGCACAACGAGGGCCGAAACTGCAAGATCGCGGGGCGGGTAGGGCGGGCGCGGGGCGGGTAGGGCGGGCGGGGACGGGGACGGGGACGGGCCCCGGCCTTGGTGGCCGGGGCCCGTCGGGGCGCGTGTTCGGGATCAGTTGCCGCCGTTGGGCGAGCCGTGGCAGCGCTTGTACTTGCGGCCGGAGCCACACGGGCAGGGCGCGTTCCGGGACGGGCCCTCGCCGCCGTCGACCTGACCGGGAGCGGCCCGCCGGGCGGTGCTGGCGGCCACAGCCTGGCCGCTCGCACCGGCCGGAGCACGGCGCGGCGTGGTGGCGGCCGGGCGCTCCGAGGACTGCTGGCCGATGCCGAGCGCCGGCGCCTGCTGCTCGGGCCGCTCGATCACCGGAGCGCCCCGGCCGGCCTCGCCGTCCACGGCGGGCGCCGAGTATTGCAGGCCCTGCTGCTGCGGCGCGCGGTTGAGACCCTTGGCCCGGATCTCCACCGGCTTGTCCAGCAGCTGCACCTCCTCGGCCTCCGGCTCCGCCTCCTCGACCTGGACGTCCAGGTTGTAGAGGAAGCCGACCGTCTCCTCCTTGATGCCGTCCATCATGGAGGCGAACATGTCGAAGCCCTCGCGCTGGTACTCGATGACCGGGTCGCGCTGGGCGTACGCCCGCAGGCTGATGCCCTCCTGGAGGTAGTCCATCTCGTAGAGGTGCTCGCGCCACTTACGGTCGATCACCTGAAGCAGGACCATGCGCTCGAGCTGGCGGACCGCCTCCTCGCCGAGGTTCTCCTCGCGCCTGTCGTACGCGGCGTGCGCGTCCTCCTTGAGGCGGGCGAGCAGGAAGTCCTGGTCGATGCCGGAGCGGGAACCGACCTCCTCCTCCAGCTCCTCGATGGTGATCCCCACCGGGTAGAGCTGCTTCAGGCTCGACCAGAGCTGGTCGAGGTCCCAGTCCTCGGCGTAGCCGTCGCTCGTCGCGCCGACCACGTACGCGGTCACCACGTCGTCGATCATGTTGCGAACCTGGTCGGACAGGTCCTCGCCGTTGAGCACCCGGAGGCGCTCGGCGTAGATCACCTGGCGCTGCTTGTTCAGCACCTCGTCGTACTTGAGGACGTTCTTGCGGATCTCGGCGTTCTGGCCCTCGATCTGGGCCTGGGCGCTCCTGATCTGGCGGGTGACCATCTTCGACTCGATGGGCACGTCCTCCGGGATGTTGAAGCGGTCCATCACCGCCTCGACCGCGCCGGCCCGGAAGCGCTTCATCAGCTCGTCCTGGAGCGACAGGTAGAAGCGGGACTCGCCCGGGTCACCCTGCCGGCCGGCGCGACCGCGGAGCTGGTTGTCGATCCGGCGGGACTCGTGCCGCTCGGTGCCCAGCACGTAGAGCCCACCGGCGGCGGCCACCTCCTCCGCCTCGACGTCGCACGCCTGCTTCCAGGTCGGGAGGATCTCCTCCATCGCCTTGGCGTACTCCTCCGGCTGCTCGACCGGGTCGAGCCCGCGCTGGCGCAGCTCGTTCGCGGCGAGGAACTCGGGGTTGCCGCCGAGCAGGATGTCCGTACCGCGGCCGGCCATGTTCGTCGCGACGGTGACCGCGCCCTTGCGCCCGGCCTGCGCGACGATCTCCGCTTCCTTGGCGTGGAACTTCGCGTTCAGCACCGAGTGCGGGATGCCGCGGCGGCGCAGCATGTGCGACAGGATCTCGGAGTTCTCCACCGAGACGGTGCCGACCAGCACCGGCTGGCCCTGCTCGTGCCGCTCGGCGATGTCCTCGACGACGGCGTTGAACTTGGCCTTCTCGGTCTTGTAGATGACGTCGGGCCGGTCGAGCCGGACCATCGGCCGGTGCGTCGGGATGGTCACGACACCGACCTTGTAGACCTTGTTGAACTCGCCCGCCTCGGTCTGGGCGGTACCGGTCATGCCGGAGAGCTTCTCGTAGAGGCGGAAGTAGTTCTGGAGGGTGATGGTGGCCAGGGTCTGGTTCTCCTGCTTGATCTCCACCCCCTCCTTGGCCTCGATCGCCTGGTGCATGCCCTCGTTGTAGCGGCGGCCGTGCAGGATGCGGCCGGTGAACTCGTCGACGATCAGGACCTCACCGTCGTTGACGATGTAGTCCTTGTCGCGCTTGTAGAGCTCCTTGGCCTTGATCGCGTTGTTCAGGTAGCCGACCAGCGGGGTGTTCACCGACTCGTAGAGGTTGTCGATGCCCAGGCGGTCCTCCACCTTGGCCACGCCGCGCTCGGTGATGGCGATGGTGCGCTTGGCGTAGTCGACCTCGTAGTCGCCCTCGCCGTCGGTGCCGGGCTGGAGCCGGGCCACCACCGTGGCGAACTCCTGGTACCACCGGGCGGAGTGCTCGGCCGGACCGGAGATGATCAGCGGGGTACGCGCCTCGTCGATCAGGATCGAGTCGACCTCGTCGACCACGGCGAAGAAGTGGCCGCGCTGGACCAGTTCGTCCTTCGACCAGGCCATGTTGTCGCGCAGGTAGTCGAAGCCGAACTCGTTGTTGGTGCCGTAGGTGACGTCGCACTCGTAGGCCGCGCGGTGCTCGCTGGCGGGCCGGTTCGGCAGCACCACGCCGACGCGCAGGCCGAGGAACTCGTGGACGCGGCCCATCCAGGCGGCGTCGCGCTCGGCCAGGTAGTCGTTCACCGTGATCACGTGCACGCCCTTGCCGGCGAGCGCGTTCAGGTAGACCGGCATGACCGAGGTGAGCGTCTTTCCCTCACCGGTCTTCATCTCGGCGATGTTGCCGAAGTGCAGCGCCGCGCCACCCATCACCTGGACGTCGTAGGGGCGCTGGCCGAGGACCCGCGAGGCGGCCTCGCGGCACACCGCGAACGCCTCGGGCAGCAGGTCGTCGAGGGTCTCGCCATCCTCGAGCCGCTCCTTGAACTGCTCGGTCATGCCGCTCAGCTCGTCGTCGCTGAGGTTGACGTAGTCGTCCTCGATCGAGTTTACGGCGGCAGCGATGGCCTTCAGCCGACGCACCATGCGGCCCTCGCCGGCGCGAAGGAACTTTTCCAGAATCGACACGGATCAACGCTCCCCTAGACGGTCTCGAACCATCGTAGGCGCTCCGAGGCGACGATGGTCACTGGTGGCGGCGGTCCGGGCTCCGGAACCCGACATAACGCCGCGACCGTGCGCCACCGGCCGCTAATCGGGTTACGCCGTGCGCGAACGATCCGGCACGATGGCTCGAATGGAGCCTGTGGAGATCATCGAGGACGGCCTGCTGCTGCGCCCGTGGCGCGCGGAGGACGCCGACGCGGTGCACCGTGCCTGCCAGGATCCGGACATCCAGCGCTGGACCACCGTACCTCGCCCGTACCTGCCGGAGCACGCGACGGAGTACGTCACCACGATCAGCGCCACCGCCTGGGCCGGGGGCACCGCTGCGCTCTTCGCGGTCTGCGACGCCGGCACCGGTGAGCTGCTCGCCTCGTTCGGCCTGGTCTCCGTCGACCGCGCGCGGGACTCGGCCGAGGTGGGCTACTGGACCGCGCCGTGGGCCCGGGGCCGGGGCGTCGCGGTCCGCGCCACCCGCGCGCTCGCCCGCTGGGCGTTCGACGCGCTCAAGCTGCGCCGGCTCACCTGGCAGGCCGAGATCGGCAACCACGCCTCCCGGCTGGTCGCGTTGCGCGCCGGCTTCCGGATCGAGGGTGAGCTGCGACTGGCCGACCCCAGCCCCGGCGGCCGGACCGAGGGCTGGATCGGCTCGCTGCTCCCCGGCGAGGTCGCCGCCGCCGGCGACCCGGTCCCCTACGGCCCGGACACGCTCCAGGCCCGCCGCGCGGCGGTCTTCGGCCGGCCGCAGCCGGTCCTGTTCGCCACCGCCGGCGACACCGAGCTGCGGCTGCGCGCGCTGGAGGAACGCGACCTGGCCGCGGTGACCCGCACCTGTCAGGACGAGCAGACGATCCGCTGGACCACGGTGCCGCACCCGTACCGGCCGGAGCACGCCGAGGGCTTCCTGCGCGACCTGGTGCGCCCGGCCTGGGCGCGGGGCACAGCGGTGACGTTCGCCGTGGCCGACCCGGACGACGAGTACGTCGCCTCGATCGACCTGCGCCTGCTGCCGAACGACCCGCTGGTGGCCGACGTGGGCTACATGACAGCGCCGCACGCGCGCGGCCGGGGCTACCTGCCGGCCGCGCTCGCCGCGGTGTGCACCTGGGGCTTCACCACGCTCGGCCTGGCCCGGATCGAGTGGCGGGCGAACGTGGGCAACACCGCCTCGCGGCGGGCCGCCGAGAAGGCCGGCTTCACCGTCGAGGGCACGCTGCGCGGCGGCGTCCAGCACCGCGGCGAGCGGCAGGACGTCTGGATCGGCGGCCTGCTGCCGGGCGACCTGGCGTGACCCCGGAGACGATCGAGGGGCACGGCGTACGGCTGCGGCCGTGCCACCTCGCGGACGTACCGGACATGGTGGCCGGGTGCACCGACCCGGAGATCCGCCGGTTCATGCCCCTGCTGCCCGACCCCTACGACGAAGACGCCGCCCGCTGGTGGATCGACGAGGGCGCGCCCGCGGCGTGGGCAGCCGGCGGGGCCGCGTACACGATCGCCGACCCGGCCACCGACCGGCTGCTCGGCAGCATCGGGCTGACCCGGCTCAGCGCGGAGCGGTCGACGTACGAGATCGGTTACTGGGTGGGAGCGGCGGCGCGCGGCCGGGGCGTGGCCACCGCCGCCACCCGGCTGCTGACCGGGCGGGCGTTCGCCGCCGGCGCGGCCCGGCTGGAGCTGCTCACCCGGACGGAGAACGTGGCGAGCCAGCGCATCGCCCTGGCCTGTGGTTACCGGCACGAGGGCGTACGCCGGGCGGCCGGCGCGGACGGCGACGGCGTACGTCAGGATCTGATCGCCTGGGTGCGGCTGGCCGACGACCCGCCCGGGCCGGTCGCCCGCCTCCTGCCGGACCTGCCGGACGGCCGGCTCACCGACGGCGTGGTGACGCTGCGCCCGGTGGAGCCGGCGGACACTGACGCGCTGTACCGGCTGCACTCGCTGCCGGAGGTGGTGGCGAACCGGGTGCCGCCGGTGGCGCCGGAGCGGGCGGCGCTCGCGCGCCGCTGCCGGCTGGCGGCGAGCCGCTGGCTCGCGGGCGAGGCCGCCGACCTGGCGATCCTCGACGCGGCCACCGGCGCCGTCGTCGGTGGGTGCGCGCTGTTCTACGACGAGCCGGCCACCGGGCAGGCCATGCTCGGCTACAGCCTGCTGCCCGAGGCGCGCGGGCGCGGGCTGGCGGCCCGGACGGTACGGCTGGTCGCCGGGTGGGCGTTCGGCGTCGGGGTGGCCCGGCTGTGGGCCGGCACCCGGCCGGACAACATCGCCTCGCAGCGGGTGCTGGAACGGGCCGGCTTCCGGCGGGAGGGGCTGTTGCGGGGCCGGCTGCCCGGCCCGGACGGCGTCCGTGTCGACTCGGTGGTCTACGGCCGGCTCGCCACCGACGAGAACTGAGGACGGGCCCCGCGCGGGGCCCGTCCTGACCGGTCAAGGGGTCACGTGTCGAGCTGGATGATCCCGTAGTCGTACGCGTGCCGCCGGTAGACCACGCTCGGGCGGCCGGACTCCTTGTCCTGGAACAGGTAGAAGTCGTGGCCGACCAGTTCCATCTGGAACAGCGCGTCGTCGACGGTCATCGGTTCGGCGGGGTGGACCTTCGCCCGGGCGATGTGCCACGGCTGGTCGTCGGGTTCGGTGTAGCCGCTCTCGTCGGGGCGCTCGGCGACCGCGGTGGCGGTGCCGTGGCCGTCGAGCGCCGCCAGGCCGGGACCGTCGAGGTCGGCCACTGGCAGGCCGGCGGTCGCGGCGGCCACGGAGATCGGCGCGTGCCGCCCGCGGTGTACCCGGCGACGGTCCGCCGCGCGGCGGAATCGCGTGTCCAGCTTGGCGATGGCGGCGTCGAGCGCGCTGTAGAAGTCGTTCGTGCAGGCCTCGGCCCGGATCACCGGGCCGCGCGTCACGCACGTGATCTCCACCCGCTGGCAGGTGTCCGCCTGGCGTGGATTGCGCTCGTGGAACAACTCGACGTCCACGCGAATGAGCTTCTGGTCGTAGCGTTCGATCTTCGCGAGCTTCTCGGCTACGTGCACCCGGTAATGGCCCGGCACTTCGACGTTACGGCCCTTGACCACGATGTCCACGTGACCTCCCTTGTTCGGACGGTCGTTCGGTCCGGATCAGATCCGGTCGACGCGCCGGGAGGGCCCCGCTCGGCGTCGACCGGTGTTGTTCGGCTACGCCTCCTTCCAGTGCCGGGGGAAGGTTTGACCCTCACTACCCCCGACACCGAAACGCTAACTCCTGTACGGCCACCCGTCACCCCTGGTTGCCGAAGGCGGTCGCGAAATTTAACAGCTCATACACCAAGGGGTGAAACGGATACACGAAGCGTCACCGACGGTGCCGCTTTTGCGTTGCGGCGAGCACGGCCGCGGCCTTTGGCGTCATTCCCGCGCGGTGCAACATCCGGCTCACAGCCGCGAGCGTGGCGCCGGTGGTGACGATGTCGTCGAGCAGCACGACGGTCTCCCCCGGCCGCTGTCCGGCCGGCGGGCGGCGCAACCGGAACGCCGCCTCGGCGGCGGCGGCCCGTCCGGCGCTGTCCAGTGCCACCGAGTCGGTCCGGGGCAGTGCCCGCAGCGGGCGCAGCACGCGTACCGGCCAGCCGGCCGCGCGCAGGCGGGCCGCGGCCGGGCGGACCAGCCGGTCCAGGTGGTCGCCGTAGCGGGCCCGGGCCGCGCGGGCGGTGTCGGGCACCGCCACCAGCGTCACCGGGCCGGGCGGCCCCGCGGCCGCCGCGACCACCTCGGCCAGCAGCGCGCCAAGCGGCCGGGCCAGCCCGTGCCGGCCGCGTTCCTTGTACGCCAGCAGCCCTTCGCGCAGCGCGCCGCCGTACGGGCCGAGCGCGACGCAGGGCGGCAGGCCGGGCGGGGCCGGATCGGGCCTCGTCGGGGCGGGACGCAGCGACTCCAGCTCCCGTACGCAGCCGCCGCAGAAGCCGTGCCGCAGCCGTACCGAGCCCGCGCCGCAGCCGGCGCACCCGGCGGGCAGCACCAGGTCGGTCAGGTCCGACCAGAGCCCGCCCAGGTCACGCACGCGCGGCTCAGTAGAGGAAGAACGGCGCGGTCGGGTTGGTCGCCCGGCTGCCGGCCGGAACGTCGAGCACCTGCTCCCGCTTGACGTAGTCGAACGGGTTGTTCCGCCAGGCCGCGCCGTCCGTCTCGAACATGAACGAGAACGCGGCCAGGCCGCGGTCGCCGCCGCCCGGATATCCGGCGAGCTGGGTCACCGGGGCGCCGATCTCCACCGTCAGCGGGGTCTCCCAGGCGCCGTCCACGCTGACCTGGTGGATCGCCGAGCGCCGGTCCGCCTCGTTGCCGGCCAGCGCCAGCTCGTTCTCCGCCACCCAGTCCACCACCGTCACGCCGGTGAGCAGCGTGGTGACCCGGCGGAGCTGTCCGAGGCTGGCCCCGCCACCGTCGGCGCTCACCGCGGCGACGAAGACCGCGCCGCCGGAGACCAGCGCGATCCGGTGCCCGTCGAGGGAACCGGCGACCGCCGTCACCGGCCCGGGGACGGACAGCGGGATCTCGCTCATCCGGCCCGTGCCGTCGAACCGGTAGAGCCGCCCGTCGGCCGCCACCAGACCCGCCGGGCGGGTCTTGTTCAGCGAGCGCAGCCAGGTGGGACGGCTCATCGCCCGGAACGTCCGGTCGCTGGGGCTGAGTGTCGCGACCGGTTCCGGGCCGGTGCCCACCTTGAGCCGCCTGCGGTTGTCCGCCCCGGTCACCACGAGTGCGGCGAGCACCTGGTCGTCGGCGCGGGCGAGTGACGCGGACACCACGTTGCGGTTCTCTGCGGGCGGCAGCGGCGCGGCGGCCCGCGACTCGGTGCCGAACGCCAGGGGACGGACGGCGCCGTCGTAGACGGCGTACCGCATCGGGTCGCCGCCCCGGGGATAGGCGGCGGTCGAGACCCGCTCCCGCCGCAGGTCGACGGTGAGCCGCTTCTGGTTCTGGATCTTCAGGTCGACCTGGCCGTCCAGGTCCGACAGCGACCACGCCAGCTGGGTGCCGAGCCGGGTCAGCCGCTGCTCGTTGGCGCCCGGCATGTTGAGGTTGATCTCCCAGTGGCCGTCCGTGCCGGTCGCGTTGTTGATCAGCTGGGTGCCGTCGGGCAGCCCGGTCACGGCGGGGGACAGCCAGTCCGACGGGCGGTCGGCCAGCCACTTCATCACCTCGGTGATCCGGCGCTCGGTCGGCGCCGACGAGGGCAGGTAGCGCTGGTCCGGCACCAGCCGGGTCAGGTCGGGGTTCCAGAAGTAGACGGTGCGGGGGCGGTAGTACTCGCGCACCGCAGAGTCGCTGACCAGCAGCATGTTCGGCAGCTCGGTGATCAGCAGGCCGGTGCCGGCCGGCTCGGCCCGGCGCAGCTCGAAGACGTACTGCGTCTCGCTGGCCACCGGCGGGCCGAGCGTGCCGTCGGCGCGCAGCACGCCCACCTGCTGCACCTTGAGCGTCACGGTGCTGGTGCCCTGGTTGTTCGGCGGCGTGCTCTCCGGCTTCTCCCGCAGCCGCACCACCGTCAGCTCGATCTCGCTGGTCTGCGGCTTGCCGGAAAGCAGGTCGCGGGCCTCCGCGGCGAGGAACTTGCGGGCCCGGGCGTACGCCTGGTCGCGTTCCCCGGCCGCGGCGGCCCGCAGGTAGTTCTCCACGAACGGCACCGGCTCGCTGCTGTCCGCCGGTTCGGGCGGCCGGGCCGGGCTGCCGTTGAGCACCCCGGACTCGGCGGCCGGCGCCGAGCCGTCCACCTGCACGTCGGTCTCGTCCGGGATGCCGCATCCGGCGAGCGCGGCCGGCAGCAGCGCGCCGGTCAGCAGCAGGGTCAGGACGCGGCGCCTCACGGCCGCGCCTCCGCGTGGTCGCCACCGGCGGCCGGTCCGGCGGTGAGCGCGGCGACGCCGCCGCCTGGCCCGATGGCGGACAGCTCGCCGTCGCGGGGGCCGCCGAACGGCACCGTGGCGTCGGCCGGCACCAGCCGCAGCGGGCTGGTGGTGAGCCGGTCCCCGGCCCGGGCCGGCAAGGTGAGCCGGAACTGCGCGCCCTGCCCGGGCGCGCCCCACGCCTCCAGCCAGCCGCCGTGCAGGCGGGCGTCCTCCAGGCTGATCGACAGGCCCAGCCCGGTGCCGCCGGTCTGCCGGGCGCGCGACGGATCGGCCCGCCAGAAGCGGTTGAACACCAGCTTCTCCTCCCCCGGCTTGAGGCCGACTCCGTGGTCCCGCACGGTGATCGCCACCGCGCTCCGGTCCTGACCCAGGGTGATCCGTACCGGCTTGGCCTCGCCGTGCTCGACCGCGTTGCCGACCAGGTTGCGCAGCACCCGCTCGACGCGGCGCGGGTCGACCTCGGCGATCACCGGAGTGTCCGGCAGGTCCAGCTCGATGGTCACCCCGACCCGCTCGGCCAGCCCGGCCAGCCGCTCGGTGACCCGGTGCACCACCGGCACCAGGTCGGTCGGCTCGCTGTCCAGCACCGCGAAACCGGCGTCGAACCGGCTGATCTCCAGCAGGTCGGTGAGCAGTTCCTCGAACCGGTCCAGCTCGGCCTGGAGCAGCTCGGCGCTGCGGGCCACCGCCGGGTCGAACTCGTCGCGCTCGGCGAAGATCAGGTCGGCGGCCATCCGGACCGTGGTCAGCGGCGTCCGCAGTTCGTGCGAGACGTCGGAGGTGAACCGGCGTTGCAGCCGGGACATCTCCTCCAGCCGGAGGATCTGCCGTTGCAGGTTCGTCGCCATCTGGTTGAACGAGGCCGCCAGCAGCGCGAGGTCGTCCTCGCCGGAGACCACCATGCGCTGGTCCAGCAGGCCGGCGGAGAGCCGCTGCGCGGTGCGCGCTGCCACCCGTACCGGCGTCACCACCAGGCGGGTGACAAGGGCGGCCAGCAGGCCGAGCAGCAGCACCAGCGCCACGCCGGTGGCGACCACCGTGGCGCGGGCGTCGGCCGCCGTCGCGTCCTGCCGGGCCAGCGGTACGAGGTAGTAGAGCTCGACCTGCCCGAACTTGGTCGGCACCGGGGAGCCGTAGACCAGGTATTTCGTCCGCTCGCCGCCGAGCGAGCCGGTACGGATCTGGTGCGCGACCTTGCCCGAGGCGACAGTGGCCCGCAACTCGTCGCCGATCACCGTGTCCACCGGCACGTCGGGCGTGGTCCGCGGCTCGATGAACTCGGCGAAGTTGTCGGCGGTGATCGCCACCACCACGCCGCTGGTCTGGGTGGGGTCGCCACCGGCCAGGTAGTTGACGGTGCCGTCGATGGTGTTCTGGAGCTGCGCCTCCTGCGGCTGGCTGTAGAGGTTGAACTGCTTGGCCGCGTACTCGCTGCCGTTGCTCAACCGCAGCCGCACGTCGGTCTCGGCGTTCTCCAGCAGGATGCTGGTGATCTTGTCGGCGATCAGATAGGCGAAACCGCCCACAAGCAGACTCGACGCCACAAGCGTGATGGTGACCACACGGACCTGGAGCGACCGCCGCCACGCCTGGTGCACGGCTGCCACCAGCCGGGCGACGCGGCCGGTCAGGGCGAGCCAGAGCGCCCGCACGGCGGAGAGCCGGCGGGGCGCGGGGGTCGGCGACTCGGGCAGCGAGGTCAGCACAGTGCTGACCAGGCTATCCGGTACCCGCCTTGTAGCCCACGCCCCGCACGGTCAGGATGATTTCGGGTCGCTCCGGATCCGGCTCGATCTTGGCGCGCAGCCGCTGCACGTGCACGTTGACCAGGCGGGTGTCCGCCGCGTGGCGGTAACCCCAGACCTGCTCCAGCAGCACCTCGCGGGTGAACACCTGACGCGGCTTGCGGGCGAGCGCGACCAGCAGATCGAACTCCAGCGGCGTCAGCTTCACCTCCTCGCCGTCACGGCTGACCGTGTGGGCCGGCACGTCGATGGTGATCTGGTTGCCGGGCGGGCCGATGGTCAGCATCTCCGGCGCCACGTCCTCGCCCCGGCGCAGCCGGGCCCGCATCCGGGCCACCAGCTCCTTGGGCTTGAACGGCTTCACCACGTAGTCGTCGGCGCCGGACTCCAGCCCGAGCACCACGTCGACGGTGTCGCTCTTGGCGGTCAGCATCACGATCGGCACGCCGGACTCGCCCCGGATGGCGCGGGCCACGTCGATGCCGCTCATGCCCGGCAGCATCAGGTCGAGCAGGACGATGTCGGGTCGGCTGTCGCGGAAGGCGGCCAACGCCCGTTCGCCGTCCGCGACGAAGGACGGCACGAAGCCCTCGCTGCGCAGCACGATGCCGAGCATCTCGGCGAGGGCGGGGTCGTCGTCGACCACGAGTACCCGGGCTCTCATGGGGTTTATCGTTCCATCCCCGTTCGTCTGGAGTGTTCGGCGTCTCCACGGCACCGTAGCGCCGGGCGGCCCCGCGCACCACAGCAAGTCGGCGTGGCCGCCCAGCGTGGCGCGCCGGAGCGGACGGGTCCACCGGATGCGGACCCGCCGTGCAACCATGATCCCCCGGGCGTCGCCCCGCCCGCCACCTCCGCTCGCCCCCGCCCAGGAGTACGCGTGCCCGACGCCGGCCCGACCGCGGTGCTGCCGCGCCGTCCGCTGACCGTCGGCGAGCTGCTCGACGCAGCAGTGCTGCTGCTGCGCGACCAGGCCCGGGTGCTCGTGCCGCTCGCCCTGCTGCTCGCCCTCGCCGAACAGGCGGTGCTCCACCCGCTGCGCATGCTCGCCGAGACCGAACCGCCGTACTGGTGGCCGGTGGAGTTCGGCGACACCCTCCCGGAGTACTGGCTGCTGCTGGCGGCCGGCGCGGGCACCGAGGCGGCGATCGTCGCGCTGCTCGGCGCCCCGGCGGCGCGCGGCGCCGGGGCAGCGCTGCTGGGGCGCCGTCCGCGGCCGGCCGAGTTGCTGCGCGGCGCCCGGCTCGGCGTGGCGCTGCCGGCCGCCGTCCTGGTCGGGCTGACCGTCACGGCCGCCGCTCTGACCGGGCCGGGCTGGTTCCCGGCGTACGCGCTGCTCGGCCTGGTGGTGCCGGTGCTGGTGCTGGACGGGGTGCCGGCGCACCTGGCGCCCTGGCGGGCGGTACGCCTGGCCGGCCGGGTCAGCGCCCGGGGCGCCGCGATCCGGCTGCTGGGCTACCTCGGCTGGTGGCTGATCCGGCTCGGCATCGGGCTGGGCGTATACCAGGGTCTCGGCATGCTGGGCCTGTTCGACGTGTCGGTCTGGGCGCTGCCGTTGACGGTCGCCGCCTTCACCGCTGTCAACGCGCTCGCGTACCCGGCGCTCGCCTGCCTGGACGCGGTGCTGCACCTGGAGACCCGGGTCCGCACCGAAGGGCTGGACATCCGGCTGTCCCGCGCGCCGGCCGGCGTGCCCGAGCCCGTCCTGCTGGCGGCACACCGGTGAGCCGGTGGTGGACCGAGACGGTGGCGGCCCTCGGTGACGTGGTGCCGCTGCCACTGGCCGCTCTGATCCTGCTGGCGGTCGCGCTGCTGGTGGCGCTGGCCTGGCACTTCTTCCCGGCCTGGGTGCCACGCCGGCTGCCCCGGTTCACGCTGCCCCGGCTGCGGCGCCCCCGCCTGCCCCGGCTGCGGCTGCCCCGGTTCCGGCGGCGGCGTGTCCGCCGGCCGCGCACCGATCCGCCGGCCGTCCGCCTGCCCGCGCCCCGGCTGCCGGAACCGGCGGCGGCCGGTCCCGGGCCGGCCGACCGGCTGGCGGCCGAGGGCCGGTACGCCGAGGCGGTCCGGGAACGGCTGCGCGAGATGGTCCGGCTCCTGGTCGTCCGGCAGGTGGTGGAACCCCGCCCCGGGCTCACCGTCGTGGAGCTGACCGAGGCGGCGGCCCGCACCCGGCCGCAGGTCGGGCCGACGCTGCACGCGGCCGGAGCGATCTTCTCCGACCTCTGGTACGCCCAGCGTCCCGCCACCGCCGCGCACGACCGGCGGATGCGTGAACTCGCCACCGACCTGAGTCGCGAGCTGACCGGGGAGGAGCCGCGGTGACCGCCACAGCCGTACCGGAGACCGCGACGGCGGCCGCCGTTGCGTCGCGTCGGCGGCCGTACCGGTTGCTCGTCCCGCTCGGGCTCGCCGTGCTGCTGATCGTGACCACGCTCGTGCTGCACGCGATCGACCGGCCCGACGCCGACGAGCCGGGCTTCCTGTCCCCGGTCGCCACCGACGACGACGGCGCCAGCAGGCTCGCGGAGGCGCTGCGCGCCCAGGGCGTGCCGGTGCGCCGGGAGACGGACCTGACGGCGGCGCTGCGTACCGCCGGGGCCGAGCCGAGCACGCTGTTCGTGCCCGCGCCCGCTCTGGTGCACCCCGACCGGCTCGACGAGCTGACCACCCTGCCGCCGGGTAGCCGGCTGGTGCTGGTCGAGCCGTCCCGGCGGGTGCTCGCCGAACTGGACACTCCGGTCGTGCCGGCCGGCGGGCGCTGGGCCGCCCGGGCGGTGCCGCCGGACGCCGACGGCACGCCGTGCCGGCTGCCCGAGGCGGTACGGGCCGGCACCGCCGCGATCGACCTGCAGCGCTATGACGGGCCGGCCGAGGTCGACCACTGCTACGGCGGCGCGCTGCTGCGCGTCCCCGGCCGGGTCGAGGTGGTGCTGGCCGGCGCGAGCGACCCGTTCCGCAACGACCGGATCGGCGAGTGGGGCAACGAGGCCCTCGCCACCGGCCTGCTCGGCGGCGGACGCCCGCTGGTCTGGCTCGACCTGCCCGAGCCGGTGCCGGCCCCGACCGGCCCGAGCTGGTCCCCGGATCCGGTCACCGACCGGCCCGCACCGGCCGGCAGCGGCCGGTCGGAGCGGCCCGATCCGCCCGACCGCGCCGACCCGCCGCGGGAGAACCCGCTCTGGGGTGCCTTCCCGCTCTGGTTCTGGGCCCTCCTGGTGCAGCTCGCCCTGGCCGGCCTGCTCGTGGTGCTGTGGCGGGCCCGCCGGCTCGGGCCGCCGGTGTCGGAGCCGCTGCCGGTCACCGTCCGGTCCGCCGAGACGGTACGCGGCCGGGCGCGGCTCTACCGCCGGGCGGGCGCCCGGGACACCGTCGCCGCGACGCTGCGCGCCGCCGCCCTGGACCGGCTCGTGACCCGGCTCAACCTGCCCCCGGACACGCCCGACGACGAGGTGGCCGCCCGGGTCGCCGAGCGCGTCGGCGCCGACCCGGAACGGATGGCCGACCTGCTCTACGGCCCCGCCCCGGAGAAGGACCGCGAGCTGCTGGAGCTGGCCCGCGACCTGGACGCCCTGACCCGTACCCTGGCCCCGCATCCGAGCGAAGGAGACACCCGGTGACCGGACCCGTCACGACCACCGCACCGTCCGGCGCCCGCGCCGCCCTGCACCGGCTGCGTGCCGAGGTGGCGAAGGCCGTCGTCGGGCAGGACGCCGTGGTCACCGGCCTGGTGATCGCGTTGCTCTGCCGGGGGCACGTGCTGCTGGAGGGCGTACCGGGGGTGGCCAAGACGCTGCTGGTCCGGACGCTTGCCGCCGCGCTCGACCTGGACGCCAAGCGGGTGCAGTTCACCCCCGACCTGATGCCCGGCGACGTCACCGGCTCGCTGATCTTCGACCAGCGCACCGCCGCGTTCACGTTCCGGGAGGGGCCGGTCTTCACCAACCTGCTGCTCGCCGACGAGATCAACCGGACCCCGCCGAAGACGCAGTCGGCGCTGCTGGAGGTGATGGAGGAGCGACAGGTGTCCGTCGAGGGCGAGCGCCGTCCGCTGCCCGACCCGTTCATCGTCGTGGCCACCCAGAACCCGGTCGAGTACGAGGGCACCTACCCGCTGCCCGAGGCGCAGCTCGACCGCTTCCTGCTCAAGCTGACGGTGCCGCTGCCGGAGCGCGAGGAGGAACTGGGCGTGCTGCGCGCACACCACGCCGGTTTCGACCCGCGCGACCTGCGTGCCGCCGGCGTACGCCCGGTCGCGGGTTCCGCGGACCTGGCCGCCGCCCGCGCGGAGGTGCGGGGGGTGCACGTGGCCGAGCCGGTGCTCGGCTACATCGTGGACCTGTGCCGGGGCACCCGGGCCGCCCCGGCGCTGGAACTGGGCGCGTCCCCGCGTGGTGCCACCGCGCTGCTGAACGCGGCCAAGGCGTGGTCCTGGCTGGCCGGCCGCGACCACGTCACCCCGGACGACGTCAAGGCGGTCGCCCGCCCGACGCTGCGGCACCGGCTGCGCCCGCGCCCGGAGGTGGAGCTGGAGGGCGTCACAGCGGACGCCGTGCTGGACTCGGTGCTGGCCACCGTGCCGACCCCGCGATGACCTGGCGGGCGGGTCTGCTGCTCGGCGTGGGCGCGCTGACCCTGCCGGCCTGGCCGGCGCCGTTCCTCGGCGTCGCCGTACTGACCGCGGCGGTGCTGCTGCTGGTGCTGCTCGACCGGGCGATGGCGGTGCCGCCGGACGCGCTCACGGTGACCCGCTCCGGGGAGCGGACGGTCCGCCTCGGTGGCACCGCGACCGTCACGCTGCACCTGGCCAACCCGACCGCACGCACGCTCTACGCCCAGGTACGCGACGCGTGGGTGCCGTCGGCCGGGGCGCGCCCGGACGTGCCGCCGGACCGCCTGCTCACCGTGCCGCCCGGTGGCGCCGCCACGCTGCCGGTCCGGCTCACCCCGACCCGGCGCGGCGACCGCCCGGCGGTGGCGCTGACCGTACGGTCGCTCGGGCCGATGCGCCTGGGCGCGAGGCAGCACGCCGAGCAGCCCGCGACGCCGCAGTGGACGCTGCGGGTGCTGCCCCGCTTCGACTCCCGCCGGCACCTGCCGGAGAAGCTGTCCCGGCTGCGGGTCATCGACGGCGTGCAGGTGACCCGGGGGCGCGGCCACGGCACCGAGTTCGACACGTTGCGCGAGTACGCGGTGGGCGACGACGTCCGCTCGATCGACTGGCGGGGCAGCGCCCGCCGCGCCGACGTGCTGGTGCGCACCTGGCGCCCGGAACGGGACCGGCGCCTGGTCTGCGTCCTGGACACCGGCCGCACGTCGGCGGTACGCCTCGGTGACGAGCCCCGGCTGGACACCGCCATCGACGCGGCGCTGCTGCTCACCGCGCTGGCCGCCCGCGCCGGTGACCGGGTGGACCTGCTGGCGGCGGACACCGAGATCCGGGCCCGGGTGACCGGCAGCGGCCGCGCGGCACTGCTCGCCCGGCTGGTCGACGCGGTGGCGCCGTTGCAGCCCGCGCTGGTCGAGACCGACTTCGAGCTGATCGCCGCCGAGGTGCTGCGCCGGGAGCGGCAGCGCAGCCTGGTGGTGCTGTTCACCGCGCTGGAGGCGGGCGCGATCGGCGACGGGCTGCTGCCGGTGCTGCCCCGGCTGGCCACCCGGCACCGGGTGGTGCTCGCCGCGGCCGGCGACCCGGTGCTGACCGGGCTCGCCACCGCCACCCCGACCGGCCCGGACGACCCGTACGCGGCCGCGTCGGCGTGGCGGGCGCTGGCCGAGCGGGACCGGGTACGCGCCGCCCTGTCGCGCTACGGCGTGACGGTGGTGGACGTGCCGGGGCACCGGCTCGCCCCGGCCGTCGCCGACACCTATCTGCGGCTCAAGTCCCTCGGCCGGCTCTGACCGCGCGCCGGCCGAGCACCAGCGCGTACGCCAGGAAGGCCAGCCACACCGCGGCGCCCGCTGCCACCCGCAGCGGGATCGGCACCGGCGCCGGGGTCACGAACGCCTCGATCACCGCGGAGACGGCGAAGACGCCGACCAGGCCGGCCGCGACCACGGCGGCGAGCCGTCCCGCCTCGGCGAGAGCCCGGCCGCGTCCGAGGTGCGCGGGCGGGGCGATCCAGGCCCACGCGGTCCGCAGGCCGACCCCGGCGGCGACGAAGATGCCGGTCAGCTCCAGCAGCCCGTGCGGGGTGATCATGCCGAAGAAGACGTCGGCCCGCCCGTAGGCGATCATCACGCCGCCGACCACGCCGATGTTCAGCGCGTTCTGCCACAGCAGCCAGAACACCGGCACCACGAGCACACCGGCGGCCAGGCACTGGGCGGCCAACCAGGCGTTGTGCGTCCACAGGCGGAACGCGAACGTGGGCGCGGAGAACTCGGAGTAGTAGCCGGCGAAACCGGAGTCGACGAGCTGCCGGGCCTCCTCGTCGCCGACGAACGCGGCGGCGGTGTCGGGGTTGCCGGCGACGAACCAGATGAGGAAGACGCTCAGCACGCTGAACGCGGTGGCCACGCCGCACCACCACGGCCACGCCCGGTAGAGCGCGGCGGGCAGGTCGGCGGCCAGGAACCGGCCCACCGCCGCCCACGACGGCCGGGGCCGGCCGGTGACCCGGGCGCGGGCCGCGAGGACCAGGTGGGACAGCCGGTTCACCAGCGCCGGTTCGGGCGCCCGGGCACGCAGCGCGGAGAGGTGCGTGGCGCTGCGCTGGTAGAGCGCCACCAGCTCGTCGACCTCTGCCGCGTCGAGCCGACGCCGCCCGGTCAGGTGTTCCAGCCGCCGCCATTCGGCGCCGTGCTCGGCCACGTACGCGTCGAGATCCACTCACCCTCCCCCGTTCGGCGTCCATGGTGTTCACTGTCGGGGTGCGCGCGCAACCTCCCCCACCGCCCCGTTGGGGCGACGCCGGTCTGGTCAGCGGCGAGGCGGTGGAGCTGGACGTCCGGGTGGCCCGGCTGGGCTCCCGCGTGCTCGCCCTGCTGATCGACGCCGTGATCCAGGTCGCGCTGTTCCTGGTGCTCGGCGCGGTGCTGGCGATGGCGGCGCTCGCGCTGCTCGGTGACTCCCTCGACCTGGCGCTGGCCGGCGCGCTCCAGGTCGTGCTGATGGTGCTGGTCCTGCTCGGTTATCCGGTGACGATGGAACGCTTCGCCGGTGGCCGGACCGTGGGCAAGCTGGCAGTGGGGCTGCGGGTGGTACGCGCCGACGGCGGCCCGGTGGGTGTGGGCCAGTCGCTGACCCGAGCGCTCGTGGGCGTGGCGGTGGAGTGGCCCGGGCTGGTGCTGCCGCTGCTGAGCTGGGTCGCGAGCGTCACGGTGATGCTCACCGACCCGCGCGGTCGCCGGCTGGGTGACCTGGTCGCCGGCACGCTCGTGGTGCACAGCCGGGGCGCCACGCTGTGGCGGCCGCTGCCACCGGCCCCGCCGCCGCTGCTGGCCTGGGCGGCCACCCTCGACCTGACCCGGTTCGACGACGGGCTGGCGCTGGCCGTCCGGCAGTACCTGGACCGGCTCCCCCAGCTGGCCGAGCCGGACCGTTTCCGGCTGGGCCGGGCGCTGTGGGCGGAGGTCGCCGCGGTCACCTCGCCGCCTCCGCCGTGGGCCGCGCCGGACTGGGTCTACCTGTCCGCCGTCCTGGCCGAGCGGGGGCGCCGGGCGGCGCTGCGGCTGGGCCGGGCCCGGGCGGTCGCCGCCACGCTCTGGCCGGAGCTGGTCCCGGCGTCGGCCGCCGTACCGCACGCCGTCGCGCCGGCCGCCCTGCGTCCGGCCGCGCCGGTTGACGGCCGGTTGCGGTCCGCCGTGCCGGACGCCGGCCCCGATCCGGTACGCCGCTGAGCCGGGCTCAGGCGAACAGCGCCCGCCCCCACCAGTCGGCGGCGTCGCTTACGCCGGGCGGGCAGGCGAACAGGCCGCTGGAGACGTGCCGCAGGTATTCGTTCATCGCGTCGTTGCGCGCCAACCGGGTCTGGATCGGCACGAACTGCCGGCGCGGATCCCGCTGGTAGGCGATGAAGAACAGACCGGCGTCGAGCCGGCCCAGCCCGTCCGAGCCGTCCACGAAGTTGTAGCCGCGGCGCAGCAGCCGGGCCCCGCCGTTCGCGTCCGGGTGAGCAAGTCGTACGTGCGCGGTGTCGGCGATGAGCGGCGCCCCGTCGTCGCCCTTCGCGGCGAAGTCCGGCTCGTCGAACTCGTCCCGGCGGCCCAGCGGCGCGCCGCTGCCCTTGGTCCGGCCGACGATCATCTCCTGCTCGGCGAGCGGGCTGCGGTCCCACGTCTCGATCAGCATCCGGATCTTCCGGGTGACCAGGTAGGAGCCGCCGGTCATCCAGTCCGGACCGTCGCCGGGCTGCACCCAGAGCTGGTCGCGGAGCAGGCCGGCGTCCTCGGCCTTGAGGTTGGCGGTGCCGTCCTTGAAGCCGAACAGGTTGCGCGGGGTGGCCTGGTCCCGGGACGTCGACGAGGTACGCCCGAAGCCGAGCTGCGACCAGCGGACGCTCACCACGCCCATGCCGATTCGGGCCAGGTTGCGGATGGCGTGCACCGCCACCTGCGGGTCGTTGGCGCAGGCCTGGACGCAGAGGTCGCCGCCGGACAGCTCCGGCTTGAGCGCGTCCCCGGCGAAGTGCGGCAGGTCGGCGAGCGCGGCCGGGCGGCGCGCGGCGATGCCGAAACGGTCCCGGCCCTGCGCGTCGCGGAACAGCGTCGGCCCGAAGCCCACGGTGAGGGTGAGCTGCGACGGGGGCAGTCCGAGCGCCTCGCCGGTGTCGTCCGGCGGGGCCTCGGGCATGCCGCCGACCGCGCCGATCACCCCGGCGTCCTTGCCGGCGGTCATCCGGGCCGCGGCGGCGGTCCACTCCTGGAGCATGGCGACGAGGCGGTCCCGGTCCTTGGTGACCACGTCGAACGCGACGAAGTGCACCCGGTCCTGGGCCGGGGTGGTGATGCCGGCCTGGTGCTCGCCGAGGAACGGCACCGACCCGGCGGCGGATCCGGTGGCTGATGCCTCGTTCCCGCCGGCGAGCAGCGCGCCCGCGCCACCCGCCACCCCGGCGACGCCTGCCACGCCGACGCCGGCCAGGGTCATCGCCCGGCGCCGGGACAGGCCGCGGCCGGTCCGCTCGCGGTTCGGCTCGCTCGTCGCGTCACCGCCGGCCGGACCGGTCATCGCGCGACTGCCGCCGCGACCTTGCTGACCGGCTCGGCCAGCGCGTTGACCGCGTCCGACAACTCCTTCAGCTCGTCCTTGCCGAGCTGGGTGTGCAGCTTCCAGCCGTCGCCGGCCCGGTGCCTGCCGAGTGTGGTCTCCACGTTCGCGAACTCGCTGTCGAGCTGCTTGACCAGGTCGGGCGCGCGCTGCTCCAGGGCCGGTCGCAGCGCGGCGATGGCCGCCTTGGAGCCCTCCAGGTTGGCGTTGAAGTCCCAGAGGTCGGTGTGCGAGTAGCGCTCCTCCTCGCCGGTGATCTTGCCGCTGGCGACCTCGTCGAGCAGCGCCTTGGCGCCGTTGGCGAGCTGGAGCGGGGTGAGCTTCTCGGCGTCCGCCTTGGCGACGATCGCCTTCACGTCGACCAGCAGCCGGTCGGCGATCGCGCCGTCCTTGCTCACGTCCCCGGTGGTCCAGAGGTCCTTTTCGATCCGGTGGAAGCCGGTGAACTCCATGCCCTCCTCGACCACCTCCTCGCGGCCGTCGATCTTCGGGTCGAGGTCGCCGAAGCTCTCCGCGACCGGCTCGATCCGCTCCCAGTAGGTGCGGGCCACCGGGTACAGCGCCTTGGCCTTCGCCACGTCGTTCGCCTTGACCGCGGCCACGAACTCCTCGGTCTTGGTCAGCAGCGCGGCGGTCTGGCTGCGCACGTACCGCTGGTAGCTCTCGGTGGCCTGGGTCAGCGCGGCGTCGGGGGCGACGGTCGCGGCGGTGCCGGAGACCTTCAGCGCGCCCCGGATGCCCCGGCCGCTCATCCCCGGCTTGCAGGCCGTCTCGTACGTGCCGGCGGTCAGCTCGACCCGCAGCTCGCGGCTGAGCCCGGGGGCGATGTTCTCCACCTCGCCCATCACCCGGTCACCTGCCGCGTAGACGTAGAACTCGTTGACCTTGGAGCCGTTGTTCGTCACCTTGAACGTGACCTGACCGGCGTCGATCTCGGTGTCGCCGACCTCGCAGACGGTGTCGGTGGCCTTGACGGCGATCGGCCCGCCGTTCGTGGCGTCGGCGTCGTCACCGCCCCCGCAGCCGGTCAGTCCGGCGACGGCGAGCAGCCCGGCGGCGGCGGGCGCGACGAGTCGAGTGGTACGCATCGTGCGGGGTCTCCTCGGGAGCGGGTGGTTCAGGCGCGGGGGGACGGAACGGCGGCGACGTCGGCCGGCGCGTCGGACGTGTCGGCTGCGGGCGCGGCGGCCGGGGGGACCGGCTCGGCGGACCGGGACGGCTTCGCGGGCTGAGCGGGCTTGGCCGGCTTGCGCAGGAAGAGCACGAGCACCGGCACCGCGTACGCGACCCAGGCGACCAGTTCCAGCACCGTCGGCGCGGCGGTGACGTTGAACATGCCGGCGAGCAGCGCGCCGTACCAGGAGCCCGGGTCGAGCGTGTTCGAGATGTCGAAGGCCAGGTCGTTCAGGCCGGGCAGCACGCCCGCCTCCTGGAAGTCGTGCACGCCGTACTTGAGGATGCCGGCGGCGACCAGGATGAGCAGCGCGCCGGTCCAGGTGAAGAACCGGCTGAGGTTGATCCGTACCGCACTGCGGTAGAGCAGGAAGCCGATCACGACGGCGGTGGCGATGCCGCCGGCCAGGGCGAGCAGCGAGCCGGGCCCGGTGCCGCCGGCCGCGCTCTCGGCGGCGGCGTAGAAGATGAGCGCCGTCTCCAGGCCCTCGCGGATCACGGCGAGGAACGCCATGCCGGCCACGGCCAGGGAGCCGACGGCGAGCGCGTCGGTGAGCTTGCCGCGCAGTTCACCGGCGATGGTGCGGGCGGCCCGGCGCATCCAGAAGATCATCCAGGTCACGAACACCACGGCGGCGACCGACGTGACCGCCTCGAACAGCTCGCGCGACTCGGAGGTGCGCAGCAGCGAGGTGGAGGTGTACTGGATCAGCGAGCCGAAGCCGACGGAGAGCGCCACGGCCAGGCCGACGCCGGCCCACACCTGCGGCAGCCGGTCCCGGCGCTGCGACTTGACCAGGAAGGCGACGAGGATGCTGACCACGAGCGTCGCTTCCAGGCCCTCGCGCAGGCCGATCAGGTACGTGGCGAACATCAGGCACTCCGTCGTCGCTGAGTTAGGGCAGGCATACCTTGCTCCTGTTCACAGCAAACGTCAAGCTGATCCGGGTAACGTCACCCGGTTCGTCACCTGACGGCCTTCCCCCGTACGCGAAAAGGGACCGGGGTCGGCCGCGCGGCAGACCCCGGTCCCTCAGGGAGCGTGGAACTCAGTAGCGGTAGTGGTCCGGCTTGAACGGGCCCTCCGGGGAGACGCCCAGGTAGGCGGCCTGCTCCTTGGTGAGCGTGGTCAGCTTCGCGCCGAGCGCGTCCAGGTGCAGCCGGGCGACCTTCTCGTCCAGGTGCTTGGGCAGCACGTAGACGCCGATCGGGTATTCGTCGGTCTTGGTGAACAGCTCGATCTGGGCGATCGTCTGGTTGGCGAACGAGTTCGACATCACGAAGCTCGGGTGGCCGGTGGCGTTGCCCAGGTTCAGCAGGCGGCCCTCGGACAGCACGATGATGGCGTGGCCGTCGTCGAAGCGCCACACGTCGACCTGCGGCTTGATGTTCTCCCGGGTCACGTCGCTGCGCTTGGCCAGGCCGGCCATGTCGATCTCGTTGTCGAAGTGGCCGATGTTGCCCACGATGGCCTGGTGCTTCATCCGGGCCATGTGCTCGTTGGTGATGACGTCGAAGCAGCCGGTCGCGGTGATGAAGATATCGGCCTGCTCCACCACGTCGTCGAGCGTGGCGACCTGGTAGCCGTCCATCGCCGCCTGCAGCGCGCAGATCGGGTCGACCTCGGTCACCACGACCCGGGCGCCCTGACCGCGCAGCGACTCGGCGCAGCCCTTGCCCACGTCGCCGTAGCCCATGACGACGGCCATCTTGCCGCCGATCAGCACGTCGGTGGCGCGGTTGATGCCGTCGATGAGCGAGTGGCGGCAGCCGTACTTGTTGTCGAACTTGCTCTTGGTCACCGAGTCGTTGACGTTGATGGCCGGGAAGAGCAGCGTGCCGGCGCGGTGCATCTCGTAGAGCCGGTGCACGCCGGTGGTGGTCTCCTCGGTGACGCCCTTGATGCCGGCGGCGATCCGGGTCCAGCGCCGGCCGTCCTCGGCCAGCGAGCGGTGCAGCAGTTCGAGGATGACCGCGTACTCCTCGGAGTCGGCGGACTCGACCGGCGGCACGACGCCGGCCTTCTCGAACTCGGCGCCCTTGTGGACGAGCAGGGTGGCGTCGCCGCCGTCGTCGAGGATCATGTTCGGGCCCTGCCCGTCCGGCCACGCCAGCACCTGCTCGGTGCACCACCAGTATTCCGGCAGCGTCTCGCCCTTCCAGGCGTAGACCGGCACGCCCGCAGGGGCCTCCGGGGTGCCCTCGGGGCCGACCACGATCGCCGCGGCGGCGTGGTCCTGGGTGGAGAAGATGTTGCAGGACGCCCAGCGGACCTGCGCGCCGAGCGCGACCAGGGTCTCGATCAGGACGGCGGTCTGGACGGTCATGTGCAGCGAACCGGTGATGCGGGCGCCGGCCAGCGGCTGGGCCTCGGCGAACTCGCGCCGGATCGCCATCAGGCCGGGCATCTCGTGCTCGGCGAGCCGGATCTCCTTGCGCCCGAACGCGGCGAGCGACAGATCCGCCACCTTGTAGTCGCCCTCGGCGAGGGTGCTCGGCCGGGCCTGCGACGACGCGCCGCTGGAGGCCGCCGGGAGGGTGCTGGTCATGGAAGCTCCTGTCGAACGATGGTGGTGCGCAGC
This sequence comes from Micromonospora sp. ANENR4, assembly GCF_015354395.1. Taxonomy (NCBI): domain Bacteria; kingdom Bacillati; phylum Actinomycetota; class Actinomycetes; order Micromonosporales; family Micromonosporaceae; genus Micromonospora; species Micromonospora sp. ANENR4. The sequence goes on from NZ_JADKYQ010000001.1 coordinate 52,732, forward strand.
CTTCCACCTTACGCTCGCGGGCCACTCGACCCGTGCCCGGTTGGCCGACCGCGCAATCGGCCGGTCGGCGGACAGCGCACGGGGCGGTCGGTCGTGAGCGGACTCTCCCACTCACGGTCCGGCCGCCCCGCGCATCCCCCCGGTTTGGTTCCCCCGCACGTCACCGGACCTTCGTCGCGACAACGCTGCGTACCCATAGAGTCACACCACGCAAGGTGGCCGTCAAGCCATTTCGGGAAAGTCGGACTTGTCCGGGGTCAGTGCATGCCGCAAGTGGCGACGAACGCCTCGCCCGCCCCGCTCAGCGCCAGCGGGCCACCGGCCGCCGTACCCACAGCGGCCTGACCCGCGTCCAGCGTCACCGACCCCACGCCGTCGTCGACGGTCAGCTTCCCGGCCCGGCAGAGCACCACCCGCGGCCCGGGCAGCGTCAGCCGCACACCAGCCGCCCCGGCGGCCACTTCGACCCGGTGCAGCGCGAAGTCCTCCACCGGCACCGGCCAGGTCAGCACGCCCGGCTCCACCTGCTCCGGCCGCAGTACCGGCCGGGTCAGCACCTCGAACCGGAGCACCCGCAGCAACTCGTCCACGTCGACCCGCTTCGCGGTGAACCCGCCGCGCAGCACGTTGTCGCTGGCCGCCATGATCTCCACGCCGGTGCCGCGCAGGTAGGCGTGCAGGTTCCCGGCCGGCATCCAGATGCCCTCGCCGGGCGCCAGCCGGACATGGTGCAGCAGCAACGCCACCACCACGCCCGGGTCGGCCGGATAGCCGGCCGCCAGCGTGCGGACCAGTTCGGCGTCCGCCGAGGCCGGCCCGGCCTGCGCCGCCGCCAGCACGGCCGCCACCAGCCCGGCGCGCTCCGCCTGCGGCCAGCTCAACAGCAGGCGGACCGCCTCCCGCAGCCCCGCCGGCCCGTCCCGCAACGCCGCCACCACAGGTTCCAGCGCGGGTACGCCGAACGCGGCGATCGCCTCCGCCGACTCCCCGGGGTCGCGGAAGCCGCACAGCGCATCGAACTCGGAGAGCGCCACCAGCAGCTCCGGCTTGTGGTACGGGTCCACGTAGTTGACCCGCCCCACGTCGGCGGCGTGCCCGGCTCGGGCCTGCTCGGCGTCCGGATGCGCCTGGAGACTCAGCGGCGAGTCGGCGGCGAGCACCTTCAGCAGGAACGGCAGCCGGGTGCCGAACCGGCCGACCAGCCGCTCACCCAGCCAGTGGCCCGGCTCGGCCACCAGCAGATCGGTGAGGCTGACCGGCCGGCCGTCGCGCTGCACAGTGGCCGGGGCGCCCGGGTGGGCGCCCAGCCACAGCTCCGCCTCCGGCCCGTTGCTCGGCACCGGCCGCCCCTGCAACTCGGCGATCGCGGTGCGCGAGCCCCAGGCGTAGTCACGGATCCGGCCCTGCAACAACTCCATCGGTCAGCTCCCGGGCCGCCCGGCGACCTCGTCGGCCGCGTGCGTCCCACCGGTGGTCACGGCCTCCGGGACGGCGGTGTCCGCCGCCTGCCCGGTGCCGGCCTGCTCGGCGGCGGGCGAGTAGATGTCCGGCTCCAGGTAGATCACCCGCGCGGTCGGCACCTCACGCCGGATCCGCGCCTCGACGGCGTTGATGTCGCGGGCCAGGTCGTGGGCGGTCTCCCAGGCCGGCACCGCGATCTTCGCGGCCACCATCAGCTCCTCCGGGCCGAGGTAGAGCGTCTTCATGTGGATGATCCGCTCGACCTCGGGACCGTTCGTCACGGCCTGCTCGATCTTGTCCAGCTCGCTCTGCTCGGCGCCCTCGCCGAGCAGCAGGCTCTTGGTCTCGATCGCCAGCGTGATCGCGATGATCACCAGCAGCACGCCGATCATCGCGGTGCCCGCGGCGTCCCACATGCCGTTGCCGGTGATCAGCGTCATGCCGACACCGAACAGCGCGAACACCAGACCGACCAGGGCGCCGAAGTCCTCCAGCAGGACCACAGGCAGCTCCGGCGCCTTGGCGCGACGGATGAACCGGACCCAGGTCTGGTTGCCCCGGACCAGGTTCGACTCCTTGATGGCGGTACGGAAGGAGAAGCTCTCCATCACGATCGCCGCCACGAGCACCGCCACCGGCACCCACTGCCAGTTCTCGATCGGGTGCGGGTCGGACGCCTTGTGGTACGCCTCGTAGAGCGCGAACAGGCCACCGATGCTGAACAGCACGATCGCCACGATGAAGGCGTAGATGTAGCGCTCCCGGCCGTACCCGAACGGGTGCTGCGGCGTGGCCTGCCGCTTGGCCCGCCGGCCGCCGATCAGCAGCAGGCCCTGGTTACCCGAGTCGGCCACCGAGTGGATCGACTCGGCCAGCATCGACGACGAGCCGGTGAGGGCGAACGCGATGAACTTGGTGACGGCGATGCCGAGGTTCGCCGCCAGGGCGGCGACGATCGCCTTGGTGCCCCCGTTTGCGCTCATTCCCCGCCTCGCCCGATGCCCCGTGTGGTCACTGGTTAGCCAGCTCCTTCATCTCCGTGATGGCCGGTACCGCCATCGGGTCCAGCCCATGTGCCAAGGCGAGGTAGATCGAGGCGAAGTCGGGCACCGCCACCAGCGACGCGAGCCGCTCCAGCGCGGAGCCGCCCTCGGCGGTCACCACGTCGCAGCGCACCCCGCGCCGCTCGGCGAGCGTCTGCACCGCGTCCGCGCGGCGCTCCTCGACCGCCAGCGGCTCGTCGGTGTCGTCGTCGGCGTTGAGCCCGCCGTCGCGCAGCAGCACCAGCCGCAGCCGCGTGCCGTCGGGCTCGTCGTCGCCCGGGTCGGCGAAGATGTCCCGCTCGCCCTCGGCCAGGCCGCCGAACACCCCGTCGAGCAGGCCGACGCGGCCCCGGCCCGCCTCGCCCAGCGCACCGGCGACCACCGGGTAGCGGGCGTTCGCGGACAACGTGTCACCGAACCGCCGGGCGGCCACGGTGGCCAGCGGGGACGAACCCCACACGATCGGGATCGAACCGGACAGGCCCAGCGCCAGCGACTTCGCCGGGTTGACGAAGGACTCGGCGGTCGGCCGGCATCGATCGGCGTCGGCGTCCAACCGGGCCGCTGTCTCGGCCAGATCCGCCTCGTTGACCTTCACGAGCCCGAGGGTACGGGCGGCCAGCAGAACCGGCACGGTGAGCGCCCAGAGGCTCGCCCGGGCCGGCGCGCGCCGGGGCACCGGGATGAACGGCGCCCGGGCCCGCTCCGCCACGGACTGGAGCTGCGAGTCGGGCGCGCCGACGGCGACCAGCCGGGCGCCGCGCCGGTGCGCCGCCTCGGCCGCGCCCAGCGCCTCCGGGCTGCGACCGGACGCGCTCACCGCGATGACCACGTCCGCCGCGCCCACCCAGCCCGGCACGCCGGCGCTGCGGTGCGGGATGACCGGCACCGGGCAGCGCGGCCCGGCGACGGTGGCCAGCACGTCACCGGTACGCCCGGCGGTGCCGATGCCCGCGATGACCACCGCGCGGGGTCGTCCGTCGTCGGCGAGCACCGTCAAATTCGCCTCGGCGGCCAGCGCCGCCGACTCGCGCACCTGCGCGCCGGCGGACGCGGTGAACCGGAGCATCCCGCCCGGATCCCGCTCGGAGAGCTGCGCCGCGTCGTCCAGCAGGGTCTCGTCCGCGTGCCGGTGGCCGCTGACCCCGGCCGTACCCTCCATCACCGCGACGACCCGCCCCGCGCGTCGTCGGCGGCGGGTCCACCACGCGCCTCGTCCAGCAGGAGCACCGGGACGTCGTCCCGGACCTCGAAGATGCGACCGCACTCGGTGCAGGTGAGCGTCTGCGCCTGCGCGTCGTAGTCGAGCGGGGCGTGGTGCGTGTCCGGGCAGGCGAGGATGTCGAGCAACTGCGGGTCCAGGGCCACGGCGCGGCTCCTTCCACGTATGCGGTCTCACCGGTCGGCGGTGCCGATCGGCGCACGCGATCTTATCGGCCGAGCGGCCCCGGCACCGGGCCCCGTTCGGCCCCGGTGTTCCGTCCTCCGGTCGGGCAGGTGGCGGCTGCCGGGTCACGGCATGACCACCCACCGTCACCGTAACCCCGGGAGCGGGTCGGGTTCCGGTTCAGTCCGGCAAGCGGGGCAAGACGCTCGTCGCGTCCCCGGCGGGCGGGGCCGGTGGCGCCGGGGCGGACGCGGGCGCGCCGTACACGTTGCCGGCCGGGCGGGGCGGCGTCGTGCCCCCGTACACCGTGGGGGCCGGCCCGGGCGTGCCGGAGCGGTAGGTGGTGGTGCTGCGCGGCAGCGGGACCGGCGGGAGGCCGGTGTCCGCGCCACCACCGCTGCGGTCGGCGCGGTTGCGGCGCAGCAGCAGGACGATGAGGGCGGCGCCGACCAGCACCAGCCCGATACCGAACCACATGATCATGGAACCTCCGAACGACGAGTCGTCGGCCGCGGCGGTGGCCGGGGCGACGGCGGCGGCGACCGGCGACGTGTCGGTCGCCTCGGCCGCCGTGGTCTCGCTCGCGCTGGGCGTCGGCGAGGGCTTACGGGACGGGGTGGGGCTCGGCGTCGCCGCGCCCACCAGCCGGGCCGACCCGCCGGCCCGGCCGAGCACGTCGCCGTTCGCGGCGCTCGCCTCGGCGGCCAGCTCCAGCCGGCCGCCGACGGCCCCGGCAAGGAAGGACACCCGGTAACGCACGGTGACGCCCTTGCCCTTGCACAACGGCCGGTCGACAGGCGCCACCGCGGCGGTGGCGACGGCGCCGCCGTCCCCGGAGACCTGCACCGGCACCCATCGGCCGCCGGACGCCACCTGCACCCGGACCTGGTCGGCCCGCAGGCCCTCCAGCCGGAGCCCGACCGCGGTACGCAACTGCACGCAGCCGTCCGTCCGCTTGCGCACCTCGACCGCCACCGTCCCGGGCGGCCCACCGGCGGTGAAGCTCTTCGCCGCGCGCAGTCCCACCCGGTCGTCCCGGGCCGACGCCGGTGACGCCGGGACGGCGATCAGGCCACCCAGCAGCGCGCCGACAATGGCCCACCGCGCCGCGTGCCGCCCTGCCGACATCTCCACCTCACCGTTGCGTCCGGACCGGATCCGCCGGTCAGGTTACTACCGGCCCCTCCGGGCGCCCGCGCATCGAGCACGCCACATGTGTGCAGCGCCACGCGATCACCGCCCGCCCAGGTCACCGCCCGACGCGCCTGCATCGGCGAGCGCCCGCCGGCACAGCCGGTCGGCCGTACGGGTGGTCTCCGGCAGCCGGTACCGGGGCGTCAGAGCCAGTACCCGCTCCACCGCGTCGTCCAACCCCATCCGGTGCCCGACGCTCACGAAGACCGGCCGGACACCGTCCTGAGTCCGCAGTACCCGCCCGACCACCTCGCCGCCGTCGCACAGGTCGGCACTGTCACCACGCGCGGGACCGGGCCCCGTCCACGAGCCGACGAGCGGCGTCTTGCCCACCCCGATCGTCGGCAGCCCGGTCACCAGGCCCAGATGGCAGGCCAGCCCGAACCGGCGCGGGTGCGCCAGCCCGTGCCCGTCACAGACCAGCAGCTCGGGACGGACCGTGAGCCGGTCCAGCGCGGCGAGCAACGCCGGCATCTCGCGGAACGCGAACAGCCCCGGCACGTACGGGAAGGCGGGCCGCCCCACACACACCGCCTCGTCCACCACATCGAGGGTGGCCGCGTCGAGGACCGTGACGGCCGCCGCGAGCAGATCACCGTCCTGCGCGTACGCCACGTCCAAGCCGGCCACCGTCGTGGGCGCGGCAGGACCGGGCCCGACCAGGTCCACCCGGGACCGCAACTCCTCCTGTACGCGTCGCGCCTCCGCCACGTCGGCGGGCGGCACGTAGGGCACGGGTGTGCCGTCGGTGGAGGGCATGGCGTTCCGGGCCGCTTTCAGGAGGCGGCGGAGGCGATGGTGGGGTCGGCGGCGGGGTCACCGGCCTGCTGGAGCTGCTCCTCGAACATCACAAAGGTCCGCCGCCGGATCCCCTTGATCAGCGCGGCTTCCTCCGCGGTGAACGGTCGCCGCTCCGCGACGGCGGGAGCCTCGAGCGCCCGGACCGTCTCGTAGAGCGCGAAGACCGGCCCCCCTCCGCTCAGGTAGCGTCCGCGCAACTGCTCGACGTGCTGCACGAAGGCATCAGCCGAGCGCACGTAGATCTCGCCGCCCACGCCACCGATCACGTCGTCGACGAGCTCGTCCGCCGGCCGCCAACCCCCCGTCGAGCGGTCCAGCTTCCAAGCGGCGTGGCCGCCATCCTGTGTGGCGACCAGCTTCACAGGCGTGTCGTAGTGCTCGAAATAAGCGGGAAGTTCGACGCCGTCGACTGTAGCCATCACGCACTCTCCTTGTGCAGCGCCGTCTGAAGAGCCTCCCAGAACAGCTCACGCTGTCGCCGAAGCACCGCCCGACGAATGGCGGACTCCGTCACCGTCACGCTACGTCCCTCCTCACGAGCGACCGCTTCGAGGTCGCGCCGCACTTCGAAGAGGGAATGTTCCCAGTTCGCCACTCTGTCGAGTGGCGCCAGTTGCAGCCGGAACTCAGCGATGTGCCCGTTGGAGGCACGGAGGAACATCTGTACGTCTCGGTATCCACTTTTCTGTGGGCTCTGGAAGCGGTCTTCGAACTTCACCAGATCCAATCGCCCGTCGTTCCTCAGACGTGCGAGTCCGCCGTAGAGTTCGTCGAGGTTGCCAAACGAGACGTAGCCGCCCGCGAGATCCTTCAGCTGTGACGCATCGCCGCCGTAGCCCTTGATTTTGTCCTCAGCCCGCGCACGGTCCTTGGGCTCACGACGCGGGTGGTATTCGGCACCACCACCGCATGACTCTGCCAGATCCCGCCCCAGGGAGTTGAGCTCCGACTGCGCGACAGCCGCTGCCTCATACAACTGGTCCAAGAACTGCTTTCGATACGCGGTGTCACCAAGTCGCGCTAGATCGAAACCCGGCTGCGCGGCCTCCGCGCTCTCAGTTGTAAAGGATTCGCTCACCGTTAAGTGAGCGTCTGTCAATGGAGTCGGCATCAGGGCCGGCGGCTCCGTCGATGCAACGACGTCAGCGCCCCGTTCCCGGATCTCGCCTACCACGTCTTGCAACACGTCGATGGCCTGCTGGTGGCCGGCCAGGTGGTGCAGGGTCAGCGGCCGGGCGGTGAGCGAGTTGGCGAGTTCCGGTGTCGTCAGGATCATCCGGACCAGGTCGGGCCGCTCCGCGAGCTGCCGCACCAACCTCTCGGCCAGCAACTCCTCGCGTCGCGGCGGCGCCTCCCAGCTCTGGTCGAGCATCCGCTGCACGCGCGGGTCGGCGAACAACCGGGTGAGGTCGGCCGCACCGCTCTCGTTCAGCCCCGGTACGAGCCGCCGCAACGTCGGCACGTCGACGTGTTGCGCCAACTCGACGGGCGTCACGCCGGCGGCGAAGGCGGCGTCGAGGTTCCCGCTCTCCGCCAGCGCGTCGCGCACGTAGAGCCCGGCCGCGATCCGGTTGGCGTGTGCCTGCCGGTGGTCCTCGCGTACCCGGTCGGGTTCCGGCTCGACGGGCGGCGCACCGCCCGGCATCGGTCCGTCGGCGCGGCGGTGGATGGTCGTGGACTCGCCGAGCAGGTGGACGTGGTTGAAGTCCGGGACGGGACCGTCGGCGATCGGCGGCGGGGCCGGCGGCCGTGGCGGCGCCGGGCGGGGCAGCGGCTCGGGCAGGACGTTGTAGGTGCCGGGTGGGCGGTCGGCGAGCGGCATCGGCCGGCCGCCGGGGCCGAGCACCAGAGCGTCGACGCCGACCACGTTGCCGCGGGCCGGACGGCCGCTGTGGTGGTAGATCGGCCGGTCCGCCACCTCGCCCGTCTGCGGGTCGAGGAAGAGGATCGTGCCGTTCTGGTTCAACGCCACCCACGCGTGCGATCCGCCGCCCTCGAAGCTGGTGATGAGGAACGCGTAACTGCCGTGGCCGCCCGACGCGAGCTGCGCGTACAGGTCCCGGTAACCGCCGTCCACCAACAGCTGGCGCTCCCGGCCGGTGACACCGGGCCGGTCCGGCGGGCAGAGGTTCTGGAACCGGCCGCCGGTCGTCTGCTCGACGCGCAGCGGCCCGTCCGCCTCCCCGCCCACCGGCCGGTTCACGTCGCCGTTCAGGTAGCCGTCGAACGTACGCGGCGCCGCGACGCGCGGCCGTCCGTGAACCCAGGTCTCGAACAGCGACAGCGTGCAGTCGAGGCAGTTGATCCCCCGGGTCGCGTCGGCCGCCGGTCCGCCGTCGTTCGCGAGGCGGAACCATCTGCCGCGCCGGGGATCGGCGGTACGGGTCACGCTGCCGTCGAGGTTGCGGGGCATCTGCCGTTCGAGGTCGGTCTGGTGCAGCGCCAGCGGAGGCCGGAGCCCTCCCCGGCGGCCGTAGGGCCGGGACCTGTCGATCGGCTCGGGGTGCCCGTGACCGGTGAGCGCGGAGTGGTCGGCCGTCTCCACCGCGCCGACGGCCAGGTCCGCCACGTCGTCGTTGATGCGGTAGAAGTCGAGGTCGTCCTCGATCATCACCTCCTGCGGAACGAGCCTGCCGGCCAGGACGTGACGCGCTTCCTCGCGCAGGTCGGCTGCCTCCAGGGCGGCCTCGTGCGACTCCCGGTGCCATCGTTGCGCCGCCAAGGTCCGGCCGGCGCGTCGCAGCTCCACGGCCTGCGCGGCCCAGTCACTGGCCCTTTCCTCGTGGTACGTGGCGCGCTCATGCAGCCAGTCGGCTCGGGTCTCCCGTCGACGGTCCTCGAACCACCTCCGCTGGGACTGCAGATGACCGTGGTAGCGACGCCTGTCGAACGACTCCCTGTCGGCTACCAGCCGTGCGGCGCGCTCCCGGATCGTTCGCAGGTCGGGAGGCAGCGAGTCGAGCCGGCTGGGGTCGGGGCCTGGGGAGTCCGCGGACGGCCGGGGCGGTGCCAGGGACTCCAGCAGGGGGAAGCGGTGGTTCGGAATCGGCCGCGGATCCGGGCCGGGCAGGCCCGGGAACGGTGCCGCATGCGGCTGCGGTGACGGCGTGGACACCGGCGTCGAAGGTCCGAGGCCGGAGCCGGCCCGATCCGACAACGGCGCTGCCGCCACATGCGGATGGTCAGTGGTGGATGGGGAAAGCGTGGCCGGTGCCGCTGCCGCCTGCACGGGGGTCGACGGTGGCGGGGCGTCGTCGATCGGCGTCGCCACCGGGCCCGCGCCGTTGTGGACACCGGGCGCGGTCGACGGGGGCGTGGCGACGGGCGCGTCCGTGATCACCGAGGACAACGTGGGGCTCGTGGTGGCGGTCGGATGTGCCACGTCGTGCGGGACGACATCGTCGAGCGGCGGCGTCGTCGTGGGATCCGGCGCCGGGCGGGGCAGGTCCACGGCGAGCGGGTGCGGACCGGCGGCTTGGGGCGTGACGTGTGAGGGTGTCGCGGGAACGGCCCCCGCCATCGTGTCGCCGCCGCTGTGGACGATCGGCTCGGCGGCCCGCTGGGCCGGGATCAGCCCGACGGGGTCGGCGGTGACCGGCACGTCCAGGCCGACCGGGGACACCGTCAACCCGCTCAGCTGCCCGTCGAGGCGCCGTTGCAGTGCCGAGTCCGCCTGGTTCGTGGCGGACCCGCTGGCGCCGGAGGCAGCGGCGCGCGCCAGATCCTCGAGCGACGGCCCCTGGCCGGTCGCCAGGCCCGCAGCGGTCTCGGCGAGCGTCTCCCCGCCCATCTCCCGCCCGAACCGCTCGGCGATCTCCGCGAACGGCCCGGTGGCGTGCCGGCCCAGCCCGGCCAGCGGCGCGACCGCACCGCCGGCGAATCCGCCGAGAGCCGACGTGCTCACGTCGGTCAGGTCGAGGCCGTCCCGCCGGCCGGTGGAGTTCTGGTACGCCTGCGTGCCGAGGCTGGTGGCCGCTTCCTGACCGGCCTCCAGCACGCCGCCGATCGCGGCCCGCCGGGCCAGCTTGCGGGCACCGGACCTGGCTGCCTCCTTCGCGGCCCGTTCGCCCGCCTCCTTGAGGCCCTGCTTGACCGCCTTGCGGGCGAGCTGAGCCACCAGCCGCTTGAAGATCTGCTGCACCACGACCCGCGTGGCGGTGATCGCGGCGGCCGCCGCCGGTGAGGCGGCGCCGAGGGTGAGCACTGTGGCGACGGCCAGGGACAGCAACTCGATGACCAGGATGCCCAGCTCGATCCAGGCTTCCAGCTTCGCGCCCTCGATGTCGCAGCCGCAGGAGTCGACCAGACGCGCCAGTTCGTCGGTCGCCGCGACCAGGACGTGCAGCGGCGCGTCCTCACCTTCGGCGAGCTTGTGCCACGCCGTGTCGAACGCGCCGGCGACCAGGCCGACTCCCCCGTACCCGCTCCTGACCTCGCCGGCGGCGGTGATCGCGTCGTCGCGCGGACGGGTCAGGACGCCTGCCACGCCGTACCACTGGTCGGCCAGGTCCCAGACGGCGCGCTCGTCGCCCTCCGGCCATTCGACGCCGACCACCCAGTCGAGCGCCTCGTAGATCCAGCCGGGCAGGTCCCACGGACAGAAGTCGAGCGGGTGCGGGATCGGGCTGGGCAGCATGCTCACGCGCGGGTCCTCCGGTGGTCAGCGCCGGGGCCGATGGGGGTTGTGCCCTTGCTGCGGGATCGTCCCGAGGTCACGGGCGTTGCTCAGGTCCGTCTCCACGGTGGCCGTGACCGAGCGGACGACGTCCGACCCGAGCACCTCCAGTGACCGGCCGAGAAGCTCCCACGTGCGCAGCAGCGTCTCGGCGTAGCCCTGGTAGTGCTTGTCGAACGCGGCGCCGATGTCGTCGCGGCCCCAGGGCCGCTGGGCGCTCGCGGCGGCGATCGGCTCGCCGGTCTCCCGCCGGGCCGCGCTCACCGCCCGCCCCGACAGCGCCAGGTCGGCGCCGCCGCGGCGGGCCCGGTCCGGGTCCAGCCAGATCTCTCCCCCGGCCACCTCTCACTCGCCGCGGGCCAGCACGGAGTCGGCCCGGCCGAGCAGCGCGCCGAAGTCATGGGTACGCAGGAACTCGACCGACGGCGAGCCCGGCGGCAGGTAGCCGGCCACAAGTTCACGGGTGGCGGTGGTCGCCGCGGTGGAGGCGCGCAGCACGGTTTCGGTGATCTTCCGGCTCAGCGCCCGGGCGTCCCGGTCGTGGAACGCCGCCGGGCTCACCTCGACGCTGATCAGCTCGCCTCGCGCGCCGACGATCGCGGTCACCTGACCGTCGTCAGAACGTTCGGTGACCCGCAGGCCGGCCAGCTTGGTCTGGAGTTCGTCCAGACCGGACCGCAAGCGCTGGTATTGGCCGTACACCTCGTCGAATCGCGCTCGTAGTGCACGGTTCGCATCCCGGTCCGCACTCTCGGCCACCGTCGCTCCCCTTCCGTCACCGTGGGTAGGGCCGACCATACCGGGTGCCACGAAATCCGTGGGGTCCGGTAATTTCAGGTGGTGATCGAGCGACAGCAGGCCGAGCAGATCGCCTCGGTGTGGGCCCGGCGGGACTCCGACCGCCTCGGTTTTCCCTGCACGCCGGAGGTCGAGGAGTTCGACCTGGGCTACGTGGTGAGCTCCGTCGTGTCCACCGAGGCGCGGGCGCTCCCCGGCGACCTGCCGACCACCGTGATCGACAAGGAGACCGGCGAGGTGTCCACGTGGCCGCGGGTGCCGGCCACGGCGGTCGAGCGGATGTACCGGCAGCGACGTCCGGCCGAACCGCGCCCGCCGCGTACCGTCGATCCGGCCGCCCAACTGCTGCGTGAGCTGACCCGCCTGCCCACGCCCGGCGCGGCGGCGCACCTCACGCTCGACGGCCGGCAACACGTCGCGCAGGGCGCGAAGGGCGACGTCGAGGTACGCCACCATCCGCTCGTCCAGTCCTACCTGGACGACCTACCCGCAGGGCATCTGGTGCGCGGTGGGGAGCGGCACGCCGAGATGATCGTCGTCTCCGACGCGCTGTACGAGCACGACCACCGTCGCGCCACCGAGGGCCTACCCCCTTTGTCCATCGAGGATGCCCGCGACCTGCTCGGCACCAGCCGGATCGAGAGTTTCCGCGTCCGCGAACCCGGGGATCCCGCGGGCGGCCCGGCCGAGTTGCGCTGCGAGTCGTGTATCAGGTTCCTCGTGCACGTCAACGTGCTGCCCTGGCCGGAGCTGGCCCTCGCCGAGGAGTGGCAGTCCGAGCCCCAGACGCCTCCGGAGCCCGATCGGTTTCCCGCCGAGGTGGCAAACGCGCTCGTGATCGCCGGCTGGCGGCCGCACTTCGGCGACGAGGTGTCCGCCGCCACCTCGGTCCGCAAGGTCAGCGAGGTCCGAGGCGCGCAGCACACCCACGCCACCTTCCCGGCTGCGCTGGCGACGCTGACCGCCTTTCCCGGGCTGGTCACCGCACGCCAGGGCCCCGGTGAAGCGGTCTGGATCTCGCGCTTCGAGGTGCGACCGCGGAAGGTGGCGCACACCGCCGACTCTCTCGCCGACTTCGGCGCGCTCATCGGCGCCCGTCTCTTCCCGCTCGGCAGCGAACGTCAGGAGAGCATCCTCGCGGTCGACGAGCACGGCCGCGTCTTCGCCCTCGACCAGGCCGGCGAGTGGTTCCTCGGCGCCGACATCGACGCCGCTCTCACCACCCTGCTGCTCGGCCGCGCCCCCGCCCGGGTCCGCGACGACGGCACCTGGTGAGCGGGCGGGCGATCAGAGGGCCACGCCGGTCAGCACCGTGACGCGCGGCTCGGTGTAGTCGTCCATCGCGCTGCGCAGCCCCTCCCGCCCGACGCCGGAGCCCTTCATCCCGCCGTACGGCATCTGGTCGGCCCGGTACGACGGCACGTCCCCGACGATCACGCCGCCGACCTCGAGCGTGCGGGCCGCGTCGAACGCCACGTCGAGCCGGTGGGTGAAGACGCCGGCCTGGAGCCCGTACGCGGAGTCGTTGACGGCGGCGAACGCGGCCCGGTCGTTCGCGACCGGGGCGACCACCAGCACCGGTCCGAACACCTCTTCGGCGCACACCTTCGCGTCGGCCGGCACGCCGCTGAGCACTGTGGGCGGGTAGGTGGCGCCCTCGCGCCGACCACCGGTCTCGATGACCGCACCGGCGGCGACCGCCTCGTCCACCCAGGTCTCGACGCGCTGCGCCGCCTCGACCGACACGAGCGGGCCGACGTCGGTCAGCTCGGATCGCGGGTCGCCGGTGCGCAGCGCCTGCACCGCCGCGACGAGCCGGGGCAGGAAGCCGTCGTAGAGCCATTCGTGCACGTAGACCCGCTGCACCGCGATGCACGACTGCCCGGCCTGGTAGTTGGAGAACGTGGCGATGCGGTGCGCGGCGAAGGTCAGGTCCTCGTCCGCCGCCCAGTCTTCGCAGATGACCGCCGCGGCGTTGCCACCGAGTTCCAGCGTGACGTGCTTGTCCGGCGCGGCCCGCCGGATGGCCGCGCCGACCGGGCCGGAACCGGTGAACGACACCACCGGCAGCCGCGGGTCGGTGACCAGTTCGGCGGCGCGCTCGTTCGGCAGCGGCAGCACCGAGAACATGCCCTCGGGCAGGTCGGTCTCGGCCAGGATCTCGCCGAGCAGCAGCGCGGTGAGCGGTGTCGCCGGGGCGGGCTTGACCACGATCGGGGTGCCGACGGCGAGCGCCGGGGCGACCTTGTGGGCGACCAGGTTGAGCGGGAAGTTGAACGGGGTGATGCCGAGCACCGGGCCGCGCGGCACGCGCCGGACCAGGGCGATCCGCCCGGTGGCGGCCGGGTCGGTGTCGAGTCGTTGCAGCTCCCCGGAGAAGCGGCGGGCCTCCTCGGCGGCCCAGCGGAACGTGGAGACCGCACGCCCGACCTCGGCCTTCGCCCATTTGACCGGCTTGCCGTTCTCGGCGGTGATCAGCGCGGCGACCTCGTCGGACCGCTCGGCGAGCCGGCGGGAGACGTGGTCCAGGGCGGCCGCGCGGGCGTGCGCGGGCAGGGCCGCGGCCTCCGCGGCCACTCGGGCGGCGCCCGCGACTGCGGCTTCGACCTGGTCGGCCGTGGCGAGCGTGGTACGCCCCACCGGCTGTCCGTCGTACGGGTGGGTGACTGTCAGCTCGTCCTCGCCGTGGACGGGGCGACCGGCGACGTAGAAGGCTCTCGGCTCCACGACCGGCAGCCTAGACCACAGGTGCCCACGCGGAAACAGTTGCTCAAACCCTTGTCTGCCTCGGATTTAGTAGCCAAGATGGCAGTCAGATTGCGATAACCTCCGCTGACCCTCCTCCCGGCCACCTTCTCGGAGACTTCTGATGAGCGACCAGCAGCAGCTGCGCAACTTCGTCAACGGCGAGTACGTCGACCCGGTGGACGGCGGCTACGCCGACCTGATCGACCCGTGCACCGGCGAGGTCTTCGCCCAGGCCCCGGTCTCCGGCGCGGCGGACGTGGACGCGGCGATGAAGGCCGCCTCCGCCGCGTTCGAGACCTGGCGGGACGCCACGCCGGCCGAGCGGCAGCGGGCGCTGCTGAAGTTCGCCGACGCGGTGGAGTCGCGGGCCGCGGAGCTGGTCGACGCGGAGGTCCGCAACACCGGCAAGCCCCGGCAGCTCACCGCCGACGAGGAGCTGCCGCCCGCGGTGGACGAGCTGCGCTTCTTCGCCGGGGCGGCCCGCCTGCTGGAGGGGCGCTCGGCCGGTGAGTACATGGCCGGGCACACCTCGTACGTGCGGCGCGAGCCGATCGGCGTCTGCGCCCAGGTGACGCCCTGGAACTACCCGCTGATGATGGCGGTCTGGAAGATCGCCCCGGCGCTGGCGGCCGGTAACGCGGTGGTGCTGAAGCCGTCGGACACCACGCCGGTGTCGACGCTGCTGCTGGCCGAGATCGCCGCCGAGCACCTGCCCCCGGGCGTGTTCAACGTGGTCTGCGGCGACCGCGACACCGGCCGTACCCTGGTGTCCCACCCGACCCCGCAGCTCGTGTCGATCACCGGCTCGACCCGCGCGGGCATGGAGGTCGCCGCCGCGGCGGCGCCGGACCTGAAGCGGACGCACCTGGAGCTGGGCGGCAAGGCCCCGGTGGTGATCTTCGACGACGCGGACGTGGCGGCGGCGGCCGAGGCGATCGCGATGGGCGGCTACTTCAACGCCGGTCAGGACTGCACGGCGGCGACCCGCGTGCTCACCGGGCCGGGCATCCACGAGGACTTCGTGGCCGCGCTGACCGAGCAGGCCCGCAACACCCGCACCGGGGCGCCCGACGACGCCGACGTGCTCTACGGTCCGCTGAACAACGCCAACCAGCTCGCCCGGGTGAGCGGCTTCGTGGACCGGCTGCCGGACCACGCGAACGTCACCACCGGCGGATCACGGGTCGGTGAGCGCGGCTTCTTCTACGCCCCGACAGTGGTCTCCGGCGTACGCCAGACCGACGAGATCATCCAGGACGAGGTGTTCGGGCCGGTCATCACCGTGCAGCGCTTCTCCGACGAGGACGAGGCGGTGCGCTGGGCGAACGGCGTGGACTACGGCCTGTCCGCCTCGGTGTGGACGCGCGACCACGGCCGGGCCATGCGGATGACGCGGCGGCTGGACTTCGGCTGCGTCTGGGTGAACACGCACATCCCGTTCGTCTCGGAAATGCCGCACGGCGGCTTCAAGCACTCCGGCCACGGCAAGGACCTGTCGGTCTACAGCCTGGAGGACTACACCCGGGTCAAGCACGTCATGCACAACATCGAGGGCTGATCGCGATGGCAACCAGCGATGAGCTGCACAAGCGCCGGGTCGAGGCGGTGGCGCGGGGCGTGGGCAGCACCATTCCCGCGTACGTGGACCGGGCGGGCGGCGGCACGATCACCGACGTGGACGGGCGGGAGTGGATCGACTTCGCCGCCGGCATCGCCGTCACCAACGTGGGCAACTCCGCCCCGCGGGTGGTCGAGGCGGTGCGCGCGCAGGTCGAGCGGTTCACCCACACCTGCTTCATGGTCGCGCCGTACGAGTCGTACGTGGCGGTCTGCGAGCAGCTCAACGCGCTCACCCCGGGCGGCTTCGAGAAGCGCTCGGCGTTGTTCAACTCCGGCGCCGAGGCGGTGGAGAACGCGGTGAAGATCGCCCGGCACGCCACCGGGCGACCGGCGGTGGTGGTGTTCGACCACGCGTACCACGGCCGGACCAACCTGACCATGGCGCTGACCGCGAAGAACATGCCGTACAAGCACCGGTTCGGGCCGTTCGCCGGTGAGGTCTACCGGGTGCCGATGTCGTACCCGCTGCGCGACGGCGGGCTCGACGGCGCCACCGCTGCGGCCCGGTCGATCGAGATGATCGAGAAGCAGGTGGGCGCGGAGAACGTGGCCGCGCTGCTGATCGAGCCGATCCAGGGCGAGGGCGGCTTCGTCGTACCCGCTGAGGGTTTCCTGCCGGCGTTGCGCGAGTGGGCGACGGCGGCCGGGGTGGTGTTCGTCGCCGACGAGATCCAGACCGGTTTCTGCCGCACCGGCGACTGGTTCGCCTGCGAGCACGAGGGCGTCGAGCCGGACCTGGTCACGCTGGCCAAGGGCATCGCGGGCGGCCTGCCGCTGGCGGCGGTGACCGGCCGGGCGGAGCTGATGGACACGGTGCACGTCGGCGGTCTCGGCGGCACGTACGGCGGCAACCCGATCGCCTGCGCCGCCGCGCTCGCGTCGATCGAGACGATGCGGGAGCTGGACCTGGCCGCCGCCGCGCGCCGGATCGGCGCCGTGATGGGTGAGCGGCTGCGCGCGATCGCCGCCGGTGACCCGCGCGTGGCAGAGGTACGCGGCCGCGGCGCGATGCTCGCCGTGGAGATCGTCCAGCCGGGCACGCTGACCCCTGATCCGGCCGCCACGGCGGCGATCTCGGCCGCCTGCCACGCGGCCGGGCTGCTCACGCTGACCTGCGGCACCTACAGCAACGTGCTGCGGTTCCTGCCTCCGCTGGTCATCTCCGACGACGAGCTGAGCCGGGGACTGGACATTCTGGCGGCCGCCTTCGGCTGACCCCGGACGTGGAACACCATGAGCCCGATCTCCCCCAGGACCGGCTCATGGTGTTCCATCCGGGAACTCAGCGGATCAGCTCGACGGTGTTGCGCCGGACCAGGTTCTTGCCGGGTTCCCGGATGGCGTCCATGGCCGCCGTGTTCAGCAGCACGCAACTGCCCGACGGCCCGGTGACGGTCACTGTCACCGCCTTGTTGTTGTCCAGGTTCGTCACCCGCAGCCGGGTGCCGAGCGGGAACTGGCCGCTGGTGGCGGCGGGTGCCCCGCCCTCGGCGAAGAACGTGAGCGCACCGGAGCAGACGCTGCCGCCGATCGGCTGCGCCGCGCCCGGGCGGGTCTCACCCGGTTGCGCACCCGGTGCCGGGGCGCCGCCGCCGTCGAGGCGTTCCACCACGTTGCGGCGGATGACGTTCTTGCCCGGCTCGCGTACCAGGTCCATAGCAGCGGCGTTCAGCAGCACGCAGCTCCCGGACGGCCCGGTCACCGTCACCGTGGCCACCTTGCGGTTGTCCAAGTTCGTCACCCGCAGCCGGGTGCCCATTGGGAACCTGTCGCTGGTCGCGGCCGGCGGCCCGCCCTCGGCCGAGAAGGTCACCGACCCGGCGCAGACCGATCGCGCGGCCGGCGCGGTGTCCGCGAAACCGAGTCCGGTGCCCACCGAGACCGCCACCGTGGCGGTCACCGCCACAGTCGCCGCCAGCACGTGCTTGCGCTGCACCCTCACGTTCTCTCCCGTCGTCGCTGTCGTTCGACGCGTGGTACGGACGGGAGGGCCGGACCGTTCACCCGAATACGTTGACTACAACGGACCGTAACGGGTATGTGGCGCTCCGGTCATCAATGCCCAGTACCTGTCGCCGTAGGACCAGTGCCACCACTCCGTCGGGTAGTTCACCAGTCCCGCGCCACTCAGCGCCGCCACCAGCAGGTTCCGGTTGCGCCACGCGCTGACCGGGATGTGCCGTGCGGCGGTGAAGCAGGCGTCGGCGCTCTCCTCCGGGGTGGCGTCGAGCGCGGTGCCCATGTCCAGCTCCACCCCGTCGGCGTCACACAGGGTGAGGTCTACTGCTCCGCCGGTGCTGTGCGGGGCCACAGCGACCGGCGAGACGAACTTGGTGGTCTCCCGGTGCAGCCGGTCCGCCGGCCAGTCCGGGTGACGCCGGCGCAGTTCGTCCCGGTAGCCGGTGAAGATGTCCAGCTGCGCCCGGTACGGCCGGTACCCCTCGACCACGAGCAGGCACAGCCCGGCCGGCAGCGCGCGCTGCGCGGCCAGCAACCGGTCCGCGACCCCGCGCCGCACCCGGGCGTACGCCCCGGCGGGGTCGGCGGCCCGCCCGTCCACCCGCAGCCCGGGCACGTCGCGCAGGTCCACCAGGGGCTCGCCGTCGTCCCGGCTGGACACCGCGGCGACCCGGGGGTCGGAGAGCAGGATCACGGCGTACCCCCGGGGTGTTCGCGCGACGGCCGGGCCGCGTGCCGGGTGAAGGCGAGCGCGACGAGCCGGTCCACCACCTCGGGGTACGCGACACCGGACTCGGCCCACACCTTCGGGTACATCGAGTGCGCGGTGAAGCCGGGCAGCGTGTTCAGCTCGTTGACGAGCAGGTCGCCGGTGGCCTCGTCGTAGAGGAAGTCGACCCGGGCCAGGCCCCAGCCGCCGATCGCGGTGAACGCCCGCACCGACAGCTCGCGGATCCGCTCGGTGACCTCGCCGGGTAGCAGCGCCGGGACGATCATCGGGTCGGCGTCGCCGAAGTACTTCTGCCGGTAGTCGAACCAGCCACCCGCGACTCGGACCTCGCCGACCGCCGACGCCTCCGGCTGCCAGCCGCCGAGCACGCCGCACTCCAGTTCCCGGCCGGTCACGCCCTGCTCGACGAGCACCACGTGGTCGTGCCGGAACGCCTCCTCCACGGCCGCGACCAGGTCGTCGCCGTCGGCGACCCGGGAGATGCCGATCGAGGAGCCCATCCGGGCCGGCTTGACGAACAGCGGCCCGCGCAGCCCGACCACCAGCTTCTCCGGGTCCGCCGCAGCCCGCCAGGTCGGCTCGTCGAACCAGACGTACGGCGTGGTCGGCACGTCCTCGGCCCGCAGCGCCCGCTTCATCGCCACCTTGTCCATGCCGACTGCGGAGGCGAGGATGCCGCACCCGACGTACGGCACGCCCAGCGACTCCAGCAGCCCCTGCACGACGCCGTCCTCGCCGTACGGGCCGTGCAGCACCGGGAACACCACGTCCAGCTCGGCGTGCACAGTGGCCGGGGCGTCGGCCGCGCCGACCGCGACGGTGCCGGCGGCTGCCCCGCGCCGCAGCTCCACCGCCTCGCCGGTGACCGGCAGCCGGTCGTCGATCGCCCGGCCGGCCGCCACGGTGCCGAGGTGCTGCGCGAGCACCGGCTCGGGCAGCAGCCGGATCCCGCCGGTACGGGTGATACCGAGCGCCACCACCCGGTGCCCCTGCTGCGCCAGGGCGCGGGCCACGCCGAGCGCCGAGGCGCAGGAGACCTCGTGTTCCGCCGACGGGCCTCCGAACAGGACACCGATCCGCACTGTCGACCTCATGCCGCAACTCCCACAGTCATCCGGGCGCCCGCCAGCCGGGCCACCACTTCCGCTTCCACGTTTCCGCCGGTCAGCACCACGCCGACCGTCAGTCGCCGCCCGCCGTCCGACGGCCGGGGCGCCATCTCGCCCAGCCGCAACGCGCCGGCCAGCGCGGCCGCGCCGGACGGCTCGACGAGCACCTTCAGGTCCAGCAGGAGCAGCCGGAACGCCTCGGCGATCGCGTCGTCGTCGACAAGGACCACCCCCCGCACCGCGGTCCGGGCCACCGCGAACGGCAGGTCACCGACGCAGCCGGGACGGAGTCCGTCGGCCAGGCTCGGCGCCGGGGCGACGGGTGTGGGCCGTCCGGCGGCCAGGCTGCGCGCGAGCGAGTCGCACCCGACCGGCTCCACGCCGTACACCTGGATCGGCGTTCCGGCCGCGGCCAGGCAGGCCCCGGCGATGCCGCCACCCCCGCCCACCGGCACCACGAGCGCGTCCAGCGGAGTGCCGCGCCGCGCCGCCTCCTCGATCAGTTCCAGGCTCGCGCTGCCCTGCCCGGCCACCACGTCCGGGTGGTCGTACGCGTCGACGAGCGGATGGCCGTCCACCTCGGCGATCCGCCGGGCGACGGCCAGACGCTCCTCCACAGTGGTGCCGGCCCGCACCACCCGTGCCCCGGCCGCCCGTGCCCGGTCCACCTTGACCGGCGCGGCGTCCACCGGCAGCACGACAGTGGCGGCGACACCGTGCCGGCGGGCGGCGAGCGCGACCGCTACCGCGTGGTTGCCGGTGCTCTGCGCGACCACACCGGTGTGCCCGGCGGCGGCGAGCCGGCCCACCGCCAGCATCGCGCCGCGCATCTTGTACGAGCCGCCGTCCTGGAGGTTCTCCGCCTTGAGCAGGACGCGGGTGCCGGCCAGGCGGTCGATCGCCGGGCTGTGCAGCACCGGGGTACGCACCACCCGGCCGGACAGCGCGCGGGCGGCCTCCTCGACACGTGTGCGGTCCGGCAGCACCGGCGCGTCGGTTCGGGGCATGGTCTCTCCTTCGGGATTCGAGTGGACGCGGCGGCGCGGCAGGTCGAACAGCCGGCGCGCGCCGAGCGCGGTGAGGCCGCGGTGCGCGGCGAGGCTCAGTGCCAGTACGAGCGCGGTGAGCAGGACCGGGTAGACGGTCACGAGCAGCGCCCGGGCCGGCCCGGGCAGGCCGGCCACGGGTGTGGCGAGGAGCCGGTCCAGCAGCGCCAGCACCGGCATGTGGATCACGTAGACGGGGAGGGTGCGGCGGCCCAGCCGGGCCAGTGCCGGACCGGCCAGGCGGTACCGGGCCAGCCGGGCGGCGGCGGTCAGCCCGAACGCCACCGCGAGCACGGAGACGAGCAGGTACACGCCGGGCCACCTCTGCGCACCGGCGAACGCCATGACGGCCAGCGCGACCGCGTACGCCGCGCCGGTACCGGCGAGCCGCCGGGTGCTCGCGCCGTCCGCCCACCGCGTCAGGTACGGCCGCAGGTGCACCCCGGCCAGGAAGAACACCAGGTTCTGGTAGACCTGCCCCCGGTTGCCGGGGCTGTCCAGCAGCCCGGTGGCGGCCATCGCGGACAGCGCGCCCGCAGCGGTCAGCAGCACCGCCGGATGGACCCGGCGCAGTGCCTTCGCGATCACGAAGTAGAGCGCCAGCGCGTACAGGTACCACAGGTTCGAGGGCGTCACGGTGAGCTGGGCCAGCAGTTCACCGCTGTCGGTGGCCCGGTCGGTCGGGAATCCGGGCGCCGGCGCCAGCAGCGCGGTGTGGATCAGCAGCCAGATCGCGTACAGGTAGAGGTTCCGGGCGATCCGGGGCCGCCCGGCCACCCGCCACGGGCGGGCCACCGCGTTCGCCGCGAAGATGCCGGAGATCGCGAAGAACAACGGCATCCGTAGCGGCAGCAACTGCTCGCCGAGCAGCCCCCACGCACCCGGCACCGGCAGGCCGACCCGCCAGTCGACACGCAGGTAGTCCTTGACGACGACGTGCCACAGCACCACGAGCACGATGCAGGCGCCCTTCGCCACGTCGGCCCAGGCCACCCGACCGCCGGGCGGCGCGTTCCCCTCGGTACCTGTCGGCACTGCGGTCTCCTCTCCGGCCGTCTGCGGATGGGAGGCGGCGCCGCCGGTCCCGTCCTCGGGCAGGTGTCATCGCGGGACGCCGCGACGGCGGCTCCCGGAGTCGTGTGTGTGGTGGTCAGCCCACGGGGGGCAGGTGGACGTCGACCCGCAGGCCGCCGTCCTCACCCGAGCGGGCGGCGATGATGCCGCCGTGCGCCTGGGTGATGGAGCGGGCGATGGCCAGGCCGAGCCCGGCGCCGCCGCCCTGGTTGGTCCGGTCCCGGGCGAGGCGCCGGAACGGCTCGAACAGCCCGTCGACCGCCTCGGTGGGGACGTTCTGGCCGCTGTTGGTGACCGTCAGCGCGGGATCGCCGCCGACAGTGACGACGAGCCGGCCGCCCTCGCGGTTGTACTTGATGCCGTTCTCCACCAGGTTCGTGACAAGGCGTTCCAGCAGCACCCGCTCACCGGTCACGATCCGGGGCGACAGCCGGGACTCCACCGTCACGCCCGCCTCGGCGGCCCGGTCGGCGTACGCGGCCAGCACGCCGCTGACGATCTGTTCGAGGCGTTGCGGGGTGGAGGACCGTAGGCCCTGGTCGCTCTCGCTGAGCGCGAGCAGCCCTTCGATCAGCCGCTCGTTGCGTTCGTTCGTGGCGAGCAGTTGGGCGGTCAGCAGGTCCAGTTGCTCGCCGGTCAGCGACTGGGCCATGCCGACCTCGATCAGGGTGCGTTGCACCGCGAGCGGCGTACGGAGTTCGTGCGAGGCGTTCGCGGCGAACCGCCGCTGCCCCTCGTATCCGGCGGTGACGCGGTCCAGCATCGCGTCGATCGCGCGGGCGAGCCCGGCCAGCTCGTCCCGGCCGCGATGCCGGATGCGGTAACCGAGGTTCTGCGGGCCCAGGTTCGCCATCGGGGCGGCCAGGTCGCGCACCGGGCGCAGGCACCAGCGGGCCGCGCCCCACACCGCGAATCCGGCGGCCACCAGCACCAGCAGTTGGACCAGCAGCGGCAACAGCGGGACGAACGGGCGGCCCGGTTCGCACACCGCGCCGATTGTGGCCAGGCCGCAGAACCACTGGGCCTGCCCCCACACCAGTTCGAGCAGCGACTTGACCATGTTGGGCACGAAGAACCCGGCCAGCAGGGCGAGCACCCCGACCAGCAGGATGCGGCGACGGGGGCTCATTCCGGCTCGCCGATCCGGTAGCCGGCCTTCGGCACGGTGTGGATGACCGACGGCTGGCCGAGCTTCTTGCGCAGGGTCATCACCGTCACCCGGACCGCGTTGGTGAACGGGTCGGCGAACTCGTCCCACGCCTGTTCCAGCAGCTCCTCGGCGCTGACCACCCGGCCGCCGGCCCGCATCAGCACGTGCAGGACGGCGAACTCCTTCGGGCTCAGCCCGAGCGGGCTGCCGTCCCGGGTCGCGGTGTGCCGGGCCACGTCGAGCACCACGCCGTGCCGTTCCAGCACCGGCGGCAGCGCCGGGGTGGACCGGCGGCCCAGCGCCTGCACCCGCGCCACCAGCTCGGCGAACGCGAACGGCTTGGTCAGGTAGTCGTCGGCGCCCAGCCCGAGGCCGGCGACCCGGTCGCGGATGCCGGCGGCGGCGGTGAGCAGCAGCACACGGGTGCCGGCGTCGGACCCGGCCAGGCTCCGGCACACCTCGTCGCCGGTGGCGCCGGGCATGTCCCGGTCCAGCACCGCCACGTCGTACCGGTTCACCCCGATCCGTTCCAGCGCGCCGTCCCCGTCGTAGCAGACGTCGACAGCCATGGAGAACCGTCGCAACCCCTCGGCGACCGTGTCCGCCAAGAGCCGCTCGTCGTCCGCCACCAGCACCCGCACCGTTGCGCTCCCCCGTGTCTTCCCTCGTCGTCCGGCACACCTTCGCAGGCCGGAGTTAAGGGTTCCGTAAGCGTCCGCAGCAGCCATCCTCCACGCGGGCCGTGCTGCGACAACCGCCACAGGGCCGTCTGGGCCGTTCGTCCGGTCCGCAGCCGACGCGAGCACCGCTCAAGTGACCCGGATCACGCATTGGCGCTCCGGGGTGAGGTGGGTCACGATGGGTGGAAGGAGGCGCTGGTGGCTGACCCGTGGCTCGCCCTGGAGTTCGGCGCGGATCCGGTGGAGCGGATCGCGCAGATCGGTGCCGCCCACGAGGCGTTCCTCACCGCGGGGACCACAGGCGGTGTCCGAGAGGTGGTCGCCCGCTCCTGGGAGCGGTCCGCGCTGCTCGACCCGGAGACCACCGCGCCGGTCGACCTCGCCGACGACGCGCTGAAGAGCTACCGCGCCGCGCACCCGCTCGCCCGGGTGATGCCGCTCTTCCGCGACCTGCTCGGCGGCATCGCGCAGGACGGCGCGCACCTGATGGCGGTCTGCGACGCCGCCGGGCGGCTGCTCTGGGTGGAGGGCCACCCCGGGGTGCTGCGGCACGCCGAGCGGATGAACTTCGTACCGGGCGCCCGCTGGGACGAGGCGCACGCCGGCACGAACGCTCCCGGCACCGCCCTCGCCGTCGACCACGGCGTGCAGATCTTCGCCACCGAGCACTTCGTCCGGCCGGTGCAGCGCTGGACCTGCGCCGCCGCGCCGATCCACGACCCCGCCAGCGGCGCGCTGCTCGGCGCCGTCGACATCACCGGCGGGGACCACCTGGCCAACCCGCAGAGCCTCGCCCTGGTGCGGGCCACCGCCCGGGCCGCCGAGGCGTTCCTGGCCGGCGCCGCGCCCGCCGCGCCGGACGTGGCGTACGTGTCGGCGCTCGGCCGGGACGAGGCGGAGCTGCGCGTCGGCGGCCGGCGCATCCGGCTCGGCCGGCGGCACAGCGAACTGCTGGTACTACTCGTCGACCATCCCGAGGGCCGCACCGGGGAACAGCTCGGCCTCGACCTCTACGGCGACGACCGGCGGCACCCCGTCACACTGCGCGCCGAACTGTCCCGGCTGCGCCGCGTGCTCGGCGACGAACTGCTCGACTCCCGCCCGTACCGGCTGCGGCCGGCCGTGCGCGCCGATTTCCGTACCGTCACCGAACTGCTGGAACGTGGCGATCCGGCGGCGGCGCTGCGCGCGTACCCCGGGCCCCTGCTGCCCCTGTCGGACGCGCCGGGAGTGGCGCGGCTGCGCCGCCTGGTCGACGGCCAGTTGCGCGCCGCCGTGCTGGCCGGCGCCGACCCGGGGCTGCTCGCGGCCTGGACCGCGACGGCGGCCGGGGCCGACGACCTGGCCGCGTGGCAGGCCCTGGCCCGGGCGTTGCCGCCGGGCGCGCCCCGCCGGCCGCTCGCGCTCGCGCGGGCCCGTCAGCTCGCCGAGGAGTACGCGCTGCCGCGCGCAACGTTCCTGCAACGTCCCGGAAACTAGCCTGCCCGCCATCCACCCCAGACGGACGGCGGAGGTACCCATGACGCGCTACGACGCCCCCACCCACTGGCAGTCCCGTTACGACCACTACATCGGCGGCGAGTACGTGAAGCCGCACGGTGGGAAGTACTTCGAGAACCCGACCCCGGTGACCGGGCAGACCTTCTGCGAGGTGGCCCGGGGCACCGCCGAGGACGTGGAGAAGGCGCTCGACGCGGCGCA
The DNA here is from genome assembly GCF_015354395.1 of Micromonospora sp. ANENR4. NCBI lineage: Bacteria > Bacillati > Actinomycetota > Actinomycetes > Micromonosporales > Micromonosporaceae > Micromonospora > Micromonospora sp. ANENR4. The sequence continues at coordinate 77,908 of NZ_JADKYQ010000001.1, forward strand.
CGGCGCGGCCGACGCGTGGGGCCGCACCTCGGTCGCCGAACGCTCGCTGATCCTCAACCGGATCGCCGACCGGATGCAGGACAACCTGGAGTCCCTGGCGATCGCCGAGACGTGGGAGAACGGCAAGCCGGTACGCGAGACGCTCGCCGCCGACATCCCGCTCGCGATCGACCACTTCCGCTACTTCGCCGGGGCGATCCGGGCGCAGGAGGGCTCGCTCGGCGAACTCGACGACGACACGGTCGCCTACCACTTCCACGAGCCGCTCGGTGTGGTCGGGCAGATAATCCCGTGGAACTTCCCGATCCTCATGGCGGTGTGGAAGCTCGCCCCGGCGCTCGCCGCCGGCAACGCGGTGGTGCTCAAGCCGGCCGAGCAGACGCCCGCGTCGATCCACTACCTGCTCTCGCTGATCGGCGACCTGCTGCCGCCCGGCGTGATCAACGTGGTGAACGGCTTCGGCGTCGAGGCGGGCAAGCCGCTGGCCTCCTCGCCGCGGGTGGCGAAGGTGGCGTTCACCGGCGAGACCACCACCGGGCGGCTGATCATGCAGTACGCCAGCGAGAACATCAAGCCGGTCACGCTGGAGCTGGGCGGCAAGAGCCCGAACATCTTCTTCGACGACGTCAGCGCCGCCTCCGACGACTTCCTGGACAAGGCCCTGGAAGGCTTCACCATGTTCGCGCTCAATCAGGGCGAGGTGTGCACCTGCCCGTCCCGGGCGCTCATCCAGCAGGGCCACTACTCGGACTTCCTCGCCGCCGCCGTCGAGCGGACGAAGGCGGTCAAGCAGGGGCACCCGCTGGACACCGACACGATGGTCGGCGCGCAGGCCTCCAACGACCAGCTCGAGAAGATCTTGTCCTACCTGGACATCGGCCGGCAGGAGGGCGCTCGCGTCCTCACCGGCGGTGAGCGGTCGGACCTCGGCGGCGAACTCTCCGGCGGCTACTACGTCCAGCCGACCATCTTCGAGGGCGACAACTCGATGCGGATCTTCCAGGAGGAGATCTTCGGCCCGGTCGTGTCGGTGACCTCCTTCGCCGACCTGGACGACGCCGTGAAGATCGCCAACGACACGCTGTACGGGCTCGGCGCGGGCGTGTGGACCCGGGACCTGAACACCGCGTACCGGGCCGGGCGGGCGATCCAGGCCGGCCGGGTGTGGACGAACTGCTACCACGCCTACCCGGCGCACGCGGCGTTCGGCGGCTACAAGCAGTCCGGCATCGGCCGGGAGAACCACAAGATGATGCTGGAGCACTACCAGCAGACCAAGAACCTCCTGGTCAGCTACTCGCCGAAGAAGCTGGGCTTCTTCTGATGGGTGACACCGTGACAGTGACCTCCGCGGCGGCCGACCTGATCCGGTCGCTGCGGGGGCAGCACGGCCCGCTGATGTTCCACCAGTCCGGCGGCTGCTGCGACGGCAGCGCCCCGATGTGCTACCCGGCCGGTGAGTTCCGCACCGGCGGCTCGGACGTGCTGCTCGCCTCGCTGGCTGTCGACGGCGTGCCCGAGCCGGTGGAGTTCTGGATGTCGAAGGCCCAGTGGGAGCTGTGGCGGCACACCCGGCTCACTGTCGACGTGGTGCCCGGCCGGGGCAGCGGCTTCTCCCTGGAGGCGCCGGAGGGCGTCCGCTTCCTCATCCGGTCCCACCTGAACCGCTGATCTGTCCGAGATCTTGCAGCTCGCGGGCATCGCGGCGGTGGGATGCTGACGCCGTCCACTTCGGAGAACGCGTCCCACCACCGCTCGAGTCGCTACCGGGTCGCGTCCGCCACCGCCCGACAGGAGACCGCCCATGCACCCGGTCCGACAGCCAGTGCTCGCCGCCGGCCTCACCGCCCTGGCCACCGCCGCCACGCTCGGGCTCGCACCCGGCGCCGCCGTCGCCGCCCCGGCGGCCTCCCCCAGCATCTCCGTCAACTGGTTCGGCACGGCCGACGCGCGGGCGCACACCGCCACCGTCGGTGGCCGGTTCGACTGCGGCGCGGAGCGCGGCCTCGCGTACATCGAGGTGCACCTCGACCAGCGGGTCCGGCGCGGCTCGGTCACCGGCTTCGGATTCGGCGTGATCGGCGCGTGCACCGACGAGCGCACCGCCGGCACCTGGACCGCAACCATCCCCGCCGACCAGGGCAGATTCCGTCCCGGCCGGGCAACGACGATCGCCCGCCTGGTGATCGAGCCCAACTCGATTACCGAAACCACCGAGCCCGTACGCCTGCGCCCCCGCTGCGCCCACCCCTGACCGCGTCGGCGGCCTCCGGTCAGGCGATCTGCCGGAGGTCGTCGCCGTAGTCGAAGATGATCCGCAGCCGGGCGCCGAGGGCGTTGGCGTACCGGCTCAGCGTGGCCACCTCGTTGACGTCGAGGTCGCCGTTCTCGATCTGGCTGACCCGGCCCGGCGTGACCCCCATGATCTCGGCTACCTGCCGCTGGGTGAGCCCCAGCCGCTTGCGCTCCTCGGCCAGGTGGAACGCGCTCACCCACGCGTCGGTCCGGGCGCGCTCCGCCTCGTACGCCTCGTCGTCACCGCCGAGTTCGGCGCGGACCTCGTCCCAGTGATAGAACTCCGTCACGACTCCCCCCTTCGCTCGCGCTCGCTGTCGAGCCAAGCCTTGTAGGCAACCTCCGCCGCCGGAATGTGCTGCCGGTACCAGCGGGTCCAGTTGCCCGCCTTGTTGCCGGCGACCAGAAGGACCGCCTGCGACCAGGGATCGAAGACGAACAGCACCCGGATAGCCACGTCCCGACCGGAGCGGGGCCGCAACTCCTTCAGATTACGGAGACTGCTTCCACGCAGCGTGTCCACGAGCGGGCGACCTAGCCCCGGCCCCACCTCGGCCAGCTTGTCCACCGCCACCCGGACGCTCTCGTACGACGCCGGGTCGTGGTCCCGCAGGTCGCGCAGCCAGTGCCGGACCTCTCCGGTGACCCGGACCGACCAGCGCTTCCCGTCCGCACCCATGCTCCAACCATAGCCCGAGCTAAACATCGCCGACTACCAGTCAGCGACCATCCAGGAGCGGCTGGGTGGGGTTCCACGGGGTTCCGGTCTCGGCGTCGCGGCGGCGGCGGGCTATCGCGGACAACGCTTCCAGCACCACCCGGTTGCCCAGGTACGCGGTGATGTCGGCATGGTCGTACGGCGGGGCGACCTCGACCACGTCCAGCCCGACCACAGGCAGCTCGTAACAGACCCGGCGCACCGCGTCGAGTAGTTGCCGGGAGGTGAACCCGCCCGGCTCGGGTGTGCCGGTGCCCGGTGCCATGCCCGGGTCGACCACGTCCACGTCGACCGAGAGGAACACGCCCTCGCACTCGTCGGTCGCGATGCCGAACGCCTCGGTCAGGCAGGCGTCCAGCCCGCGCGCCACGATCTCGGTCATCTCGTACGAGCGCATCCGCTGCTCCGCCATCCACGCCAGCGTGTCCGCGCCGGGCCAGTAGCCGCGCAGCCCGATCTGGAGGAAGCGGTCGCCGCGTACCGCGCCGGACTCGATGAGCCGGCGCATCGGCTGGCCGTGGCCGTGCAGCGAACCGAACTCGACGTCGCCGGTGTCGGCGTGCGCGTCGAAGTGCACGAGCGACACCCGGCCGAGCCCGTGGTGCCGGGCCACGCCTGTGGCGTCCGGCAGCGCGATGGAGTGGTCGCCGCCGAGCACCACCGGGATCGCCCCGGCCGAGGTGACCGCGTGCACGGCGGTCTCCAGCGCGGCGAGCGAGCGCTCGATGTCGCCGCCGAACATCTCCACGTCCCCGGCGTCGTAGACGCACAGGTCCTTCAGCCCGTCCACGCGCAGCGCCAGCGACGGACGGGAACCGTCGTGCGGCAGGTAGCAGGCCTGCCGGATGGCGGACGGCCCGAACCGGGTGCCCGGCCGGTGCGAGGTGCCGCCGTCGAACGGCGCGCCGATGATCACCACGTCCGCGTCGGCGTACGTGACCGGCTCCTCGACCGTGCACGGCGGCACACCGAGGAACGTGATGTCGGGACCGTACATCGGGCCGTACCGGGTCATCGTTCCTCCATCCCCCACGGCGAACCGTAGCCGGTGAGCAGGTCGAGGAAGGGGGTCGGCGGGAACGCCTCCGGCCCGAGCACGCCCGTGCCGGACCAGGCGCCGGTGGCGAGCAGTTCCAGCGCGACGACCGGGTTGACGGCGGTCTGCCAGACCACCGCCTGGTGGCCGTACTCGGCCATCGACCACTCGTTGTCGACCACGTGGTAGAGGTAGACGCGGCGCGGCCGCCCGTCGGGGCCGGTGCCGGTGACGTACGTACCGGCGCACGTCTTGCCGCTCATCCGGTCGCCGAGCGTGGCCGGGTCGGGCAGCGCGGCGGCCACCAGGTCGCGCGGCGACACCTCGACGCCGCGTACGCGCACCGGCTGGGTCGAGTCCAGTCCGAGCTTGTGCAGCGTGCGGAGCACCTCGATGAACTCGGCGCCGAGGCCGTACTTGAAGGTGACCCGCTTCGCCGGCACCCAGCGCGGGATGAGCAGCACCTCCTCGTGCTCGACGTTGACGCACTCGACCGGGCCGATCCCGGCCGGGAAGTCGAACACCTCCGGCTCGCTGAACGGTTCGGTGGTGAACCAGCCGCGCCCGGCCTCCCAGATCACCGGCGGGTTGAGGCACTCCTCGATGGTGGTCCAGATGGAGAACGAGGGCGCGAACTCGTAGCCGGCGACTGTGAGGTTCGCGCCGTCGCGTACCCCGATCTCGTCGATCTCGGCGAAGAGTTCGTCGGCGGCGTAGCGGGCGAAGACGTCCGACAGGCCCGGTTCGACGCCGATGCCGCACAGCGCGAGCCGCCCGGCGGCGGCCCACCGCTCCGCGACGGCGAACTGCTCGTCGCCGAGTTTGACCCCGGTCTCGGCGTAGGGGCGCTCGGGGTGCGGCCGGGACAGCGACATCGCCATGTCCAGGTAGTCGGCCCCGGCGGCGAACGCGCCGTCGAAGATCGGCATGACGAAGCGCGGGTCGACCGCGTTCAGCACGTGCGTGATCCGGTGTTCCCGGCACAGCGCGGCCACCGCGTCGGCGGAGGACGCGTCGACTGTGGCGGCCACGAACCGGTCGCCGAGCCCGGCGACGGCCCGCGCCGCACGCGCCGGATCGTGGTCGGCGACCACCATGAGCTCGAAGAAGGTACGGCGGGCGGCAATGGATACGGCGGCGGAGCCGACGCCACCGGCGCCGACGAGGAGGATACGCATCAGGAGTCGAACCCCAGTCCAAGACGGTCGAGAGTACGGAGCCAGAGGTTGCGCCGGCCGTCGCGCGCGTCGGCGCGGGCGAGCGACCAGCGGGTGAGGTTGATGCCCACGGACCGGGCCGGTTCCGGCGGGAACGGCAGCGGCTTGCGGCGCACCAGGTCGAGCCGGGTCAGCGGGGTGTCGGTGCCGGAGAGCAGGTCGAGCGTGACGCGGGCGCCGAACCGGGTCGCGCCGACGCCGAGCCCGGTGAACCCGGCCGCGTACGCCAGGCGTCCTTCGTACGCGGTGCCGAAGAACGCGCAGAACCGGGTGCACGTGTCGATGACGCCACCCCAGCGGTGGCTGAAGCGCACATCGGCGAGCTGCGGGAACGTCGTGAAGAAGTGCGAGGCGAGCGTGGTGAAGGTGGCCTCGCGCTGCTCCAGCGCGGGCGCCACCCGGTTGCCGTAGTGGTAGATCGCGTCGTAGCCGCCGAACAGGATCCGGTTGTCGGCGGTGAGCCGGTAGTAGTGGAACTGGTTGCCGGTGTCGGCGAGCCCTTGCCGGTTCCGCCAGCCGATCGCGTCGCGCTGCGCTTCGGTCAGCGGCTCGGTCATCAGCGCGTAGTCGTAGACCGGCACGATCCAGGAGCGCAGCCGACGCAGCAGCGGCGGGAACGCGTTCGTGGCCAGCACGACCTGCCGCGCCCGTACCGTGCCGGGCGCCGCTTCCGCGCCGCCCGCAGTGGTGGCCCGTATCCCGGCGCCGACGCCGGCCAGGCCGGTGACGCGGGTGTGCTCGTGCATGCGTACGCCCAGGTCGAGCGCGGCGCGGCGCAGTCCCCAGGCGAGCTTCGCCGGGTCGAGCAGGGCCACCCGGTCGCGATCCCACATCCCGCCCAGGTACGTCGGCGACGCCACCTCGGCGCGTACCTCGTCGCGGTCGAGCAGCCGCACGTCGTGGCCGTACCGGCGGGCCAGCTCGGCGTCGGCGGCGAGCCCGTCGAGCTGGTACGGCTCGACCGCCACCGCCAGTTCCCCGGTGCGTTCGAAGTCGCAGTCGATGTCGTACTTCGCCACGGTGGCGCCGATGGCGTCCAGGTTCTCCCGGCCCAGCCGTTCCAGCTCGCCGATCTCGCCGGGGAACCGCTCGACGCCGTTGGCGAGCCCGTGGGTCAGCGACGCGGCGCAGAACCCGCCGTTGCGCCCGGACGCCGCCCAGCCGCACGTGCCCGCGTCGACGAGCAGGACGTCGCGGTCCGGGTCGGCCTCCTTCGCGAGCAGCGCGGTCCACAGTCCGGCGTACCCGCCGCCGACCACGAGCAGGTCGGCGGTGTGCGTCCCGGACAGCGGCGGCAGCGGGTCGGGCCGCTCCGGGCGGTCCAGCCAGTACGACACGGGCGCGGCGTCGGCCAGCGCCCGGCCGGTATGCGGGAGTGTCATGGCTTGCCCGCCGGTGTGGCGACCACCGCGAGAGCGGCCCGGCGTGCCCGCCGCCCGCGCAGCGAGGTGGCCCCGACGAGCAGCAACGCGATCACGAACATGGCCGTGCCGATCACGTTGACCTGCGGCGGGATGCCGCGCTGGGAGGCGCCCCAGACGTACATGGGGAACGTGACAGTGGTGCCGGCGTTGAAGTTCGTGATGATGAAGTCGTCGAAGCTGAGCGAGAACGCCAGCAGCGCGGCGGCCACGATGCCGGGCAGCACGAGTGGCAGCGTGATCCGGCGGAACGTCTGCCACTCGCTGGCGTACAGGTCCATCGCGGCTTCCTCCAGCCGCCGGTCCATGCCGGAGAGCCGGGCTTTCACGGTGACCACGACGAACGACACGCAGAACATGACGTGCGCGATGACGATGGTCCAGAAGCCCTGCGGCACCCCGGCGGCGACGAAGAGGGCGAGCAGCGAGGTGCCCATCACCAGTTCCGGGGTGGCCATCGGCAGGAAGATCAGCCCGTTGAGCCCGGAGCGGCCGCGGAAGCTGTGCCGGACCAGCGCGAACGCCATCAGCGTGCCGAGGAGCGTGGAGACGACTGTGGCGATGAGGCCGATCTGCATGCTGCGCACCACGGCGTCGCACATGTCCGAGGTGGCGCAGGGCTGCTTCCAGTTGTCGAGCGTGAACTCGTTGAAGTCGTAGGAGAGCCGGCTTGAGGGCCGGTTGAAGGACAGACCGGCGACCACCATGATCGGCAGCGTCAGGTAGCCGAGGACCAGCAGTGCCACGCCCATCACCCACCGGTCGGCGAGCCAGCGCCGCATCAGAGCACCTCCTCCGTGCCGGCCTTACGCAGGTAGACGAAGACGATCGCCAGGATCGCGGCCATCAGCAGGAACGACAGCGCCGCGCCCTGCGGATAATCCAGCCGGACCAGGAACGCCGAGTCGATGACGTTGCCGATCATGTACTCGTTCGGCGTACCGAGCAGCTCGGCGTTGATGTAGTCACCGGTGGCCGGGATGAAGAACAGCAGCGTGCCGGCGATCAGGCCGGGCATCGACAGCGGCAGCGTCACCTTGGCGAACGCGCGCAGCGGGCTCGCGTACAGGTCGCTCGCCGCTTCCAGCAGCCGGGGATCGAGCCGCTCCAGGCTCGCGTACAGCGGCAGCACCAGGAACGGCAGGAAGTTGTACGTCAGACCGAGCACCACGGCGATCGGCGTGGCCAGCAGCCGGCCGTCCGGTCCGAGCAGGTGCACGTCGCGCAGCAGCCCGACCAGCGCGCCGTTGTCCGACAGGATGGTCTTCCAGGCCAGCGTGCGCACCAGGAAGCTGGTGAACATCGGCGCGACCACGGCGACCAGCAGCAGGTTCTTCCACCGGCCGGCCTTCTGCGCGATCGCGTACGCCAGCGGGTAGCCCATCAGCAGCGCGAGCACCAGCGCGATGGCCGAGTAGAGGAACGACCGGGAGAACTGCGGCCAGTACGCCTGCAACGCGTCCGGGTAGTTGCTGAACGCCCAGGTCATGGCGTACCCGGTGGAGAGCGAGCCGGCCGGGTCGTAGAGGCTGGCCGAGGCGAGCTGCACCAGCGGGAGTGCGAAGAAGACGAACAGCCAGACCGCGCCGGGCAGCAGCAACAGGTACGGCAGGAGCCGGTTGCGCCCGCGCCGCACCGGCGGCGGCGCCGGTTTCCCGGCGGAGGTCGGTACGTGGGCCAGCGCGCTCATGCCGCCACTCCGCCAATTCGCTCGCTCATGCCGACGCACCCACCGGCGGCTCGTCGAGCAGCGGCGTGGTCTGGTCGTCCGCACCGGCGGCCCGGGGCAGCAGGAACGCGTGCCGCGGATCCCAGTGCGCGGTCACCGTCGTGCCGACCGCCAACTGACCGCCCAGCCCGCTGTTCGCGGCGAACGCGGTCAGTTCGCTGCCCCACGCGGTGCGCACCAGGTACTGGGTGCTCACCCCGACGTAGGAGGCGTCGCTGACCACGCCACCGACGTGCTGGTGCCCGGCCGGCACCCGGTCCGGGCTCTCGACCAGGTGCAGCTTCTCCGGACGTACGCCGAGGAAGGCCGGACCGTCGGTGAGCCGGGACCGGCCGGCGGGCACCGAGAAGCGCGAGCCGTGCGCCGTGACCAGCACGTCGTCGGCGGCGCGACCGCCGGCTTCGGCGGCGAGCAGGTTGGACTGGCCGAGGAAGTTCGCCACGAACGCGGTGGCCGGGTACTCGTAGATGTCGGCGGGCGCGCCGAGCTGCTCGATCCGGCCGGCGTTCATCACCGCGACCGTGTCGGCCATCGTCATGGCCTCCTCCTGGTCGTGGGTGACGTGCACGAACGTGATGCCGACCTCGGTCTGGATCCGTTTCAGCTCGATCTGCATCTGCCGGCGCAGCTTGAGGTCGAGCGCGCCGAGCGGCTCGTCGAGCAGCAGCACCTGCGGGTGGTTGATGAGCGCCCGGGCCAGCGCGACGCGCTGCTGCTGGCCGCCGGAGAGCTGGGCCGGGCGGCGCCGGCCGTACCCTTCGAGCTGCACCAGCGCGAGCATGCGCTCCACCTGGTCGCTCACCTTGCGGATGCCGCGGCGGCGCAGCCCGAACGCCACGTTCTCGTGGATGTCCAGGTGCGGGAAGAGGGCGTAGCTCTGGAAGACGGTGTTGACCGGCCGCTTGTACGGCCGCAGCCCGGCGATGTCCTGCTCGCCGAGCAGCACCTGTCCGCTGGTCGGCTGTTCCAGCCCGGCGATCATCCGCAGTGTGGTGGTCTTGCCGCAGCCGGACGCGCCGAGCAGGGCGAAGAACGAGCCCTGCGGGATGGTGAGGGTGAGGTCGTCGACGGCGGTGAAGACGCCGAACCGCTTGGTCAGGTCGACCAGTCGCAGGTCACCGGCCGGGGTCTGCTGCCCCTTCACGCGCCGATCACCTGCTGGAACTTGGTCTCGTACTCCTTCTCCTGCGCCTCGTCGAGCGCCATGAAGACCTTGGCTTTGGAGAGCATCGTGTCGTCCGGGAAGATCAGCGGGTTGCTCGCCAGGTCCGGGTCGATCTTCTCCATCTCGGCCTGCGCGCCCTGCACCGGGCAGATGTAGTTGACGTACGCGGCCAGCTTCGCCGCCACCGCCGGGTCGTAGTAGTGGTTCATCAACGCCTCGGCGTTGGCCTTGTGGGTGGCCTTGTTCGGCACCAGCATGTTGTCCGACCAGAGCATCACGCCGGACTCCGGCACCACGAACTTGATCTTCTCGTCGTCGAAGCCGAGCTGGACCACGTCGCCGGACCAGCCGATGCACGCGGCGATGTCGCCCTTGGCCAGGTCGGGCGCGTAGTCGTTGCCGGTGAACCGCCGGATCTGTTTGCTGTCCACGGCCTTCTTCAGCTTGTTCAGCGCGTCGTCGAACTGGGCCGCGGTGAACTTGGCCGGGTCGTGGCCGAGCGACTGGAGCAGCAGGCCGATGGTGTCGCGCATCTCCGACAGCACAGTCACCTTGCCCTTGAGATCGGGGCGGGTGAGCAGCTCGTCGACGGTGCGGATCTCCTTGGTGACGTTGGCGTTGTACGCGAGCCCGGCCAGGCCGGACTGCCACGGGACGGCGAGCTGGGTCTCGGCGTCGAAGGAGCGCCCGCGCAGCGACTGCAGCAGGTTCGCCTCGACGTTCGGCATCTTCGACTTGTCCAGCTTCTGGACCCAGCCGAGGCGGATCACCCGGGCGGCCATCCAGTCGGTGAGCACCATGATGTCCCGGCCGGTGCTCTGACATCCGGCGAGCTGGTTGCGTACCTTGCCGAAGAACTCGTTGTTGTCGTTGACGTCCTCGGTGTACGTCACCTGGATACCGGTGGCGGCGACGAACGCGTCGAGCGTGGGGCGCTTGGACTCGTCCTTCTCGTCGGTGTCCATGTACTGCGGCCAGTTCGAGAAGGCGACCTTCTTCTCGGTGGCGGACAGATCCTCGCTCTTGCATCCGGCTTCGGTCTGCTGGGCGCCCTTGGTCCCGCAGCCGGCCAGGGTGCCCGCAGTGGCGAGCAGCGCGGCCGAGCCGAGGGTCCCGGTGAGCAGACCACGCCGGGTGAGGGGCCGGAGGGGACTACGCATGTGACGACTCCTTGGGGGGCATCGTCGGCGGCGGGACGGGGGCGGCGCGCCGGCGGGAGGGTCAGTGGCGATGGACGACTGATCCTGACATGAGAAAACGTCTCTCACAAGGGATTCCGTTGCCGGAATAGCCAGTCGCCACGAAATACGCCAGACTGCGCGGGGCACTACGCTCAACACCGAGAACCGGACACGAGGAGCGTCGATGGTCAACCGACACCAGGAGAACGGAAACGGCGGCCGTCGCATCACTGTGCGTGACGGCGCCAACCACGCTCTGCTCGATGACGTGGCCAAGCAGATCATCGAGCAGCTCCAGGAGGACGGGCGCCGCCCGTACGCGAGCATCGGCAAGGCGGTCGGCCTCTCCGAGGCGGCGGTACGCCAGCGGGTGCAGCGGCTGCTCGACGCGGGTGTCATGCAGATCGTCGCGGTCACCGATCCGCTCCAGCTCGGCTTCCCCCGCCAGGCCATGATCGGGCTGCGTACCGACGGCGACCTGGAATCCGTCGCCGACCGGCTGGCCGAGTTCGAGGAGATCGATTACGTGGTGATCACCGCCGGCTCGTTCGACCTGCTGGCGGAGGTGGTCTGCCGCAACGACGCGCACCTGCTGGAGATCCTGCAGAAGCTGCGCGGCGTGCCCGGGGTGCTCTCCACCGAGGCGTTCGTCTACCTGAAGCTGCGCAAGCAGACCTACAGCTGGGGCACCGCCTGATGCGGATTCCGTTGACAGCTCAGTGATATAGCGCTGAATCCGTCGCGCTTAAGCTTGTTCGCTTGCCTTATCGGCATCGCCTGTGGGATAACCGTGGGCAGAGCGGCCGGTGTCACCCCTGACCGGCCCGAGACCCGATGGGGCTGACATGGCCAACGCCACCGACCATCTCTGGATGCACTTCACCCGCATGGCGAGCTACCCCGCCGGCGAGGTTCCGACAATCGTCCGGGGCGAGGGCGCGTACGTCTGGGACGCGCAGGGCCGCCGCTACCTGGACGGGCTGGCCGGGCTGTTCGTGGTGAACGCCGGTCACGGCCGCGCCGAGCTGGCCGAGGCCGCCGCCAAGCAGGCCGGCGAGCTGGCCTACTTCCCGCTCTGGTCGTACGCCCACCCGAAGGCCGTCGAGCTGGCCGAGAAGATCGCCACGCTCACCCCTGGCGACCTGAACCGGGTCTTCTTCACCACCGGCGGCTCCGAGGCCGTCGAGGCGGCGTGGAAGCTGGCCCGGGCCTACTTCAAGCGCACCGGCAAGCCCACCAAGCACAAGGTGGTCAGCCGCTACATCGCCTACCACGGCACCTCGATGGGCGCGCTGTCGATCACCGGCCTGCCCGGCATCAAGACCGACTTCGAGCCACTGGTTCCGGGTGGCATCAAGGTGCCGAACACCAACTTCTACCGGGCCCCCGAGCACGGCGACGACGCCGAGGCGTTCGGCCGCTGGGCCGCCGAGGAGATCGGCCGGGCGATCGAGCGGGAGGGGCCGGAGACGGTCGCCGCCGTCTTCCTGGAGCCGGTGCAGAACTCCGGCGGCTGCTTCCCGCCGCCGCCCGGCTACTTCGAGCGGGTACGCGAGATCTGCGACGCGTACGACGTGCTGCTCGTCAGCGACGAGGTGATCTGCTCCTGGGGCCGGCTCGGCGAGTACTTCGGCGCCGTCCGCTACGGCTACCAGCCGGACATCATCACCACCGCCAAGGGCATCACCTCCGGCTACGCCCCGCTCGGCGCGATGATCGCCAGCGAGCGGCTGATGGAGCCGTTCCTCACCGAGACCGGCATGTTCGCGCACGGCGTGACGTTCGGCGGCCACCCGGTCTCCTGCGCGGTCGCGCTGGCCAACCTGGAGGTGTTCGCCCGGGAGGACCTGATCGGGCACGTCCGGGCGAACGAGGGCGCGTTCCGGTCCACCCTGGAGAAGCTGCACGACCTGCCGATCGTCGGCGACGTCCGGGGCGACGGCTACTTCTACGGCATCGAGCTCGTCAAGGACAAGACGACCCGGGAGACGTTCGACGAGGCCGAGTCCGAGCGGCTGCTGCGCGGCTTCCTGTCCACCGCGCTGTTCGACGCCGGGCTCTACTGCCGGGCCGACGACCGGGGCGACCCGGTGGTGCAGCTCGCCCCGCCGCTGATCGCCGACCAGCAGCACTTCGACGAGATCGAGCAGATCCTGCGCGCGGTGCTGACCGAGGCGTGGTCGCGGCTCTGACGCCGATGACGGGATACCAGCAGCTGTCGTACTGGCTGTCCAGCCTGGACGAGCCGCTGACGCCGCGACCCGGGTTGCCCGGCGACACGGACGCCGACGTGGCGATCGTGGGCGCCGGGTACACCGGGCTGTGGACGGCGTACTACCTGGCCGAGGCCGACCCCACGTTGCGCGTCGTCGTGCTGGAGCGGGAGATCGCCGGGTACGGCGCGTCGGGGCGCAACGGCGGCTGGTGCTCGGCGCTGTTCCCCACCTCGCTGCCGGCGCTGGCCCGACGCCACGGCCGGGACCGCGCGCTCGCCCTGCAACGGGCCATGCACGACACGGTCGGCGAGGTGGGGCGGGTCGCCGCCGCCGAGGGCATCGACTGCGACTGGCAGGCCGGCGGCACGGTGACGCTCGCCCGCAGTGAGGCCCAGCTTGAGCGGGCCCGCGCCGAGGTCGACCAGGCCCACGCGCACGGGCTCACCGACGACGACCTGACGCTGCTGGACGCCGCCGAGGCCGCCGCGCGGTGCGACGCCGAGGGGGTACGCGGCGGCACGTACACCCCGCACTGCGCCGCCGTGCACCCGGCGAAGCTGGTCCGGGGCCTGGCGCGGGCGGTGGAGCGCCGGGGCGTACGCATCCACGAGCGCACCCCGGTGACCGCGCTGCGGCCGGGCGCGGCGGTGACACCGGCGGGCGTGGTCCGGACGCCGGTGGTGGTCCGCGCGACCGAGGGCTACACGCCCGGGCTGCCCGGCCAGCGGCGCACAGTGGCGCCCGTCTACTCGCTGATGGTGGCCACCCCGCCGCTGCCCGAGGAGACCTGGGCACGGATCGGGCTGGCGCAGCGGGAGACGTTCTCCGACTACCGGCACGTCATCGTGTACGGCCAGCGCACCGCCGACGGCCGGCTCGCGTTCGGCGGGCGGGGCGCGCCCTACCACTACGCCTCCCGGGTGCGGCCGGGCTTCGACCGGGAGCCGCGGGTGTTCGCGGCGCTGCGCCGGACGCTCGGGGAACTGTTCCCGGTGCTCGGGCCGGACGTGCCGGTGACGCACGCCTGGGGCGGGCCGCTCGGGGTGGCCCGGGACTGGGCCGCGTCGGTGGGGCTGGACCGCCGTACCGGGCTGGCCTGGGCCGGCGGCTACGTCGGTGACGGCGTCGGCACCAGCAACCTCGCCGGGCGTACGCTCGCCGACCTGATCCGGGGCGTGGACAGCGACCTGACGGCGCTGCCCTGGGTGGGCCACCGCTCCCCGCGCTGGGAGCCGGAACCGCTGCGCTGGCTCGCCATGAACGCCGGCCTGAAGATCATGTCCTCAGCCGACCACACCGAGCACAGAACCCATCGCCCGTCCCGCCGAGCCGAGGCCTTCAACCGCTTCCTGGGCCACTGACCCCGGTGCGCCCGGGTTTCATGATCGACACCAGTCCGGGGTGGCGGTGGGGTCCGGGTGGCCTGGATGCGGCCACCTCGCCGTACTGGTGTTGATCTTCGCGGGGCCAAGTGCGCCCGGCGTTCATGATCGACACCAGTCCGGGGTGGTGGTGGGGTCCGGCTGGCCTGGATGGCGCCACTTCCCCGTACTGGTGTTGACCTCGGTCTGGCCGGGCCACGGCGGTCGCACCGGCCGAGGGTGGCGCGGACGTCGCCGGGCCGGTCAGCCCGATCCAGGGCCTCCCGCCCGCCACCCCGGACGAGCTGGCCGAGACCGGCCGGCGGGCGCCCGTTGGTCCGTGCACTTGGCCGACCAGCGGGACCTTCATGATCGACCGATGGAGGGTCCGGGGCGGGGTCTCGTTCAGTGGTGGGGTGGGATGACCCGGAGGTGGCCCCGGCGGCCCTGCTGGTGGGGGGTCTGGGGCTTGCTGGTGGGTTCGTCCTCCGGGGGACGCGGCGGGGCGGGGCGGGCGGCCTCGCGTACCGCCTCGGCCAGCGCCACCAGGTCGTCGGTGGTGGGCGGCGGCGGCTCGAACTCGCCCTCGTGCCGCACCACGTCCCAGCCCCGCGGGGCGGTCAGGCTACGGGCGTGCGGCTCACACAGGTCGTACGTGTGCGGTTCGGCGAACGCGGCGAGCGGGCCCACCACCGCCGTCGACTCGTTGTAGACATAGGTCAGTGTGGCGACCGCTTGCCGGGGGCAGCCGTTACGGGAGCAGCGCCGTGGTGACCTCACGGCGGCAGGGTATCCCCATTACCGGGTCCGGCGCACCGCTTCGCGTTACGACACGCCCGTCATGGTGATCACAATTCCGTCGATCGGCACACCGGCGCGCCGGTCGGCCGCGCGACGGCGGGTGGACCGCCGACCCGGGCTACCCTGTCCGTCATGACGAGCCCCCAGAACCGCCGCCCCGGCTCCGGCCGGCGCACCCACCGTGACCGGCACGGTCGCGGGCTGCGCGGGCGGCTGGTGCCGGCCACGGTGCCGCTGGCGCGGACGAAGGCCGAGGTCTTCGACGATCTGGTGCTCGACACGGTGGAGACGCTCGAACGCCGGTTCGCCAAGGAGCTGGCCGGGGTGGAGTTCGCGGTCGAGGACGTCCCGCCGGATCTGAACGTCTACGACTCGGACGTGCTGGAGGACGGCGAGGTGCCGCTCGCCCGGCTGCTGCCGGGGCGGCCCGGCCGCCAGGAGGTGCCGCCGCGGATCGTGCTCTACCGGCGGCCGCTGGAGTTCCGCGCGATGGACCGCGAGGACCTCGCCGACCTGGTGCACGACGTGATCATCGAGCAGGTGGCGAATCTGCTCGGGGTCGACCCGGACGAGCTGGCCTGACCGGGCCGGCCGGGCAGGCGCCGCCACCCGGCCGGACGCGCCGGCCGGACGACGACCCGGGTCCGGGCGGCCCCCACCGCCCGTGGACCCGTACGTGGATCAGGCGGCGACCCGCCGCTTGAGCTTGCGCCGCTCCCGCTCGGAGAGGCCACCCCAGATTCCGAACCGCTCGTCGTGGCCGAGCGCGTACTCCAGGCATTCCGTCTTCACTTCGCACCGCGAGCAGATGCGCTTCGCCTCGCGGGTCGAGCCGCCCTTCTCGGGAAAGAACGCCTCCGGGTCGGTCTGCGAGCAGAGCGCTCGCTCCTGCCACTCCGGCGCGTTCCCGAGCAGGTCGGCCACCTCGAGCTGGCCGTCCATCGATTGCCTCCTTGTCGCGCACCGGCGTCATTCGCCGCTGCAACCCCCCACGCGAAAGGCGTGCCTGTCCGTACGGTCACCATTTGTTGCGTTCCGTGCGAACAACCCCATTCAAATTACACGCGTGTAATGCGTGCGCCGTCAAGCCAAACTTGATAATGGAGTCGCCCTCCCGACACGTCCGTGACGACCGCCCCGGTCGCCCGTAGCCTCGCAACCTGCCCTATCGATTCAGACCCCGGACGAGTAACGCCCTCCCCGGCGAGTTGCCGGAAGTTTTCTGCCGTGGCGCATCGCCGACAGGCCGGCCGGACGCCCCCGCCGGCCGCTCGTACCAAGATCAGAATTGGTGGGGCAAAGGGTAACCCGCTTCCCGCGGTACCGCCCGTCGAGCCGTCCAACGCCGACCGCGCCCCGTCCATCATGTGGACGGAGCGCGGGTTCCGGCGCGACTGACGGATCAGTCC
The DNA here is from genome assembly GCF_015354395.1 of Micromonospora sp. ANENR4. Lineage (NCBI taxonomy): Bacteria > Bacillati > Actinomycetota > Actinomycetes > Micromonosporales > Micromonosporaceae > Micromonospora > Micromonospora sp. ANENR4. Next base: position 94,457 of record NZ_JADKYQ010000001.1, read on the forward strand.
AGACGGGCTGGTGAGCTGGTGGGCCAAACGAATTCGGCGATCGACCCACCGGTGACCGAGATCGCGCCGGCGGACGTACTCTCGTCCCACCAGACGGTATACACACCCGCCTCCAGATCCGGGTAGACCGCACTGTGGAACACCCCGTCCCGGACGTGCCGCTCGCGTACGGCGGAGTGGGTACGCGGGCCGTCGAGGTCGACGCGGCTGATCTCGATCTCCCGGCCGTGCAGGTCCCGCCCGGTGTGGATGATCAGCGCGCCCCGGTCGCCGCCGAGGTCGAGCACGACGCTGCCGACCTCCGACGGGCCGAGATCGTGATGGTGTGACATTCGCCGGCTCCCGTCAGGACTTCTTCGCCTGCGGGTTGCCGAACCCGTCGTACGGCGTGCCGAGGAACGGGAAGTCGGCCAGGAACGGCGCTGTCACGTCGGCCGCGCTCAGGCCCGGTGTCACCGCCGCCGCGGCGGCGTCCGGCCGGAACGTCTTGTCGACCAGCGGCACGGTCAGCCCGGCGATGGCGCGCAGCGCGATCGTCACCACGTCGTCGGCGGGACGGCGGCCGTTGGGGAAGCCGGCCAGGTCGCCGCCGAGCACGCCGAACCGGTCCGGGGTACGGCTGGGCCGGATCGCCGTGTTCAGCCGCAGCACGTCCGCCTGCACGTCACCGGTGGTGTTGGCGAAGCCGTCGATCAGTCCGGCCGGTACGCCGGTGAGCAGGATCGCCACCAGGTCGGCGCGCGGCTTCTTGGACTTGTTGAGCGCGTCCAGATTGGGGAAAACCCCCGGGTAGAGCGCCGGCAGCAGCCCGGCCAGCTCGGGCCGCTCCACGAACCCGGCGAACCGCTTGTCCTCCGACGGCGGCAGCGTGTTCCAGACGTCCTTCCTGGACATCGGCACGATGACCTCGTTGAACAACGGGTTACCGAGTCGCGACACCTGCGTGAAGGGTCCGGCGGCGGTGTCGGCGGCGACCCGGTCCCCCAGCACCCGCACCTGTTGGCGGGACGCGCTGGTCCAGACCCCGATCGTCGAGGCACGGTCGGCGTAGCCGTAGCGGGACGCCTTGCGGCGTACCTGGCGCAGCGGCACCTGCACGGCGAGGCTGTGCACGTTGAGCCGGTCCAGCGCGTTCACCGGCTCGCCCTCGGTCCGGAACAGCTTCTTGCCGGCCACGTGCAACTGCTGGAACGGCCGCAGCGTGCCCAGGTCGAACACCGCGCCCAGGTCGACGAAGAACCCGTCGGCGCGTTGCCCGGCGAACACCTTCTCGCCGGTGGACAGCTTGAACGTCGCCTGCCGGACCAGGTTCTGGTAGTTCGGCGTGGACAGCGGCCCGACGTTGCACGGCGGGCAGGGCAGTTTGTGCGCCAGCACACGGGCGCGACCGTCAGCGATCCGGGTCAGCCGGTAGAACTGGCGCCGGTTCCAGTTCTTGCTCTCCAGCGACTCGATCGGCCCGGTGTTGTAGAGAAAACTGTTCTGGTTCGTGATCTCGGTAGTGAATTCGAAACGATAGGTGACGTCCGGATAACCGTCCCCGTCGTTGTCGATGTGAATCTCGTACCGGACGTCGTCACCGAACTCGAAGAAGTTCGGGCCGCCGGACGGAAGCTGCACCGGCACGTAGTTGGCGATCAACGTGACCGTGTCCGGCTGGCTCGGCGTGACGAACGCGTACAGGTCGGAACTGTCGGCGACCGGATCCTTGGCGATCTCCGGGGCCTCGCGGTGAGAGGACATGGCGGACGCACCTTCGTCGGGGGGAACGGAAGTCGGAACCGGCGCCGGGAGCCCGCGCCGGTGAAGAGTGGGATCAGCGCCGGCCGGCGGCGCGCACCAGGCGGTCGGCCAGGCCGCGGTCGCGCACCTCGACCCGGTTGGTGCCGACGAAGACGTCCATGACGCCGGCCGCGGCGTCGCGGAGGTGGACCACGATCGGCTCGTCGCGCCGGCTCGCCGTGGGAGCGTTCTGCGCGGCGGACAGGCCCGGCACGGTGAGGGCGGCGGCGCCCAGTGTCGCGCTCGCCGCGGCGGTGAGCGTCTGCCTGCGGGTCAACCGCGGCCAGGTCCGCCGTTTCGGCGCCTCGGTGGTCTCGTCAGTGCTCATCGGCAACCTTTCCGGACCGGCGCCGCAGCGCCGCAGCGGCCGGGCGCCCGGACACCGCCGGGCCCCGGTTCGGGGTCACCGGCGGCGGTCCTCGCCGAAACCGCCGCCGGCATCCACAGGTACGGGCCGCGGCGGGCAAAGGTTCGACCTCAGGCGCGGGCGTGACCGTACGCGGTCGTCCGCTTGCGGAACGGCCGCCCCGCGGCGGTCGCGATGGCGCGCAACTGCTCCTCGGTACGGGCCGACCCGTTGCCCGAGCCGGCCATCCGGGAGATCGTCTCCTCCATCAGCGTGCCGCCCAGGTCGTTGCAGCCGCCGCGCAGCATCTCCACGGTGCCTTCGTCGCCGAGCTTCACCCACGAGCACTGGATGTTGTCGATCCGGCCGTGCAGCAGCAGCCGGGCCATCGCGTGCACCGCCCGGTTCTCCCGCCAGGTCGGGCCCGGGCGGGCGATGCCGGCCAGGTAGATCGGCGCGTTCGTGTGCACGAACGGCAGCGCCACGAACTCGGTGAACCCGCCGGTCCGGTCCTGCACACCGGCCAGCACCCGGAAGTGGGCCAGCCACTGGCCCGGGTGGTCCACGTGGCCGTACATCATCGTGGAGCTGGACCGGATGCCCAGCTCGTGGGCCGTGCTCACCACCTCGACCCAGGCGGCGGCCGGCAGCTTGCCCTTGGTGAGCACCCAGCGCACGTCGTCGTCGAGGATCTCGGCGGCGGTGCCCGGGATGGTGTCCAGCCCGGCCTCGCGGAGCTGGAGCAACCACTCCCGCACCGGCACGCCGGCCTTCGCGGCGGCGGTGACGATCTCCATCGGGGAGAACGCGTGCACGTGCATGTCCGGCACCCGCGCCTTGATCGCGCGGACGATGTCGGCGTACCCGGTCACCGGCATCTTCGGGTCGATGCCGCCCTGGAGGCACACCTCGGTCGCGCCCGCGGTCCACGCCTCCTCGGCCCGGTCGGCGACCTGCTCCAGCGAGAGCCGGAACGCGTCGGCGTCGCTCTCCCGCTGGGCGAACGCACAGAACCGGCAGCCCACGTAGCAGACGTTCGTGAAATTGATGTTGCGGTTGACCACGTAGGTCACGTCGTCGCCGACCGCGTCCCGGCGCGCGTCGTCGGCCAGCCGGCACAGCTCGTCCAGCGCCGGGCCGTCCGCGCCGAACAGCGCCAGCGCCTTCGCCTCGTGCGCCGGCGTCAGCAGCGCCGCCGGGTCGTCGGCCGCCAGCCGCAGGCCCGCGCGCAGGTCGGCGTCCGCGCCGGCACCCAGGGGTACGCCGGCGCGCGCCTCCGGCGCCACCTTGCCGGCCACCTCGGCCCAGTCGCCGTACACGCTGTCGAAGTCGCCCCGCCGGTCGTCGGTACGGCCGGTGACGTCGATCGTGACGTGCAGGTCGGTGCGGCCGCCGTACACCTCCTCCGGCTCCTGCCAGGGCCGTCCCTCCGGGCGGGCCGCCTCGACCGCGAGCCCGGTGGCCGGGTCGGCGAGCGCGCTCACGTGCGGCAGCAGGCGCGGGTCCAGCCACGGCTCGCCCGCCCGGACGTACTCCGGGTAGACGGTCAGCCGCTCGCGCAGCGTGAACCCGGCACTCGCGGTACGCGCCGCCAGCTCGTCCAGGTGCGGCCAGGGCCGCTCCGGGTTGACGTGGTCGGGCGTGACCGGGGAGACGCCGCCCCAGTCGTCGATGCCGGCGCGCAGCAGCAGGTCGTACTCGCCCGCGATGAGGTTCGGCGGGGCCTGGATGCGGGCCTTCGGGCCGAGCAGCACCCGGGCCACCGCCACTGTGGCGGCCAGGTCGTGCAGCTCCGCGTCCGGCATGCCGCGCATCGCGGTGTCCGGCTTGGCGCGGAAGTTCTGCACGATCACCTCCTGGAGGTGGCCGTACTCCCGCATCGCCCGGCGGATCGCGAAGATCGCGTCGACCCGCTCGGCCCGGTCCTCGCCGATGCCGATCAGGATGCCGGTGGTGAAAGGCACCCCGACCCGGCCGGCGTCGTCGAGCACCCGCAGGCGTACCGCGGGTTCCTTGTCCGGCGAGCCGTAGTGCGGGCCGCCCGGCTCCGACCAGAGCCGGGTGGCTGTGGTCTCCAGCATCATGCCCATGCTCGGCGCCACCGGCTTGAGCCGCTGCAACTCCGACCAGGTGAGCACGCCCGGATTCAGGTGCGGCAGCAGGCCGGTCTCCTCCAGCACCGCCACCGCGCAGGCGCGCAGGTAGTCGAGCGTCGAGTCGTACCCCCGCTCGTCCAGCCACCGGCGGGCCGCCGGCCACCGCTCCTCCGGCCGGTCGCCGAGCGTGAACAGCGCCTCCTTGCAGCCCTGCGCGGCGCCCTCACGGGCGATCGCCAGCACCTCGTCGCGTTCCAGGTAGGCGGCGGGCAGCCGGTGCGGCACGGTGGCGAACGTGCAGTAGTGGCAGCGGTCCCGGCAGAGCCGGGTCAGCGGGATGAAGACCTTCTTCGAGTACGTGACAACGCCCGGCCGCCCGGCGTCGCGCAGCCCGGCGTCGCGGATGTCGCCGGCGGTCCGGAGCAGGTCGTCGAGCATCGGCCCGCGAGCGGCGAGCAAGGCGCTCGCCTCGCCGGCGTCGAGCGCCCGGCCGGTGGCGGCCCGCCCCAGTGCCCGCCGGATGCTCGCCTCGGTCGGTTGGGGGTCGCTGCGATCAACCATCCGCCCAGCCTAGGCGCTGCCGGACGGCCGGATGCCCGCCCCCGGTCGCGATCCGGGCAGCGGGACGAACCGGGTGGTCCCCCGCACAGCGACGGGCTCCGGTGGCGGCGGGCGACGATGCTCCGTCGCCCGCCGCCCGGACCTCAGCGGGGCTGGTTCGGGTCCTCGCGGTCGAACCGCTGGGTGCGCTCGTCGTCGGCGGCGGCCGACGGCGCGCCCGGCTCGGCGGACTGGCGCGGGATCGCCTGCGTCGGGTCGGCCGACGGCGGCTGGCCGAACGGCGGCGCGGACTGCGGCGAGCCGTACTGCGGCGCCTGCTGCGGACCGGCGTACGGGACGCCGGCCTGCGGGTCGGCGGACGGCGGGCCGGACTGCGGCGCGTGCGGCGGGGCGGTGTTGAACGGCGGCGCCGACTGCGGCTGGCCGTACGGACCGGGCTGCTGCGGCCAGCCGGGCGGCGGCGAGCCGGCCTGCGGGAAGCCCGGGCCGGGCTGCTGCGGGTAGCCGCCCGGACCGGGGTAGCCGCCGGGCTGACCCGGCTGCTGCGGCCAGCCGGGCTGGGCCTGGCCGTACACGCCCGGCTGCGGCTTGGGCTTCGGCACGTAGTAGAGCGTGCGCCAGATCTTGAACACCACGAACGCGGCGACCCCGAAGATCGCCAGCCACGCCACGCGGGTGAGCAGACCGAGGAAGGCGTCCAGCACCTCACCGTCGGCGAGCCGGCCGACCAGCCAGATCAGGAACGTCAGCGCGCCGAACACCACGGACACGGCGTACTCGACGAGCGCCACCTGCGTGATCAGCTTGGCCTTCGGTACGACCGGGAGGATCGCGGTGGCGATCAGGACGGCGAGCAGCGGCAGGACCGTCGACTCCAGGCCGACGAAGGTGAAATACGTGCTCCCGGCCCGGCCACTGGCCGTGCTGTAGTCGTCGATCGGCAGCAGGCGCACCAGGCCGACGAAGAGAAGCACGGCGTTGGCGCCGAGAAGGACGAGCGCTGCGAGCTCGCGCAACGGCTTGATCAACTGGCTGGCCTGCGCGGCGTCGCCGGACGCGGGCTCGGCGGGGCTGGTCACGGACTCCCCCAGGGGACGAAAGCGGACAGTTGCCGAAGTGAGCGTAGTCTCTCCGGCCACCGGACGATCGATGGCGGCGCGTGCGGAAGGATGGACGCCATGCGCATCGTGGTACTGACCGGCGGCATCGGGGGCGCCCGTTTCCTGCTCGGCGCGCGGGCGTACGCCCGCGAGGTGGGCGCCGAGGTGACCGCCGTGGTGAACGTCGGCGACGATCTGCTGCTGCACGGGCTGAAGGTCTGCCCCGACCTGGACAGCGTGCTCTACACGCTCGGCGGCGGCGCCGACCCGGAGCGCGGCTGGGGGCGGTCGGGCGAGACCTGGACGGTGAAGAACGAGCTGGCCGCGTACGGCGCGGAGCCGAGCTGGTTCGGCCTCGGCGACAAGGACGTCGCCACCCACCTGGTGCGCACCCAGATGATCAACGCCGGCTACCCGCTGTCCCAGGTGACCGAGGCGCTGGCGGCCCGCTGGCAACCGGGCGTGCGGCTGCTGCCCGCCACCGACGACCGCCTGGAGACCCACGCCGTCGTCACCGACGAGCAGGGGCGGCGGGCGATCCACTTCCAGGAGTGGTGGGTTCGTCATCGCGCCGCCGTACCCACCGACCGGTTCGTCTTCGTCGGCGCCGACGCGGCGAAGCCCGCGCCGGGCGTGGTCGAGGCGATCGCCGCCGCGGACGTGGTGCTGATCGCGCCGAGCAACCCGGTGGTGAGCATCGCCCCGGTGCTGGCGGTGCCCGGTCTGCGCGACGCGGTGACCGGCGGACCGGCGCCGGTGATCGGGGTGTCGCCGATCATCGGCGGCGCGCCGGTACGCGGGATGGCCGACCGCTGTCTCGAGGTGCTCGGCGTGGAGTGCAGCGCGGCCGGCGTGGGCGGCCTCTACGGCGCCCGATCGGCGGGCGGCCTGCTCGACGGCTGGCTGGTCGCGCCGGAGGACGAGGGCACCGTGGTGCCGGACGTGACCGTCCGCGCGGCGCCGCTGCGGATGACCGACGAGGCGGCGACCGCCGCGATGGTGCGCGCCGCGCTGGAGTTGATGTGAGGCTGGAGATCCTGCCGGTGCAGGGCATCGGCGACGTGACCGAGGGCGACGACTTGGCGGCGCTGATCACCGGTGCGGCGCCCTGGCTGCGCGACCACGACGTGCTCGTGGTCACCAGCAAGATCGTGTCGAAGGCGGAGGGGCGGCTGGTCGACGTGCCGGCCGACGGCCCGGAACGGCTCGCCGAGCGGGACCGCATCCTGGCCGGGGAGACCGCCCGGGTGGTGGCGACGCGCGGCGCGACCCGGATCGTGCAGACCCACCACGGGTTCGTGATGGCCTCCGCCGGCATCGACGCCTCGAACGTGGACAAGACCCGGCTGGTGCTGCTGCCCGTCGACCCGGACGCGTCCGCCCGGGCGCTGCGCGACGCGCTACGCGACAGGTACGGCCTCGACGTGGCGGTCATCGTCAGCGACACGATGGGCCGGCCGTGGCGCAACGGGCTCACCGACGTGGCGCTCGGGGTGGCCGGCATGCCGGCGATCCGCGACCACCGGGGCGAGGTCGACCCGTACGGCAACGAGCTGTTCGTCACCCAGATGGCGGTGGTCGACGAGCTGGCAGCGGCCGGTGAGCTGATCAAGGGCAAGTGCGACCAGGTGCCGGTCGCCGTGGTGCGGGGTTACCTCGCCGCGACCCGGGACGACGACGAGGGCGCCCGCACGCTGGTGCGCGACGCCTCGATGGACCTGTTCTCGCTCGGCACGGCCGAGGCGCGCGCCGCCGGTCTGCGGGCGGCGGCGACGCTCGCGGACCGGGTCGGCCCCGAGCCCGCCGACGCGGACGCGGTGCGGCGGGCGATCGAGGCGATGGCCGGCGTGGTCGCCCCGGGCACCGTCTTCACCCACGTCACCGACGACGAGGTACGCGACGGACTGGCCGCGACAGTGCCCGGCTGGCCCGCCTCGGCCACCGGCCTGCTGCTCGGCGCGGCGCCCACCCCGGTGGACCGGGCGGACCTGGTCCGGTTCGGCGCGGACCTGCAACGCCTGCGCGCCGCGCTGGCCGCGGAGGGGATCGACTCGACGTTGCTCCCGCCCCCGTCCGGCAGCGCCGCGAGCGCCACGCTGGCGCTCTGACTCCGGCGGGCGCGCTCAGGCGTCGAGGACGGCCCGGCCCAGCGGGGTGAGCGTGTGCAGGACGGTGTTGCGGTCACGCTGGCTGACCAGCAGGCCCGCGTTGCGCAGCACTGTGGTGTGCTGGCTGGCCGCGGCGGCGGAGATGCGCAGCCGGCGGGCCATCTCGCCGGTGGTGCAGCCCTCGTCGGCGGCCTGGAGCACCCGGGATCGGGTACGGCCGAGCAGGGCGGCGAGCGCCTCGCCCTGCGGTGACGCGGCGGCGCCGGACGCGGGCGTCAGGCCGGCGAGCCGGTCCACCGGGTAGACCAGCACCGGCGGCAGCGTCGGGTCGACCAGCGCCACCGGCGTACGCGAGCAGAAGAACGACGGCACGAGCAGCAGCCCCCGGCCGTCCAGGTGCAGTTCCCGGGTGTCCGGATAGTCGAGGACCTCCAGCACGCCCGAGACCCAGCGCATGTTCGGCCGCAGGCTGGCCAGCAGCCCTTCGGCGCCGCCGTCGAGCATGGCGCGCGCACGCCGGGCCCGGTCCGCCTCGACCGCCGCCTGCACCCGGGCCCAGTAGGGCGTGACCGCCAGCGACTGGTAGCGGGCCATGGCGTCGGTGAGGTGGTGCAGCGTCTCCGGTTCGCCGCGGGCGAGCGCGCTGGCCGACGACGGGAGCGCTGTCTCCCCGGCCAGCCGCGTCAGGTCGCGGCGCAGCATGTCCACAGGGGTGCCCCGGACCGCGTCCAGTCCGGCCTCGATGCCCTCCCGGCTGGCGGACGGGGTGAGGAAGTCGGGGAAGTAGCCGCGCGGCGGGTTGAGCGCGAGCAGGAGACGGTACTGCTCGGCGTCGGTATCGGTCCGCAGTCCGTGCGCCACGGTGCGCCGCCACGTGGTCATCATCGGGTCCCGGCTGCGCCCCTGGAGCAGGTGCAGGCTGAGGACCAGCTCCCAGAGCGGGTCCGCGGCCGGTGCGACCCGGGTCCGCAGGACGTCCTCGCCCGAGAAAATGATCTTCAACATGGATTGCTCCCGTGCGGACGGCGGGGGTGCCCGCCACACTTCGCACTGTACCCGCCGGTACTAATCTCCATCTTTAAGCGTCAGGTGAAAAACCTCGACGGTGGGCGGGCGGGTTCGGCAAACTCTCTGTTGCCTGCCGACGCCGGGGCGCAACGATGACCCGGACGCCGGCTGACGGGCGTGGCCGGGTGGCACCACGAGGGTCTGCGACATCAGTCGCAGGGGTGCCGCCCGGCCCTCGCTCATCCGATCCAGAGCGCCACCCGATGGTCCTCGTCGGTGACGTAATAGCAGCGTCCCGCCAGCTCGGCCAGCCCCTCCACGTGGTGGAACGGCGCCAGCTCCGCGACCACCTCCCCGGTCACCAGGGCGTCCCCGCCCGCGTCGTGCCGGAACCGCACGTGCCGGGAGGTCACCTCGCCGCCGTGCGGGTGGTCGTCCAGCAGCACCGAACCCTTGCCCAGCGCGTCGATCGACCCGGTCACCGCCGCGTAGCCGCCGTCGCCGGTCGGGGTGATCGCGCGGAAACCGGTGAGCGCACCGGGCGGCGTCACCCCGGTCAGCGCGTACGCCCCGAGCGCACGCAGGTCACCCGGCCGCTCCGGGTCGTCGAACATCTCCGGTACGCCGGCCAGCTCGACGTAGACCGGCTCCCCCTCGGCGGTCACCGGGAAACGCAGCCCGAGCAGCGCCGTACCGTCCGGGGTGAACGCCGCCGCCTCCACGTTGATCGGCAGGTCGTCGGCGGCGAGCCGGGTCACCCAGCTCTTGGCGCGGGCGGTGCCCCGGGCCAGCGTCTCCACGATGAACCGCTCCCGGACCCGGTCACCTGCCGGCAGCAGCGTCAGCGGGGCGGCGGCGAGCGCGTCGTTCACCGCCCGGTGCAGCAGGAAGCGGTTGCGCACCACGTGCACCGGCAGCGACCCGGCGACCGCGTCGTCCTCCCGGAACCGGGCCACGAACGCGCGCCGGGGCCGCAGCGGGCCGCGCTTGGACCCGAAGTGCGAGCCGAAGACGTACACCCAGCCGTCGTGATGGGCCAGCGCCTCGCCGTCCTCGGTGCGGCTGTTCTCCGGGCCCGCGTCGGCGGCCACGTGGTGCGCCTCCCAGTGGCCGTCGTCGCGTTCCAGCAGCAGCGCCAGGCACTGCTCGACCGGCCCCTCGTCCAGCACGGTCCAGAAGCCGCGGCGCGCGCCGTGCGCCCGCAGCAGCGCGGCCGACCGCACCGGCAGGAGGTCGCTGGCCTCGTTGCCGGCCACCAGGAACTCGACGAGTCGCAGGGTCACCGCGCCAGGGTACGGAGGCGGCGCTCGTAGAGTGTCCGGATGCCCGACCTCACCTCGTACACCGAACTGCACGCCGACGCCGTCGCGACGCTGAGCCACTGGACGGCGACCAGCCACGCCGCCGGCGCCGCCCGGGACCGGACGCTGGCGCTGCTGGCCGACGGGCCGGTCGCGATGAGCCGGACGCACCGCGCCGGGCACGTCACGGCGAGCGCGCTGGTGCTCGACCCGGACGGCCGGGTGCTGCTCTGCCTGCACGGCAAGATCCGCAGGTGGATGCAGCTCGGCGGGCACTGCGAGCCCGGCGACCGGACGCTCGTGGCCGCAGCGCTGCGCGAGGCCACCGAGGAGTCCGGCATCACCGGCCTGACCGTCGAGCCGGAGCCGATCGACGTGGACATCCACGAGGTCACCTGCCAGGGCGGGTCGTTCCACTACGACGTCCGGTACGTCGCCCTGGCCCCCGCGGGCGCGGTCGAGCGGGTCAGCGCGGAGTCCGAGGCTCTCGGCTGGTTCTCGCCGGACCGGCTGCCCGAGCCGCTCGCCCACGCCACCGCCCAGCTCGTGCCGCCGGCGCTCGCGGTGCTGGCCCGCCACGCCGGCGGCTGAGCGGCGGTACCGCGCCGCGCCGCCGGACGCGTGCCCCCTCCGGCGGCCCGGCGGATCAGACCAGGCCCTCCTCGCCGCGTTCCTTCAGCTCGTCCACGATCTTCTTCACGTCCTGCGCACGGTCGCGCGGGCACACCAGCAGCGCGTCCGGGGTGTCCACGACGATCAGGTCGTGCACCCCGACGGTCGCCACCAGCCGGCCCGAGTGCGGCACCACCACGGTGCCCGTGGTGTCGTGCAGCAGCACGCCCGGCTTGGCGTCCCCGCCCAGCACCACGTTGCCGGCGCCGTCGGCGGGCAGCACCTCGCCGAGCGTGTGGAAGTCGCCCACGTCGTTCCAGCCGAAGTCGCCGGGCACCGTACCCACCCGGCCCGCAGTCGCCGCGCCCTCCATCACCGCGTAGTCGACCGAGATCTTCGGCAGCGTCGGCCAGATCCGGCCGAGCACGTCGTCCTGCTCCGGGGTGCCCCAGGCCGCCGCGATGGCGGTGATCCCGGCGTGCAGCTCCGGCTGCTGGCGGGCCAGCTCGGACAGGAAGACGTCCACCCGCCAGACGAACATGCTGGCGTTCCAGAGGTGCCGCCCGGAACGGACGTACACCTCGGCCACCTCGGCGGCCGGCTTCTCCTTGAACTCGCGTACCGGGCGCAGCGTGCCGTCACCCACCGGCTCACCGGTCTCCAGGTAGCCGTAGCCGGTCTCCGGACGCGTCGGGGTGATGCCCACAGTCATCAGCAGCCCCTGCTCCGCGCCCCGGATGGCCTGCCGTACCACCTCGGCCAGCCGGGCCGGGTCGCCGATCAGGTGGTCGGCGGCGAACGAGCCCATCACCGCGTCCGGGGTCCGGGTGGCGATCACCGCCGCGGCGAGCGCGATCGCGGCGCAGGAGTCGCGCGGCGACGGCTCGACCAGGATGTTCTCTTCCGGCAGGCCAGCCAGTTGCCGAGCCACCGCCGCGGCGTGCGCGGCACCGGTGACCACGAGCGTGCGCTCCGGAGTGGTCAGCGGCGACAACCGGTCGACAGTGGCCTGCAACAGCGAGGCGGCGGTGCCGGTCAGCGGGTGGAGGAATTTGGGATGGCCGGCACGGGACAACGGCCACAACCTCGTGCCGCTGCCACCCGCCGGGATGACGGCGTAGAACATCAGCACATCATGCCCGAAGCGGGCGAGCCGTCACGGTCGGTCGCCCGGGACCGGCAGCCGGCGCTCAGGACCGGGCCCGTCGCCACGCCGCGATGTGGACCTCGGCGCTGGACTCCCAGGTGAACTCCTTGGCCCTGTCGAAACCGGCCTTGGCCAGGGACAGCCGCCGCTGCTCGTCGTCCAGCAGGGCGGCCAGGTCGGTGGCGATCTGGTCCGGGTCCTCGCTGGTGTAGGCCACCGCGTCGCCGCCCACCTCGGGCAGGGACAGGCGCGGCGTGGTGAGCACCGGGGCGGCGCACGCCATCGCCTCCAGGATCGGCAGGCCGAAACCCTCGCCGTACGAGGGGTAGGCCGCCACCAGCGCGCCGCCGAGGAAGCCGGGCAGGTCGGCGTAGCGCAGGTAACCCGGGCGCAGCAGCCGCAGATGCGACGGGACCTCGGCCACCGCGCGGTCGATGTCGTCGTCGTGGCCCTGGCCACCGGCCACCACCAGCGCGGGCGGGTTCGGCCGGTCGGCCACCGCCCGGGCCCAGCCGCGGATCAGGTTGGGTACGTTCTTGCGCGGCTCCTTGGCCCCGAGGAACGCGATGTAGCTGCTGTCGCCGAGGCCCAGGCGGGCCCGGACACGTGCCTTCTCCTCGTCACCGGGCGCGTGGAACGCGTCCTGGTCGACGCCGTGGTAGGCGACGTCGATCCGGGTCGGGTCGGCGTCCAACAGCCGGATCAGCTCGTCGCGGGTCGCCTTGCTCGGCACGATCACCCGGCCGGCCCGGCGCAGCGACGTCTTGATCGCGCTGCGGAAGAACGTCCGGCGCGACTTGTCGTAGTGCTCCGGCTCGGTGAAGAAGGTCGCGTCGTGCACGGTGACAGTCACCGGGCAGCCGGCGCGCAGCGGGCAGGTGTAGAACGGCGAGTGCAGCACCTCGGCGCCGACCTGCTGGGCCAGCAGCGGCAGGCCGGTCTGCTCCCAGGCCAGCCGCGCCGGCCGGTGCGCGACCGCCGCCGGGGCGGGGATCACCTCCGCGCCGGGCAGCATCCGGGTGTAGCGCTCCAGGTCGGTGCGGAGGCTGACCACGGCCAGGTCGACGCTGGTGCCGCAGACCCGGCCCAGCGCGCCGAGCAGTCCGTCGACGTATCTACCGACGCCGCCACGGTCGGCGGGGACACTCGTGGCGTCGATGAGAACGCGGGGCGGGCGACCGGCGGTCACGGGGCGACTCCTCAGGTGGCGCAGTTGTGGGGAAGAACACTCTCGGCAAGCCTACGCCGGGCCCGGCGGAAGGCGCTGACCGCGACCCGACGGTACGCCGACTTGTCGTTGTCATCGAGTACGCACGCGGGGCGCGTATCGTTCGCGCCGATGGCCGACAACATTGCCCGGGTGTTCGCCGACGCGATCGCGACCGACCCCACCCGACCGCTGCTGACCTGGTACGACGACGCCACCGGTGAGCGCACCGAACTCTCCGGGGCGACGCTCGCGAACTGGGTGGCGAAGACAGCGAACCTGCTCACCGACGAGGTGGGCGCCGCGCCCGGCGACACGGCCGGGGTGCTGCTGCCGCCGCACTGGCAGACCGCCGCAGTGCTGCTCGGCTGCTGGTCGGCGAAGCTGACGGTGGCGGGCACGCCGGTTCCGGTGGAGGCGCTGTTCGTCGCAGTCGACCGGGTCGACGAGGCGGCCGGGTGGCCGGCCGGCGAGCGGTACGCGCTGGCGCTCGACCCGTTCGCGCTGCCGATGCGGCAGGTGCCGGCGGGCTGCACCGACTTCGTCTCCGCCGTACGCGGACACGGCGACCACTTCACGCCGCACCCGGCCGCCGGTGACGGGGACGCGGCACTGCTGGCCCGCGCGACGGCCCGCGCCACCGAGCTGGGCCTGGCCCAGGGCGACCGCCTCCTGGTCGACGTGAGCACCCACCCCGACCCGGTCGAGTGGCTGCTCACCCCGCTGATCGCGGGCGCGAGCGTGGTCGCATGCGCCCACCCCGACCCGACCCGCCTGCCTTCCCGTGCCGAAACCGAGAAGACCACCCACACCCTGCCCTGAGCCCGGCGCCCTCCCCTTCCCCGTTGATCTTGCGGTTTCGGCCCTCGGCGCGGGGCATTCACCCCTTTCGCCGGGGCGGAAAGTGCAAGATCAGCGCGGTGCGGCGGGGCTGTCGGTGGTGGCCCGGCGCTGGGCCAGGGCGGCGAACGCCGTCAGGGACTCGGGATTCGCCAGTGCGCCCTTGGCCGCCGCGCTGTCCACCGGGGTACCGGTCAGGATCTTCTTCACCGGCACCTCCAGCTTCTTCGCGCTCAGCGTGCGGGGCACGGCCCGGACCTGATGGATCTCGTCCGGCACGTGCCGCGGCGACAGCGCGGTACGCAGCTCCCGGCAGATCTTCTTCCGCATGTCGTCGTCGAGTTCCATGCCCTCGGCGAGCACCACGAACAGCAGCAGCTCACCGGCGCCGCCCTCGTCGTCCTCCAGGTGCACGACCACCGAGTCGACCACCTCGTCCAGCCCTTCGACCACCGAGTAGAACTCGGCGGTGCCCAGGCGTACGCCGCCCCGGTTGAGCGTGGCGTCGGACCGGCCGGTGATCACGCACCCGCCGCGCTCGTTCACCGTGATCCAGTCACCGTGCCGCCACACGCCGGGATAGACCTCGAAGTACGCCTCCCGGTAGCGGGCGCCGTCCGGGTCGTTCCAGAACCCGACCGGCATGCTCGGCATCGGCTCGGTGATCACCAGTTCGCCGAGCTGCCCGATCACCGCGCTGCCGTCGGCGGAGCGGGCCTCCACCTTCGCGCCGAGCGCCCGGCAGGCGATCTCCCCCGCGTACACCGGCAGCAGCGGCACGCCGCCGACGAACCCGGTGCACACGTCAGTGCCGCCGGACAGCGACTGGAGCTGGAGGCGGTCGCTCACGTTCTCGTACACCCAGGTGAAGCCCTCGGCCGGCAGCGGCGCGCCGGTCGAGCCGAGGCCGCGCACCGCGGACAGGTCGGCGACCTCGCGCGGCACCAGCCCGGCCTTGCGGCAGGCCAGCAGGAACGGCGCGGACGTGCCGAAGTACGTGGTGCCGGTGTCGGCGGCCAGCCGCCACAGCGCGCCCAGGTCGGGGTGGCCCGGGTTGCCGTCGAACAGCACGAT
Source organism: Micromonospora sp. ANENR4 (assembly GCF_015354395.1). Taxonomy (NCBI): domain Bacteria; kingdom Bacillati; phylum Actinomycetota; class Actinomycetes; order Micromonosporales; family Micromonosporaceae; genus Micromonospora; species Micromonospora sp. ANENR4. The sequence continues at coordinate 109,639 of NZ_JADKYQ010000001.1, forward strand.
CGCGGCGCCCACCGCCGGACCGGAGACCAGGAAGTTCCACATCATCCAGCCGGTCGTGGTGAACCACAGGAACCGGTCGGACGGGCCCAGGTCGTGGTGCAGCGCCAGCATCTTGAGGTGTTCCAGCAGGATGCCACCGTGGCCGTGCACGATCGGCTTGGGCAGGCCGGTGGTGCCGGAGGAGTAGAGCACGTAGAGCGGGTGGTCGAACGCCACCGGCGTGAACGTCAACGGCTCGTCCGTCGGCGCCGCCAGCTCCGCCCACGGCAGCGCGCCGTCGGGGGCCGGGCCGTCCGGATCGAGGTACGCGACGGCGACCGTGTGCCGCAGCGACGGCAGCGCGGCCCGGATCGCGGCCACCTCGGCGCGCCTGTCGACAGGCTTGTCGCCGTACCGGTAGCCGTCCACGGCGACCAGGACCGTCGGTTCGATCTGCTGCCAGCGGTCGGTGACGCTGCGGGTGCCGAACTCGGGCGCGCAGGAGGAGAAGATCGCGCCGAGGCTGGCGGTGGCGAGCAGCAGGACGTACGTCTCGGGGATGTTCGGCGCGTACGCGGCCACCCGGTCGCCCGGTCCCACGCCGAGGCGGCGCAGCCCGGCCGCCACCCGGCGGACCCGCTCGCGCAGCTCGGCGGCGGTGAGCGTCTCCGGCGCGCGGGTCTGACCGTGCGCGATCACCGCCGGGTCGTCGTCGCCCAGCCCCGGCATGCGCAGCACGTTCTCGGCGTAGTTGAGCGTCGCGCCGGGGAACCAGCGGGTGCCCGGCATGGCCCGGTCGGTGAGGGTGGCGGTCGGCGGGGTGTGCGCGACCACGTCGAACCAGTCCCAGATCGAGCGCCAGAACGCGTCCAGGTCGGTCACCGACCACTGCCACAGCGCGTCGTAGTCGGCGAACTCCAGCCCGCGGTGCTCGGCCAGCCAGCGCAGGTAGTCACCGATCCGGGACCGCTCCCGCACGTCCGCCGGCGGCGTCCACAGCACGTCAGCCACTGATCCACCCTCCCCTGGGCCCGCCACGACGGTGTGCCGGAGCCGTGGCGCCATCTTGCCCTACCTCGTGCCGCCATTGTCCGCGCCGGGTGGGCCGTACGGGGCGTGCGCCGCCCACACCCCACACCCCGGACCGGTGTGGGCGGGCACCGGTCAGCCGGCGCGGTGGGCCTGGATCGCGCGGCGCCGGGCCAGCCGGTGCGCGCGCCGGATCTCGGCCTCCCGGAAACGGCGCTCGTCCTCCGGCGTCTCGGGCAGCACCGGGCGGACCGGGCGGGGCGCCCCGCCCACGTCGACGCCCACGAACACCAGGTACGCGGTGGCGACCGGCAGCGGCTCGTCCTCGGCCGAGTCCCAGCGCTCGGCGACCACCTTCACCCCGACCTCCATCGAGGTCTGGCCGGTCCAGTTGATCTGCGCGTGGGCGTGCACGAGATCGCCCACCCGGACCGGCTCGGAGAAGACGATCTCGTCGATGGAGGCGGTCACCGCGGTGCCGCCGCTGTGCCTCGCCGCCGCCGCACCGGCAACGTCGTCCACGAATTTCATCAGTACCCCACCGTGCACGGTCCCGTACAGATTGACATCGACCGCGGTCATGATGCGACTGAGCGTGACGCGGGAGTACGAGGTCGGCTTACCCGGCGGGACCGCGGGATGATCTGTCATGCCGAAAACGGTACGGTGCGCGGATGCGACATCTCTGGAGCTTCCTCGCCGGGTTGGCGGTGGCGCCCGTCACCTGGGTGCTCGTCACGCTCGGTCAGGACGGATCTGAGCGGACCGTCGACCGCTGGGTGGAGATCGGGACGTACAGCACGCCGAACCTGATCGAGCCGGCCGTCTATCTGGGCGTCGCCGGCATCCTGCTCGGCCTGCTCGGCACGTTGCGCTTCTCGCCGTTCGGCCCGCTGGCGGCGGGCCTGCTGCTCGCGGTTCCGTACCTCGGGCTGTTCGTCGCGCCGTTCAGTGTGCGGGACCGGGTGCCGGACGACCTGAGGCTGCTCGGTGACCCGCTGCCGCTGCGCGACCCGCTCGACAACGGCACGCTGTTCCTCATCGGCGCGCTGCTGCTGATGGCCGTGTTCAGCACGAGCCGCTGGCGGCGTCCCGCCACACCCGCGACGGCCGAGGCGGAGCTGACCCCGGCCGTCGCACCGGTGGAGCACAAGCCGACGCTCACCGACTGGCCGCCGGCGCCGGCAAAGGACCCGGACACGCCGCCGCTGACGCTGGCGTACCCCGAGTCCCCCACCGAACCGCTGCCCCGCCGCACCGGCGGCGAGTCGCCGTGGTCCGCGCCCCCGCGCGGAGCGGGCCGGCCGGAGGGCACCGAGAGCCGTTGAACGAGTGCGGGCGGGCCGGTACGTGACCGGTCCGCCCGCCCGAACGTCGCTCGTCAGCCCTTGAGCAGCTGACGCGCCATGACGATGCGCTGCACCTGGTTGGTGCCCTCGTAGATCTGGGTGATCTTGGCGTCCCGCATCATCCGCTCGACCGGGTAGTCGCGGGTGTAGCCGTAGCCGCCGAGCAGCTGGACCGCGTCGGTGGTGATCTGCATGGCGGCGTCGGACGCGAAGCACTTGGCGGCCGCGCCGAAGTAGGTCAGGTCCGCGTCGCCGCGCTCGGACTTGCCGGCGGCGGCGTACGTGAGCTGCCGCGCCGCCTCCAGCTTCATGCCCATGTCGGCGAGCATGAACTGGATGCCCTGGAAGTCGGCCACCGGCTTGCCGAACTGCTTGCGCTCCTGGACGTAGCCCTTGGCGTAGTCCAGCGCGCCCTGGGCGATGCCGACCGCCTGCGCGGCGATGGTGACCCGGGTGTGGTCCAGCGTCTTCATCGCGGTGGCGAAGCCGGTGCCCTCGGCGCCGATCATGCGGTCGGCCGGGATCCGGACGTTGTCGAAGTAGACCTCGCGGGTGGGCGAGCCCTTGATGCCGAGCTTCTTCTCCGGGGCACCGAAGCTGACGCCCGGGTCGGACTTCTCCACCACGAACGCGGAGATGCCCCGGGACCGGGCTGTGGCATCGGTCACGGCGAACACGGTGTAGTACTCGGACACGCCCGCGTTGGTGATCCACCGCTTCACGCCGTTGAGCACCCAGTGGTCTCCGTCACGCACCGCCTTCGTCGTCATCGAGGCGGCGTCGCTGCCCGCCTCGGGCTCGGAGAGGCAGTAGGAGAACATGCCCTCCCCGGCCGCGACCGGGGTGAGGTACTTGCGCTTCAGCTCCTCGGAGCCGGCCAGCAGCAGCGGCATGGTGCCCAGCTTGTTCACCGCCGGAATCAGCGAGGACGACGCGCAGGCCCGGGCCACCTCCTCGATCACGATGGCCGTGGCCAGCGCATCCGCACCGGCGCCGCCGTACTCGACCGGGATGTGCGGGGCGTGGAAGTCGGCGGCGCGCAGGGCCTCGTACGACGCCTTGGGGAACTCACCTGTCTCATCCGCCTCGGCGGCGTGCGGAGCCACCTTGGCCGCACAGACCTCACGGACCGCCTCCCGGATCGCCTCGTGCTCCTCCGGCAACCGGTAGACGTCGAACGACTGCTCTGCGGCCATGTCGGCCCTCCCCTTTCACCGCTATCATGCGCAGTCTGTGCCGCCCGGGGGCCGACGACTGCCGCAAACTGAAGGATAGCCACCGGCCCCGGCCGAACCTTACCGGCGGGTAGGCTCGCGCCCGAGCCTCGCCCGCCCGACCCCATTACCCTCACAGCAGACATCCAGTTCCCTCGGTGCCCGGCCTCGGCGCCCCAGCAGAATGCGACGCGTGGAAGCGCCGCCAGTGCGAGCGGAGAAGACAGGCGTGACGATTCCGTACCCGAACACCCAGCCGATGCCCGCCATCGCCGCGGTGACCCCGCCGTCCGGCGCCGCCCGCCCGCGGGTGACGTTCCTCGGCACCGGCTACCTCGGTGCGACCTACGCCATCTGCTATGCGGAGCTGGGCTACGAGGTGCTCGGCTTCGACGTGGACGCCGACAAGATCGCCAAACTGAACGCCGGCGAGGTGCCGATCCACGAGCCGGGCCTCGACGAGCTGCTGCGGCGCAACCTCGCCGCCGGCCGGCTGCGGTTCAGCACCGACATCCAGGAGACCGCCGACTTCGGCGACGTCCACTTCATCTGCGTCGGCACCCCGCAACGGGCCGACGGGATGGGCGCCGACCTGTCGTACGTCGAGGCGTCGGTGACCAGCCTCGCCCAGCACCTGACCCGCAAGGCGCTGATCGTCGGCAAGTCCACCGTGCCGGTGGGCACCGCCGAATGGGTGGAGCAGCTCGTCGGCAAGCACACCCCGGCCGACCTCGGCGTCGAGGTGGCGTGGAGCCCCGAGTTCCTCCAGGAGGGCTTCGCCGTCGACGACGTGCTGCGTCCGAACCGGATCGTGGTCGGGGTCAAGAGCGAGTGGGCAAACGGCATGCTGTTCGCCGCCCACAAGGGCGTCTTCGACCTGGCCGCCACCGAGGACCGCGAGGTGCCGCTGGTGGTCACCGACTTTGCGACCGCCGAGCTGGTCAAGGTCGCCGCGAACGCGTTCCTCGCCACCAAGATCTCCTTCATCAACGCGATGGCCGAGGTCTGCGAGGCGGCCGGCGGCGACGTCACCCAGCTCGCCCGCTCGATCGGCTACGACCCGCGCATCGGCAACCGGTTCCTCCAGGCCGGGCTCGGCTTCGGCGGCGCCTGCCTGCCCAAGGACATCCGCGCCTTCCAGGCCCGCGCGCAGGAACTGGGCGCCGGTGAGGCCCTGCGCTTCCTGCACGAGGTCGACCTGATCAACCAGCGCCGCCGCAGCCGCGTCGTGCAGCTCGCCGCCGAGCTGCTCGGCCGCCGCTCCGGGCCGGCCGGCCCGGACCTGTCCGGCACGCGGGTCGCGGTGCTCGGCGCCACGTTCAAACCCAACACCGACGACGTACGCGACGCGCCGGCGCTCGCGGTCGCCTCGCTGCTCGGCAAGGCCGGCGCCGACGTGCACGTGTTCGATCCGCAGGGGGTCGAGAACGCGCGCCGGGCGGTGCCCGAGCTGACGTACGAGGAGACGATGAACGACGCCGTCCGCGGCGCCGACCTGGTCTGCGTGCTCACCGAGTGGGCCGAGTTCCGCAACGCCGACCCGGTGGCCCTGGGCGAGCTGGCGAACGGCCGCAAGGTGGTCGACGGGCGCAACTGCCTCGACTCCACACTGTGGACTCAGGCCGGCTGGGAGTACCGCGGCATGGGCCGCCCCTGATCCGCTGAGCGCGCGGACCGGCCGCCGGGGATCGTCTCCCGGCGGCCGGTCCGTTTTTGTTGTCCGGAACGCGGCGGCAACTGTCGAAATCCCGGCCCACTCAAGGCATGCTGCCTCTGGGAGGTCCACAGTGCGGGGGCACGGGCGGACGGGAGACTGTCGTGGAGAGCTTCAGGTGCGCCTCGTGCGGGCAGGACATCAAGCCCGCCGTCGTCTGCCCGCACTGCGGCGCGCACCAGCCGCAGTGGGCCGAGCACCTGGCCGACATCGAGCGCTCGATCGCCGAGATGAAGGCCCGCGACGCCGAGATCGCCCGGGAACAGCGGCAGATCGCCGCCAAGATGCAGGCCGCACTCTTCCAGCGGGACATCCTGGCGCACGCCGGTGAGGAACGGATCCGGCAGGCCACCCGGCCGCGCCGGGTCCTGCGCCGCCGGCCCGGCCGCCGCCCGCCCACCGCGGCCACCGGCGCGCCGCCCCGGGTGCCCCGCCAGGGCACCCCGCCGCCCGGCCCGCCGGAGGACCTGCCCCCGTCGCCGCCGCGCGGCCGCCCGCGCTGGCTCGACGCGGACGACCCGGAGCACCCGCCCGAGGCGTCCTCGCGCGAGGTGCAGAACATCCCGCTCGGGCTGGGCGCGCTCCTGCTCGGCGTCGCCGCGGTGGTCTTCGCCGCGGTCGCCACCAGCTCGATGGACGCGCTGGCCCGCCTCGGCGTGCTGCTGGTGGCGACGGCGCTGATGTTGCTCGCCCCGCCGGTGCTGGCCCGGCGCGGGCTCACCTCCACCGCCGAGACCATCGCCGCGGTCGGGTTGCTGCTGGTGCCGCTGGCCGGGTACGCGCTGTGGGCCGTCGACCGGATCGGCGGCGACGGATCAGGTGCCGCGTTCGCCGGGACGATCTTCCTGGTCACCACGCTCGTCGCTCTCGGGTACGCGTACGGGACGGGTCTGCGCGCGCCACGCTTCGCCACGGTGCTGGCCGCCCAGCCGGTGCTGCCGCTGCTCGCGTACGAGCGGATCACCGGGCCGGTCGGCTGGGCGCTGGTGCTCACCGTGGTGGCGGTGCTCGACCTGGCGCTGGCCCGCTCAGCGGTGGTACGCGAGCGGCCGGTCCGGCAGGACCTGCCGGTCACCGAGCCGGCACCGCCGGTCCCGCCCCGGCAGCGCGCCGACGACGTCCGGCCCGAGTCGGCGCCGGAGGAGTCCGCCGAGGTGCTGGGCGGTGAGACGCCGCCGGGTCCGGCCGCCACCGCCACCGCCCGGCCGGTGCCCTGGCTGCCCGAGCTGACCTGGCTGCTGCACGGCGTGGCGGTCGCGTTCGCGCTGGCGTACGCGGTCACCGGCCTCCTGCGCGCCGCCACGGTGCCGCCGGCCGCCGCCGCGGGCGCGACGTTGCTCCTCGCCGCCCTGGTCGCGCTGGCCGGGACGCTCGTCCTGCGTCGGCCGCCGCTGCCGGACGTGGGCGCCGGCATCCTCACGCTGGCGGTCATCGGCGCGCTCGGCCGGGTCGCCTCGGTGGCCCTGCCCGGCCGGTCCCTGCTGCTCATCTCCGCCGTCATCGCGCTGACCGGGCTCGCCGTCCGGGCCGTACCGGAGACGGCCCGGCGTGGGCCGCAGATCGCCTCCGCGGTGGCGCTCACGGTCAGCGGCCTGGTGGTCGCCGGTGGCGCGCTGCGCGCCGGGCTGGCCCCGGTCCGGGCCGCCCTGCCGGCCTGGTCGGCGGATCTGAGCGGATGGCACGCCGAGCTGGCCCGGGCGGTCGGCCCGACCGGCTGGCAGCTCGCGGCCAGCGCGTTGCTGCTCACGATCGCCGCCGTGATCGCGCTGCCGGCCGAGATCCGGCGCGAGTTCGCTGTGGTCGGCGCGGCTCTCACCGCCCTCGCCGTACCCGCGTCGCTCGGTCTGGGCTGGGCGGCGGCCTGCTGGCCGATGCTGCTCACAGCAGTAGCGGTCGGCGTGCTCGGGCTGACCGCGCGTACCGAACGGTCCGCTGTGGCGCACGCGGTGACGGCGGCCGGGCTGGGCCTGATCGGCGCGGGCGCTTCGCTCGCCCGCCCGGCGCTCACCGCCGCCGCGCTGACGGTGCTGTTCCTGGCCGGGGCGCTGGTGTCCCTCGCCCCGCGGGTCCGGCTCGCCGCCGCCGCGACGGAGACGGTCTGCTCCTGGGCCGCCGGTGGCGCGGCGTTCGCCCTGCCCGGTGCCGTCGCCGCGTTCGTGGCGGCCACGGTGCCGACGCCGCCGGTCGCCACACCGGCGAACCTGCGCGAGATCACCGTGCCGATCCTCGCGGCGAGCTTCCTCGCCGTCTGCGTCACGCTCGGCTATGCCGCCCTGGTGCAGGTGGCGCAGCGGCACCTGAGCATGCCGCACGCGCTCGGTACGGTGCTCGGCGCGGTGGCGGTCGCCGCCGCCGCGTTCGGTGCGCCTGGTGCGACCTCGGCCGACGCCTGGGTGGGCAGCCTGCTCCTGGTCGCCGCCGCGCTGCTGGCGCTCGCCCCGCGCATCGACGCCGGGCGCCGCGCGGACATGTCCCTCGACGGGTCCGACCTGGCGCTCGCCGCCACCACAGTGGCGCTCGTCGCCACGCTGGCCCGGATCGCCGCGGTGCTCGCCCCCGGCGGTCAGCTCGTGGTGGCCTCCGCGCTGGTACTGCTGGTGGCGGTGGCCGCCCGGGCACTACCCGAGGAGTGGCGGCGCGGCCCGATCCTCGGCATCGCCGCCGGTGGCACGCTGATCGGCCTGATCGCCGCCTGGAGCGCGTTGCGCGGCGGGCTCGGCGTGCTGGCCACGCCCGGCCCGATCTGGGCCGGTGACCTGACCGGCTGGCCGGCCGCACCGACCGGCGGATCGACCTGGCAGGCCCCGGTGGCGCTGGCGCTGCTGGGGGTGACCGCGGCGATCCTGCTGCCGCCGCCGTGGAAGTACGACGTCTCCGGGCTGGCCGCCGTGCTCGCCACTGTGGGCGCCCCGGCCGCGTTCGACCTGCCCTGGTGGTCCCCGGTGCTGGTCGGCTGCATGGTGGCCACCGTCTACGGCATGGCGGCCGCCGCGTCGGCCGATCCCCGGGCCGCACTGTCCCGGGCCACTGTGGCCGGGGTGGTGGCGCTGCACGCCGCCGGGGCCGGGCTGGTGCGGCCGTGGACCACCGCGCTGGCGCTGGGCAGCATCGCGCTGATCGGCGCCACGGTGGCCGCCGTGGCCCGGACGGTCGCGCCGTCGCTCGTCGACGACGTTCGCACCGAGGGCATGCCGCCGCACCTGGTGCAGGTGGGCGGCGCGGGTGCCGGAGCCGCACTGCTCGCGCTGCCGGGCGCGGTGGCCGCGCTGGCAGTCGAGTACGGCCGCCCACCACAGGTGGTGCTCACCGCCGCGCTCGCCGCCGCCAGCATCGGTCTGGCCGCGATCGCGGCGGTACGACGGCAGGTGCCGCAATATCTCCCGTACGCCAGCGTCGCGGTGGTCGGCGCGGCCACCGTGACCGCCGCCGCGGCGCTCGCGGTCGGCCTGCCGGCGGGCGTCTTCGCCGCCGCCGCCGCGCTGCTCGGTGTGCTCGCCGAGCTGATCCGGGCGGCCACCGTCCCGCCCGCCGGTTCGGGCCGGCCGGTACGCCGCTGGACCGTGCTGCTCAACGGGGCGCTACGGCGCGCCCCGGACGATCCCGAGCTGCGTTGGCGGGTCAGCCCGGCCGCCGGTGCGCTCGCCGCCGCGGCGCTGCCCACCGCGCTGGCCCTGGCCACCCTCGCGCCCTCGCTCGTGGTGGCCTTGTTCTCGCCGTTCGCGGTGCTGCGCCGGGTGTGGCAGGGGCCGCCGCCGGAGCTGCTGACCCCGCCGCCGGATGCGGTCGACCCCACGCACGTGCTCACCGCGCTGCTTCTGACGGTGACCGCGGCGCTCGCCGCCACCGGCTTCAGCGGCGGCCGGCGGTCCCGGGCGGTGCCGGTGATCCTGCCCGGGGCGGCGATCACGCTGCTGATCACGCCGGTGGCGCTCGGCAAGGGCTGGCCGGTGACCGCGCTGGCCGCGCTGGCGGTGTTCACCATCTCGATGCTCGGGCTGGCGCTCACCCCGCCGCCGGCGATCGCCGAGCCGGGCCGGTCGATCCGGGTGGCCCGGGTGCTGGTCTTCGCGCTCGGGCTGGCCGCCGGTGGCGCCGGGCTGGCCGGCAGCCTCGCCACGAGCGACCTGACCGTGTTCACGCTCGGCGGGGCGGTCGGCGTGGGCGCCGTCGCCGCATTGTTCGGCACCACCCAGCGGGCGCGCATCCTGGGCTGGTTGTTCGGCTCGGTGATGGCGCAGCTGTTCGTACTCACGATCGGCCTCAAGTCCGGGCTGGCTGCTGTCTGGTCCGCGTTCGGGGTGCTCGCTGTCGGCGCGGCGTTGCAGGTGTTCGCCGCCACGCTGCCCCGGCTGCGCCGTCCCGAGGCGTACCGGGAGGCGGCCACCGTCGAGTGGAGCGGCTACGGGGCGGCGCTCATCGCGCTGGCGCTGGCGTACGACTCGCCCCGGCACATCGCCGCGCTGCTCGCCGCCTGGGGTGCGGTCCTCGGGGTGGCGGCGAGCCGTCCGGGACGCCGCCCGATGGAACGCAATCTGCTGTTCTGGGCGGTGGTGGCCTGCGAGATCAGCGCCTGGTGGATCCTGATGCGGGTGGCCGACGTGGCGCTGCCGGAGGCGTACACGCTGCCGTTCGCCGCGCTCGCCCTGCTGGTCGGCGTCCTGCAACTGCGGCACCGGCCCGACCTGTCGAGCTGGGTGGCGTACGGGCCGGCGCTGGTCACCGCGTTCCTGCCCACGCTGGCGATCGTGATCGCGACCGAATCCAGCATGCTGCGCCAGGTGCTGCTGCTGCTCGGCGCCGTCGCGGTGCTGATCTTCGGCTCGACCAGCCGGCAGCAGGCGCCGGTGATCGTCGGGGCGACGGTGACCGCGATCGCGGCCGTGCACGCGTTGTTCAGCCTGGGCCCGTGGCTGGTGCTGATCCCGGTCGGCATCGTCCTGCTGGCGCTGGGCGCGAGCAACGAGCGGCGTCGCCGCGCCCAGGAGCGCCTGCAGACCGCCCTGCGCGGGATGCGGTGAGCCGGTCCCGGCCGGCCTGACCCGTCGCGGAACAGGTCACGCTCCGTGTCGACGAGCTGCGGCGGGGATGCCGGCCCTCTGCCGCCTTTGCTCTGCACCCACGGAGGCGACAGTCACCAGCCGTGACGACGGCTGCAGCCGAGCCGTTTGGCGGCGCGAGGTCGGAGCGCAGGTCAGGGCCATGCTGCGCCGATGGCTGCAGAGCAAAGTCGGCGGAGGGCACAGACACCCGTCGACCCGGCCGTCACGCTGAGCGACCGGGCGCCTGTGGAACAGAGAGTGACGAGACGGTCAGATCAGGGAGGCGCGCAGTGCGGCGTCCTTCTCCGCGACCAGGTCCTCCAGGCTCGCCTGGTAGGCGGCCATCCTGTCGCGCAGCACCGGATCCGAGGCGCCCAGGATGCGTACCGCGAGCAGGCCGGCGTTGCGGGCGTTGCCGATCGACACGGTGGCGACCGGCACGCCGGCCGGCATCTGCACGATCGACAGCAGCGAGTCCATGCCGTCGAGGTACTTCAACGGCACCGGGACGCCGATCACCGGCAGCGGGGTGACCGAGGCGACCATGCCGGGCAGGTGAGCCGCCCCGCCCGCGCCCGCGATGATCACCTGCACGCCACGGTCGGCGGCGGCCCGGCCGTACTCGATCATCTTGACCGGGGTGCGGTGCGCCGAGACCACACCCACCTCGTACGGCACGCCGAACTCGTCGAGCGCCTCGGCGGCGGCCTTCATGACCGGCCAGTCCGAGTCGCTGCCCATGATCAGCCCGACGGTGCTCATCAGTGCCCCTCCTGGAGCCAGCGGGCGGCGCGCGCGGCCCGGGCCCGTACGTCTTCAAGGTCGTTGCCGAGCACCGTGACGTGCCCGATCTTGCGGCCCGGGCGGACCTGCTTGCCGTACAGGTGGACCTTGGCCCCGGGCTCGGCGGCGAACAGGTGGTGCAGCCGCTCGTCGATGGAGATGCCGCCCGGCTCGCCGCCGAGCACGTTCGCCATCACCACGACCGGCGCGGTCAGCGACGTGTCCCCCATCGGGTAGTCGAGCACCGCCCGCAGGTGCTGCTCGAACTGCGAGGTCCGGGCCCCCTCGATGGTCCAGTGCCCGGAGTTGTGCGGCCGCATCGCCAGCTCGTTGACGACCAGCCCGGACGGCGTGTCGAACAGTTCCACCGCGAGCAGGCCGACCACGCCGAGCGCCGTCGCCAGGTCGATGGCGAGCTGTTGCGCGGCCACGGCCTGCTCCTCCGGCAGGTCGGGCGCGGGCGCCAGCACCTCGACGCAGATGCCGTCGCGCTGCACCGTCTCCACCACCGGGTACGCGGCGACCTGCCCGAACGGCGAACGCGCGACCTGCACGGCCAGTTCCCGGCGCAGCGCCACCCGCTCCTCGACCAGCAGCGGGGTGCCACCGGCGAGCAGCGTGGCGGCCAGCTCACCGGCCTGACCGGCGTCGTCGACCATCCAGACGCCGCGCCCGTCGTAGCCGCCACGGGCGGCCTTGAGCACCACCGGCCAGCCGGTCTCCTCGCCGAAGGCGATCAGGTCGGCCGGGGACTCGACCGGACGCCAGGCCGGGTTCGGCGCGCCCAGCTCACCGAGCCGTTCCCGCATCACCCGCTTGTCCTGCGCGTGCACCAGCGCCTCGGCCGGCGGGAACAGCTTCACGCCCTCGTCGGTCAGGGCGCGGATGTGCTCGTTGGGGACGTGCTCGTGGTCGAAGGTGACCACGTCGCAGCCCTTGGCGAACGTCCGCAGCGCGGCCAGGTCGGTGTGGTCGCCGTACTGGACGTCGGCGGCGACCAGCGCGGCACCGTCGTCCGGGGCGAGCGCCAGCACGCGCAGCGACTGGCCGAGAGCGATGGCGGCCTGGTGGGTCATCCGGGCCAGCTGGCCGCCACCCACCATGCCCACGACGGGGAGACCGGTACGGGAGTCCATAGCGCCGCCAGCCTATAAGGGCCGGTGCCGGGCCGGACCGTGAGGGCGGTCCGGCCCACTCCGCTCAGCCGAGCTGCGCGATCAGCTCCTCGACGCCGGTCACCGGCCGCTGGCAGACGAAGCCCCGGCAGACGTAGGCGGCGGGCTTCCCGTCGACGAACGGCCGCCCGGCCAGCAGCGGCACGCCGGGCTGGTCCGGGGCGCCGGCCACCACCACCGCGCCGGGCGGGGCGTGACGCCGCGCCGCGGCCACCAGCGGGTCGCCCTCCGGGTCGCCGGTCGCCACCGCGATCTCGTACGGCCCGGACAACAGCGCCTCGCCGACGGTTGCCGCGTACCCGGTGAACCGGGCGTGCCGGTCGACGATCGGCGCGACCGTCGACAGCGTCTTCTCGGCCGCCTCCCGGTAGCGGGTCTCGCCTGTCAGCGCCGCGTACGCAACGAGCGCCGCGACGATCGCCGACCGGCCCGACGGGGTCGCGTTGTCGGTCGGGTCGGCGGGCCGGGTGACCAGGCGCTCGGCGTCGTCGGCGGTGTCGTAGAACGCGCCGTCCGGGCCGGCGAACCGGGCCAGCGCCACGTCGAGCAGCTCACCGGCCAGCGTCAGCCACCGCCCCTCGCCGATGAGCTGGTGCATCGCGCAGAACGCCTCGGCGACGCAGCCGTAGTCCTCCAGCACCCCGGCCGGCTGACCCACGACCTTGTCCCGGGAGACCCGGCGCAGCCGGCCGTCCACCAGGTGCACGGTGGCCAGGTGCTCGGCGGCGTCCCGCATCGCGCCGTCGGAGACGATCAGCACGCCGTCCATCAGGTTCGCGTCCTCGTCGTCGGGCGACACGAGCAGCGCGGCGACCTGCTGGAACTCCGCGATGGCGGTGATCGCGAGCCCGTTCCACGCGGCCACCACCTTGTCGTCGCGGGCCGGCTGGGGGCGGGTGTCGCGGGCGGCCAGCAGCCGGCCCACCACGTCCTGCCAGCGGGCCCGCACCGCCGGGTCGGCGTCGTCGACGTCCCGGGCCAGCCGCAGCACGCTGGTGCCGTGCTCGAACGTGCCGTCGGCGGTCACCCCGAACAGGTCCGCGGCGAACCGGCCGTCGTCGGCCCCCAGCACCTCGACGAGCTGGCCGGGCGTCCAGACGTAGGTGAGCCCCTCGACGCCCTCGGTGTCCGCGTCGAGCGCGGAGGCGAAGCCCTCACCGGCGCGGTGCAGCTCGTCGGCGAGGAACCGGGCGGTGTCGCGGGCCACCCGGCGGGCCAGCCGGTCGCCGGTGAGCCGCCACATCTGGGTGTAGACCCGCAGCAGCAGCGCGTTGTCGTAGAGCATCTTCTCGAAGTGCGGCACGGTCCAGTGGCCGTCCACCGAGTAGCGGGCGAACCCACCGGCGAGCTGGTCGTTGAGGCCGCCGCGGGCCATCGCCTCGCAGGTGTGCCGGGCGATCTCCAGGCTGCGCGCCGAGCCGGTGCGCTGGTGGTGCCGGAGCAGGAAGAGCAGGTTCATGTGCGGCGGGAACTTCGGTGCGCCGCCGAAACCGCCGTTCGTCTCGTCGTACTCCCCGGCGAGCCGGCTCGCGGCGGCGTCGAGCAGATCGGCGGTGAGCGGGGCCGTCACGCCACCGACTGCCTGCGCGCCGCCGATCGCCTCGACCACGGCGGCGCCCTGCCGCAGCACGGCCTCGCGCTGGTCGCGCCAGGCGGTGGCGACCGAGCCGAGCAGCCGGATGAAGTTGGCGCGGGGGAAGTACGTGCCGCAGAAGAACGGGGTGCCGTCCGGCGTGGCGAAGACGGTCATCGGCCAGCCGCCCTGCCCGGTCATCGCCTGGGTGGCGGTCATGTAGACCGCGTCGACGTCGGGACGCTCCTCGCGGTCGACCTTGACGCAGACGAAGTCGTCGTTCATCAGCCGGGCCACTGCCTCGTTCTCGAACGACTCGTGGGCCATCACGTGGCACCAGTGGCAGGCCGCGTAGCCGACCGAGATCAGAACCGGCACGTCGCGCCGTTTCGCCTCGGCGAACGCCTCGTCGCACCAGGGCCACCAGTCGACCGGGTTGTCGGCGTGCTGGAGCAGGTAGGGCGACGTGGCCTCGGCGAGTCGGTTCACCACCCGACCTTAGCGAGCGCGCGGAGCCGGTGCGGCGCGAGTGCGGCGGCCGGGCCGGGGTCGTGGTCCCGGCCCGGCCGCCCTCTCACCGGGTCAGGGTGAGCGTCGAGGTGTCCCGCACGGTGAACTCGTTCCAGTACTCGAAGTCGCGGACCAGGATCTCGCTGACCGCCTGGGCGGTGCCGCGCTGGAACTTGACGTCGGCCGGGTAGGTGGTGGCCGACCAGGGCACCACCTGGCCCGGAACGCACGGGATGTGGGGTGAGAAGTAGCCGCGCACCATGCCCGCCTTCTTCTGCTCCTGGACCAGCTCGCCCGCGATGGAGAAGGAGTCCGCCCGGGTGCAGGTGATCGAACCGCGGACGGTGGCGATGCCCTTGTTGTCCACCGTCGCCACCGGGTCGACGGTCAGTGTGACGTCGAGTGCCGGCAGCGGCGGCGGGTTGCCGATGTGGATCTCGCCCCGCAGGCCGCCGGTCGCGCCCTCGCACCGGATCTCGAAGGTGGCGTCGAAGCGCTCGACGTAGTCGAACGGGCCCCAGTCGGCGTGCAGGACCGTGAACGAACCGATGCTCTGCGCGCAGGAGCGCCCCCATCCGCCGTTGTAGAGCTGCAGGCTGGCCGCGTCGCTCCCGTAGACCGGCTGGCTGACGTTCTGGTAGGTGTCACCCGCCTTCAGCGTCTGACCGGCCGGGGCGGAGATGCCCAGACGCCAGGTGTTGTCGGCGTCGCTCCAGAACTCCATCCCGAAGTGCTGCTGGTCGTGGCCCCACGCGTTCATCTCGTCGCCGGGCGTCGGTGCCGCGGAGCTGTAGGAGTAGGAGTTGCCGGCGGTGATCGGATCACCCGGCTCGCCGGTCACGGCGAACGACCAGGACTCCGCCGGCCGGGCCTGAGCCGGCGCGGACATGACCAGGCCGGCAGCGCCGGTGGTCAGCGCCAAGGTCGAGGCGAGCAGAATCCGTCGCCAGGAACGTCTCATCGTCGTCCTCCCCGTGTGGACGTCAGCGGGTACGCCTGCCGCACCCGCCGTGCCAGCAGCGTAGGACCGGCCGGGCGTTCTCCGCTGCCCCGTCCACGGCGGACGGACGGGTCAGGAGGCGCCGTCCGCGCGCAGCGGGAAGACGTTGCCGCGGGCGGCGTCGCGCAGTGATCCGAGCACCGCGGAGATCTTGTCGGCCGGCATCGGCTTGAAGAAGTGGTAGCCCTGGGCGGCGGTACAGCCCAGCTCGGCCAGCGCGGTGCGCTGCTCGGCCGTCTCCACGCCCTCGGCCACCACCCGCAGCCCCAGCTCGTGGGCCAGCCCCACTGTGGTCCGGACGATCGCCGCCGCCTCCGGCGAGTCAGCCATCCGGAGCACGAACGAGCGGTCCACCTTCAACTCGTCCACCGCGATCCGGGTGAGGAACGTCAGCGACGAGAACCCGGTGCCGAAGTCGTCCACGGCGAGCTGCACGCCCATGCCCCGCAGCGTGGCCAGCACCTCGTCGATGACCTCCAGCTCACTCATCACCACCGTCTCGGTGATCTCCAGGACCAGCCGGTGCGGCGGCACCTGGTGACGGCGCAGTGCCTCGTCGATCTCCGCGGGCAGCCGCGGGTCGAGCAGGCTGCGCGCGGACAGGTTCACCGAGATCGGGATGTCCAGCCCGTCCCGCGCCCACCCGGCGGCGACCGCCAGCGCCTTGTCCAGCACGTACCGGGTGAAGCTGCCGAGCTGCTCGCTGTTCTCCACCGGGCGGATGAAGTCGGCCGGGCCGAGCCAGCCCCGGCGCGGATGCCGCCACCGGATCAGCGCCTCCACCCCGGTCGGCGCGCCGGTCGCCAGGTCCACCGCCGGCTGCAACGCGAGCACCAGCTGGTCGTCGGCGGCCAGCGCCTCCCGCATCTCCGCGAGCAGCGCCAGGTGGTCGGTGCTCGCCGCGTCGCGGGAGCTGTCGTACGCGGCGACGCTGCCGCCGCCCTCCTTCGCCTGGTACATGGCGATGTCGGCGCGCCGCAGCAACTCGGTCAGGTCGGCCGCGCCCGCGTCGGCCACCACGACGCCCACCGCCACCTCGACGGACATCCGCACCCCCGCCACCTCGGTCGGCGCGGCGAGGCGCTCGGCGACCTCCCGGGCCTGGCGCAGCGCGTACGCCAGCGGGGCGGTCCGCTCCTCGACCAGCGGCACCGAGGTCAGCAGCAGCGCGAACTCGTCGCCGCCGAGGCGCCCGAGCAGGTCACCCGGCCGGGTCAGCGCGGCGAGCCGGTTGGAGGTGAGCCGCAGCAGCTGGTCGCCCGCCGAGTGCCCGAGCGTGTCGTTGACCTCCTTGAACTGGTTCACGTCGAGCAGCAGCAGTGCCACCGGGTGGTCGTGGGCGCGCTGCCGCAGCGCCTGGTCCCCCTTGGCGAGCAGCGCCGCCCGGTTGAGCAGCCCGGTGAGCTGGTCGTGCACCGCGTCGTACGACGAGCGGGCGGTGACCAGCCGCAGCTCCCGGTGCGTGGCGGCGTCGTGCAGGGCGGCGGCCAGCGCGTCCCCGAAGGCCGCCACGCCGTCGCGTTCCCGGGCGCTCGGCGGGGCGGACCGGGCGAAGCGCACCCGCAGGCGGCCGACGTCGGCGGAGCCAACCACGAGGCGGCGCACCAGCTCGTGCTCCCCCGCCTCGGCGCCGGCCGACGGTTCCACCTCCCGGTCGCGTACCTGCCCGCCGCGGTCGGCCCGGTAGCGGCGCCAGCGGCCCTCGCCCCGGGCCACGTCGACCTCGACCAGTTCCGCGCCGAACAGGGTGAGCGCGCCGGTCACCGCCGCGGTCGCCACGCCGCGCTCGTCGAGCTGGTTGAGTGCGGCGGTGGCCTCGGCGAACGCCCGCCACGTACGCCGCTCCTGGTCGGCGCGGAGCCGGTGGCGGTACGTCTGCTGGAGCAGCCACAGCGGCGGCGGCAGGAGCAGCAGCCAGCGCGCGTCGAGTTCGAGCAGCGCGACGACCACCAGGCCGACCGCCACGTTGCCGACGAACATGAGCAGCTTGCCGCGCAACGCGGCGAGCAGCGGCGGCCCGATCGCGATGCCGTGCCGCAGGGCGAGCGTGACAGCACCCAGGAAGGCTGTGGTGAGCAGGTACGTCACCGCGGCGGCGCTGAGCGTGAGCGCCAGCTCCGGCGTGGGCGCGGCGAGCAGCGGCGGGCCGAGCGCGGTGGCCACGGCGGCGGCGAGCGCGGTGGCGGCGGTGAGCGAACCGGCGATCCCCACCAGTTCCAGCGCGGGACGACGGTCGGAGACCAGCGACATCACGGTCCAGGAGGTGCCCACGCCCAGCAGGGCGGCGGCCGGGAGCCAGCCGGCAGGCACCAGCCAGAGGCAGACCACGAGTGCGGCCTCGCCCCAGGTGATGCTCACCATGCCCGAAGCGCTGCGGAAGCGCAGCCGGGCGAGCTGGGCCACCGCGAACGCGGCAGCGGCGATGCCGAACCGGGCCGCACCCGGGAGCGAGTCGTCGGCCGGCAGGTGCGACGGGACGGTGAGGCCCAGCACGGCGGCGAGCAGACCGGTCAGCGCGACCGCGACGGTGAGCAGGACGACGCCCACCGGTGTCCCGCGCAGGCCGATCCGGTCGGGGGAACGGTCGGCCGGCTCGGTGGTCACGGGGCCGCCCCGTCGACGCGTCGGGCCGGGGCATGGTCGGGGGCCGGTGCTGCCATCGACATCGGCGTCCCCCTTCCGCGCAGGGTCCGGGGCCTGACGGTCCCCCCGGCGGAAGGCTAAGCCAAAGCCGGTGGCCGCAACAGGGGGCGGCGACCGGCTTCGACGTGATTCACGCGGTGTTCAGCTGTTGCGACCCTGCTGGGAGCCGTTGGGGGCGTTCGTCGGTGAATCCTGCTCGACGAGCCCGTCTGTCGGATCGGCGACTGCGGAATCGGCCCGGCCCGGGGTGCCCTGCTGCGGGAAGCGGTCGGGCAGCCGGCGCAGCCGGGCGTTCATGTTGCGGATCAGCAGGACGGTGACGGTGGCCAGCGCGACGATGAGGAAGAGGCCCATCGGACCGGCCAGACCACCCGTACGGGTGTCACCGAAGTTGTTCTGCGCGAGCACCTCGACGGTGGTCAGCATGGTGTTCCTCCGATGTGCGACTGAGCACCAGGGTAGACCCCGGCCGGGTCAGTGGGCACGGCACGCCTCTCGTACGCCGGCGAACAGGTCGGACTCGGGCAGCGGGCTGTCGACCAGCGAGCGGGCGAGTTGGAAGTCCTCCGTCGGCCAGGCGCGCTTCTGCAGTTCCATCGGCACCTGGAACCAGAAGCCGTCCGGGTCGATCTGGGTGGCGTGCGCGCGCAGCGCGTCGTCGCGGACCGGGAAGTAGTCGGCGCACTCGACCCGGGTGGTGATCCGGGCGCCCTTGTCGGGGCGCTCGTCCCAGCGCTTCATCCACTCGCCGTACGGCGACTCGAGCCCGGCGGCGAGCACCGCCTCGTGCAGGCTCATGATCTTGGCGCGGGAGAAGCCCACGTCGTAGTAGAGCTTCAGCGGCTGCCACGGCTCGCCCAGCTCGGGGTGGCGGTCCGGGTCACCGGCCGCGTCGAACGCCGCCACGGTGACCTTGTGGGTCATGATGTGGTCGGGGTGCGGGTAGCCGCCCTCCTCGTCGTAGGTGGTGACGACATGCGGCCGGAACTGCCGCATCAGGCGCACCAGCGGCGCGGCGGCGACGTCCACGTCCTGGAGGGCGAAGCAGCCCTCCGGCAGCGGCGGCAGCGGGTCGCCCTCGGGCAGCCCGGAGTCGACGAAGCCGAGCCACGCCTGCTCGACGCCGAGGATGGCCCGGGCGGCGTCCATCTCGGCCCGCCGGATGTCACCGATGTTCGCCCAGACGTCGGGGCGGTCCATCTTGGGGTTGAGCACACTGCCCCGCTCGCCACCGGTGGCGGTGACGACCAGGACGTCCACTCCCTCGGCGACGTATTTCGCCATGGTGGCGGCGCCCTTGCTCGACTCGTCGTCGGGATGGGCGTGCACCGCCATGAGACGCAGTTGTTCTGCCACCTTCGGCGCTCCTCGTCTGTGCCCGCCGACCGGCCTCCGGGCCGACCGGCTGACCTGCCGGAATCTCCCCCCGCGCCCGCGAAAGCCCCCGTGACGGCCGGTCGGGGGGCCGCCACCGGAGTGGCCAGGGCCACGCCCGCCGGTCCAGGCCGACCTGCCATCCTTGACTCAGCGCCGGGCTGGGAAGATGGACCTAGCCATTCTTGCCGATGCCGCCGACAACAACGCCAGGAGATACCCGCCGGTGAGCGAGACGCACGCCACAGTCGCCGCGAAGGCACCGGTCTTCCCGCCGGGCCGCTACGGCCGCCGCCGGGAGCCGGGGCGCCGCCGGCCGGTCCTGCTCGCCCTGACGGTGACGGTCATGCTCGCCGTCCTCGGGCTGGGCGCGGCGAAGCTCTACTACCAGTACGGCGACCCGGAGTACCAGGGCGAGATGATCAGCTACTCCGACATCACCGACTCCCGGGTGATCGTCGACTTCCGGGTCACCGTGCCGCCGGGCGGCTCCGCCACCTGTCTGCTGCGGGCCCGCTCCCACGACGGGGCCCAGGTGGGCAGCGCCGAGGCCACCGTGACCGCGGAGCCCGGCCAGCGCCACATCCGGACCCGGCAGGAGGTGCCCACGAGCGCCCGGCCGTTCATCGGCGAGGTCCTGCGCTGCCGGCCCGCCGGCTGAGCCGGGCCGCCGGCGAGTCGCCGGCCACCGCACCCCGGTCCCGCCGCCGGCACCCGGGGTGATTGATCACACCTCGACGCGACCCGCACTGGTAGCCTTGCAAGTTCACCTGTCAGCCAGTCCGCACCAATCGAGGAGACCGCCTGTGTCCACAAATGGAAACGAGGCGCCCGCCACCTGGCTGTCCCAGGACGCCTACGACCGTCTGCAGGCCGAGCTCGACGAGCTGATCGCCAACCGGCCGGTCATCGCCGCCGAGATCAACGCCCGGCGCGAGGAGGGCGACCTGCGGGAGAACGGCGGCTACCACGCCGCCCGCGAGGAGCAGGGCAAGGCCGAGGGCCGCATTCTCTACCTCAAGGAGCTGCTGCGCACCGCCAAGGTCGGCGAGGCACCGGACACCGACGCGGTGTCGCCGGGCATGGTCGTGAAGATCTACTTCGACGACGACGCCGACGACAGCGAGACCTTCCTGCTCGGCTCCCGGGAGATCGCCTCCACCACCGACCTGACGGTCTACAGCCCCGAGTCCGCGCTCGGCAAGGCCATCCTCGGCGGCAAGGCGGGGCAGACCTGCACCTACACGGCGCCCAGCGGCGCCGATATCAAGGTGACCATCGTCTCCTTCGAGCCGTACAGCGGCTGACCCCTCCGGACCCGCGCCGGATGGCTCGGGTCCCGAACCCGACCGAGGCTGACAGGCCCTCCTCGGACCCGAGCCGCACACCCGAACGCCCCGACCGGATCATCCGGCCGGGGCGTTCGCGTTCGGCTGTGACGTTCGCGATCCGCTGCGGGCGCCCGTGCCGCCGGGGGCTCAGCCCTCGCCGGTGAAGACCACCTGGTAGCCGCTGGCCCGCAGCGCGCTGATCAGCGTGTCCGAGTGCTCCACCCCGCGGGTCTCCACGGACAGGGCCACCTCCACCTCGCCGAGGCGCAGGTGCGGGTTGGCGCGCTGGTGCACCACGTCCACCACGTTGGCCCGGTGCTCGGCGATCTCGCCGAGCAGGGAGGCGAGCTGGCCGGGCCGGTCCGTGCAGCGCACGGTGATGCGCAGGAACCGCCCCGCCGCCGCCAGGCCGTGCTCGATCACCCGGAGCATGAGCAGCGGGTCGATGTTGCCGCCGGAGAGCACCGCGACGACCGGCGCGGTCACCTCCACCGCGCCGGCCAGCAGCGCCGCCACGCCGACCGCGCCGGCCGGCTCGACCACCTGCTTGCCGCGTTCCAGCAGCATCAGCAGCGCCCGGGAGATGTCCTCCTCCGAGACCGTGACCACGTCGTCGACCAGCTTGCGGACATGGGTGAAGGTCAGCTCGCCCGGACGGCCCACGGCGATGCCGTCGGCGATCGTCGCGAACGAGGGCAGCCGCAGCGGCTCGCCGGCCCGCAGCGAGGGCGGGAAGGCGGCGGCGCTCGCCGCCTGGACCCCGATCACGCGTACGTCGGGACGCAGCGCCTTGGCCGCCACCGCCATGCCCGAGACGAGCCCGCCGCCGCCCACCCCGGTCACGATGGTGCGCACCTCCGGGCACTGTTCGAGGATCTCCAGCGCCACGGTGCCCTGCCCGGCGATGACGTCGGCGTGGTCGAACGGGTGGATGAACACCGCCCCGGTCCGCTCGGCGAACGTCTGCGCCGCGACGAGCGACTCGTCCACCGTGTTGCCGACCAGCTCGATCTGCGCGCCGTACCCCTTCGTCGCGGCGACCTTCGGCAGCGGCGCGTTCACCGGCATGAAGACGGTGGCGTGCGCGCCGACCAGCCCGGCGGCGAGCGCCACCCCCTGGGCGTGGTTGCCGGCGCTCGCCGCGACCACACCGCGGGCCCGCTCCTCGGCCGAGAGCCGGGAGATCCGCACGTACGCGCCGCGCACCTTGTACGACCCGGCGCGCTGGAGGTTCTCGCACTTGAGCCAGACCGGCCCGCCGAGCGCGGCGCTGAGCGGCCGGGACGGCTCCAGCGGGGTGGTACGAGTGACACCGGCGAGCAGCTCCCGCGCGGCCTGTACGTCGGCGAGGCCGACCAGTTCCGTCATGCCCCGATCGTGCCACCCGGGGCAGGCGGAACCTGCGGCGACGTCGGCGCAACCGGCATCGGCGCGGCGGGCGCGGGCCGGCCCGGTCGGCCGGGCCAGGCGGGCTGACCGGGCCAGCCCGGCGGGCCGGGCCACGCGGGCACGGCCCGGGAGAGCCGGTCCTGCTGGGCGGCGGAGATCCGGCGGATCAGCACGACGAACGCGATCCCGGCGACCAGGCAGGCCACCGCCGGCACCAGCCGGGGTGCGAGCGCGTCCTCGTAGAAGCGCACGTACGTGGCGAACTCCGCGTCGTTGCGGGGCAGCTCGGTCAGCCGGTCGTAGCGCTGCTGCTCGGCCCGCGCGACGAACCGGTCACCGATCAGGAACACCAGCCAGCTCACCCACCACACCCCGACCAGCCACGACTGGCGGCGCTGCCACACGCTGTTGCGGAGCAGGTCGGCGAGCACCCGGGCGGGGACGACGAAGTTGGCCAGCGGCACCAGCCACCCGGCGATGGCCCACGCCGGGCTCAGGTTCGGCACCGCGCCCGGGAACGCGTCCAGGTTCTTGCGCGCCCGCCAGGTCCAGATCACCACGAGCGTCCCGGCGGTCAGCAGGGCGAGCAGGTACGGCAGCGAGAACAGCACCTCGGCCAGCACCGCGCCGAGCAGCACGTCCCGGTCGAGCTGCTCGGCGGCCGAGCGGGCCATCTGCACACCCACGAGCGGGAACAGGGCGGTGAGCAGGTAGCACACGGTGGCGGCACCGACCGCGAACGCGCCGGCCACGGCCAGGCCGCGCACGCCGTACGTGGGCACGCCGGGACTCACGGCGGGCTGACCGACTCGGGTGCCGCAGCGCCGGCACTCCTCATAGGCCGGGGACGTGGGGTCCCCGCAGGTCTGGCAGTTCATCGGGGACCGTCCGAGGTGGTGTGCGCGACAGGGTGCGCACACGCTAGACGATCACGCGGTGGCCGGCGACCCCGTTCCGACCCGGGGATAGCCGGGTGCGTGCCGGGCCCACGGCGCCTGCATCTCGAACTGGCCGGCCACGCCGAGCAACAGCAGTTCGGAGCCGGGCGGGCCGACGAACTGCACGCCCACCGGCAGGCCGTCCGGGCGGCGGCCGACCGGCACCACTATCGACGGGAGCCCGGCGATGTTCCACGGCGCCGCGTACGGGGCGTACCTGATGTTGGTCGACATGTTCGCCAGCCAGGAGCGGCCCGACCACCCGGCGGCCTCCGGCGGGGGCCCGGCCAGCGCCGGGGTGAGCAGCAGGTCGATCGAGTTGTCCGCGAAGAAGTGCACCGACCGTTCGCGCCAGGCGGCCCGGTCGGCCTCCCGCACGTACCCCCGGCGCTGCGCCCACTCGCCGAGCGTGACGTGCCGGCGACTGCGGCGCTGGAGCTGACGCGGCGCCACCCCGGCGGCGCGCACGTCGGCGGCGGCCGCCGCGAACCAGGTGGCGATGCCCTGGAGGCCGAGCCGGGTCGGGTAGACCGGATCGGCGGGCACGGTGTCGTGACCGGCGGCGGCCAGCAGCCGGCCGGCGGCGGCGACCGCGTCCCGGTTCGGCGCGTCCGGCGAGACGCCACGCACCGGCGAGCGCAGCGAGACGCCCACCCGCAGCCGCTCCGGCGGGACCAGCTTGTCCGGCCGGCGGCCGGCCAGCACCGAGAAACCCACCACCGCGTCGGCGACGGTGCTGGTCAGCATGCCGTGCTCGGTGAGGCCGAACCAGTCGTCCGCGCCGAGCTGGCAGGGCACCACGCCCCGGCCGGGCTTGAGCCCGACCAGGCCGCAGCAGGCCGCCGGGATGCGGATCGACCCGAGACCGTCGTTGCCGTGGGCCATCGGCACCAGCCCGGCGGCCACCGCGGCGGCCGCGCCGCCGGACGAACCACCGGGGGTACGCGCCGGATCCCACGGGTTGCGGGTGACAGCGGTGTCGTCGTCGGTGAGCGCCCACAGGCCCAGCTCCGGCATCCGGGTCACACCGAGGATGACAGCGCCCGCGCCGCGCAGCCGCCGGACCACCTCGTGGTCGGCCTCCGCCACCGGCGTACGCATCGCGGCCGACCCGTTCCAGGTGGGCAGGCCGGCCACCGGCGTGTTCTCCTTGACCGCCACCGGCACCCCGGCGAGCGGCAGGTTCGCCAGTTCCTCCTGCTCGTCGACCTTCTCCGCCTCGGTGATCGCCTCACCGCCGCGCACCGCGCGGAACGCGCCCAGCTCGGGATCCACCCGGGCGACGTGGTCCAGGTGGTCGGCGACGACCTGGGTGGCGGAGACGTCGCCACGGCGTACCGCCCGGGCGATCTGTTTCGCGGTCGTCCCGACCCAGGTCGTCGGCAAGATGTCCGGCACTGCCACCCTCCCCAACCAGCGGTCAGCCCAGGGCCTGCTCCAGATCGGCGAGCAGGTCGTCGACCGTCTCGATGCCGACAGACAGTCGCACGAGATCGCCGGGAACTTCAAGCGGCGAGCCCGCAGCGCTTGCGTGTGTCATCCGGCCCGGGTGCTCGATCAGGGACTCGACGCCGCCGAGCGACTCGGCGAGCACGAACAACCGGGCCCGGTTGCAGATCTGGACGGCGTGCTCCTCGCCGCCCGCCGCGCGGAACGAGATCATGCCGCCGAACCGGCGCATCTGCTTGGCGGCCACCTCGTGGCCGGGGTGCGAGGGCAGGCCCGGGTAGACGACCTGGGCGACCTTGGCGTGTCCGTCCAGGTAGGCCGCGATCCGCTCGGCGTTGTCGCAGTGCCGGTCCATCCGTACCCCGAGGGTCTTGATGCCGCGCAGCGTGAGCCAGGCGTCGAACGGCCCGTTGACCGCGCCCATCGCGTTCTGGTGGTAGCGCAGCTCCTCGCCGAGCGCGCGGTCCGCCGCGACGAGCGCGCCGCCGACCACGTCGGAGTGTCCGCCGACGTACTTGGTGGTGGAGTGCACCACCACGTCCGCGCCGAACGCGATCGGCTGCTGGAGGTACGGCGAGGCGAACGTGTTGTCGACCACCAGCAGCGCGCCGGCGTCGTGCGCCACCGCGGCGAGCGCGGCGATGTCGGCGATGCCGAGCAGCGGGTTGGTCGGCGTCTCCACCCACACGATCTTTGTCGCGCCGGGACGGATCGCGGCCCGCACGGCGTCCGGGTCGGAGACCTTCGCCGGGGTGTACGCCAGGCCCCAGCGCTCGGCCACCTTGGCGAACAGCCGGTACGTGCCGCCGTACGCGTCGTCCGGGATCACCACGTGGTCGCCCGGCTTGCAGACGGTCCGCAGCAGCGTGTCCTCGGCGGCCAGGCCGCTGGCGAAGGCGAGCGCCACCGGGCCGCCCTCCAGCGCGGCCAGGCACTCCTGGAGCGCGTCGCGCGTCGGGTTGCCGGAGCGGCTGTACTCGTAGCCCTCGCGGGGCGCGCCGACGGCGTCCTGGGCGTACGTGCTGGTCTGGTAGATCGGCGGGATCACCGCACCGGTGCGGGCCTCCGGGTCCTGACCGGCGTGGATGGCGAGTGTCTCGAAGCCGTGGCTCATGCCGCAGACGTTAGTCCCCCGCCCGGTCCCGCTCCCGGCAACCCGGTGCGAGTCACAAGCGCGAAGGTGTCGGGGCGGTCGGCCATACTGGTCCGGTGAGTTCGACCGAGGCGCTCCCCTCTCGCCTGCACGGCGTCGCCGACCGGATCCCGGCCTCGCTGGGTCTCGCTGCCGGTGACGACCTAGGGTTGATGCTCGCCGGCGGCTATGCCATGTGCGCCCACGACCTGGTCGACCGGCCCTCCCAGGACATCGACTTCGCCACGGCCGCCGCGCTGCCGCTCGACGCCGTGACGGATCGCCTCGGGGCCCGGTGCTGGCCTTCGAGGACGCGGTGGGGCTGAAGGTCCGCGCGCTGCACGACCGAGCCGCCCACCGGGACTACATCGACGTCCGCGCGGCCTCCGAGCGGCTCACCTGGTCGGAGTTGGAGCACCTCGGCGCCCGTCACACCGCCGGCTTCTCGTTGGACGAACTGGCCGACCGGCTGGGTGGTGTGACGGAGCGGGACGGCCGGACCTTCCGTTCGTACGGGCTCACCGAGCAACAGGTCGACGAGTTGCGCGGATGGGCGCTGCGATGGGAGGCGGACATCCGGGCGCGCCTCGCCAACGGCGAGACCGGCCCGACTGGCATCCCCGAAGACGACTGGGACGCCTACCTGGACCGCTCCTGACCCGCCCGGTTTCGCGCCGATCATGAGGTTAGCGGTGCCGACGGTCCGATTTGTCGCAGCCAACCTCATGATCAACGCTCGCCCGGAGGTGGGGTGGCCGGGCCGGGCCTAGGGTGGTCGGATGAGCGGGTGCATGTTCTGCGGGATCGTGGCGGGCGAGGTGCCGGCCTTCCGGGTAACCGACGAGCCGGACGGGGTCGCTTTCCTGGACACCCGCCCGGTGTTCAAGGGGCACGTGCTCGTGGTGCCCCGTACCCACCTGGTCACCCTGGCCGACCTGCCGGCCGACGCGCTGCCCGGCTACTTCCGGCTGGTGCAGCGGATCGCCGTGGCCGTGGAGACCGGCATGGACGCCGGTGGGACGTTCGTGGCGATGAACAACCGGGTGTCCCAGTCCGTACCGCACCTGCACGCCCACGTGGTTCCCAGGACGAAGGGCGACGGGCTGCGCGGCTTCTTCTGGCCGCGTACCCGGTACGCCGACGACGCCGAGGCCGAGACGTTCGCCGGGCGGATCTCGGCGGCGCTGGCCTGACGGGAGCGTGGGCGGGTAAGGAACCGGGGGGCGACGCTGTTGCACACGCTGGGAAAGCCAAGAGAGGAGTCCCACCGTGTTCCTCCGCCGCATGAAGGCTGAAATGATCTCTCCTGACCAAGCCCTGCCGGGTCGCCCGATCGCGATGCCGATCGCCGACCGGCACGAGGTGCTGCCGTCGACGCTGAAGGGCCCGTTCCCCGAGGGCGCGCAGGTCGCCGTCTTCGGGATGGGCTGCTTCTGGGGCGCCGAGCGGCTGTTCTGGACCCTCCCCGGCGTGATCACCACGTCCGCCGGCTACGCGGGTGGCTACACCACCAACCCGACGTACGAGGAGGTCTGCTCGGGCATGACCGGGCACGCCGAGGTGGTCCAGGTGGTCTACGACCCGTCGAAGATCGCCTACGAGGACCTGCTGAAGGTCTTCTGGGAGAACCATGACCCGACCCAGGGCATGCGCCAGGGCAACGACGTGGGCACCCAGTACCGCTCGGCGATCTACACCACCACCGACGAGCAGGCCGCCGCCGCGAAGGCGTCGCGGGACGCGTTCGCGCCGATCGTGGCCCGGGCCGGCAAGGGTGAGATCACCACCGAGATCGCCCCGCTCGGCGACTACTACTTCGCCGAGGACTACCACCAGCAGTACCTGGCGCCGACGAAGAACCCGAACGGCTACTGCAACCACGGACCGAACGGGCTGAGCTGCCCGGTCGGCGTGGCCCGCACCGCGGGCTAGCCCGCGACCCGCACCACGAGTCCGGCACGGTGAACGGCGAGGCCGATCACCGTGCCGGCAGCGTCTACGCTCACGCGATCTTGCAGTTTCGGCCCACGAGTTGCCCGGATTACGAGGATTACGGGGCACCAAAGTGCAAGATCGGGGAAAGCCGCCGATGCCGGGGCGCGCCGGTCCGTGCGGTATTCCTCACACCGGGGACGGGCCGGGTTTCCGGCATCCGGGCGTGGAGGGGCAGGAACCGAAGGCGTGACAGGCAACCACCCTGCGTGACGGCGCATCGTAGCAAGCTGTCACACGTTCGTCATCGTCTCAACAGGCGAACTGCAACAAGCTCTGGCAGCATTGGCTCGTATGTGCGGACTTGCGGGAGAGTTCCGCCGTGACGGTTCACGCGCCGACGTCTCGGCCGTGGAGCGGATGGCGGCCACGATGAGTGACCGAGGGCCCGACGACAGCGGCATCTGGTCGCAGGGCCCGACCGCGCTGGGACACCGGCGCCTGAAGATCATCGACCTGTCCGCGGCGAGCGGCCAACCCATCGTGGACGCCGCCGCCGGGCTCACCGGTGTCTTCAACGGCTGCATCTACAACTACCGGGAACTACGCGCCGAGCTGCAGGCCAAGGGCCACCGGTTCTTCTCGTCCGGTGACAGCGAGGTCGTGGTCAAGGCGTACGCCGAGTGGGGGCTCGACTTCGTCGACCACCTGATCGGCATGTTCGCGGCGGCGATCAGCGAGCGCGACACCGGCCGCCTGGTGCTGGCCCGGGACCGCCTCGGCATCAAGCCGCTCTACCTGGCCGAGAGCCCCGGTGTGGTCCGGTTCGCCTCGACGCTGCCGGCGCTGCTCGCCGGCGGCGGCATCGACACCACCATCGACCGGGTTGCGCTCGCCCACTACCTGAGCTTCCACAGCATCGTGCCGCCGCCGCGCACCATCCTGGCCGGCGTCACCAAGCTGCCGCCGGCCACGGTCCGGGTGTACGAGGCGGACGGCTCCACCCACGAGCGGGTCTACTGGGATCCGTCCTTCGGCCGCGCCGCCGAGCGGGCCGGCTGGTCCGAGCGGGACTGGCAGGACGCGCTGCTCGACTCGCTGACCACCGCCGTGCGCCGCCGCATGGTGGCCGACGTCCCGGTGGGCGTGCTGCTCTCCGGCGGCCTCGACTCCAGCCTGGTGGTCGCGCTGCTCGCCGGCGAGGGGCAGGCCCGGTCCGGTCTGGCCACGTTCTCCATCGGCTTCGACGCGGTCGGCGGCCGGGAGGGCGACGAGTTCGTCTACTCCGATCTGGTCGCGAAGACGTTCGGCACCGACCACCACCAGATCCGGGTGCCCACCGGTGACCTGCTGCCGCCGCTGGAGGCCGCCGTCGCGGCGATGAGCGAACCGATGGTCAGCCACGACTGCGTCGCGTTCTGGCTGCTCAGCCAGGAGGTCGCGAAGCACGTCAAGGTGGTGCAGTCGGGCCAGGGCGCGGACGAGATCCTGGGTGGCTACCACTGGTACCCGCCGCTCGCCGGGGTGGACCGGGAGCAGGCGCTCGAGACGTACGCGAAGGCGTTCTTCGACCGCGACGCGGCCGGACTGGCCCGGGTGCTCAACCCGGCGTGGCTGGCCGACGGCGACCCGGCGCGGGAGTTCGTGGCCGCGCACCTGGGCCGCGCGGGCGCGCAGACCGCCGTCGACGCCGGCCTGCGGATCGACACCCAGGTCATGCTGACCGACGACCCGGTGAAGCGGGTCGACAACATGACCATGGCGCACGGGCTGGAGGCCCGGGTGCCGTTCCTCGACCACGAGTTCGTCGAGCTGGCCGCGAGCTGCCCGCCGGAGCTGAAGCTTGCCCAGGGTGGCAAGGGCGTGCTCAAGGAGATCGGCCGCCGGGTCCTGCCGCACGAGGTCATCGACCGGCCCAAGGGCTACTTCCCGGTGCCCGGTCTCACCCACCTGGAGGGCAAGCTCCTCGACCGGGTACGCGACGCGCTCACCGCCCCGGAGGCGCGCCGTCGTGACCTGTTCCGCGCCGACTACGTCGACGCGCTGCTCGCCGACCCGAATGCCGAACTGACCCCGTTGAACGGAAACAAGCTGTGGCAACTGGGACTCCTGGAAATGTGGCTCCAGAGCCACGGAATCGACTGACCGTGACCGACACCCTCGCCACCGGAACGGCGCGTACCGACCGGGAACGGGTGCTGGGCCGGCGCCGGGAACGCACCGGCCCGGGCGGTGACCCGATCGCACCGGGTACGCCGGAGCCGCGGCAGCCGGAGACCGCGTCCACCGACGCCTCGGGCGTGGTGCTGGACTGCGGCTGGGGCCGGCTGGTGTTCGGGCAGACGTTCGACGACCAGGTGCACGTGGCCGACGTGCTGCGCTCCGAGGCGGTCGGCGCCCGGGACATCTGCATCTACCTGCGCGACCCGCACGTGCTGGTGTCCCGGCTGCCGGACGAGCTGTTCATCGACCCGTCGCTGACGTACCGGCTGCCGCTGGGCGACAAGCGGCCCGCCGCCACCGAGGGCGGCGAGGTGCCCGGGCTGACCGTCCGGCCGCTGCGTGACGCCGCCGACGCCGAGGCGGTGAACCGGATCTACGCGCGCAACGGCATGGTCACCGCACCGGTCGAGGTGCTGGTGGACAACGCCGGCACGGACCGGTTCCTGCACCTGGTGGCCGAGGACACCACCGGTGAGGTGGTCGGCACCATCACCGGCGTGGACCACGTCGCGGTCTTCGGCGACCCGGAGGACGGCGCCAGCCTGTGGTGCCTCACAGTCGACTTCAACACCGCCCCGCCCGGCACCGGGCAGGCGCTGCTCACCGCGCTCGCGGACCGGCTCGACGAGCGCGGCCGGGCGTTCGTGGACCTGTCCGTGCTGGCCGAGAACTCGGGTGCGATCCGGCTGTACGAGCGCCTCGGCTTCCACCGCACCGGCACGCTCTGCGTGAAGCGGAAGAACCCGATCAACGAGCGCCTGTTCCTGCCCGCCATGCCGGAGGGGTACGACGAGCTGAACCCGTACGCGAAGATCGTCGCGGACGAGGCGATGCGCCGCGGCATCCGGGTCGAGGTGACCGACCCGCACTGGGGTGAGCTGAAGCTGACCACCGGCGGCCGGACCATCCACACCCGCGAGTCGCTGTCGGAGCTGACCTCGGCGGTGGCGATGAGCCGCTGCGACGACAAGCGGGTGACCCGGCGCATCCTCACCGAGGCGGGGCTGTCGGTGCCGCGCGGGCGCACCGCCACCGGCGAGCCCGACGACGTCGCATTCCTGAACGACGTGGGCCCGGTGGTGGTCAAGCCGGCGCGGGGCGAGCAGGGCAACGGCATCACCGTCGGCGTGCGTACGCCGGAGGCGCTGACCGCCGCCGTCGAGCTGGCCCGCCGGTTCTGCCCGGACGTGCTGATCGAGGAACTGCGCGCGGGCGAGGACCTGCGGGTCGTGGTGATCGACCACGAGGTGGTCGCCGCCGCGGTACGCCGGCCGGCGCAGATCACCGGCGACGGCGTGCACGACATCACCGAGCTGATCGAGCGGCAGAGCCGCCGCCGGGCCGCCGCCACCGGCGGCGAGTCCCGCATCCCCGTCGACGACATGACCCGCGAGGTGGTGGCGGAGGCCGGGTACCGGATGCACGACGTGCTGCCGGAGGGCGAGGTGCTGGCGGTCCGGCGGACGGCCAACCTGCACACCGGCGGCACGATCCACGACGTGACAGCCGATCTGCACCCGGCGATCGCCGAGGCGTGCGTCACGGCGAGCCGGGCGCTGGACATCCCGGTCACCGGGCTGGACCTGCTGGTCCCCGCCCCGGACCAGCCGGAACACGTGTTCATCGAGGCGAACGAGCGGCCCGGACTGGCCAACCACGAGCCGCAGCCCACCGCCGAGCGCTTCGTCGACCTGCTCTTCCCGGGTACCCGGGCACCGCAGCGACTCTGGTCACCGGCCGGTGCGGCAAGCTCTGGGGCATGACCGCACGCAAGCCCCAACCGCTCAAGCTCGACCTCGACTACCTCCGCCAGGTGCTGGTGGAGCTGCTGGAGATCCCCAGCCCGTCGGGGCGCACCGACCACATCCAGCAGTACGTGGGCGAGCGGCTCTCCGCGATCGGGATCAGCTCCACGCTGACCCGTCGCGGGGCGCTGAGCGCCTGTCTGCCCGGCCCCCGGTCGACCGGCGCAGACCGGGCCGTGGTGGTGCACACCGACACCATCGGCGGCATGGTGAAGCGGCTCAAGGAGAACGGCCGGCTGGAGGTCAACCCGATCGGTACGCACAGCGCCCGCTTCGCCGAGGGCGCCCACGTGCGGATCTTCACCGACGACCTGGAGCGGGTCGTCACCGGCCAGGTGCTGCCGCTGAAGGCGAGCGGCCACCGCTACAACGAGGCGGTCGACCTCCAGGGCGTCGGCTGGGAGCTGGTCGAGGTGCGGGTGGACGAGCCCGTGCACGACGAGGCCGGGCTGCGGGCGCTCGGCATCGACGCCGGGGACTTCGTGGCGTTCCTGCCCAACCCCACGATCACTCCGAACGGGTACGTCAAGTCCCGGCACCTGGACGACAAGGCGGGCGTGGCGGCGGTGCTGACCGCGTTCAAGGCGATGGTCGACGCCGGGATCATCCCGGCGGTCACCGCGCACCTGCTGGTCACCGTCACCGAGGAGATCGGCCACGGCGCCAGCCACGGGCTGGACCCGGACGTCGCGGAGATCGTCTCGGTGGACGCGGCGGTGGTCGCGCCGGGCCAGCAGTCCCGGGAGACCGCCGCCACGCTGGCGATGGGCGACGGCGTCGGCCCGTTCGACTACCACCTGACCCGCAACCTCGCCTCGATCGCGAAGGAGCACGGCGTCGACCTGGTCCGGGACGTGTTCGACTACTACCGCTCGGACGTGGCCGCCGCGGTCGAGGCCGGGGCGCACGCCCGGGTGGCGCTGCTCGGGTTCGGCGTGGACGCCACCCACGGGCACGAACGCACCCACCTCGACGGCCTGCACCAGCTCACCCAGTTGCTCTGCCTCTATCTCCAGAGCCCCCTGGTCTTCCCGGAGTGGGACGCCGAGCCGGAGGGCGACCTGGCCGACTTCCCGTCGCTCGCAGTGCAGCCGGCGAACGAGGAGGGCCCGCGCGAGGGCCCGATCGGCCTGGACTGACCGGGGTCTGTGATCGAAATCCGTTGCCGCGGCCGCCGCGAACTGGATAGCGTGGCGGTACACGGGAAAGGAGGTGGTCCAGACTTGTATAGCAATCGGACTCGTGAGGTGGCTGTCCGCTAGCCGCTGTCCTCGACAGTGAAATCTCGTCCGCCGCGAGGCGGGCACCTGCAGGATCGTCGAGACCGTGTGGCAGCGGTGCGGCGAAACCACGACAGCCACCCGACCCCCGGGGTGCCGGCCCAGTCCAGCCGGCCCGCGCGCGAGCGCGGAAGCCCCGGGGGTCGCTTTTTGCCTTCCGGAGGATGCCGTGTCCATGCGTGAGCTGGTGGTGCTCGGTACGGCCAGCCAGGCCCCGACCCGGCAACGCAACCACAACGGCTACCTGCTGCGCTGGGACGACGAGGTGATCCTCTTCGACCCGGGCGAGGGCAGCCAGCGCCAGATGCTGCACACCCGGATCACCGCCACCGACCTGACCCGGATCTGCGTCACCCACTTCCACGGGGACCACTGCCTCGGGCTGCCCGGCATGATCCAGCGGCTCTCGCTGGACCGCGTACCACGCCCGGTGGCGGTGCACTTCCCGGCCGGCGGCGCCGAGTACTTCGCCCGGCTGCGGCACGCCTCCAGCTTCTACGAGACCGCCGAACTGGCAGTCGAGCCGATCGACGCCGACGGGCAGCGCATCACGCTGGGCATCGGCACGCTGGAGGCCCGCCGGCTGCGGCACCCGATCGAGACGTACGGGTACCGCCTGGTCGAGCCGGACGGCTGCCGGATGCTTCCGGAGCGGCTGAGCGCGTACGGCATCGCCGGTCCGGACGTGGGGCGGTTGCTGCGCGACGGCCACCTGGACCGCGACGGACGCCGCGTGACCCGCGACGAGGTGAGCGTGACCCGGCCGGGGCAGCGGTTCGCGTTCGTGATGGACACCGGGCTCTGCGACGGCGTGTACGCACTGGCCGAGCACGCCGACCTGCTGGTGATCGAGTCGACGTTCCTGGAGTCGGAGGCGGCCCTCGCCGCCGAGGTCGGGCACCTCACCGCCGGCCAGGCCGCGCGGGTGGCGGCCGAGTCGGGGGTACGGACGCTCGTGCTCACCCACTTCTCCCAGCGGTACGCCGACCCGCGCCGCTTCCACGACGAGGCCCGCGAGCACTTCACCGGCGACCTGGTGATCGCCGAGGATCTTCAGACGGTACAGGTGCCGCCCCGGCGGGTACCGTCGCCCGGGTGACGATCTCCCTACGTTCCGCGACCGAAGCCGACCTGATGGCGGTCGGCGCCCTGCACCAGCGTTCACGGGTGGCGGCGTACTCGTCGTTCCTGCCGCCCGAGGCGCTGGCCGACCCGACGCCCGAGGCGATGGGCCGCTACTGGGTGGAACGGCTGACCTGGGAGGGCGCCGACCACCGGATGACGGTGGCCGAGCGGGGCGGGCGGCTGGTGGGCTTCAGCTACCTCGGGCCGGACGACGAGGGCGACCCGGCGACCGGGCTGCTCAACGCGATCCACCTGGAGCCGTCCGAGCGGGGCCGGGGCACCGGCCGGGCGCTGATGGTGGACGCGCTCGACGCGATGCGGGCCCGGGGATGGACCCGCGCGGTGCTGTGGGTGCTGCGGGACAACGCCGCCGCGCGCCGGTTCTACGAGCGCGGCGGCTGGGTCCTGACCGGTCTGCAGCGGGACGAGCACATCGGCTCGGCGCTGGTGCCGCAACTGCGGTACGGCCGCGAGCTGTGAACGGGCGGGCCCCGGATCCCGGGGCCCCGCCCCGCTCAGCGGGCGCCGAGGTGGGCCAGCAGGTCCTGGCGGGTCAGCACGCCCTTGGGCTTGCCGTCGACCAGCACCAGCGCCGCGTCCGCCTTCTCCAGCAGCCCGACCGCCTCGCTCACCGGCTGGCCGCCGCCGATCATCGGCAGCGGCTCGCCCATGTGCCGCTCGATCGTGTCGTGCAGGTGGGCCTGGCCGGTGAACAACGCGTCGAGCAGGTCCTTCTCGGCGATCGAACCGGCCACCTCACCGGTCACCACCGGCGGCTCGGCCTTGAGCACCGGGAGCTGGGAGACGCCGTACTCGCGCATGTAGTCGATCGCGTCGCGGACCGTCTCGGTCGGGTGCACGTGCACCAGCTCGGGCAGGCCGCCGGGCTTGCCGGCGAGCGCGTCGGCGACGGTCGGCTCGGTGCCCGAGTCGTCCAGGAAACCGTACCGGGCCATCCACTTGTCGTTGAAGATCTTCGACAGGTAGCCCCGGCCGCCGTCCGGCAGCAGCACCACGATCACGTCGTCCGGGCCGGCCTTGCGGGCCACCTCCAGCGCGCCCACCACGGCCATACCGCAGGAGCCGCCGACCAGCAGCCCCTCCTCGCGGGCCAGCCGGCGGGTCATCTCGAAGGACTCCTTGTCCGACACCTCGACGATCTCGTCGGCGATCCCCCGGTCGTACGTCTCGGGCCAGAAGTCCTCACCGACGCCCTCGACCAGGTACGGCCGCCCGGTGCCGCCGGAGTAGACCGAGCCCTCCGGGTCCGCGCCGATCACCTTGACCCGGCCCTCGGACGCCTCCTTGAGGTAGCGGCCGATGCCGGAGATGGTGCCGCCGGTGCCGACGCCCGCGACGAAGTGGGTGATCCTGCCTTCGGTCTGCTGCCACAGCTCCGGGCCGGTGGTCTCGTAGTGCGAACGCGGGTTGGCCGGGTTGCTGTACTGGTTGGGCTTCCACGCGCCGGGGATCTCCCGGGCCAGCCGGTCGGAGACGTTGTAGTAGGAGCGCGGGTCCTCCGGCGCGACGGCGGTCGGGCAGACCACCACCTCGGCGCCGTACGCGCGCAGCACGTCCTGCTTGTCCTGGCTGACCTTGTCCGGGCAGACGAAGACGCAGCGGTAGCCCCGGAGCTGGGCCACCAGGGCCAGCCCGACGCCGGTGTTGCCGCTGGTCGGCTCCACGATCGTGCCGCCCGGCCCCAGGATGCCCGCCTTCTCGGCGTCCTCCACCATGCGCAGCGCGATCCGGTCCTTGACCGAGCCGCCCGGGTTCACGTACTCCACCTTCGCCAGCACGGTGGCCTGGATGCCCTCGGTGACGTTGCGCAGGCGTACCAGCGGGGTGTTGCCGATCAGCTCGACGACGTTGTCGTAGTACTGCACCTCGTTGTGCCCTTCGTCGCGCCGCCGTCGTGGGGCGGTCGGTCAGCGGTCAGTTCGCCGACCAGCGTACGTGCCGTCAGGGCACCGCATGCCCGGGGATGACGGAGCTGCGACGTGCCTCCCACTCCAGGAACCGCTCGGTCTCGGCGAGCACGCTGCCGGCCAGCCAGGTGACCATGACCGCGTCGTCGGCCAGCCCGAAGATCGCCAGCGGGATCTCCGGCAGCAGGTCGATCGGGGAGACGATGTACGCCGTCGCCCCGGCCATCAGCGCCAGGCGCAGGCCACCGTCGTACTCGCCCCGGGTGGTCGCGCGGATCATCCGCGGCAGCGCCGCCAGCCGTGCCCCGAGCGACGGCCCGCCCCGCGTACCGGCCGCCAGCGCCCGGGCCAGCGCCGCGAACGCGGCGCTGCGCTTCAACGTCTTCCCCATGATGTCGCCCCTCTCCGCTCGACCATGGTGCGGCCCGATGGCAAGTCCATGTCCGCTGCCCCTCATCGGTACCCAATCCGGGCACCGCCCAGCCATCCGATCAAGGACAGCAGTGGTCGTACCGGCGCGATACTGTCGGTTCATGGGGGACGCTGGTTCCGTCGCGCCGGTCCGCCGGCAGCGCGCCCGGCAGATCGCCCGCCTCGCGGCGATCGGCACGGGCGCCACGGTGGCGGCCACCGCCGCCACCGGTGGGGTGCTGCTCGGCCAGGCCCGGCAGGCCCGCCGCACCATCCCGATGGCGCAGGCCCCGCCGCCGCGCTGCGACGGTGTGTACGGCGCGAGACTGCCCGGCCCGCCGATCACCGTGGTCATCCTGGGCGACTCCTCAGCGGCCGGGTACGGCGTGCACAGGCGCCGGGAGACACCGGGATCACTGCTGGCCACCGGGCTGTCCCGCCGCCTGCACCGGCCGGTCCGGCTGCACCGGTTCGCCGTGGTCGGCGCGTTGTCGTCAGGGCTGAAGCCGCAGGTCGAGTCCGCCCTGGAGGTCGAGCCGGACGTCGCAGTGATCCTGGTCGGCGGCAACGACGTCACCAACCGCTCACCGTTCTCGGTAGCGGTGCGATATCTGGTCGACGCGGTCCGTACGCTCCGGGCGGCCGGCTGTGAGGTGGTCGTCGGCACCTGCCCCGACCTGGGCACCATCCGGCCTATTCAGCCGCCGCTGCGCTGGCTGGCCCGGCGCTGGAGCCGCCAGCTCGCCGCCGCGCAGACGGTGGGCGTGGTCGAGGCCGGCGGCCGTGCCGTCTCGCTCGGCGACATGCTCGGGCCGCGCTTCGCCGCCGACCCCGGGCGGATGTTCGCCTGGGACCGGTTCCACCCCTCCGCCGAGGGGTACGCGATAGCCGCAGCGGCGTTGCTGCCCACCGTGTTGTCCGCGTTGGGCGCGGTCCCGGAACGCAGGCCTGTCCTGCCGGGCGTGGAAGGCGTACGGTCGCTCCCGGAGGCCGCCCACCAAGCGGCCCGGCACGCAGGCACGGAGGTCAGCGGCGCCCAGCTCCGGGGTCGCGACCGCGGGCCGGGCGGGCGGTGGGCGCAGCTTCGCCGGCGGGCCTTCTTCGGCGTCGGCGCGGTGCCACCGACCGGCAGCGCCGCCGACTCGGCAACGCTGGAGGGAACGTCATGAGCGAGCGCGGTGAGGTGGCCCGGTGGGGCCGGGCCGCGGCCCTGTCGCTGCTGGCCGGCACTGTGGGCGGCGCGGCGGTCCTGGCCGGCCAGGCCATCGCTGCCCGCACCCGCGAGTACGCCCAGCCCGAGCTGGGTCTGGTCCTGCGCGCGACTGTCGGCCGCGCGGACGCGCCGCCGCTGCGGCTGGTGCTGCTGGGTGACTCGTCGGCGCTCGGTGTGGGCGTCGACCGGTTCGAGGACACCATCGGCGGTCAGCTCGCCAACCTGCTCGCCGAGGGTCCGACCGGGCGCCGGGTGCAGCTGTCCAGCGTCGGGGTCTCCGGCTCGCGCGCCACCGACCTGGCGACCCAGGTGGCCCGGGCGCTGCTCGGTGAGCGGCCGGACGTGGCGGTGGTGCTGATCGGGGCGAACGACGCCACCGCGATGTCCCGGCCCGGCGACGCGGCGGCCTATCTCGGCTCGGCGGTACGCCGTCTGCGGGAGGCACACGTCGAGGTGGTGGTGGGCACGTGCCCCGACCTCGGGGCGGTACGCGCGGTCGCCGCACCGCTGCGTCAGGTGCTCGGCTGGTCCGGGCGGCGGATGGCGCGGGCGCAGACGGCGGCCGTGCTGGACGCCGGCGGCACCGTCGTCGACCTGGGCACCGAGACCGGCCCGGTGTTCCGCGCGGACGCGGGGACGCTCTGCCACGACGGCTTCCACCCGTCGGCCGACGGCTACCGGGTGTGGGCGCACGCCCTGCTCCCGGCGGTCGAGGCGGCCGCTGCCGTCGCGTTCCGGCATCACCGGCGACCGCCCACGGGGTGACATTTCCCGCCCGCCGTGCGACTTCCCGGGCATGTTACTCGCGCGTTAACGTTGGCTCATGCCGATTGAGTCGCCCCGCGACGCCGTCATCGTCGCCACCGCCCGGTCCCCCATCGGCCGCGCGTTCAAGGGTTCCCTCCGCGAGGTCCGCCCGGACGACCTCGCCGCCACCATCGTCCAGGCCGCCCTCGACAAGGTCCCGGCGCTCGATCCCACCACCATCGACGACCTCTACCTCGGGTGCGGTCTGCCCGGCGGCGAGCAGGGCTTCAACATGGCCCGGGTGGTCGCCACCCTGATGGGCCTCGACGGCCTGCCCGGCGCCACGCTGACCCGCTACTGCGCGTCCTCGCTCCAGACCACCCGGATGGCGATGCACGCGATCCGGGCCGGTGAGGGTGACGTGTTCATCTCCGCCGGTGTGGAGATGGTGTCCCGGTACGCCCGGGGCAACTCGGACACGCTGCCGCCGGAGGCGCAGGCCCTCGTCGGCGGCGGCTGGGAGAACCCCCGCTTCGCCGAGGCCCGGGAGCGTTCCGCGGCCCGCGCCCAGGGCGGCGCCGAGGTGTGGACCGACCCGCGCGAGGCCGGGCAGCTCCCCGACATCTACCTCGCCATGGGGCAGACCGCGGAGAACCTGGCCCAGGTGTACGACGTGACCCGCGAGGACATGGACGCGTTCGGCGTCCGCAGCCAGAACCTCGCCGAGAAGGCGATCGCCGACGGCTTCTGGGCCCGCGAGATCACCCCGGTCACCACGCCGGACGGCACCGTCGTCAGCACCGACGACGGCCCGCGAGCCGGGGTGACCCTGGAGGCGGTGGCCGGCCTGAAGCCGGTGTTCCGCCCGGACGGCCGGATCACCGCGGGCAACTGCTGCCCGCTCAACGACGGCGCCGCCGCCGTGGTGATCATGAGCGCCGAGCGCGCGTCCGAGCTGGGGCTCACCCCGCTGGCCCGGATCGTCTCCACCGGCGTCACCGGGCTCTCCCCCGAGATCATGGGCCTGGGCCCGGTCGAGGCGTCGAAG
This sequence comes from Micromonospora sp. ANENR4, assembly GCF_015354395.1. Taxonomy (NCBI): domain Bacteria; kingdom Bacillati; phylum Actinomycetota; class Actinomycetes; order Micromonosporales; family Micromonosporaceae; genus Micromonospora; species Micromonospora sp. ANENR4. The sequence goes on from NZ_JADKYQ010000001.1 coordinate 148,972, forward strand.
CAGGCGCTCAAGCGCGCCGGCATGACCATCGACGACGTCGACCTGGTCGAGATCAACGAGGCGTTCGCCGCCCAGGTGATCCCCTCGTACCGGCAGCTCGGTATCCCGGAGGAGAAGCTGAACGTCGCCGGTGGCGCGATCGCCGTCGGCCACCCGTTCGGCATGACCGGTGCCCGGATCACCGGCACGCTGCTGAACGCGCTGGAGTGGCACGACAAGACCATCGGTCTGGAGACCATGTGCGTCGGCGGCGGCCAGGGCATGGCGATGGTGCTCGAACGACTGAGCTGAGACCGGTTCGCCGGTGCGCGAGCCGAGTACGGGAGGCCGCATGGCGACCGTCGTGGAACGTGAGCGCAAGTACTCCGGCGACGAGGGTTTCCGGCTGCCCGACCTGACCGGGTGCGGTGGCGTCGTGACCATGTCCGACGCCACCGTCTCGGATCTGGACGCCGTCTACTGGGACACCGGCGACCTGCTCCTGCTGCGCAGCGGGCACGCACTGCGCCGGCGTACCGGTGGGCACGACGCGGGCTGGCACCTCAAGGTGGGCGCTGTCGGTGGCGCCCGGGTCGAGCACCAGTTCCCGGCCGGGGCGTCCGACGACGGCCCGCCGCCCGAGCTGGTCGCGCTGATCCGGGGCGCGTCGCGCGGTCGCCCTGTCACTCCGGCGGCCCGGGTCGTCAATCGCCGCCGGGAGCACCGGCTGCTCGACGCGGACGGCCGGGTGCTGGCCGAGGTGGCCGAGGACGACGTCCGGTCCGAGGACCTGGTGGACGGCACCGCGCGGACCTGGCACGAGATCGAGATCGAGCTGGTCGAGGGCGACGAGGCGCTGCTCGACGCACTCGGGGAGCGGCTGCGCGCGGCAGGCGCCCGCGAGGTGGCGGTCAGCAAGTCGCACCGGGCCGTCGCCGGCCGGATCGAGCGCTTCGACGACCGGGAGCCGGTCGGCCCGGCGGGACCTGTCCTCGCGTACGTCAGGGCACAGCGCGACGCGATCGTCGGCAACCACGCGGCCGCGTACCAGGGGAACGAGGACGCGGTCCACGACATGCGCGTGGCGACCCGCCGGTTGCGGGCGACCCTGCGTACCTTCCGGGGGTTGTGGGACCGCCGGGAGAGTGAGGCGGTCCGGGCCGAGCTGCGCCGCCTCGGCGGCGAGCTGGGCCGGGTCCGCGACACCCAGGTGATGGCCGACCGGCTCACCGAGGCGATGCACGAGCTGCCGGACGAGCTGGTGCTCGGCCCGGTGGCGGCGCGGATCGGCCAATGGTTCGCCGCCGACCGGGCCGAGGCGACCATCGCGCTGCGGTCCGCGCTGGACGCCGACCGCTACCCCGCTCTGCTGGCCCGCCTGGATCGGCTGGCCGACGGCCCGCCCGCCGACGTCGGCCGGCGGTGGGTGGACCGCAGGGTCCGCAAGGCGGTACGCCGTGCCGACACCCGGCTGGACCGGGCGCTCGCCACCACCGGGCCGGACGGGGACGTCGCGTTGCACGAGGCGCGCAAGAAGCTCAAGGCCGCCCGCTACGCGGTGGAGGTGCGCGCGCCGGCCGCCGGCAAGCGGGCCGCTCGCCTGGTGAAGCGGTTCAAGGCGCTCCAGGACCTGCTCGGCACCCAGCAGGACTCGGTGGTCACCCGGGAGGTGCTGCGGCGGCAGGCGCTCCAGGCGTACGCCGACGGCGAGAACGCGTTCACGTACGGCCTGCTGCACGCGAGGCAGGCCGAGGCCGCCGGCCACGACCGCCCGGCCGTCCTGCGGGCGCGCGACCGCTCAAGACACCGCAAGGTACGCCGCTGGCTGAACCCCTGACCCGCCCTCTCCCGGCCCCCACTCGGTCGATCATGAAGTTGACGGGGATCAGCGTCCGTTTTGTCGCCGCCAACTTCATGATCAACGGGGTCAGGGCGGGGGGTCAGAGGGCGGCGCGGGTTCGGGTCACCGCTTCCGTGGCGGTGGCCAGGATCTGGTCGGGGGGCGCGGCGAGGGTCAGGTCGGCGGTGACCACGCGGAGCTGGTCGGGCAGGGCCAGGTCGCTGGGGAGGCGGGGCACGTCGCGGCGCGGCTCACCGGCCGCGTCGGCGGCCAGGTTGGCGATCTCCTGGACCAGCTTGTGCACCAGGTCGGCCCGGGACACGTTGCCGCCGTCCGCCTTGGCCGACCAGCGCGGCTGCTGCCAGTGCCCGACCTGTCGGACCAGCAGGGTCACCGCCCGGTCCAGTTCCGCTGCGCTCATCGCCGCCGAGTCTACGGTCAGCGGCGTACGTAGCTGAGCAGGCGGAGGATCTGCCAGTACAGGAAGATCAGCCCGACCAGCAGACCGAAGGCGCAGTACCAGGCGTAACGGCTGGGCAGCCGGTTCGCGGCCGACCGTTCGACCAGGTCGAAGTCGAGGATGAAGCTGAGCGCGCCCGCGATGATCGCCACCACCGAGAACAGGTACGGCAACCAGCCCACCCGGTCACTGAGGCTGTAGACGACCACCCCCTGCCGCCCGGTGAACAGGTACGCGAACAGGTTGACCAGGCCGATCGCCACGATCCCGACGAGCATGCCGATGACGAGCCGGGCCAGGCGCGGGGTGGCGCGTACCAGCCGGGCCCGGTAGAGCACCGCCATGCCGAGGAAGACGCCGAACGTGCCGACCACCGCCTGCGCCACGATGCCCGGATAGACCAGTTCGAAGGCGCGGCTGGCCACCCCGAGCAGCAGTCCCTGGAGCACCGCGTACCCGACGATCACCGGTGGACTGGTGATCTGCTTCAGCGAGATGACGAGCACCAGGGCCAGGCTGGCCAGCGCGCTCCCGGCGAGCGCGGCGGAGATCCACGCGGCCTGCGGCACCACCACCCAGGACACCGCCGCCGTGACGCCGGTGACCAGCAGCAGACCCACGGTCCGGCTGACCACGTCGGCCACCGTCATCGTGTCGGCGGTCCCGGCCCTGAGCACCTGCCGCTCGACGCGGCCGACGTCGTCCAGCCGGTCCAGCACCGGGTTGGCACTGCGCACCGTGACCACCTCCCGCCCACGTACCCGGATCCCACTCTGCCCCGGGCGGCCCGGCGGGGACGGGGAAACGGCGACGCCCGCCGCCGCGGATGCGGCAGGCGGGCGTCGTCGGGGAGGGCGTGATGTCAGTCGTCGCCCTGGAAGTAGCTGAGCAGCCGCAGGATCTCGATGTAGAGCCAGACCAGGCCGACCACGATGCCGAAGGCGGCGGTCCAGGAGTAGCGCTGCGGGAGGCCCATCCGGACCCCCTCCTCGATGTCGGCGAAGTTGAGCACGAAGCTCAGCGACGCCACCACGATGCAGACCAGGCTGAAGCCGATCGCGAGCGGGCTGCCGTCACGCAGGCCGGTGTTGACGCCGAACAGCGCCAGCACCAGGTTGACCAGCATCACGCCGAACAGGCCGGCCATGATCGCCACCATGATCCGGGCGAACTTCGGCGTGGCCCGGATGATCCGCGCCTTGTAGATCATCGCCATCAGGAAGAAGACGCCGAACGTGGCCACGACCGCCTGGAGCACGATGCCGTCGTAGAGCGACTCGAACGCCTTGCTGACCATGCCGACGAAGACGCCCTCGATGACCGAGTACGCCACGACGAGCGCCGGGTTGGCCATCCGCGAGAACGAGATGATCAGGCCGAGCACCAGGCCGACCACCGCGGCGCCGATCCACGCGACGCCGACAAGCGAGTCCGGCACGAGGACCCAGGCCGCCGCGGCCGAGGCGCCGAGGATGGCGAGCATGAGGACCGTCTTGACGACCACGTCGTCGAGGGTCATCGGGGTCACGGTGGGCGGGGCCACCGGCTGGCCGTAGCCGCCCGGGTAGGGCTGGGCGTAGGGCTGCTGGGGGTACTGCTGCTGCGGGTACTGCTGGGGGTATCCGGGCTGACCGTACGGCCCGGGCTGGGCGTACCCGGCCGCCCGCTCACGCTCTGCCGCCTGGCCGAGCCGGGCGAGCACCGGGTTCGACGTCTTCACTTCTCAGGCCTCCCTCAGGGGGTCGATCGCACGAAAGACGTGCTACTCCAGGGTAGACGTGGGCGCAATCGCGCGCGCCACGGCTAGCTGTGGGAAAGCTGAGAGTTCCGTACCAGGCGCCGACGGGCTTTCGTCGGCCGGGGAAGCCCTGTCCGTCAGAGAACGGTGGATGTGTACAGGGAAGGACTCAGGCCGATGACGGACGATGCTCTCTTCGTCAGCATGGTGTGCAGCTCGACGCGCCTGCCTGCGGTGATCCGGTTCCGGTGGGACGGCGAGTCGTACGTGGCGACAGCCGGTTCGAAGCAACGGCCCGGCAGCGTGGTGCCACCGCAGCACGGGAACGGCTCGATCAACGGGTCGTTCAGCCTCGGCGCGGCTTATCCGGGCTGCGTGTACTGCGCAGCGGACAATTTCGTCCGCTGCGGGCGGTGCCGTGAGCTCAGCTGCCATGACCGCAGCTGGGAAGTCTTCAACTGCCCGCGCTGCGGCAACTCGGGGCGGGTCGACGGCACCATCGACAGCCTCTCCGGGCTGGGCAGTTCATGACCACCCCCGCCGCCCGGCGGATCGCCCACGGTGATCACGGGACGTACACGGTGGTCGGCGGCCCGATCAGCAAGGGCGGTGTCGGAGCCATCTACCGTCTCACCGACCCGCGTTGGGTCTACAAGGAGTACCACTCCCCGGACAAGGCCCCGACGGCCGTGCACCTGGAGCAGCTCGTCGAGATCGGCCGGGACGTGCTGATCCAGCAGGGGCTGGAGATCGGTGCTCGGCCGGAGTCGTCTGTCAACTGGCCGGTCGACATCGTCCGCCAGTCCGATCGCCAGATCATCGGATGCGTGCTGCCGGCCATCCCACAGCGCTACTTCCACCCGACGCTCGGCACCGTCAACACGCTCGACTTCCTGGTCATGATCCGGTCGAAACCACCGCCCGCCACCAAACGGTTGATCGTACTGCTCCGGATGGCCGAGATCCTCGCGTTCGTGCACAGCAAAGGGCTGGTGCACGGCGACATCAACGCCAAGAACGTCGCCTGGACGGTCACCCCGACGCCGGAGGCGTATCTGATCGACTGCGACGGCATGGTGCCGCAGGATCCGCCGCCGAAGGTGGGGGTGCAGGCCGTCTACTGGACCGACCCGCGGGTGGTGGACAAGGTCGTGCCGGCGCACGACCACTACAGCGACTGGTACTGCCTGGCGCTGGCGTTCTACCGCGGGCTGTTGCTGATCAAGGGGGGCGCGCTCGGCAAGCAGAAGGACGGCACCTGGTCGGCACCGGGCCAGATCCCGTCGGACCTCGATCCGCGAGTTGCTGCGCTGATGCGGCGAGGACTGACCGATCCGCTGGACGCGAGCAAGCGGCCGGAGCCGGCCGAGTGGGTCAGGGTCCTGATCGAGGTCTACGTGGCCGGCGGGAAGTACGACGAGACCGCGTTGGCCCGGCTGGACAAGGAGCTGAACGCGCCGAGACCCCGGCAGGGCGTGACGCCGGGAACCTTTACCCCGCTACCGCCGCCCAGCCCTCCGCAACCGTCGTCCGGGACACGGCATCAGCCGCCGCCGTATCAGCAGTACCGGCCACCACAACCGCAACAGCAGCCCTACTGGCATCGGCCCCCACCTCCGCCGCCACATCGACCAGCGCAGGTGTATCAGAGGCCGCCCATACCGCAGCCGCCTCTTCCGCAGTACCCGCCGCCTCAATACGTGTCCCCACCGCCCTACGCGCCGACACCCGGAAAGGATCCAGGGGCACTGGCACGTTGGGCGATGGGCGGCGGAGTCGCCTGGTACCTGCCGCTGGCCTTGCTGTCGTTCTGCCTGTGGCCGGTCGGCGGAATCGTCTGTGGTCTCGTCCTGGCCCAGTCCATCAGGACCTACTCCGGTTACCCCGGCCGCACCGCCGCCATCGTCAGCAGCTGCCTCGGCCTCGGTCTGAGCGGCTTCGCTCTCCTGTCGTGGCTGGTAGGCCTGGCCGCCTGACATCACACCCCGGAAAGGGAGAACCAACATGTCATCGAACGAGCTCTTCACCATCTTCCCGGTCTTCCTGCTGGTCGACGTCAGCGCCTCGATGTCGGGTGGCCCGATCGAGGCGGTGAACAAGGCCCTGCCGGAGATTCAGCACGAGATGCGGTCCAACCCGACGGTCGGCGAGATCGCCCGCATCGCCGTGGTGACGTTCTCGGATGAGAGCCGGGTAGCCCTCCCCCTCTGCGACATCGCCGAAGCTCCGCTGCCCGAACTGCTGGTCGAGGGCGGCACCAACTTCGCAGCCGGTTTCCGTGGCGCCCGGCAGGCGATCGAGGCCGGTATGCGCTCCCTGCCCAAGGGCACGCCGGTCTACCGGCCGGTCGTGTTCTTCATGAGCGACGGGGCGCACCAGGCCGCCGAAGACTGGACCGAAGCGCTCAAGAGCCTGCGGGACCCGGGATGGAAGTTCGCGCCCGAGGTGGTCGCCTTCGGTCTCGCCGACGCGCACCGGGAGGAGCTCCAGAAGATCGCCACCCGGTTCGCCTTCATGGCCAAGGACGCCGACCCGGTCAGCCAGGTCCGCGAGATCATGAACGCGCTGATCGGGAGCATCCGGACCACCTCGACGAGCCTCGCCGACCCGACCAAGCAGGAAGGGCTGTACCTGGAGGCGCCGAGCGACCACTTCACGCCCCTCCCGGCCCTGACGATCTGAGGCCGGCATGCCTTTCCCGTTCGCCCACCTGTGGAGCGGAGGCGAGGCACCGGCTGAGCCGGACCTCACCCCGTCCGAGCCATCCTCGGCACCGGAACAGCCGGTTCCGGTGCAGCCGGCGCCCCTCCCGGAGGACGAGCCGAAGCCGGCCGACCTCCCGTCGGCCGCCCCGGTGATCGGGCGGGTCGCAGACGTCCAGCACGGGCGGCTCAAGGCCGGCCTCACCCTCCGCCCACCCGCGATCGCCCTGGACGGCATCGTGGCCGGCGGCTACCGGGTGGCCGGCGCGTCGATGATCGGCGTGGGCCACCTGCAGTCCGGGCAACCGCGGCAGGACGCGTACAACTTCATGCTCGGCGAATCCGGCCGGTTGTACGTAGCCGTCGCCGACGGTCTGGGCTCCAAACCGTACTCGCAACTGGGTGCGCACCTTTTCGTCGAGTCGGTGCTGATCTCGGCGGGCAGAGCCGAGGCCGACGAGCCGACCGAGGCGGATCCTGCTCGGCTACTCGTCCGGGCGAGCGAACGAATGGAACAGAAGGTCCGGGAGGCGTACGGCATAGATCCCAGGGCGGCGGGTTGCGTCGGCGCGGTAGCGGTGTTCTCGGAGCGTGGCTGCGTCGTCGCCCGGATCGGGGATGTGTCCGCCTTCACTCTCCGGACCGGCGTCTTCACCGAGGCATTCCCGGCCGAGACCGGCCCACTCAACCTGGTGACGGCGACGATGCCGTATCAGGCAGAGGAGGACATCGAGGTGGCCGAGCTGCCCTCGGCCGCCGTGGTGGTCCTCGGGACCGACGGGCTGGCGAACGACCTGCGCCACTCCGGCACACTCCGGGAGTGGCTGGGCGGGCAGTGGCAGGTACCACATCTGCCGTTCGGCGTCGGCGACACTCTGCGCTATCGGCGGCAGGGCTCGCACGACGACAGAACGGCGGTGCTGGTCTGGCGCGACGATGTTCCCGCCGACGCGGCGGCGAACGGCCCGGCCGAGGAAGACCAGGGTGAGGATCCGGCCCGCCTCCGGTGAACCCGTTGCGGGCCCGCGGCGAGCCGCTCGTGATCATGAGGGGAGCTGTCGTGTGCCCGGGGCGGGGGTCGAACCCGCACGCCTTGCGGCAGCCGCTTTTAAGGCGGCCGTGTCTGCCGTTCCACCACCCGGGCGGGTGACACCGGCGCGTCGCCACGCGGCGGTGCAGATCTCACCGTAGCGGCTCGGCCGCGACGCGGCGTACCCCGGCGGGTGCGGCCGTTATGGTCGAGGCCGTGACCAGCGCCGCCCGCCCGGCCCTCCGGCCCGATCACCGCCGGACGGCCGGTCCGGCGGGGGTCGCGCGGCGGGTGACGGCCGCCGTCCGGCGGCACCGCGCGGACCTGCTCGTGGGGCTGGCGTTCGTCGCGCTCGCCGCCTGGCTCACCCACGGCCTCTGGCCGGCGCCGGGCACGCGCGCACTCGCGCTCAACCCGGCGGACCAGACGCTGTACGAGTGGTTCCTGGCGCTGGACGCGCGTGCCCTGCGCGGCGAGCTGGGCCTGGTCACCGGCCGGTTGAACGCGCCGGACGGGGTCAACCTGATGGCGAACACCTCGGTGGTGGCGCTCGGCGTGCTGCTCGCCCCGGCCACGCTGGCGTTCGGGGCGCCTGTCACGTTCGCGCTGCTCGTCGCCGTGAACATGGCCGGGACGGCGCTCGCCTGGTACCTGCTGTTCGTCCGCGTCCTGCGGGCCCGCCGGCTCGCTGCCGTACTCGGCGCGGCGCTCTGCGGCTTCGGGCCGGGCATGGTCTCGCAGAGCAACGGCCACCTGCACATGACCGCGCAGTGGCTGGTCCCGGTGCTGGTCTGGCTCGTGGTCCGGCTGCTGCGTGCCGCCGACCCGGCCGGTCGCCCGGAGGGCCCGGACCGACGCCGGACGGCCTCCTCCGCGGCCGGGCTCGCCGCGGTCGTCACCGTGCAGGTCTTCGTCGGCGAGGAGGTGCTGTTCCTCGCCGCGCTCACCCTGGCGGTGACCGCAGTCGCGTACGGGCTGGCCGACCGGGACCTGCTGCGCCGGGCCGGCTCCGGGTTCGCCGGTGGCCTGCTCGTCGCCGCCGGGCTGGCGCTGCCGGTGCTGGCGTACCCGCTGTGGGTGCAGTTCGCCGGCCCGCAGGGTGTCGCGGACGGCATGTTCCCGCCCGCCTACTTCTCCGCCGATCTGATCGGCTGGACCCGCTTGTCCGCGCTGACGGTGTTCGGCAGCCCGGAGGCGGTACGGCTCACCACCGGCCCGGCCGAGTTCACCACGTTCCTGGGCTGGCCGCTGCTGCTGGTCGCCGCCGCCTGCGCGGCCTGGCTGGGGCGGCGGGCCCCGGTGGTGGCGCTCGTGGCCGGGGCGCTGGTGATGGCCGCACTCGCGCTCGGCCCGGAGGTGGTGGCGGGCGGTGAGCGGACCGGGATCCCCGGCCCGTACGCGCTGCTGGCCGGGCTGCCGGTGGTGGACGGCGCGCTGCCGATGCGTTTCGCGCTGGCGGTGCTGCCGCTCGTCGGCACCGTGCTCACCCTCGCCGTGCACCGGGCGCTCGGTGAACCCGGGCGGGCCCGCCGGGTCGTCCCGTTCGCGGTCGGCGCGGCGCTGCTCAGTGTCCTTCCCACGCCGCTGCCCACGATGGACCGGCCGCCGCTGCCCGAGTTCGTCACCGGCGGCCACTGGCGGAAGTGCGTACGCCCCGGCGGGGTGCTGGTGCCGGTGCCCACCGCCACTCCGCAGGCTCCCTGGCCGATGCGCTGGGCCACCGCCACCGGCGTCGCGTTCGCCATGCCGGAGGGCTTCTTCATCGGCCCGTACGGCCCGCACGGCGAGGCGACAATGGGCACCTGGCAGCGTCCCACCTCGACGCTGCTCGCCGACGTGGCCCGCCGGGGCGTGGCACCCGCGATCGGTGACCGGCAACGCCGCCAGGCCGCGCGGGACGTCGAGTTCTGGCACGCCTCGTGCGTGGCGGTGACCGACGACACGCCGCACGCGGAGATGCTGCGCCGCACCGTGGAGCAGCTGTTCGGGCGGCCGGGTACGCGGCTCGCCGACGCCTGGACCTGGCGGTTCTGATCCCGGACACGGCGAAGGCCCCTCCCGCGTACGGGAAGGGCCTTCCGTCCGGCAGGCGTCAGACGCGCGCGGCGACCGGCGGGGCGGACGCCTCGGCGAACTCCTCGCGCGGGTCGTGCAGCTGGCCCAGCGCGACCACCTCACGCTTGAGGAAGAACGCCAGCGTCCAGTCGACCACCACGCGCACCTTGCGGTTGAACGAGGGGATCCGCGACATGTGGTACGTCCGGTGCATGAACCAGGCGGGCCAGCCCGTCATCTTGATGCCGTAGACCTGCGCCACGCCCTTGTGCAGGCCGAGGCTCGCCACGCTGCCGGCGTGCTTGTGCTTGTAGTCGACCGGCTCGCGCCCGCGGATCACGTTCGCGATGTTGTCGGCCATCCGCGCCGCCTGCCGCACCGCGTGCTGGGCGCTCGGGGAGCAGAAGTTACCCGGCTCCTTGGTCAGGTCCGGTACGGCGGCGCAGTCGCCGGCGCTCCACGCGCCCTCGACCACCCGGTCGCCGTCCACGATCTGCAGCGTCGGCCGGCAGGTGACCCGGCGGCGCTCGTCACGCGGGAAGTCCGTCGCGTCCAGCATCGGCGACGGCTTCACACCGGCGGTCCAGACGATGGTGTCGGACGGGAAGCTGTCCCCGTCGGAGAGCTTCACCACACCGTCGACGCAGGACTCCAGCCGGGTGTCGAGGCGGATGTCCATGTCCCGCTTCATCAGCTGCTGCACCGTGTAGGCGCCCATGTCCCGGTCGACCTCGGGCAGCACCCGCTGGGTCGCCTCGACGAGCACCCAGCGCATCTCCTCCGGCTTCAGCTCCGGGTAGTAGCGCAGCGCGTCCCGGGCCATGTCCTCCATCTCGGCGAGCGCCTCGATGCCGGCGTAGCCGCCGCCCACGAAGGTGAACGTCAGCGCACGGCTGCGGACCGCCGGGTCGGTGGTGGAGGCCGCCACGTCGAGCCGGTCCAGCACGTGGTTGCGCAGGAAGATGGCCTCACCGATGGTCTTGAACCCGATGCCGTGCTCGTGCAGGCCGGGGATCGGCAGGGTGCGGGAGACCGAGCCGGGGGCGACGACCACGTGGTCGTACTGGATCTCCCGGGCCGGGCCGCTGATCGGCTGCACCACGGCGGTCATGCGGTCGTGGTCGATCCGGGTGACGGTGCCCGCCACCACGGTGCACTTGCGCAACTCCCGCCGCAGCGGCACCACGGCGTGCCGAGGGGAGATGTTGCCCGCCGATGCCTCCGGGAGGAACGGCTGGTACGTCATGTGCGGCTGCGGGTCGACGACGATGACCTCCGCCTCACGCCTGCTCAGCTTCTTGGACAGGCGCAGAGCGGCGTACAGGCCCACGTGACCGGCACCCACGACAAGGATCCGCTTCGGGTTCACGTCATCTATCTTTCCCCGGGTGCTTCGGGTAATCCCGCGCGAGACCCCCTTCTGTGACGGAGCACAACCGGTGTGACCTGCGCAACGTCGCCGGAACGCTGCGTCACCTGCGTCGGAGCAACCAGCCCAGCAAGCCGCTCAGCCCCACCGCCACCAGCAGTCCCGCCACTGTCGCGGCCTGGGAGCCGTCGGTGCCGCCCACTCCCCCGAGCCTCGCCAGCACCACGCCGAGCACGGCGCTGGCGAGCACCACGCCGCCCACCCGGCCCAGCCACCGCAGCACCACGTCCGGATCGATCAGCCCGTCGTAGGGCAGCAGCGCGGCCAGCGCGCAGAGCGAGTGCGCCAGGTAGAGCAGCGTCGCCACGGCGAGCAGCCGCCACAGCGCCGGTGGCCGGTCGAAGCCGAGCGTGGCCAGCAGCCAGCCGCCGACTGTCACCAGCGCGGTGAACGTCGGCCAGATCCGGCGCGGCCCGGCCGCCGGGAGCACCGCGGCCACCGTCATGGCCAGCAGCGAACGCGGGGTGAGGGCCTGCACCGGGTACGCGAGCAGGAAGCCGGCCAGCACGGTGAGGAAGATGCCGCCGCGTACGAGCAACGGCAGCGGACTGACCCGGGCGACGGCGTACCGCAGCGCTCGCACCCGCTCCACAAGAGCGTCCGTCATTTGAAACCTGCCTTCGGGGCGGTCGCCAGCCGGGCCACGTCGCGCAGCACCTCGTCGAGGCTGCCCGCGCCCGCCCAGCGCACCACCGGCACCCCGTGCTCGCGGAGCTGGCCGATCATCGTGTCCCGGTCCAGCCGCCACAGCCGGTACGCCACCTCGGCCCAGCCGCGTTCCTTCGGCATCGGCAGCTCGGCCGGCAGCGTGTCCACCGCCACCACGAACCGGCCGCCCCGGGCCAGCCGGGCCAGCATCTGCGCGGACCGCTCGTCGAGCAGCGGGGTGAGCACCACCACCAGCGCGTCCGAGGAGAGCACCTGCGGGCCGAAGACCTGGTCGTACGGCTCGTGCGGGGACGACTCGGCCTGCACGTCGAGCAGCCACTCCAGCACAGTGAGGTACTGCCGCCGGCCGGTCGCCGGACGCAGCCGGCGGGCGGCCGGGCCGTACTCCAGCATCGACACCCGGTCACCGCGGTGCAGGTAGTGCTCGGCGATCGCGGCGGCGGCCCGCACGGTGGTGTCCAGCACCGACGCGGTGCCGTTCACGCCACCGGAGCGCCCGGCCTCGGCCAGTACGTCCAGCAGCACCACCACCTCGGCGTCCCGGTCCGAGAGCGTGGCGGCGACGTGCAGTTGGCGGGCCCGCAGCGACACCCGCCAGTCGATGCGGCGCAGCCGGTCGCCGGGTGCGAACACGCGTACCCCGGCCAGTTCGCCGCCCTCGCCCGGCCGCCGCGACCGGTGCGCGCCGACCAGCCCGGCGGCCCTGGGCATCGCCTCGACCGCGTCGAACGGTTCGGTACGCGGATAGACCCGCGCCCGGATCGGGTCGGTGATCACCGCGCGGGAGACCAGCAGCCCGTCGGCGGCGGCGACCCGCACCCCGGCCGGGCCGATCGGGTGCCGTCCCCACCGCAGGGCGGTGCCGGTCAGTTCCAGGTCGACGGCGCTCCCCGGAGGTACGGAGGTGACGAACGGGCGGTCCGCCCCGCCGGAGCGGCTCACGTCCAGCCCGGCGCCGCCGAAGCCGACCTGCTCCACCCGAAGCCAGCGCGACATCCGGGTCCGGACCACCGCCAGGTCGTACCCGATCAGGTCGGGGTTGGCGACGTCGACGGTGGCGGCCAGCGGCGCGCCCTCGACCAAGTGGGTGTCTCCCACGCCCAGTTCCAGCTCGGGCAGCCCGGCGGGGCGGCGGCGCAGCGCGTACGCGGTCCCGAGCGCGAACGGCGTGGCGAGCACCACCAGGTCGATGCGGCCGAGCAGGACGGCGGCGACGAGCAGCACGCCGGTGAGCAGCACGGCCCGGCCCAGCGCCCAGGTGGGCGCCCAGCCGCTCGCCGCGTCGGACCGGTCCATCAGCGTCCGGCGGCGTAGCTGGGCAGCGCGCCGCTGGCCGGGGCGGGCGTCGACTCCAGCACCTCGCCGACGACGAACGAGGGGTCGACGCGCCGCAGCCACATCTCCGGCCTCAGCGTGATCCGGTGCGCCAGCGCGGGCGCCGCCACGGCCTTGACGTCCTCCGGCACCACGTAGTCCCGGTTGGCGAGCACCGCCCGGACCCGGGACAGCAGCAGCAGCGCCAGCGAGCCGCGCGGGGACGCGCCGACGAGCACCGACGGGTGCTCCCGGGTGGCCGCGGTGAGCGCCACGATGTAGCGGCCGACCGAGTCCTCGACCACCACGTCCTCCAGCGCGGCCTGCATGGCGCGCAGCGTGGCGGCGTCCACCACCGGCTTGATCTCCGCCTCCTCGCGGCGACGGGCGATCCGGCGGCGCAGCACGTCCCACTCCTCGTCGTGGCTGGGGTAGCCGAACGAGACCCGCAGCAGGAACCGGTCGAGCTGCGCCTCCGGCAGCGGGTACGTGCCCTCGTACTCGATGGGGTTTGCGGTGGCGAGCACGTGGAACGGCTCGTCGAGGCGGTAGGTCACGCCCTCCACCGAGACCTGCTTCTCCTGCATCGCCTCCAGCAGCGCCGACTGCGTCTTCGGCGGCGTCCGGTTGATCTCGTCGGCGAGCAGCAGGTTGGTGAACACCGGCCCGGCCCGGAAGGCGAAGTCGCCGCTGCTCTGGTCGTAGAGGAACGAGCCGGTCACGTCGGCGGGCAGCAGGTCCGGGGTGAACTGGAGGCGCCGGAAGTCCAGCCCGAGCGCCTGCGCGAAACAGCGCGCGGTGAGCGTCTTGCCCAGGCCGGGCAGATCCTCCAGCAGCACGTGACCACCGGCGAGGATGCCGGCCAGCACCAGCTCCAGCGCGTCCCGCTTGCCGACCACGACGGTGCCGACCGCCTCCAGCACGGCCCGGGCGAGCCGGCCCACCTCGGCGGGGGCCATGCTCCGGTCCACGTCGTTCATCAGATCTTCTCCAGTTCGGCGACGATCGCCGCGAGGTCGCGCGGCGACGGAGGGCGGCGGACGGGGGTGGCGAGGAACGTCCACAGTGGCTCGCCCAACAGGGTTCGGGCGCGGGCCGGGTCGGACTCACGGGTGACGCCGTGCCGTTGACGCAGCCGTTCGTCGGCCAGCTCGCCGAGGCGGGGCAGGATGCGTTCGGTGAACCGCTCCCGGTTGTCTGAGGACCAGTCCAGCGGGCGCTCCCAGCCGTTGATCGCGGTACGCAGCGCGTCCCGGGCGGACCAGTTCCAGGTGCCGGGCTCCTCACCGGCGGGCGCCCGGGCGCCTGCGCGGGGCGGCGGCGGGGGCGAGAGCGCGGCGGTGACCCGGCGTACGGCGAGCACGGCGAGCACCCCGGCCACGATGATCCAGATCGGCACCTTCAGGCCGACCGCGCGCAGCCCGACCACGATCACCACGACGACGGCCGCGGTGACCGCGGCCGTCCGCAGCAGCAGGCGCGCCCGGCCACTCCCCGAAGGGCGGACGTCCTCCCCGGCGGGCTCCTCGCCGAACGACATCAGGTCGTCGATGCTGGTGCTCACGACGCCTCCCCCGCCAGGCTGGTCAACTCGCCGCGCAACCGGCGCAGCGCGGCGCGGGCCTGGTCCCGGGTGCGCTCGTCGACCGGGTGCGTGGCGTAGCGGGCCTCCCGGTAGACGTGCGCGAAACCGTCGAGCACGTCGGCACTGGCGATCGCCGGGATCCCGGCCGCCGGGTCGCCGCGCAGCAGCCGGCCGACCAGGTCGGTCGGGGTGTCACCGGTGTGCCGGGGCACACCCGCGTCCTCGGCCGCCTCCTCCAGGCGTACCCAGCAGGCGATCACAGCGGTCCGCGGGTCGGTGGAGCGGTCGTCCAGTTCGACGAGTCCCGCGTCGAGCGCGGCCACCACCTCACGGGCGGTCCCCTCCGCGGTACGCCGCGAGCGCCGCACCGGAACCGCGCGAGTCGTGCGCCGCAGCGCGCCCCGGAGCACGTTCCACAGGACGTACCCGACGGCGCCCAGCACCGCCGCGAACAGCAACGCCACAGCGGTGGTGGCCAGCCAGTCGGGCACACCGCCCGACGTGGACTCACCCACGTCGCGGGGTTCGACAGGAATCGACGGCACGGCCTCGGGCGACGGGTAGTCCGGCACGTACGGGATGGTGTCGGCGGCGGGCGGGATCCGGCTGGCCCCGATGGCGGAGTGACCGGCGGCGAACGCGGCGAGCGCGAGCAGCACCGTCACCGCGGCGACCGGCCACCACCTGCGCAGTACGCCGAAATCCATCCCACCGCCTCAGGTGTTCCTCAGTCCGCCCCGGCCAGGTCCTTCGCCCGGGTGAACACGTCGTCCAGCATCGCCGGTGTGAGCCGGCCGGTGAACGTGTTCT
Source organism: Micromonospora sp. ANENR4 (assembly GCF_015354395.1). NCBI lineage: Bacteria > Bacillati > Actinomycetota > Actinomycetes > Micromonosporales > Micromonosporaceae > Micromonospora > Micromonospora sp. ANENR4. The sequence goes on from NZ_JADKYQ010000001.1 coordinate 164,583, forward strand.
GCTGGCTGACGTGATAGCAGCCCAGCAACGCCGGCACCGACTCGCCGGACCAGTGTGCCCCATGACCGAACACCGGTCGCGGAGTGGGCGGTCGCTGCCCGTACACCTGGCGTAGCACAGGCCACCACGCGGCCCACGCGAACGCCCCGAGCGCGACCACGACGCGCAGCGTGGGCCGGATCAACTCGACCTCGCGGTGCAGCCACGGCGCGCAGGTGTCCCGCTCGTCCGGGGTGGGTTTGTTGTCCGGCGGCGCGCACCGCACGGCCGCGAAGATACGGGTGTCACGCAGCGTCAGGCCGTCGTCGGCGGACACGCTCGTCGGCTGGTTGGCCAGCCCGGCGCGGTGCAGCGCGGCGAACAGCACGTCACCGGACCGGTCCCCGGTGAAGATCCGGCCGGTGCGGTTGCCGCCGTGCGCGGCCGGCGCCAGGCCGAGGATCGCGATCCGGGCGTCCGCCGGCCCGAGGCCGGGCACCGGCCGTCCCCAGTAGTCCTGGTCGCGGAAGGCCGCCCGCTTGACCCGGGCGACCTCCTCCCGCCACGTCACCAGGCGTGGGCAGGCGAAGCAGTCGCTGACCGCGCCGTCGAGGTCGGCCAGGTCGGCCGCCCGCGCGGCGCGGGCGGCCACGTCCTGCGGGGTACGCGACTCAGCCAAGCTTCGCCCGGAACAGTTCCAGCGTGCGGGCCCAGGCGGTGGCGGCCGCCCGCTGGTCGAAGTGCTCGGGCCGGTCCTCGTTGAAGAAGGCGTGCGCGGTGCCCGGGTAGTCGAACGTCTGGCAGGTGCCACCGGCGGACTCGATGGACCGGCGTACGCTCTGCACCCCGTCGGCGGCGGACAGGCCGTCGGCCTCGGAGCAGTGGATGAGCGCTGCCTTCCCGGCGTAGTCGGCCCAGTCGGTGGCCATGCCCTCCCAGGGCAGGCGCGGGTAGAACCCGGCGGTCGCGACGATGCGCTCGGAGAACGTGGCGGACCACAGGGCCAGGCTGGCGCCCGCGCAGAACCCGGCGCAGCCTACCTTGCCGGCGACCTCGGACCGGCTCGCCAGGTATTCGGCTGCGGCGGCGATGTCGCTGGCCGCCTCGTCCATCTGGGAGCTGTTCAGCATCAGCCGCGGCTCGGTCGGCTTCACGGCCGGCCCGCCGTGCCGGAAGTCGGGCGCGAGGGCGACGAAGCCGGCCTCGGCGAAGCGGTCCACCACGGCCCGGACGTGGGGTACGAGACCCCACCAGTCCTGGATGACGATGACCGCCGGGCTGGCCGCACCGCCGGAGGGTATCGCGAGATACCCCTCGCTCGTCCCCCCGTTGCCGGTGAAGCTCACCATCTCGCCCATGGGCCCGTCCTCCTAGCGGTCAGTCATCATTGGCTGGTCGCCCAGTTGGCTGCTACGTGCCGGTAGCGTGCCACGCCGTCACCGGCGCGGGGAAGACGGAACAACAGTGGCATTCACCTCCTGTTGAACCGCCCCACAGGTATAGCGATCGCTAAACTGGTCGCATGGTGCCGGACGCGAGAGGAGGGGAAGGCATGAGCGACTACTCCCGATGGCAGGACATCCGCGTCGACCACGTCGCCCGGGCCGGAGGCGAAGAGGCGGTCGACGCGGGCAAGCAGCAACTCCTCGCCGAGGTCATCGGTCACCGACTCGCGGAAGTGCGCCGAGCGCGGGGGTTGACCCAACAGCAGGTGGCTGACCGCATGGGCGTCACCAAGGGACGGATCTCCCAGATCGAGCAGGGAAAGATCTCCGGTCAGGACGTGGTGGCCCGGTTCGCCGCCGCCCTGGGTGGCCGACTCCATCAGGCGATCTACTTCGACGACGGCGACATCGCCGCCATCGCCTAACAGCGGCTCCGCGCGAGATCTTGGAAGATTGCGGCCCCTATGAGGGCCGTTTCCTTCCAAGATCTCGCGCGGTCGAGCGCGCTCAGGGGGTTGACGTGGGTTCCGGGGAAGCGCTGGTGGTGGGCGCGGTCGGGGTGGCGCTGTCCGTGGGCGCGAATGCGGGCGGGGCGATCGACGGTGAGACCGGCGGGCCGAACGGGGCCCGCTCCGGACAGTACGGGTAGGTGTTACGCATCTCCGGCACCGCGCCCGTGTCGGCCATGCAGCTCGGCCAGCCGAGCGTGATCGGCACGCCGTTCTGGTCGAAGAGCCGCGCGTCGCGGATCAGCCGCCCCTGCTGGTCGTAGACGAAGACGTCCTCGATCCGCTCGTACCGGTGGTCCACCGACGTCTGCTCGTAACTGCCGTAGACGTCGGTGTCGGCGCGCTCGTCCACCTGGGCCAGCACGGCGATGGAGAACAACAGCAGCGCGGCGGTGGCGATCTGGTGCAGTTGTCGCCGCCACCCGGTGATCCCGGCCGAGCGACGACCCCACCACATGGACGCGACGATCGCGCCGATGAGCAGCAGCATCCCCATCGAGCTGTTGCCGTCCAGCCGGGGCACCAGGCCGGACCGGCCGTCCACCATCCAGGCCACGATCAGCGCGGCCAGCCAGCCGCGCACCAGCCACCAGGCCGGGCGCAGCGGACGCAGGAAGTCGCTCACCGTCTCGTGCCCGAGCACCGGGCCGAGTTGGCGGTCCAGCAGGCGGAGCTGCGTGGCCGCCTGCTCCCGCGCCTCGGCCAGCCGGTGGAAGCGCGCCGGTCGCCGCCCCTCCCCGGCGCCGGCGGCGGCGCGCAGCTCGGCCGCGTACGCCTCGGGCGTGCCCAACCGGTCCACGAGCGCGCCCTCGCCCTCGGCGGCCACCTCGGCGAGGTGTTCCGGCAGGTCCTCGGTCAGCTCGTCACGGACCCCGGGCGGCAGGTCGACGAGCGCCGCGCGAACCCGGTCGACGTAGTCCGTGATCTCCTGCCCAGTGACGGTCATGCCGCCATCCCCCGATCGTCGAGCAGTGCGTCCATGGTGGTGGCGAACGAGCGCCAGGTCTTGCCGGAGCGGGTGAGCTGGTCACGCCCGGCGGCGTTGAGCGAGTAGTACTTGCGGTGCGGCCCGGACTCGCTCGGCACCACGTACGTGGTGAGCAGACCGGCCGCGAACAGCCGGCGCAGCGTGCCGTAGACCGAGGCGTCGCCGACCTCGGCGAGACCGGCCTCGCGCAGGCGCCGCAGGATGTCGTAGCCGTACCCGTCCTCGTCCTTGAGCACGGCGAGCACCGCCAGGTCGAGCACGCCCTTGAGGAGCTGCGTGGTATCCACGCTCCGCACACTAGTGCGCAATCCGCACTACCGTCAACGACACAGCACCATGTCGCCCACCGGGGCCGGTGATCAAGGAGTTGGCGTCCTCAGAGGCGCCCGGATCGGACACAAACTCCTTGATCACCGCCGGAAGGGCAACCTTCCGTCGACGGCTCAGACGTAGAGCTTGCGGAGTTCGCGGGCGATGTCCGAGACCTCGGTCAGGGTGCCGCTCGCCACCGACATCACGAGAGCCTCGGCCTGATCAACGTCGACATCCTGGATCGGCACCTCGTTGAGGGCCAGAAACACCCGCCCCGCCGCCCAGGCGAGACGCTTGTTCCCATCAATCAGCGCGTGGTTCATGCAGACCGAGTGCAGCAGCGCGGCGGCCTTGGTCCAGAGATCGGGATAAGCCTCCTGGCCGAACGCCACGGTGGCCGGGCGGACCACCGCCGAAGAGAGCAGACCGAAATCACGGACCTGCGGCGTCCCACCCAACACGATCGAGGCGATCTCCACGAGGTCGTCGACCTCGAGATAGTGGATCACTCCGCCAACCGCCGCAGCAGCTCGGCGTCACGCTCGGCAACCTCCCGCGCGAGATCCCGCACGCGGGCACGATGACTGCGCGCCGAGACGTACTCCTCGACTGCGACAACGATGGTGGCGTTCATCGACCGGTGCTCCTGCTCGGCAAGCTGCTTGAGCCGTTCGTGCAGTCCGTCGGGAAGATTGACAGTGGTGACCATATGGAAATCATACCGGCCGCACGCAGGGGAACCACCTATCTCGAGATCGCCCCCAGGCTCCAGGCGATGCCGTCGAGGATGTCGTGCTCGGAGGCGACCACCGACGGCATCCCGGCCCGTTCCATGATCACTCGCAGCACCAGCGCGCCCGCGCCGATCACGTCGGCCCGCCCCGGGTGCATCACCGGGTACGCCAGCCGCTGCTCGCTGCTCTTGCCGAGCAGGTCGGCGGTCACCTCGGCCACCTGCTCGTACGAGATGCGGGCGTGGTGGATGCGGCTGGGGTCATACTCCTGGAGCCCCTGCGCCAGGGCGACCACGGTGGTGACCGAACCGGCGAGCCCGACCAGCGTGGCGGCCTCGCGGCCGGGCACGGCGGCGAGCGCGCGGTCGACGGCGGCGGCGATGTCCGCTTCGGCGGCGGTGATCTGCGCCGCGGTCGGCGGGTCGCCGTGCAGGTGGCGTTCGGTCATCCGGACGCAGCCGATGTCCACCGAGATCGCGCCGCGCACACCGTCGGCGCGGGTGCCGACGACGAACTCGGTCGAGCCGCCGCCGATGTCGACCACCAGGTACGGCGGCTCGGCGTCGGCGGGCAGGCCGCGCACCGCGCCGGTGAACGACAGGCGCGCTTCCTCGTCACCGGTCACCACCTCGGGCGGTACGCCGAGCGTGCGCTCGACCATCGCGCGGAAGTCGGCGGCGTTGGAGGCGTCGCGGGAGGCCGAGGTGGCGCACATGCGTACCCGGTCGGCGCCGGACTTCTCGATCTCGGCCGCGTAGTCGGCGAGCGCCACCCGGGTCCGCTCGATGGCCTCCGGGGCGAGCTTGCCGGTCTGGTCGACGCCCTGCCCCAGCCGCACGATCTCCATCCGCCGGGTGACGTCGCGCAGCGGCGCCGCCTCCCCGGCCGACGCCTCGGGCAGGTCGGCGATCAGCAGTCGGATCGAGTTGGTCCCGCAGTCGATGGCGGCCACACGCGCACTCACGGCGCCCACCCTACGGCAGCCCGACCCCAGGCCCGCGCGATCAGAGGCGCAGCAGCATTCGAGTGTTGCCCAGCGTGTTGGGCTTGACCCGTTCCAGGTCCAGGAACTCCGCGACGCCCTCGTCGTACGAGCGCAGGAGCTGCTCGTACACCGGCTGCGGCACGGGCGCGCCGTCGATCTCGCGGAAGCCGAACGAGCCGAAGAAGCCGGTCTCGAACGTGAGCACGAAGATCCGGCGGATGCCCAGGTCGCGCGCCGAGTCGATCAGCTCACCGACGATCCGGTGCCCGATCCGGTGGCCCCGGCAGGACGGGTCGACCGCCACCGTCCGGATCTCGGCCAGGTCCTCCCACATGACGTGCAGCGCGCCGCACCCGACCACCGTGCCGTCCGAGGTCACCGCGACCCGGAACTCCTGCACGTCCTCGTACAACGTCACCGTTGCCTTGCTGAGCAGCCGCCGGTCGTCGGTGTAGGTGTCCACCAGCCGCCGGATGCCGCGCACGTCGGTGGTGCGGGCCCGGCGGACCGTGATCTCGTCGGCGCTCATCTCACTGGACCGGCGGCACGTCCACGCAGGGGCCGGCCGCCCACCACTTCTCCACCAGCGCCAGCGTCTCGTCGCCGAACGGGTTGACCCCCGGCCCGGCGGCGAGCGCGTGCCCGAGGTGCACGTGCAGGCACTTGACCCGCCCCGGCATGCCACCGGCCGAGATGCCGGCGATCTCCGGCACCTCGCCGATCGCCTCCCGGCGGGTCAGGTAGTCCTCGTGCGCCGCCCGGTACCGCGCCGCCAGCTCCGGATCCTCCGCGAGCCGCTCGGCCATCTCCTTCATCAGCCCGGCCGACTCCAGCCGGCTGCACGCCGCCGTGGCGCGAGGGCAGGTCAGGTAGAACAGCGTCGGGAACGGCGTGCCGTCGGCCAGCCGGGGCGTCGTCTCCACCACGTCGGGCAGGCCGCAGGGACACCTGTGGGCCACCGCGCGGGTACCGCGCGGCGGGCGTCCGAGCTGCGCGGCCACCGCGGCCAGGTCGGCCTCGGTGGCCGGTTGGCGTTCCGGCGGGGGTACGGAGTCCGCCGCCGGCTCCTGCGGTGGTACGACGCTCAAGGTTGTGCCTCTCGAATCAAAGCTCACTTGTCCCCGCGATCGGCGTTGGCCGCCCGAACGCTCGACCACAGGGTGTCGTACCAGGGCTCGGGCTGCTTCGGCGCCCCCGGCTTCGCGTCCTTGCCGGCGTCCTTCGCGGCGCCCTCCGGGTCGGAGAGCACCACGAGCAGCGTCTCGCCCGGCTTGCCCATGAAGAACCGCTCCCGGGCCTGCGTCTTGACGTACTCCGGGTCCTTCCACTTGGCCGCCTCGGCGGTGAGCCGCTCGATCTCGGCCCGCTGGGCGGCCTGCGCGGCTTCCATCCGCTCGATGTCGGCCTGCTGGTCCAGGTAGACCCGGACCGGATAGGTGTACGCCAGGGCGAGCGCGATCAGCACCGCGAACAGCACTGTGGCGCGCCCGGTGAAGCGCCGGGGTTGGGGTGCGGTGAGCCGCTTGACCGGGCCACCGGCGGCGGTACGCCGGGCCGCGGCGGGGCGGCTCGCGGAGCGTACGCCGTCGGTGGCACGAGACGCGCCGGGTGACCGGCCGGCGGTGCGCGCCTCCGCGCGGACGCCGTTGTCGCGTGCCGTGGACCGGACCCGGGCACCGCCCGTCCAGCCGGGCTGCCCCGGCCGACGGGCGGGCCGCTGGCCACCCGGTGTGCGGCGCTGCTGCATCGTCACACCCCTCCCCCGGAGCGCTCGCTCAGGCCGAACGGTAGCGCGGGAACGCGCCGGCACCGGCGTACCGCGCCGCGTCGGCCAGCTCCTCCTCGATCCGCAGGAGCTGGTTGTACTTGGCCACCCGGTCCGAGCGGGCCGGCGCGCCGGTCTTGATCTGCCCGCAGCCGGTGGCGACGGCCAGGTCGGCGATGGTGGTGTCCTCGGTCTCGCCGGAACGGTGGCTCATCATGCACTTGAAGCCGGCCCGGTGGGCCAGGTCGACGGCGTCGAGCGTCTCGGTGAGCGAGCCGATCTGGTTGACCTTGACGAGCACCGCGTTGGCGGCCTGCTCCGCGATGCCCCGGGCGATGCGCTGCGGGTTGGTCACGAACAGGTCGTCGCCGACGATCTGGATGCGGTCGCCGAGCGCGGCGGTGAGGGTGGCCCAGCCGCTCCAGTCGTCCTCGGCCAGCGGGTCCTCGATCGACACGATCGGGTAGTCGCCGGCGAGCTTGGTGTAGTAGTTGCTCATCTCCTCGGCGCTCTTGGCGCTGCCCTCGAACGTGTAGGTGCCGTTGTCGAAGAACTCGGTGGCGGCCACGTCGAGCGCGAAGACGATGTCGGTGCCCAGCCGGTAGCCGGCCTTCTCCACGGCCTCGGCGATCAGGTCCAGCGCGGCGGCGTTGGTGGGCAGGTTCGGGGCGAAGCCGCCCTCGTCACCCAGGCCGGTCGACAGATCCTTCTTCTTCAGCACCGACTTCAGCGCGTGGTAGACCTCGGCGCCCGAGCGCAGCGCGTCCCGGAACGTCGGCGCGCCGATCGGCGCGATCATGAACTCCTGGATGTCGACGTTCGAGTCGGCGTGCGCGCCACCGTTGAGGATGTTCATCATCGGCACCGGGAGCAGGTGCGCGTTCGGGCCGCCCAGGTAGCGGAACAGGCTCAGCTCGGCGCTGCCGGCGGCGGCCTTCGCCACGGCCAGGGAGACGCCGAGGATGGCGTTCGCGCCCAGCTCACCCTTGTTGTCCGAGCCGTCGATGTCGATCATCTTCTGGTCGATCAGCCGCTGCTCGCTGGCCTCGTAGCCGATGAGCTGGTCGACGATGCGGTCCTCGATGTTGGCGACCGCCTTCTCGACACCCTTGCCCAGGTAGCGATCCTTGTCACCGTCGCGCAGCTCGACCGCCTCGAAGGCGCCGGTGGAGGCGCCGGACGGCACCGCGGCGCGGGCGATCGTGCCGTCGTCGAGCCCGACCTCGACCTCGACCGTCGGGTTGCCCCGCGAGTCCAGGATCTCCCGGGCGACGATTCCCTCGATGGTTGCCACTGAGTCGCTCCTCGTTTGTGTGGTTCCGGTCCGTATGGGCCGCGACGGTGCGGCTGAGGCAGGTGTTGAACGCAGCGTATCGGTCCCCGCCCTCCCGCACCCCGCTCGGGGCGGCCCCCGAGGCGCTTGCTGAGACGGACATTCCCGGATTACCGGTCGTCAACCGGCAACCGGTTTGCGAGACGTTGCGTCAATCGACAAGGCTGGGCATCATGCCTGCCGCCTCGACGACTCTCCGCGTGCTCGCCGCCTCGGTCATCGCGTCGCTCTCGGTCACCGGCTGTCAGGCCCTGGACGACGCGAACGTCGCACTCGGTCGCGCCGACCTGGTCAACGACCTCGCCGCGCGGATGGACCGGGCGCTGGAGCAGACCTGGGCCGCCGACTACCAGATCGACGGCGGCCGGACCGCCTCGATCGCGCAGACCAAGAAGCCGCTGCGCTCCACGTACACCTGGCCCGGCGGCAAGATCACCGTGACCCAGGAGTCGGTGACCCGGTGCGCCAGCACCGCCGCCCGTACCTCCTGCACCGTCTCGCCGCCGGTGCTCACCGCCGGGAAGCCGTCGGTGATCGTCTACGACGAGGCGCGCAAGCAGGGCCTGGTCACGCCGCCCGCGGTGATCCGGCTGCTCACCGACGCGGCGCTCGCACCGGACGCGGTCATCGAGCAGAGCGACACCACGCTCGCCGGCCGCCACGCAACCTGCGTCGACGTCACCCACGACGGGGAACGCTTCAACGCCTGCGTGACGACCGAGGGCGTGCTGGGCAGCTTCTCCGGCACGCTCGACGGCAAGCCCGCCGAGGTGACGCTGAGCCGCTACACCGAGAGCGTCGAGGCGGCCGCGTTCGCGGTTCCGGCCGGCGCCGGCGTGGTGGACCGCCGCCCGTCCACGTCGTGACCCCGGGGTTCCTGCCCGCTGCCGATCACGGGCGTCCGCCGCGCCCGGACGACCTGGCGCTGCCGGTGTCCGGGCGGAAGCTGCTGACCGGCCCGGACGAGCAGCCGCTGCAGATCGGCGCGCTGCCCGGCGACCTCGCCTGGACCTCGGTCGGCACGCTCGACGGCATCCCCGCGTGGGCGGCCGAGGTGACCGACCCGGAGTCGCTACCCGGCCGCTGGCGCAGCTGGCGGGGCCTCGCCGCCGAACTGCCCGCACCCCACGCCGACCTGGCCGGGCGGGCGCTCGCCGTGGTCACCTGGCGGCGTACCCACAGGTGGTGCGGGGCGTGCCGGGCCGAGCTGACCGACGTGCCGGGCGAGACCGCGCGGCGCTGCCCGGACTGCGGGCTCACCTCGTTCCTGCCCCTGTCCGTCGCGGTGCTGACCGCGATCACCCGCCCCGGACCGGCCGGCGGCCCCGGCGAACTGCTGCTGGTCCGGCACGCGCAGGGGCCGACGCAGCTGTGGGCGCTCGTCGCCGGGTTCGTCGAGGCGGGCGAGTCGCTGGAGGCGGCGGTACACCGCGAGGTCGCCGAGGAGGTCGGCCTGACGCTGCGGCGACCGGTCTACGTGGACAGCCAACCCTGGGCGCTGTCCGGGCCGGGCACGCTGCTCGCCGGGTTCACCGCCGAGGTGACCGACCCGGCCGCCGAACCCGTCGTCGACGGCACCGAGCTGACCGAGGCGCGCTGGTTCCCGGCCGACGCGCTGCCCGCCGAGCTGCCGCCCGCGTACTCCCTGTCCCGCTGGCTGATCGACGCGGTCGCCGCCGGGCGGTGACCGCAGGCGGGCCGCCGCCCGGCGGTGAGCCTCACACCCCCAGCAGCGTGCGCAGGTGACGCGGCGGCGGGCAGTCGTGCGCCAGCATGGCGTCGTGCCAGTCGCGCACCGTCACGCCGTCCGGCCGGGCGGCGGCGATGTCGGCCATCTCGCTGTACCCGACGAAGTACGTGGAGAGCTGCGTCGAGGTGAGCAGCGCCCGCCGCCACTTGCCGGCCGCCTCGCCCTCCTCCTGGAAGCCGCGCCCGGTCATCAGCGCCATCGCCTCGGACTCGGGCAGGTCGTCGCAGTGCACGAGCTGGTCCAGCAGCGCGTTGATGGTCATCCGGAGCTGCATCTTGAGCTGCTGCAACCGCACCGGCAGACCGCCGAAGCCGAGCCCGGCCATCAGCTCCTCCGCGTAGACCGCCCAGCCCTCCACGAACACACCCGACTCGGTGAGCGCGCGTACCCGGGTCGGGCCGTCGTACCGGCGGGCGTGCGCGAGCTGAAGGAAGTGGCCGGGCATCGCCTCGTGCACGGTCAGGTTGCGGATCATGTGGTCGTTGTACTCACGGTAGAACGACTCGACCCGCTGCGCCGGCCAGTCCGCCGGGGTGGGCGAGATGCAGTAGAACGTGGGCACGTCGGCCGTCTCCAGCGGGCCCGGCGAGTCGCAGTAGGCCACCGCCACGCCGCGCGCGAACTCCGGCATCTCCTGGATCACGCACGGGTCGCCGACCATGCTGACCAGGTCGTGGTGGCGGACGAAGTCACTCGCCTCGTCCAGCGTCACCGAGGCGAGGTCGACGATCGTGGCGTCGTCCGGGTGCTCGGCGGCCAGCAGGTCCAGCGCCCGGCGTACCGTCTCGTCGTCGGCCGGACCACCGACCAGCTCGACCGACGCCGCGCGGATCTCCTCGGTGACCCGCTCGAGGTTGGCCCAGGCGCGGCGCTGCACCTCGGCGGCGCTCAGCTCGGTGTCGAGCGTGTGCCACAGCCGCGCCTCCCACCGCCGCCGGCCCAGCCGCGGGTCACGCCCCGGGCCGGCGTCGGCGGCCAGGCCGTGTCGCAGCCAGGCCACGAACTCCTCCAGCGCGGCGATCGCCTCGGTGGCCGCCGGGCCGACCCGGTCGCGCATCGCCGGCGCCTCGGCCAGCAGGCCGGGCACCTCGTCGCGGATCAGCGCCGCCGTACCGGTGAACTGCCCGACCGCCGTCTCCGCGTGGACCCGCGGCATGTCCCGCAACGTCGCGCGCGCCGTCGACAGCGCATCGGGTACGGCCGACAGACGCCCGGCGAGACTGGTCAGGCGCTCCTCGGCCGGGGCGAAGGGACGAGCCAGCAGGGCGTGCAGCAGCGGCCCCGGATTGTGGTGCAGCGGATCCCACTCGTGGGTGCCGATCTCGGTGGCCTCGAACAGACCTCGGTCGACGAGGCTGGTGAGCAGCGCGTGGTCGACGCCCTCCGCCGGGTCGAGCGCGTCCGGGTCGATCTCGGCGAGTGCGTCGGCCGCGTCCTTCAGCATCGCCTGGTCCGCGGCGAGGGCGTCGGCGGAGAGATCGGGCAGCCGGTCGTCGTAGCGGTGGTCCCCGACGGAGGTGGCCAGCCCGGGCCGGCTCTCCAGCAACGCCTCCACGATCCGCTCCGCCAGCGGCACGAACGCTTCCATCCCCCGACCCTACCGACCCTCCCGCCCACTCCCCCGCCTCGCCGCCCCCCGTTGATCAAGGAGTTGATGTCCCCGCCCGAGCCCGCCCCTGACCCAAACCCCTTGATCACCCGGGCGTCCCCTGGAAGGCCGGCGCCTGCCGGGGTGCCGGCCCGGCAGTCCGACTCGGCGATCTTGCACTTTGCGCCCGGGCAGATGGGGCATTTGCGGCACCGATCGGGCCGAAAGTGCAAGATCGCGGGGCGGGGGCGGGGGCGGGGGGTGGGTTGGGTCAGGTGGGGTGGTTCGGGGTGGGGCGTTCGGCGGCTCTGACTGCTTCGGCGTACGCCAAGGTGGCCCGCCGCAGGGCGGCCTCGGGGTCGATACCGGCCTGACGGGCGGCGGCGACCGTGGCCAGCAGGCTCGCGCCGAGCCGGGCCTCCGGGTCCACCTGCGACTCGGCCAGCGGGGGCGGTACGGCGAGACCGACCCGACCGGCCCGGTCCAGGATCTTCGCGGCCAGCGACAGCGCGGGCTGGCTCAGCGCGATGCCGTCGAGTACCGATTCGCGGGTCTTCTCGGCCCGCTTGATCCGCTCCCAGTTCGCCTCGATCTCCTCGATCGAACCGGCCGGCTCACCGGAGAACACATGCGGGTTGCGTCGCACCATCTTGTCGACCAGGGTGCCCGCGACGTCGTCGACGGTCCAGCTCTCGCCCTCCGGCAGGTTCTCCGCCAGCCGGGCGTGCAGCAGCACCTGGAGCAGCACGTCGCCCAGTTCCTCGCGGAGCGCGTCGGTGTCGTCGGCGCTGATCGCGTCGTACGCCTCGTAGCACTCCTCCAGCAGGAAACCGGCCAGGCTGCGGTGGGTCTGCGCCCGCTTCCACGGGTCGCCGCCAGGGGAGGCCAGCCGGTCCATCACCTCGACCGCGTCGAGCAGCCGGGCGCCGGGCGGATCCCACGAGCCGTACATCAGCTCCAGCTCGGCCAGCCCGGGCTCGCGGGCAAGCCGCAGCCCCAGCTCACGGGCCAGCGCCTCGTCGCCGGCCGGGCCGGCCAGCCACACCGCCCCGCCGTGCGCGGCGGCGGCGTCGAGCAGTGCCTGGGTCGCACCCTCGGTCACCACGCTCACCTCGGCGCCGGCCGTCCGGACCGCGCGGGTCAACTCGCTCTCCGCACCGGCGAGGACCGGCGCGGAGCGTACGGAGTCCCAGGCGGCCGAGGTCAGCAGGCCGGCGGGCAGCCGGGGTGAGGTGACGAGCAGGACGATGCGGGCGGTCATGCGGCTCCGGGAGCCGGCGATCCGGAGGCCGGCGCCTCCGACGTGGAGATGTCGGTGACCGGGCCGTCCTTGTCGACGTACGGCAGGGAGTAGAAGACGAACGACTGGCCGGTGTTGACGAGCGACGGCACGCCGGTCACGCCGAAGCGGGGGTTGACCCGGACGTCCGACTTGTCGGCCTGCTCCTGCAGCGCGCTGCTGAGCGCGGTGGCGGTGCGGACGAAGCCGGCCTCGCCGAACGCCTGCCGGACCTGGTCGACGCTCAGGCCCGGCTGGATCGCCCCGGTCTTCTCGATGGCGTGGTAGACGGCCATCAGGGACTCGTCGCTGAGGTCGGCCGGAGGCAGGCTCTGCTGGAGCGTGCCGGAGAGGTCGACCCACTCGCCCCACAGCTTCGTGTACTCGGTGGTCGCCGGCATGCGGAGCGCCTGCTGGATCTGCTCCGGAGAGATCTGGTCGGTGACCTGGAGGCCCTTCTCGGCCGCCACACGCTTGCCCAGGTCGATCGCGACCAGCAGGTTCAGCACGTCCTGCCGGGTCACCGAGGACCGCAGCTCCGCCGGCGACGGCGTCTGCGGGGCCTGGCTACGGACGGCGTCCGCGTACTGCCGCTGCGCGTCCTCGTAGATCGCGTCGACCCGGTCGACGGAGTACCGGGTGTCGCCGACGTACGCGGCGACGTCCGGGGCGGAGCGGCCACAGGCGGCGAGGGAGAGCGCGGCGAGGGCCGCGACGCTGACAGCGACGAGGGAACGGCGAGCACGCATGAGGGTCACTCTCTCACGCCGAGTACCGGCCTGTGACTCCGCCCACCTCATCGCGCACCCGCCCCGGACCGGGCGACACCGGCGAACTCCTCGGGCTTGCTGTGTCATCGTCCGCTCGCCACTGCGGGGCTGGCAACACCGGCCAGCTCCTCGGGCTTGCCGAGGACGTCGGCCAGGAGCTGACCGCACCACTCCAGCAGGGCCTGGTCGCGCAACGGCTCGCCGCCGATCCGCCGGGTGCTCGGCCGGGGCACACTGACCTGGTCGAGCGCCTGCTTGTAGACCGAGTCCGGGTGGTAGCGCTTGAGCCGCATCTGCTTCGAGTCGGGCAGCGGCAGCGGGCCGAACCGGATGTGCTTGCCCTGCATCGACACGTCGGTCAGCCCGTAGCGGCGGGCCAGCAGCCGGAACCGCGCCACCGCGACCAGGTTCTGCACCGGCGCGGGCGGCTCGCCGTACCGGTCGGTCATCTCGGCGACCACCTCGCGCAGGCGTTCGGAGTCACGGGCCTCGGCGAGCTTGCGGTACATCTCCAGGCGCAGTCGCTCCACCGCCACGTAGTCGTGCGGCAGGTGCGCGTCGATCGGCAGGTCGACCTTGACCTCCGTCTCCTCCTCAATGCTCTCGCCCTTGAAGGCGGACACGGCCTCGCCGACCATCCGCACGTACAGGTCGAAGCCGACGCCCTCGATGTGGCCGGACTGCTCGCCGCCGAGCAGGTTGCCGGCGCCGCGGATCTCCAGGTCCTTCATCGCCACGTACATGCCCGCGCCGAGTTCGGTGTGCTGGGCGATGGTGGCCAGCCGCTCGTGCGCGTTCTCGGTGAGCGGCTTCTCCGGCGGGTAGAGGAAGTACGCGTACGCCCGCTCCCGGCCTCGGCCGACCCGGCCGCGGATCTGGTGCAGCTGGGCCAGGCCGAGCAGGTCGGCCCGCTCGACGATGAGCGTGTTGGCGTTCGGGATGTCGATGCCGGACTCGACGATGGTGGTGCAGACGAGGACGTCGAACTCCTTCTCCCAGAAGCCGACCATCACCTTCTCCAGCGCTTCCTCGCCCATCTGGCCGTGCGCCACCGCGACCCGGGCCTCCGGCACCAGCTCCCGCAGCCTGCGGGCGGTCTTCTCGATCGACTCGACCCGGTTGTGCAGGTAGAAGACCTGCCCGTCGCGCAGCAGCTCACGGTGGATGGAGGCGGCCACCTGCCGGTCGTCGTACGCCCCGACGAACGTGAGCACCGGGTGCCGCTCCTCCGGCGGGGTGGCGATGGTGGACATCTCCCGGATGCCGGTGATCGCCATCTCCAGCGTGCGCGGGATCGGGGTGGCCGACATGGCGAGCACGTCGACCGAGGCGCGCAGCGTCTTCAGGTGCTCCTTGTGCTCGACGCCGAACCGCTGCTCCTCGTCGATGATGACCAGCCCCAGAGACTTGAACCGGGTGGACGCCTGGAGCAGCCGGTGGGTGCCGATGACGATGTCGACGGTGCCGGCGGCGACCATCTCCAGCGTCTGCTCGGTCTCCTTCGGCGTCTGGAACCGGGACAGCTGCCGGATCGACACCGGGAACTGGCTCATCCGCTCGGCGAACGTGTTGTAGTGCTGCTGCACCAGCAGCGTGGTCGGCACCAGCACCGCCACCTGCTTGCCGTCCTGCACCGCCTTGAACGCCGCCCGTACCGCGATCTCGGTCTTGCCGTAGCCGACGTCGCCGCAGATCAGCCGGTCCATCGGGACGGTCTGTTCCATGTCCCGCTTGACCTCCTCGATGGCGGCCAGCTGGTCGGGCGTCTCCTGCCAGGGGAACGCGTCCTCCAGCTCCCGCTGCCACGGGGTGTCGGGGCCGAAGTTGTGCCCCTTCGACGCCTTACGGGCGGCGTACAGCTGGATGAGTTGTGCGGCGATCTCACGGACCGCCTTGCGCGCCCGGGCCTTGGACTTCTGCCAGTCCGAGCCGCCCATCTTGTGCAGCGTGGGCTGCTCACCGCCGACGTAGCGGGAGAGCTGGTCGAGCTGGTCGGTGGGGACGAACAGGCGGTCGCCGGGCTGGCCGCGCTTGCTGGGCGCGTACTCGATGACCAGGTATTCGCGGCTGGCACCGTTGACGGTGCGCTGCACCAGCTCGACGTACCGGCCGATGCCGTGCTGCTCGTGCACGACGTAGTCGCCGGCCTTCAGCTCCAGCGGGTCGATGGTGTTGCGCCGCCGGCTGGGCATCTTGCGCATGTCGCGGGTGGAGGTGCCCCGGCCGCCGGTGACGTCGTTGCCGGTGAGCAGCACGAACTTCGACGCTTCGTCGACGAACCCGGCGGTCAGGCAGCCACACGACACGAGCAGCTCGCCCGGTGCCGGCGCGGCGGGCACCTCCTCGGTGAGCCGGGCGCCGAGACCGGCGTCGCGGAGCACCTCGACGGCCCGCTGGGCGGGGCCGTGCCCCTCGAAGACGAGCGCGATCGACCAGCCCTCGCCGGCCCACCGCTTGAGGTCGTCGACCACCCGGGCGGTCTCGCCGTGGTAGAGCGGGGCCGGCTGGGCGGCCAGGCTCACCGCGATGGCGTCGTCGGGGGTGACGTCGACCTCGGCGGGCTCGTCCTCCCAGGGCTGCCGGGCCGGTGCCGCGTCCGCCTCGACCAGGCCGAACGGCGCGAGCGTCCACCAGGGCTGGCGCAGGGCGCGGGCTGCCGTGCGTACCTCGGCCAGGGTCTTGAAGGCGGCGGCGCCGAGGTCGACCGGGGCCTGGCCGCCGACGGCGGCCGCGGCCCAGCTGGCCTGGAGGAACTCCTCCGAGGTACGGACCAGGTCGTGCGCGCGGGTGCGGATGCGCTCGGGGTCGCAGAGGAGTACGTGGGTGCCGGCCGGCATGCAGTCGACGAGCAGTTCCAGCGCGTCGGCGCCGATCAGCGCGGGGGCGAGGGACTCCATGCCCTCGACCGGGATGCCCTCGGCCAGCTTGTCCAGGATCTCGGCCAGCTCCGGGTGCTCGGCGGCCAGCGCGGCGGCCCGCTCCCGCACCGCCGGGGTCAGCAGCAGCTCCCGGCACGGCGGCGCCCAGAGCTGCGCGACGCCCTCGATGGTGCGCTGGTCGGCGACCGCGAAGGTGCGGATCTCCTCCACCTCGTCGCCCCAGAACTCGACCCGGGACGGGTGCTCGTCGGTGGGCGGGAAGACGTCCAGGATGCCGCCGCGTACGGCGAACTCGCCGCGCTTGGTGACCAGGTCGACCCGGGCGTACGCCATGTCGGTGAGCCGGCGGGCGACCTCCTCCAGGTCGGCCTCGTCCCCGGCGGCGAGCTGCACCGGCTCCAGGTCGCCGAGCCCCTTGAGCTGCGGCTGGAGCAGCGACCGGACCGGCGCCACGACGACCCGCAGCGGGCCGGTGCGGCCGTGCGCGTCGGCGGCGTCCGGGTGGGCCAGGCGGCGGAGCACGGCGAGGCGCCGCCCGACCGTGTCGGAGCGGGGCGACAGGCGCTCGTGCGGCAGCGTCTCCCAGGACGGGAAGACCGCCACCTGCTCCGGCGGCAGCAGACTGCCCAGTGCGGAGGCCAGGTCGTCGGCCTCGCGGGTGGTGGCGGTGACCGCGAGCACGGGGCGCCCCGCGCCACCGGCCGGCTCGTCGGCGGCGACCGCGGCGACCGCGAACGGGCGCAGCGCGGCCGGGGCGGTGAGGTCGAGCCCGTCGACCTGCGCGGCACCGGAGCGCGCCAGGTCACGCGCCCGGGCCAGCCCCGGGTCGGCCAGGGCGGCGGAGAAGAGTCCGGTGAGCATCAGTGATCACTTCCAGCGGATCGACACACGACGACGACCCCGCGTCCAGCCGGACGGGGGGTGCACCGTTCGAGCCTATCCCCCTCCACCGACGATCCGGGCCCGCCCGATCTTCGATCTTGACCGGCTGCCACCGGGCGTGGTGCGGTGGGTGGATGGTCGAGTATCGGACGGTCTTCGACGCCGAGGTGCTTTTCTCCAACGGCGGTGGTCTGCGCACCGACGGGTTCCGGCTGGACGTGCCGCACCCGGACGTCACCGACGACGAGGTGGCCGCGCTGCTGGTCCGGCACCTCGGGCTGCTCATGGTCGGCGAGGTACGGATCACCGACCGGACCGTCGTCGAGGAGCCGCACAAGGGCGGGCGGGGCCTCGATGTGCCAGCCTCCGGTGGGCGGAAGCTCGTCGAACTGAGTCACGTGGTCACCGACGGCATGGTCACGCTGCCCGGCTGGCCCGGACCGTCGATCACCGACTGGCTGACCCGGGAGGACTCCCGGAAGCGGTACGCGCCGGGTGTCGAGTTCCACGTCGCGCGGATCAACATGATCGCCAACACCGGCACGTACGTGGACACGCCGTCGCACCGCTTCGCCGACGGCCCGGACCTGACCGGGATGCCGCTGGACCGTCTCGCCGACCTGCCCGGCCTGGTGGTACGCGTGCCGGCCGGTACGCGGGCGGTGGACCGGCTGATGCTCGCCCCGTACGACGTGGCCGGGTGCGCGGTGCTGCTGCACACCGGCTGGGACGCACACTTCGGCACCGACGCGTACGCCGCTGCGGAGGCGCCCTACCTGACCGGTGACGGCGCGCAGTGGCTGGCCGAGGCGGGCGCGGCGCTGGTCGGCATCGACTCGATCAACATCGACGACATGACTCCGGCGGCAGCGGGTCAGCGCCCGGCGCACACCGGTCTACTGGCCGCCGGCATCCCGATCGTGGAGCACCTGACCGGCCTGGACGCGCTGCCCCCGACCGGCTTCCGGTTCACCGCCGCCCCGCCGCGGGTAGCAGGCATGGGCACGTTCCCGGTCCGCGCCTTCGCGATCGTCTGATCCTCGCGCAAGATCCACTCCACTTCCCCGAAATGGCGGGGTCCAACGCCCGCCAATGCCGCCACCTCGGCGAAACGGAGTGGATCTTGCCTGCGTCGCCCACGCCGCCAACCGAGGGGTGAGGCGGCGGGTGAAGGCGGGTCAGTAGCGGACGGCGATGCGGCGCTCCACCGCGTCAACGCGGATCTCGCCGCCGTACGGGATGATCAGCTGCGGGTCGGTGTGGCCCAGGTCGACGTCGAAGACCACCACCGGGTCGTCGGCGTAGGGGGCGAGTGCCGACAGGATCGCCGCCCGCTGCTCCTCACCCCAGGCCAGCCGCTCCGCGACGGAGTGCGGACGGTCGAAGTCCCACGCCTTGGGGCGGCCCACCACGATCGCCGGGACGGCGGCGAGCAGCCCTCGCTCGCCCATGTTCCGCACGATCCGGAAGACCTCCTGCGCGGGCGGCAGCTCGTTCGACGTCTCCAGCACCAGCACCGACCCGGCCAGGTCGGCCGCCGACGGAACGCGGTCGGTCGCCATCAGCCAGTGCACGATCTCCAGGCAGCCGCCCCACGTCCGGCCCTGCACCACCCGGGCCGGGCCGTGCCAGCGCCAACCGTCGGACGGGTACATCGGCGGCTCCTCGGCCAGCGCGGCCGGGTCACGCCAGTCGCACGGCTCGTCGCCCCACTCGGGGGCGGCGGTCAGGTCGTACCAGCCGGTGGTGAACAGCGCGGCGCGCAGCGAGTCGAGCGTGAGCGGGTGCGGCTTGCCGGAGCGCCCGAGGTGCACCAGCACCGAGCCGCCGTGGTAGCCGACGACACCCAGCCGGTACAGGTGGTTGAGCACGTTGGTGTTGTCCGAGTAGCCGAAGTACGGCTTCGGGTTGGCCCGCAGCACCTCGTCGTCCAGGTACGGCGTGACGGTGATCAGGTCGTCCCCGCCGACCGTGGCCAGCACGGCGGTGATCGTCGGGTCGGCGAACGCGGCGGTCAGGTCACGCGCCCGGTCGCGCGGGTCGGCGCCCATGACGCGGGTGGTCGGATACTCCACCGGTTCCAGCCCCAGCTCGTCGCGGAGCCGGCGCAGGCCCAGCTCGTACACGTGGGGGAAGAGACCCGGCAGGCCGGCGGAGGGTGAGACGACCGCGACCCGGTCGCCGGGCTGCGGTTTGGCGGGATAGATGGGTGCCTGCATGGTCCGACGCTACCGGCCCGGGCCACCGGTTTTCACCAGGCGAAACCCCACGAGCCGGGCATATGCCCGCAATAGGCTGAGGCCGTGGACGACGAGCCGGAGCTGCGTACCCGCGACTGGCTGCCCCGCACGGCGGCGCTGATCCTCGGCACCCTCGCGCTGGCGAGCGCGTTCATCGCCGCCTACGTCGGCGCGCTGCACAAGCCGGACCCGCGTGACGTGCCGGTCGCCGTGGTCACGAGCGACCAGCAGGCCCAGGCCGTGACGTCCGCCGTCCGCGCCCGCACCGACACGATCAAACCCGTCGGGTACGACAGCCGCGGCGCCGCCCAGGACGGACTCACCGACAGATCGGTGTACGCGGTGCTCAGCTCCGCCCCGGACGGCGGCCTGACGCTCGCCACCGCCAGCGCGGGAGCGCCCGCCGCCACCGAACTCGTCACCGAGGTGTTCACCGAGGCGGCCCGGCAGGCCGGGGTGCCACTGGAGGTCACCGACGACGTGCCGGTCTCCGCCGACGACCCGCGCGGCCTGGTCCCGTTCTACCTGGCCGTCGGCGTGGTGCTCGGCGGCTACCTGGCGTCCACGGCGCTCGGCATCTCGCTCGGCACCAGCCCGCGCGACCTGCGCCGGGCCGGGCTGCGGATCGCCACGCTGGCGGTGCACGCCATCCTGCTCGGCGTCATCGGGGCGATCCTGGTCGGGCCGGTGCTCGGCGTGTTCCCCGATCAGGTGGCGACGGTGGCGGTGGTCGGCGCGCTCGCCGCGTTCGCGGCCGGGATGGTCGCCGCCGCCGTGCAGGGCTGGCTCGGGCTGCTCGGCACCGGCATCGTGATCCTGCTGCTCGTGGTGCTCGGCAACCCCGGCTCGGGCGGTATCTACGCGCCCGAGTTCCTGCCGCCGTTCCTGCGCGGGATGCACCGCTGGAACGTGCCCGGCCTGGCCACCGACCTGTTCAAGTCGGCGATCTACTTCGACTGGCGTGGCGGCGGCTGGGCACTGGCCGGGCTGCTGATCTGGGTGGCCGCCGGCCTGGCCGGTCTGCTCACCGCGACGATGTTCCGCGCCCGCCGGCGACCTGCGCCGGGACGGCACGCCGTCGAGCGGGGCTGACCGGCGGGCCGTCCCAGAGTGCAGATCATCACGCCGTCCCCCTCCTGTCCGCCGGGGCCGCGCGGATACCATCCAGAGGAGTCGGACAGCGCTGTCCTTCGTCCTCGCGTAAGGAGCGCAACCGTGACCGACCAGCACGACCACGACGGCCCCGACGCCGCTCTCCGGGCCGACATCCGCCGCCTCGGCACGCTGCTCGGGCAGACGCTCGCCCGTCAGGAGGGCCGGCCGCTGCTCGACCTGGTCGAGGAGATCCGCGCCCAGGTCCGCTCCGACGCGCCGGCCGCCGCCCAGCGCCTCGCCGGGCTCGACGTCACCACCGGCACGAAGCTGGCCCGTGCCTTCTCCACCTACTTCCACCTGGCGAACATCACCGAGCAGGTGCACCGCGCCCGGGACCTGCGCCGCCGCCGCGCCACCCACGGCGGCTGGCTGGACCAGGCGGCCAAGATGATCGCCGAGCGCGGCGTACCGGCCGAGGAGATCGCCGCCGCGGCCCGCCGGCTGGCCGTACGCCCGGTCTTCACCGCCCACCCCACCGAGGCGGCCCGCCGGTCCATCCTGTCCAAGCTGCGCGCGGTGGCCGACGAGCTGGACACCGAGACCGCAAACGCGATCCTGTACGGCGCCAGCGACGAGGGCCCGGCGAACCGCCGCCTGGCCGAACTGCTCGATCTCATGTGGCAGACCGACGAGCTGCGGCTGGACCGGCCGGACCCGACAGACGAGGCGCGCAACGCGATCTACTACCTGCGCGACCTGTACGCCGAGGCCGCGCCGCAGGTCCTCGACGACCTCGCCGACACGCTGCGCACGCTCGGCGTGGAGACGTCACCGACGTCCCGCCCGCTGAGCTTCGGCACCTGGATCGGCGGCGACCGCGACGGCAACCCGTTCGTCACGCCGGTGGTCACCCGCGAGGTGCTGCGCATCCAGCACGAGCACGGCATCGCCGCCACCGAGAAGGCGATGGACGAGCTGATCACCGAGGTCAGCGTGTCCCGGCGGCTGCGCGCGGTGTCGCTCGACCTGTCCGCCAGCCTGGCCAAGGACCTGGACGCGCTGCCAGAGGTGGCGCCGCGGTTCCGCCGGGTCAACGCGGAGGAGCCGTACCGGCTCAAGGCGCGGTGCGTGAAGGCGAAGCTCGCCAACACCCGGGAGCGGCTGCGCGCCGACACCCCGCACGTGCCGGGGCGCGACTACCGGGGCTCGGCCGAGCTGATCGCCGACCTGGAACTGCTGCGCGCGTCGCTGGCCCGTAACTCCGGCCAGCTCACCGCCGTCGGGCGGCTCGCCTCGGCCATCCGTACGGTGTCCGCGTTCGGCCTGCACCTGGCCACCATGGACATCCGGGAGCACGCGGAGAAGCACCACGAGGTGCTGGCCCAGCTCTACGAGGCGGTGGGCGAGGTGTCCGACTACCCGGCGCTGTCCCGGCTGGAACGCACCAAGCTGCTCGCCGACGAGCTGACCGGCCGCCGGCCGCTCTCCACCCAGGACAGCCCGCTCACCGAGTCGGCCCGCAAGACGTTCGACGTGTTCGCGGCGATCCGCGAGGCGCAGGACCGGTTCGGCCCCGAGGTGATCGAGTCGTACATCATCTCGATGACGCTCGGCGTGGACGACGTGCTGGCCGCCGTGGTGCTGGCCCGCGAGGCCGGCCTGGTGGACGTGCACTCCGGGCGGGCCCGCATCGGCATCGTGCCGCTGCTGGAGACCCCGGCCGAGCTGAACGCCGGTGGTGAGCTGCTGGACGAGCTGCTGTCGTTGCCCGCGTACCGGGCGCTCGTGGCGGCCCGGGGCGACGTGCAGGAGGTGATGCTCGGCTACTCCGACTCCAACAAGGAGGCCGGCATCACCACCAGCCAGTGGTCCATCCACCGGGCGCAGCGCGCGCTGCGGGACGTGGCCGCGCGGCACGGCGTACATCTGCGGTTGTTCCACGGCCGGGGCGGCACCGTCGGCCGGGGCGGCGGCCCCACGCACGACGCGATCCTGGCCCAGCCGTACGGCACGCTGGACGGCGCGATCAAGGTGACCGAGCAGGGTGAGGTCATCTCCGACAAGTACACGCTGCCGGCGCTGGCCCGGGAGAACCTGGAACTGACGGTCGCGGCGGTGCTCCAGGCGACGCTGCTGCACACCGCTCCCCGGCAGCCGGCCGAGATGCTGGAGCGCTGGGACGCGGCGATGGACGTGGTGTCCTCCTCGGCGTTCCGGTCGTACCGGTCGCTGGTCGAGGACCCGGACCTGCCCGCGTACTTCTGGGCGTCCACCCCGACCGAGCTGCTCGGTGCGCTGAACATCGGTTCCCGGCCGGCGAAGCGCCCGAACACCGGCGCCGGCCTGTCCGGCCTGCGAGCCATCCCGTGGGTGTTCGGCTGGACGCAGACCCGGCAGATCGTGCCGGGCTGGTTCGGTGTGGGCTCCGGACTGGCCGCCGCGCGGGCGGCCGGGCTGGCCGACGTACTCGCCGAGATGAACCGGAACTGGCACTTCTTCCGCACGTTCCTGTCGAACGTCGAGATGATGCTGACCAAGACCGACCTGACCATCGCCCGGCGGTACGTCGAGACGCTGGTGCCGAAGAAGCTGCACCCGATCTTCGACAAGATCGAGCAGGAGTACGAGCTGACCAAGCAGGAGGTGCTGGCGGTCACCGCCGCACCGGCGCTGCTGGACAACTCACCGGTGCTGCAGCGCACGCTCGCCGTGCGGGACACCTACCTGGAGCCGCTGCACCACCTCCAGGTGGCGTTGCTGCGGCAGTACCGCGAATCCGGCGCCGCCGGGCGGGCGGTGGCGACCGCGCCGGGTGGGCGGCGGGCCCCGAACGACGGTACGGCGCTGGAGCGGGCGCTGCTGACCACCGTCAACGGCATCGCCGCCGGCATGCGCAACACCGGCTGATCCCGTCCCGGGCGGGGCACTCGTGCGAGCGAGGGCCCCGCCGGGGCCGGCTAGAAGTCGCCGCCGCCGAAGTCACCACCGAAGTCGCCGCCGAAGTCGCCACCGGCGTAGTCGCCACCGCCGCCCGCGTCGCCGCCGCCCATGTCGCTCTGGTCGCCGAAGTCCTGGCCGTCGCCGAAGCCCTCCTGGTAGCCGGCGTCGTACCCGGGATCGGCGAACGCGGGTGAGAACAGCGCGTCCGCGATCAGGAGACCGCCGACCACACCGACACCCGCGCCGAGCGCGGTCTTCCACCACGGCGTGGAGTACCAGCCGGCCGGCACCGGCCGCCCCTGGAACCGGCCACCCGGGTAGTAGTAGGGCGTCGCGTTCCCCGGCTGCGGGCCGGCGCGGAACGTCTG
Organism: Micromonospora sp. ANENR4; assembly: GCF_015354395.1. NCBI lineage: Bacteria > Bacillati > Actinomycetota > Actinomycetes > Micromonosporales > Micromonosporaceae > Micromonospora > Micromonospora sp. ANENR4. The sequence continues at coordinate 188,424 of NZ_JADKYQ010000001.1, forward strand.
CCCCTGCACGTCGACCTGGCGCTCCTTGGTGAGCGCGCCGGCACCCTGGGCGGCGGCGAGTGGCGGCAGCTCCGGGCCCGGGTCGATGCCCATCGCGGTCCGCGCCGCCCGGATGTACGCCAGCCCTTCCAGCGCGGTCTCCCGGGCCAGCCCGAACTGGCGCGGCGTGGTCGCCTGCTCCAGCTGCGAACCGGCCGCGTTGTAGCGCTCACCGGCGTCGGCGAGCGCCTGCCGGACCGCCGGGGCGTCGCCGTGCAGGTTCATCAGCTGGCCGCCGAGCCGCTCGTACCAGCGCTGCGCCTCGGCGCGGGCGTCGGCCAGTTCGTTCGACCGGCGCGATCTGCTCCCCCTCCGCCAGAACACGAACGCACCTCCGAGCAGCAGGATCAGGACCAGCCACAACGCGAACTCCATGACTCGAACGTACCCACCGGGCGCTCGTCGTACCCGTTTGGCAAGCTCTTGGCCATGAGCTTTGCGACGCTGGCCGTGGTGGTGCTCTGCCTCGCCGCGGGCGGCGCGGTGGGCTGGCTGGCCGCGCGGGCGCGCGCGGCGGCTGACATCGCCCGCCTGGAGGCGACGCTCGCCGCCACCCAGGCCGGTGAGGGGCGGCTGGAGCAGTCCATGCGGGCGCTGAGCTACGAGGCGACGGCGCAGTCCCAGGAGGCGGTCGCCCGCGCGGTGGCGCCGCTGCACGACACGCTGCGCCGCTACGAACAGCGGGTGGCCGAGCTGGAGCGGGACCGGGTCGACGCGTACGCCGAACTGCGCGAACAGGTGCGGTCCATGAGCGCCGTCTCCGGCGAGCTGCGCACCGAGACCAAGCAGCTGGTCGCCGCGCTGCGCGCGCCGCAGGTGCGTGGCCGCTGGGGCGAGCACCAGCTCCGCCGGATCGTCGAGGCCGCCGGCATGCTCGAACACTGCGACTTCAGCGAGCAGGTCACCGCCGCGACCGACCACCAGGGGGTACGCCCCGACCTGGTGGTACGGCTGCACGGCGGCCGGACGGTGGTGGTGGACGCGAAGGCGCCGTTCGACGCGTACCTGACCGCGATGGAGTCGCGCGACGAGCGGGGGCGCGACACCCACCTGGACGCGCACGCCCGGCACCTGCGCGCGCACGTGGACGGCCTGGCGGCCAAGTCCTACTGGTCGGCGTTCGACCAGACGCCCGAATTCGTGGTGCTGTTCGTACCGGCGGACCCGTTCCTCGACGTGGCGCTACAACGCGACCCGTCCCTGCTGGAGCACGCGTTCGCCCGCAACGTGGTGCTCGCCACGCCGGCCACGCTGGTGGCGCTGCTGCGCACCGTCGCCTACTCGTGGCGGCAGGAGGCGCTGGCGCGTAACGCCGCCACCGTCCACTCGCTGGCCCGCGAGCTGTACGGGCGGCTGTCCACTCTGGGTGACCACGTGGGCAAGCTCGGCAGTTCGCTGAGCGGGGCGGTGACGGCGTACAACCGCGCGGTGGGGTCCCTGGAGGCGCGGGTGCTGGTCAGCGCCCGCAAGCTGGCCGAGCTGGGCGTCTCCGACGACGAGCTGGCCGCGCCGGCGCAGGTCGAGCTGGCGCCGAGGCAGCCGCAGGCACCGGAGCTGCTGGGCACGCCGTCCACATCGGCCGAGAGGTCGACGGACGTCGACGCCTAACACGCCGCACGTGATGACGTAGGCCGATTTCTATCACGGACTGGTCACAAACCCAGGCCGAGTAGTGACACCTGCCGTCCTGACACGCAGGATCACCGTCACACGTGCCCTGCCCCTCGAGGGCCCTGTTCTCTGGAGGAAGAGAACGTTGAGTAAACCCCGCACGCGCAGCCGGCGACCGTCCGCCGCGCTCCTGGCCTCGGTCCTCGCGGCCGGCGCCCTGACCGTGGGGGGTGGCGCCGGCACCGCGAGCGCCGCCCCCGCCACCCCGCCCTCGCAGCCGACCGCCGCGAAGGCACTGGGCGCCCACGACGCCAAGCTGCTCGACGAGGCCGAGGCGAAGAACGCGCCGACCGTCACGATGATCATCGCGGCGAAGAAGGGCTCGGCCAAGAAGGTCGTCGACGGCCTGACCGGCCTGGGCGCCACCGTCAGCCAGCGGTACGACCAGATCGGCTACGTGCTGGCGAAGGTCCCGACCGCGAAGGCGCTCAAGGCCGCCACGCTGCCGGGTGTCGCCGCCGTCGACCTGGACGAGACCATCAAGCTCCCCGACCCGGCGCCCGAGGCGGCGCCGAAGGGTGCCAAGACCGCCTCGCAGGCCGAGACGCTCGCCGGGCCGGGCGGCGACACCGGCGCGGTGAACCCGTACATGCCGACGAACGAGACCGGCGCGGAGGCCTTCAAGGCCGCGAACCCGCAGTGGGACGGCCGCGGCGTCACCATCGGCATCATGGACTCCGGTGTGGACCTCGACCACCCGGCGCTCCAGCAGACCACCACCGGCGAGCGCAAGATCGTCGACTGGGTCACCGCCACCGACCCGCTGGAGGACGCCTCCTGGCGCCCCATGCTGACCGAGGTCAGCGGCCCGACGTTCACCACCTCGCTGGGCACCTGGACGGCGCCGGCCGGCAACTACCGGTTCAACGTGTTCCGCGAGAACATCACCGCGAACAGCGACGCGCGCGGCGACCTCAACCGCGACGGCGACACCACCGACTTCTGGGGCGTCCTCTACAACCCCACCACCGGTGACGTCCGCGTCGACGCGAACCAGAACAACGACTTCACCGACGACGAGGTGATGCGGCCGTACAAGGAGAAGTTCCAGGTCGGCCACTTCGGCACCGACAACCCGGCCACTGCGGTCCGCGAGCAGATCCCGTTCGTGGTCGAGTACCGGCGCAACGTGAACACCGCCCCGGTCGGCGGCCCCGGCCTGGTCGACTACGTCAACATCGGCATCATCGAGAGCACCCACGGCACCCACGTCGCCGGCATCACCGCCGCCAACGACATGCTCGGCAACAGCGCCTTCGACGGCGCCGCGCCGGGTGCCAAGCTGGTCTCCGCCCGCGCCTGCTCCTGGGGTGGCGGCTGCACCGCCGCGGCGCTCACCACCGGCATGGCCGACCTGGTGATCAACCGCAAGGTCGACGTGGTGAACATGTCGATCGGCGGTCTGCCGGCGCTCAACGACGGCTCGAACGCCCGTGCGGTCCTCTACAACGACCTCATCAACACCTACGGCGTGCAGCTGTTCATCTCGGCCGGCAACTCCGGTCCGGGCGTGAACACCGTCGGTGACCCGTCTGTCGCCACCGACGTGGTCAGCGTGGCGGCGAGCGTCAGCAAGGACACCTGGCTGGCCAACTACGGCTCGGTGGTCCGCAAGGACAACGCGCTGTTCAACTTCTCGTCGCGCGGCCCGCGTGAGGACGGCGGCTTCAAGCCGAACATCGCCGCCCCCGGCTCGGCCATCTCCACCGCGCCGACCTGGCAGCCGGGCAACCCGGTGCCGGAGGCGGGCTACTCGCTGCCCCCGGGCTACCAGATGCTCAACGGCACCTCGATGGCGTCCCCGCAGGCCGCCGGTGCCGCCGCGCTGCTGCTGTCGGCCGCCAAGGCGACCGGCAAGGGCGTCACCCCGGCCGCGCTGCGCCGGGCCGTCTACACCTCGGCGGACCCGATCAGCGGCGTCCCGACGTACGCGCAGGGCTACGGCATGTTCGACGTACCGGGCGCGTGGAGCCTGCTCGCCAAGGGCGTGCAGACCCGCACCTACACCTCCGAGGCGCCGGTCTGCACCGAGCTGTCGCCGAACCTGACCCGCTACGACCGGGCCTCCGGCACGTTCGTGCCGAACCCGAACGTCGGCACCGGCCTCTACAACCGCTGCGCCGCCGACCGTGGTGGCCAGAAGGTCAAGGAGAGCCGCCACTACGAGGTGAAGCTGACCCGCACCAGCGGCCCGAACAAGGGCGTCAAGCACGAGGTCGCCTTCCGCGGCAACGACGGCACCTACAGCGCCCCCAAGGTGGTGTGGCTGCCGCTGAACAAGACCGTCACGGTCAAGGTGAAGGCCAAGCCGATGACGGCCGGTGCGCACGGCGCCATCATGACCGTCGACGACCCGGCCACCTCCGTCGTCGACTTCGAGGTCGCCACCGTCGTGATCGCCTCGAACCCGGTCGCCGCTCCGGCGTACTCGTTCTCGGCCGACGGCTCGGTCGAGCGCAACGGCTTCCGGTCGTACTTCGTGACGGTGCCGCCGGGTGCCGGCGCGCTGCAGGTCAACCTGTCCGGCATCGCGACCGGCTCGCAGACCCGCTTCATCGCCATCAACCCGTACGGCGTGCCGGTCGAGAGCACCGCCAGCACCGCCTGCTACACCAACTTCTCCGACGCCGCGGTCTGCAAGCCGCAGGAGCGGGACTACCAGAACCCGCTGCCGGGCGTGTGGGAGATCGAGGTGGAGGCGCGTCGCACCTCGCCGGCGCTGGACAACCCGTTCCGGCTCCAGGCCCGCGTGCAGGGCGTCACTGTGGAGCCGGCAGTGGTCCAGCTCCCGTCGGTCACCGCCGGCACCCCGGCCTCGGTGAGCTGGAGCCTGACCAACACGTTCGGCCCGGTCCAGGTGACCGGCGTCGGCGGTCCGCTGGCGAGCGTCCGGTCCGAGCGTCCCAGCATCACCGAGGGCGCGACCCAGGAGTACACGGTGGAGGTGCCCGCCGGCGCCACCTCGTTCACCGCCCGGATCGGCAACCCGTCCGACCTGAGCGCCGACCTGGACCTGACGGTCTTCCGCGGCACCACGCAGGTGGGCCAGTCGGCCGACGGTGACTCGGAGGAGGCGGTCACGCTGACCAACCCGACGCCCGGCACCTACCGGGTCGTGGTCGACGGTTACTCGATGAGTGACCCGAGCACCGCGTACGACTACCGGGACTCGTTCGCGTCCCCGGCGCTGGGCACGCTCTCCGCGCCGTCCACGCCGCTGTCCCTGGCCAACGGCGCCACCGCCACCCTCACCGGTGCGGTGACCGCCCTGTCCACCCCGGCCGCCGGCCGGGAGCTGTACGGCGACATGGCCGTGACCACCACCGAGGGCGCGGTCGTCGGCCGCGGTTCGGTCGAGGTCCTCGCGGTCAACTGAGCCGCTGACACGAAGGAGCCCCGTCCCCTCTCGGAGGGGGCGGGGCTCCTTCGTGCTTGCGGTCAGGCGCGGCGGGCGGACTCGACCACGAACGGGGTGCCCTGCTGACAGGTGGTCATCATGCCCGGCTCGGGGCGGCCGGTGACCTCGACCCGGGCGCCGGGCTTGAGCACGTCGCGCGGCCCGCCGACGAGCAGGTGGCCGTCGAGCAACAGGCAGTTCGGCTCGACGCCGGCCTGCACGGTGCCGCTGATGACGGTGCCGCCGACCCCCGGCGGGGTCGACGGGCCACCCTTCCAGGAGGGGCCGGGACGCTTCGGGCTCGTGCCGGGGTCGGGCTGGCTGGTCACGGGGGCGGCTCCCGTCGTACTCGGGCTCGGGCTCGGGCTGGAATCGGCGGACCCGTCGCCGGGTGCGGCGCAGGCGGTCAGCGCGAGGCCGGCGAGCAGTGCGACGAGCACCGTACGAGGAGTCTTCATGGTCGGTTGGACGCGGCGGACGGCCGATCCGTTCCCGGTCAGCCGCGGGCCGCGGCGGCGGCCTTCATGTCGCGCTTGAGCTCCTGCGGCAGCGAGAACGTCAGCCGCTCGTCCGCGGTGGTGATCTCCTCGACGTCGCCGAAGCCGCGCTCGGCCAGGTGCGCCAGCACCTGCTGGACCAGCTCGTCGGGCACGCTCGCGCCGGAGGTCACACCCACAGTGCTCGCCCCGGCAAGCCAGGCGTCCTCGATCTCGTGCGCGAAGTCGACCAGGTAGCCGGCGCGGGCTCCGGCGTCGAGCGCCACCTCGACCAGCCGGACCGAGTTCGAGGAGTTGCGCGAGCCGACCACGACCACCACGTCGCACTCGGGGGCGATCTCCTTGACCACGTGCTGGCGGTTGGAGGTGGCGTAGCAGATGTCGTCGCTGGGCGGCGACTGGAGCAGCGGCAGCCGCTTCTTGAGCCGGGCCACGGTCTCCAGCGTCTCGTCCACCGACAGCGTGGTCTGGGACAGCCAGACCACCTTCTCCGGGTCGCGCACGGTGACCTTGTCGACGCCGTCCGGGCCGTCGACGAGCTGGATGTGGGCGGGGGCCTCACCGGCGGTGCCGATGACCTCCTCGTGCCCCTCGTGCCCGATGAGCAGGATGTCGTAGTCCTGCGCGGCGAACCGCCGGGCCTCGTGGTGCACCTTCGTGACCAGCGGGCAGGTGGCGTCGATCGCCCGCAGCGAGCGCTGCTTGGCCTGGTCGTAGACCTCGGGGGCGACGCCGTGGGCGGAGAAGATGACGGTGGCGCCCTCCGGCACCTCCTCGTTCTCCTCCACGAAGATCGCGCCCTGGGCCTCCAGCGTGCGCACCACGTGCTTGTTGTGCACGATCTGCTTGCGCACGTAGATCGGCGCGCCGTAGAGCTTCAGCGCCTCCTCGACGGTCTGCACCGCCCGGTCCACGCCCGCGCAGTAGCCGCGGGGGTTGGCCAGGAGCACGCGCTTGCCGGTCCGGGGAGTCGTCTCAGCGTCAGTCACCCGCCCATCGTACGTGCCGCCCTCCCGCACGGCAGCGGCCGCGAGGCACGCGCGGGCGCTGTCGGTCCCGGGCCGTAGGGTGGGCGGGTGAGCGCGGGAGAGGACGGCCGGGGGGCGCCGGACGGGCGGAGCAGCCCGGACGGACGGAGCACGGCCGAGGAGCCCTGGCCGGTCCGGGTGGTCAGCCAGAAGGTCGGCGCCTGGATCGCCCGCCTGGGCTGGGTGTGGGTCGACGGCCAGGTGGCGCAGATCAGCCGCCGCCCCGGCGCGAGCACCGTCTTCCTCACGCTGCGCGACCCGTCGGCCGATCTCAGCCTCACCGTCACCACCAACCGCGACGTGCTGGACGCGGGCGCGCCGGAGCTGCGCGAGGGTGCCCGGGTGGTGCTGCACGCCAAGCCGGAGTTCTACGCCGCGCGCGGCACACTCAGCCTGCGCGCCGACGAGATCCGCCAGGTCGGCCTCGGCGAGCTGCTGGCCCGGCTGGAGAAGCTCAAGAAGCTGCTCGCCGCCGAGGGCCTGTTCGACCGGTCCCGCAAGCGGCGGCTGCCGTTCCTGCCGGGCCGGGTCGGCCTGATCACCGGCCGCGCCTCGGCGGCCGAGCGGGACGTGCTGACCAATGCCCGCCGCCGCTGGCCCGCCGTCGACTTCCGCACGATCAACGTGGCGGTGCAGGGGCCGAGCGCGGTACCCGACATCGTCGGCGCGCTCAAGGTGCTCGACGCCGACCCGGCCGTCGACGTGATCGTCATCGCCCGGGGCGGTGGCGGCATCGAGGATCTGCTGCCCTTCTCCGACGAGGCGCTGTGCCGGGCGGTCTTCGCCTGCCGCACACCGGTGGTCAGCGCGATCGGCCACGAGACGGACGCGCCGCTGCTCGACTACGTCGCCGACGTGCGCGCCTCCACCCCGACCGACGCGGCGAAGCGCATCGTGCCGGACCTGACCGAGGAGGTCCGACTGATCGGCCAGGCCCGGTCCCGGCTCGAACGGGCCGTTCGTCACCTGGTCGACCGGGAGCAGCACCGGATCGACCTGCTGCGCTCCCGCCCGGTGCTGGCCCGGCCGCAGGTGATGGTCGAACAGCGGGCGGTGGACGTGTCAGCGCTGCGCGACCGCGCCGGCCGGTCGCTGGAGCACCGGCTGCGGGGTGCCACCGACGACCTGCGGCACACGCTGGCCCGGCTGCGCGCGCTGTCCCCGGCCGCCACGCTGGAGCGCGGCTACGCGATCGTGCAGCGCGCCGACGGCCACGTCGTCCGCGCGGCCTCCGAGGTCGCCAAGGGCGATCCACTGCGGGTACGCCTCGCCGAGGGCGAGCTGACCGCGACCGTCGACGGCTGAGGGAAGAGAGACGATGACCGGCAGGAAGCAGGACGAACAGCTCAGCTACGAGCAGGCCCGCGCCGAGCTGGCCTCGGTGGTGGAGAAGCTGGAGGCGGGCGGCACCTCGCTGGAGGAGTCGCTGGCTCTCTGGGAGCGCGGCGAGCAGCTCGCCGGGGTGTGTCAGCGCTGGCTGGACGGCGCGCGCGCCCGCATCGACGCCGCCCGCCAGCGCGCCGAGGACTGACGGTGGGGTCCGGCGCGCTCGCCGAACCCCACCGCGGACCTCAGTTGAACAGGTTGTACAGCTCGGAGGGCGCCTCGACGACCTGGTCGGCCGAGGGCTTCTGGGCCGGGGCCGCGTTGCCGTAGTCGGTGTAGGTGATCTTCAGGTCCTGCGCGGCGCTCTGGCCGGCGGCCGGGATCTTGAGCACCATCTCGCTGAGCCGCCCCTGCGTGTCGACCTTGGCGGTGAACGGCACCGACTGGGCCTGCGCCCCGAGCGCGGTGATCACGGCCGGGTCGAGCGAACCCGCCTCGGCGGCCTTCGACACGTCGACGGTGCCCTCGTACGCGCCCTCGCCGGTCTGCCGTACCTCGGTGATGCCCTGGGTGAGGACGGCGCTGCCGGCCGGGTCGAGCTTCTCGAAGTCGAAGCCCAGCGCCCGGTTGCCCTTGATCCGGTTCTGGTCGAGGTGGTGGTACTTGCCGGTGTTGAGGTTCTTCACGCCGGGGATCTGCGCGGCGGCGGTGCCACCGAGTTCCAGCTTGACCCAGCTGTCCGGCTTCGCGTGGATGAGGTCGAGCTTCATCATCAGGTCCGACGACGGGTCGCCGATGGTCATCCGCATGTCGGCGCTCTGGCTCGGCTCGTGCACCTGCCCTTCGGCGGTGGAGCCCGCGCCGGTCATGGAGAACTTGAAGTTCCCCTCGCGGATCGCGTTCGTGGAGTCGAGCAGGGCCTGCTTGGCCGCGCTGCTGGACGCCGTGGCGCTCGGTGCGACGCTGCCGGAGGCGCTCGGGGTCGCGGAGGCGTCGGACGTCGTCCCGTTGCCGTTGCAGGCCGCCAGGCCGGGAATGAGCAGCGCCGCGGCGAACGCGGTGGCGCTGAAGCGTCGTATCTTCACGTCAACCTCTCCAGGTGGGTCGTCCGGGCTCGATGTCCCTTCTGTTCCCGGAAGCGGGGATCCGCAATCCCGCCTCACCCGGAGGGAGGATGTCAGCGCAGCGACGTGGCGAGCTTGCGCAGCTCCGTCTCGCCCGCGTCACCGACCACGATCACGGTGCGGTTCGGCTCCAGCAGGACGAGCGCCTGCTCGTTGCCGCGTGCCGTGTAGCGCTGCCAGCTCAGCCCGCCGGGCAGGTCGGCAGCGCCCTGCGGCTGCCCCTCGGTCAGCTCGGCCGGCAGCAGCTTCTCCGCCGGGACGTTGCTCTCCACGAGCTGCGCGCCCCGGCCCTCCGGGGTCACGTATCCGATCCGCAGCGTCGAGCCGTCCGGCTCGGTCCGGAATCGGGCGTTGACCGTACGCCAGTCGTCGCCCAGACCGGTCGGCTCGCTGACCGGGAAGGCGTTCGCGGAGCGGGCCTGCTCCAGCGCGGGCGCCGGGTCGACGGTGACCGGCGAGTCGCCCCCGAGGAAGCCCCGGTAGAAGGCGAGCAGCAGCGCGATCGGGACCAGCAGGATCAGCAGGGACAGCGCCATGTCCTTCGGCGACCGCTCGGACCGGGCCTTGCCCGCCGCCGGGGCGACCACGGGCTCGGCGGGCGCGGGCTCGCCGGCCGCGGCAGCCGGCTCGACCAGCGCGGGCTGCCCCTCGGACGGGGCCGGGCCGCCGTCCGGTCGGACCGGCGGCTGGCCGTCCGGCGGGGTGGCGTCGGTCGGTGTGCGGTCGGCAGGCTGTGCGGCTTCCACCGGGCCATTGTCGCAGCCCACCGGGGGACGTGATCCTGGCCTCCTCCGCCCCGCCGGGACGGCGAACCTGAGATCGTGTGAGGATCAGCGACAAAACCGGCGGCGGTGGCCGCCGGTCCCACCCCGCAACGTCGCGAGGAGGCCGCCATGACAACCACCAGGACGCGGACGCCCCAGGATCTCGACCGCAACCTCGCCCTCGATCTGGTCCGGGTGACCGAGGCCGCGGCGATGGCCGCCGGCCGCTGGGTCGGCCGGGGCGACAAGGAAGGCGGCGACGGCGCAGCTGTCGACGCCATGCGAAAGCTGATCAACTCGATCCCGATGCGCGGCGTCGTGGTGATCGGTGAGGGCGAGAAGGACAACGCCCCGATGCTGTTCAACGGCGAGGAGGTCGGCGACGGGACCGGCCCCGAGGTGGACGTGGCGGTCGACCCGATCGACGGCACCACGCTGATGAGCAAGGGCATGCCGAACGCGCTGGCGGTGCTCGCGGTGGCCGAGCGCGGCGCGATGTTCGACCCGAGCGCGGTCTTCTACATGGAGAAGCTGGCGGTCGGCCCGATGTACGCCGACGTGGTGGACATCAACGCCGGGGTGGCCGAGAACATCAACCGGATCGCCAAGGTCAAGGGCACCGACGCCGCCGAGGTGACCGTGTGCGTGCTGGACCGGTCGCGCCACGACGACCTGGTCAAGCAGATCCGGCGTACCGGCGCGGGGATCCGGTTCATCTCCGACGGCGACATCGCCGGCGCCATCGCGGCGGCCCGCGGCGAGTCGGACGTGGACGTGCTGATGGGCATCGGCGGCACCCCGGAGGGCATCACCGCGGCGTGCGCGCTCAAGTGCATGGGCGGCATGATGCAGGCCAAGCTCTGGCCGAAGGACGCCGAGGAGCGCCGCAAGGCGCTGGACGCCGGGCACGACCTGGACCGGGTGCTGTTCACCGACGACCTGGTCACCGGCGACAACTGCTTCTTCGTGGCCACCGGTGTCACCTCCGGTGACCTCCTGCGCGGCGTGCGGTACCGCTCCGGTGGCGCGTACACCCAGTCGATCGTGATGCGCTCCAAGAGCGGCACGATCCGGGTGATCGACTCGTACCACCGCCTGGAGAAGCTCGCCCTCTACTCGGCTGTCGACTTCGACGGACGCCCGCTGGCCGAGCAGGAGTGAGCCGGACACGCTGTCGACCGGGCGACGGTGTCGGGTTGGCCACCGCGGCGCTGACCCTGGTCGCGGTGCTCGTCGCCGCCCTCGGCCCGGCCCGCCGCCCCTAACGGGCGGCGGCGGGTGCGGCGGCCCGCAGGCCGGTGACCATCTCGTCGACCACCCGGTCCAGCGGCGTCCCCTCGATCCCGAACGTCTCGCTCGCGGCGGTGGAGTCCATCACGAACGGCCCGGCGAACTGGTGCGCCGTCTCCCGCAGCTCCCGGGCGAACGGGTCGGCCAGGCCACCGAGCCAGAGCACCGGGTAGGGCATTCGGATCAGCCGGGGTGCCGGCGCCCCGGCCCGCTTCGCCGCCCGGTCGGCCAGCGCCCGCATGGACATCGAGGGCGCGCTCGGCACGTGCCAGGCTCGTCCCCAGGCCCGCGGGTCGGTGGCGGCGGCGACGAGGGTACGGGCGACGTCTCCCACGTACGTCCAGGTGTGCGGGGCGTCCCAGGCGACCGGCAGGAACACCCGCTGCCCGGCGAGCACCTTGGGCAGCACCATCATCGGCAGCGAGTTGCCGCCGAGGCCGATGTAGTCGGAGCCGCGTACCTCGGTGACCCGGGCCCGGCCGGCGCGGTGGGCAGCCAGGGCGTCGGCCCACATCCGGTTGCGGACCCGGCCCTTGACGCCGGTGGCGGCGAGCGGGGTGGCCTCGGTCATCGGGGCGTCGACCGGGCCGTACCCGTAGAGGTTGCCGACTGTGGTGAGCACGGCGCCGCTGCGCTCGACGGCGGTGAGCAGGGCGGCTGCGAGCGGCGGCCAGTCCGTCCGCCACCTGTGGTACTCCGGGTTGGCGCAGTTGTAGAGCGCGTCAGCGCCTTCGGTGAGCGCGGCGAGCCGGTCCGCGTCGGCGGCGTCGGCGGCCACCCGCTCGATCGCCTGGTGCTCGGGGCCGGTGCCGCGCCGGGTGACCACGCGCACGCGCTCGCCGCGCTCGGCGAGGAGGCGGGCGGTGGCGGTGCCGACGGGGCCGGCGCCGACGATCACGTGCAGTGCCATGACAGGTCCACCTTCACTGAAGCAGTTGTTCGAAGCGAGAGCACCGCTCTCGAAACAGAGCATGACTCATGCGAGCAGCCCACGTCAAGAGCAGTGCTCTCTCTTTTGATTGCTGCTCTCATCCGTGGCAGAGTGACGGCATGGTCGCTCCCTCGCTCCGCGCCCGGGTCCGCGCCGGGATGATCGAAGAGATCAAGACGGTCGCCCGCCGCCACCTGGACACCGACGGCGCGAACCTCTCCCTGCGCGCAGTGGCCCGCGACCTCGGCATGGTCTCCTCGGCGATCTACCGCTACTTCCCCAGCCGCGACGACCTGCTCACCGCGCTCATCCTGGAGGCGTACGACGCGCTCGGCGACGCGGTGGAGGCGGCCGACGCCGCCGCCGACCAGGCCGACCTGCGCGGACGGTGGCTCGCCGCCTGCCGGGCGGCCCGTACGTGGGCGCTGGCCCACCCCGCCGAGTACGCGTTGCTCTACGGCAGCCCGGTGCCCGGGTACGCGGCCCCGGACGACACGGTCGCGCCGGCCCAGCGCCCTCCGGTGACCCTGGTCGGCATCCTGCGCGACGGCCTGGCCTCCGGCCGGCTCGCCCCGCCCGACGACGAACTGCCCGAGCCGCTGCGCGGCGACGTGGCCGAACTGGTCGGGCTGCTCGGCATGGACGTGCCACCCGCGCTGCTGGCCCGCGGCATGGCCGGCTGGACCCAGCTGTTCGGGCTGATCAGCTTCGAGCTGTTCGGCCGGATCAACCGGGCGCTACCGCACCGCGACGAGTACTTCGACCACCAGATCGGCCTGATGGCGGACCTGGTCGGCCTGCCCTGACGCCGATCGGCGTCAGGTGCCGTCGGAGGAGTGACCGGGGAACAGGTGCGCGGTCGGGTCGATGACGACGGCCGCGTTGTTGACGGCGGTGGCGGCCTCGCCGAAGCCGGTGGCGATCAGGCGGACCTTGCCCGGGTACTCGGTGATGTCACCGGCCGCGAACACCCGGGGCAGGTTGGTGGCCATCGCGCTGTCCACCACGATGTGCCGCCGGTCGAGGTTCAGCCCCCACTCGGCGAGCGGGCCGAGGTCGGCGGTGAAGCCCAGCGCGGCCACCACGGTGTCCACCGGCAGCGTCTCCACCTCGCCGCCGCGTACGGTCAGCTCGGCGCCGGTGACCGTCTCCTCGCCGTACAGCCGGCTCACCTCGGCGTTCACCACGATCCGCACCGGCAGCGCGCGGACACGCTCGATGGTGGCGGCGTGCGCCCGGAAGCGGTCCCGCCGGTGCACCAGCGTCACCGACCGGGCCAGCGGGGCGAGCGTGGCGGCCCAGTCGAACGCCGAGTCGCCGCCGCCGACGATGAGCACGTGCCGGTCGGTCAGCTCGGCCGGCTGCGGCACGAAGTAGACGATCCCGCCGCCGGTGAAGCTCTCCGCGACCGGCAGCGGCCGGGGCGTGAAGCTGCCGAGCCCGCCGGTGACCAGCACCGCGCCGCAGGTGAGCTGCTCACCGCCGGCGAGGCCGAGCACCGGCCGGCCGTCGAGGTAGGACAGCTTCTCCGCGCGTACGCCGAGCCGGTAGTCGGGGTGGAACGGCGCGGCCTGGGCGACCAGGTTCGTGACCAGCTCACGGCCCTTGATCGCGGGGAAGCCGGCGACGTCGAGGATCAGCTTCTCCGGGTACATCGCGGTGACCTGACCGCCCGGCTCGGGCAGCGCGTCGATCACCGACACGGAGAGTCCGCGGAAACCGGCGTAGTAGGCGGCGAAGAGCCCGGCGGGACCGGCCCCGATCACGGCGACATCGACCTCGCGCATGGCGTACCGTCACTTTCCGCTTCGGATCACCCCGTGCTGATGCCGAAACGGTAGGCGGGCGGGTGGCCCCGGGCAAGCATGTCCCGCGCTTCGATCAACGCGCCGTCAGGGCAGCGTCATCCTGGGTGAGCCGAGGCGGTCGGATTCGCCGGTGTCGTTGCGGCGGCGGAACAGGATCGCCGCGACCACGCCGCCGAGCAGCCCGAACAGGTGGCCCTGCCAGGAGATGCGCTCGTCGGTGGGCAGGATGCCGAGCAGCTGCCAGCCGTAGAGCAACCCGACCAGCAGGCCGACGGCGAAGTTCCACCAGCTCCGCTCCACCACGCCCCGGGTGAGCAGGATGCCGAGGTAGCCGAAGATGACGCCGCTAGCGCCGACCACCACCGAGTTGGGTGAGCCGGTGAACCAGACGCCCAGGCCGCTGACCAGGATGATGACGGCGGTGGACCAGAGGAACCGGCGGGTGCCCGCGGCGAGCACGAACGTGCCGAGCAGGATCAGCGGGATGCTGTTGCTGTAGAGGTGGTTCCAGCCGGCGTGCAGGAACGGTGAGAAGAAGACGCCGTCCAGGCCCTGGAGCCGCTGCGGGATGATGCCGGCGGTGTAGTCCAGGCCGAGTCGCAGGCCGACGTCGAGCGCCTCGATGAGGAACAGCACCGGCACGACCGCGCACATGGCGACGAAGGCCCGGCCGAGCGCCGCGTAGAACGCGTCGGTGCCGAACCGGTAGGGGTCGCCGCTGGGGCCGCCGTGCCAGGTCACCTACCAAGAGCTATCAGCAAAAGCGGCAGGCCGCCAGTCGGGGCCGGTACGACGACGGCGGGACACCGGGTCTCCCCGCGTGTCCCGCCGCCGTCGTGATGTCAGTACCAGCCCGAACTCTGTGACTTCTGCCAGGCGCCGCAGGGGGTGTCGTACCGGCCCTTGATGTAGCCGAGCCCCCACGTGATCTGGGTCGCCGGGTTGGTCTTCCAGTCGTCGGCCACCGAGGCCATCTTGCTGCCCGGCACGGCCTGCGGGATCCCGTACGCCCCGGACGAGCTGTTGGAAGCCTTCGGGTTCCAGCCGCTCTCCTTGGTCCAGAGCTTGTCCAGACAGGGGAACTGGTCGATGCCGAAGCCCTTGTCGAGCATGACGGCGCAACCGATCTTCCGGTTGCCGCTGTACTCCGCGCACGAGGACGGGATCGGGCCGTCGTACGGCTTGACCTTGGCTTCCGCCTCCTCCTCGGCCGCGGCCCGCTCCTTCTTGCGGGTGGCGGCGGCCGCCTCGGCCTTCCTGGCCCGCTCGGCGGCCTCCTTCGCCGCCGCGGCGGCACGCAGCTTCGCCTGGTACTCGGCGGCCCGCTGCCGGGACGAGTCCACGCGGTGGTCGGACAGCCGGTCGCGCTGGTACGCGTACTCCGCCTGGTCGACCTCCAGGCCGACCTGCGCGGTCAGGCCCTGCTGCTGGGTCTGTCGATCCTCACCCAGATAGAAGCCGCCGGCGACGCCCACGGAGAGCAGCGCGACAGCGGCCGTACGGGCGCCGAACCGGCTCCAGAGCCGACTCACGAAGTTTCCCTTCGTCGGGGGCAGGGACACGGCACGCGCATGGCCGGGTCGGGTCACGCCGGTGCCGTGAGCGCACCGGTACCGGTGTGACTTCGGGCCGTGTCCGGCTCCCGAGTGGTAGGTGACGCTCGATGGACACCATTGCGCACAGTGAGGCCGGTGGGAAATGGCCGGGCCTAAAAGTGATCTGCGTCACCCTCAAAATGCGGACAAAGTGGGGCAAAAGCGGCAGTCAGCCGGGGATGTCCTCCAACAGATCGGTGACCATAGCGGCGATCGGAGAACGCTCCGATCGGCTGAGGGTGACGTGCGCGAAGAGGGGATGCCCCTTCAGCGCCTCGATCACCGCCGTCACCCCGTCGTGCCGGCCGACCCGCAGATTGTCCCGCTGGGCCACGTCGTGGGTGAGCACCACCCGCGACCCCTGACCGATCCGGGACAGCACGGTGAGCAGGACGCCCCGCTCCAGCGACTGCGCCTCGTCCACGATGACGAACGCGTCGTGCAGGCTCCGGCCGCGGATGTGGGTCAGCGGCAGCACCTCCAGCAGCCCGCGCGAGGTGACCTCCTCCAGCACGTTCTCGTGCACCACCGAGCCGAGCGTGTCGAAGACGGCCTGCGCCCACGGCGACATCTTCTCCGACTCCGACCCGGGCAGGTAGCCGAGTTCCTGGCCGCCGACCGCGTACAGGGGACGGAACACGATCACCTTCTTGTGCCGGCGACGCTCCATCACCGCCTCCAGGCCGGCGCAGAGCGCCAGCGCGGACTTGCCGGTGCCGGCCCGCCCGCCGAGCGACACGATGCCGATGGACTCGTCCAGCAGCAGGTCGAGTGCGATCCGCTGCTCCGCCGAGCGCCCGTGCACGCCGAACGCCTCCCGGTCGCCCCGGACCAGCCGGATCGTCTTGTCCGGCAGCACCCGTCCCAGCGCCGAGCCCCGCCCCGAGTGCAGCACCAGGCCGGTGTGGCAGGGCAGGCCCGCCGCCGCGTCGACGTCGAGCGCCTCGCCCGCGTACAGCCGGCCGATCTCCTCCTCGGCCAGGTCCAGCTCGGCCATCCCGGTCCAGGTCGGATCGCTGGCCTGGCCGTGCCGGTACTCGTCGGCGCGCAGGCCCACCGAGGCCGCCTTCACCCGCAGCGGCATGTCCTTGCTGACGAGCGTGACCTCACGCCCCTCGGCGGCCAGGTTGAGCGCCACGGAAAGGATGCGCGCGTCGTTCGACTCGTTGCGGAAGCCGGGCGGCAGCACCCCGTCGTCGGTGTGGTTCAGCTCCACCCGCAGCGTGCCGCCCTGATCGTTGGCGGGCACCGGGCGGTCCAGCCGGCCGTGCCGCACCCGCAGCTCGTCCAGCATGCGCAGCGACTGGCGGGCGAACCAGCCCAGCTCGGGGTGGTGTCGCTTGCCCTCCAGCTCGGAGATCACCACCAGCGGCAGCACCACCTCGTGCTCGGCGAAGCGGTGGAAGGCGGCCGGGTCGGACAGCAGGACCGAGGTGTCCAGGACGAAGGCCGGGCCGGCTGGTCGGGGCTCCTCGGCCTCGGCGGCGGCGCCGCGGCGGCTGCGGGTGGTCCGGCGGGTCGGGGCGGTCGAGGCCGGGGTCTGCTCGGCTCCGGCGGGGGTACGGCGAGTGGTCACAGGCCTGCTCCGCGGATGGGCACCCGGCCACCCGAGTTCCGCCTCTTCCGGTGCCCGGAGGACACGGGGTCGGATGCGGGCCCCGTGCGCGAGGACGCAGGTCCGGGCTGTCCGGCTGGCCCGGGAAAACCCCGTGCCATGCCTAGACGCTAATCGCACCGGGGCCGCGGGGCTAGAGGCGCGCGTGGATCATCGTCCGGTCTTCGCCTGACGTACACCCGTTCGAGTGACCGGCGGACCGGAACCGGCCGGGATGCATGCCCCCTGCGCGCACCCCGGCCGGTCGTCCACTGCGGCGCCGCGACGCGGCGCGGGCCTCAGCCCTGGCGGCGCACCAGCGTCCCGGCCCGCGGTCCGGCGCCGGCCGCGCCGAACGACGATCCGGTGTACGTGGTGCCCACCCGCCCGACGCCGCCGAACTGGGCGGTGGCGGTGACGCGGACGGCCGGAGCGGAGCCGGGCCGGGCGGCGACCGCCGCGGGTACGGAGGTGCCGGCGAACGGCACGGCCGAGCGGCCGGCCGACGTCACCACCGTGGGACTGGGACCGGACAACGCGGAGGCGATGGCCGCCTGGGCGTCGCGCCGGCGGCGGTTCCAGGCGCCCCGGTCACCGTCGAAGTAGCCCTGGCGGTAACCGAACCGGTAGCCGATGCGGTAGCTGAGCTGGCCGTGCAGGCGGCCGGCCGCGTAGCAGGTGGAGCCGAGCACGAGGACGAGCACCACGGCGAGAAAGGGGGTCATCGCTCGTCCGCCCCGGGGAGCGGGTCGACCACCAGCAGCCGTTCCAGGTCGTCGGTGCTGACCTCCTCGACCAGCTCGACGCTGATCCGGCATC
Source organism: Micromonospora sp. ANENR4 (assembly GCF_015354395.1). Classification (NCBI taxonomy): domain Bacteria; kingdom Bacillati; phylum Actinomycetota; class Actinomycetes; order Micromonosporales; family Micromonosporaceae; genus Micromonospora; species Micromonospora sp. ANENR4. The sequence continues at coordinate 206,307 of NZ_JADKYQ010000001.1, forward strand.
CGTCGAGGATCACCTCGGCCACCGACGCCCGGCGGATCTCACCGCCGGAGTCGTAGACCCGCACGCTCAGCTCGGGGCAGCCGAGGTGGGTACGCCAGGCGTCCCACTCCCCCCGGTCGCCGACGCTGAGCGAGAGGTACCGGCACCCGCGGGCGAGATAGAGACGCCAGGGGGCGCTCAGCCCGGCGGACACTCCGTCCGCGATCAGCCCGAAGGCCTGGGCACGGGTCGCGAGCTCGGTCACGAGACCCCCTCGGCACCCGCGGAGTGACGCATGTGAGCACTCGTCGTCTCAAGCACGTGACACACCGTAAGTTGTCTCATGAGCGTGACAGTATCAGCTTTTCAGGCCTTTGCCGCCGTACTGGCGTCCATCTATTCTGCCCGGGTGACACCCCTCAGGAGCAGCACTGGATCGTTTACCGGAAATCCGCCACCGACGTCACGTCGGCGTGACAGCAGCGTGCCGAGCCGCCCTCCCGGGACCGACTGGCCGTACCGTCACGGGGTGACCGAGACGACCAACGCACGGAAGATCGCGTTCGCCACCTTCGTCCGGCGCGCGCTCGACGACGCCCGCGCGCTGCGGGCCTGGAGCGGCACCGAGGTCTCCCGGCGCACCGGCGTCTCCCGCCAGACCATCAACCGATGGGTACGCGGCGACTGGGCGAGCGACCCGGAGGCGGAACGCGTCGTCGCCTTCTGCGAAGGGCTGGGACTCGATCCGGCCGTCGCGTTCACCGCGCTCGGCTGGGACCGGGCCGCCGGACCGCGCACCGCGCCGGCCCCGCCCCCGATGGACCCGGACGTGGAGGCGCTGCTGCGCCGGCTGGTCGACCCGAACGTCTCCGACGCGGAGAAGTTCCACATTCGAGAAACCATTCGTTACCTCGCATATCGCCCGACGCTGCCGGGCGGTGTCCGAAATAGGGGTAAACAGGCCGGGTAGTTCCTCAGATGGCGAAAGAACGGAAGGTCGGACCCGATCGTTTCGCCGCGGGGACGGATCGGACCCGCTAGCGTCCACGTTTGTACTGCTAGGGGCTCGTCATCGGCGGGGGGACGGGACACAGCCGAACCCAGCCCTGCGGGACAGAAGGAGGGGTCTGTCCATGACCCTGAAATGGTTGGCAGTCGTGGTCGCGGTGGTGTCGCTGACATCGTGCGTGACCGGCAACGTGGTGGTCGGCGTACTGGACGGCGGGCAGCTTCCCCTGGTCGTCAACCTCTTCGCGCTCACCACAGCCGGCACCGCGGTGATCCTCGCCGTCGTCGCCGAGCTGCACGATCGACTAAACGACCGGGTCAGCGCGCTCACCGAGTTCCTGGTGGCGCGGCTCAACGAGATCGAGGCGCACACCGGCGACCGCAACACCGGCTTCGTGGAGGGCTACCTGCTCAGCCACGGGCAGGAGGCAGCAGTGGTGCCGTTCGGTCGCCGGGGACGAGGAGCCGCCGAACGCTGATCACCACGTCGTTCCGACGTCACATCTCGGCCACGAATACGCCGCCCGGCGCGGGGTACGCTGACGCGCGTGCCGCCGTTGAATCTGGGCAACCAGCAGCCGAAGACCCCGTTGAACGCGGAGCACGCCTGGCGTGCGACCGCCGCCCGCGCGGGTGACGTCGTCCTCTTCTTCGACTTCGACGGCACCCTCGCGCCCGTCGACGACGATCCCACGGCCGTACGGCCCGCACCCAACGTGCTCACCGCACTGGAGGCACTCGCCCCGCACGTCCGCCGGATCGCCATCGTCTCCGCACGCCCGGTGGACTTCCTCCGCGACCACCTCGGCGGCCTCGCCGGCATCGACCTGTACGGGCTCTACGGCCTGGAGCACAGCCACTCCGGCGGCGAGACGGTCACCGAGCCGGCCGCCCTGCCGTGGGTGCCGACCATGTCGGAGCTGGCCGAGCAGGCCCGCGCCGAACTGCCGCCCGGCGCGCTCGTCGAGTTCAAACGGCTCTCCGTGGCGCTGCACTGGCGTACCGCCCCGCAGCTCGGCGACCTGGTGCAGGAGTGGGGCCGGGCCCAGGCCGAGCGGCTGGGGCTGCGCGCCCAGCCGGGCCGGATGGTGCTGGAACTCAAGCCTCCGGTCGACCGGGACAAGGGCATGGTGATCGGCGAGACGGTCCGGGACGCCGGTGGCGCCTGGTACTTCGGCGACGACGTCTCCGACATCAAGGCGTTCGCCGCGCTGCGTGCCCGCGCCGCCGCCGATCCCGACTTCCTCGGTGTCTGCGTCGCGGTCGCCAACCCGGAGACCGGTCACGAGGTGGCCGACGCCGCCGACCTGACCCTGGACTCCCCCGCCGCCCTGGCCGACTTCCTCACCTCAGCCCTGCCCCACCTCCGCTGACCCCCCGGGCCCCGGGGCCCGTCTCTCCTCCGCGATCTTGCACTTGCCGCCCCGGAAAAGGGGGCATAAGCCACGCTTTCGGGGCCGAAGGTGCAAGATCGCCGAGGCGCGCGGGGCGAGGGCGGGGCGGGGCGGCCGGGGCGAGGGTGGGTCAGGTGCCGAAGCGGCGCTGGCGGGTGGCGTAGGAGCGCAGGGCCCGCAGGAAGTCGACCTTGCGGAAGTCGGGCCAGTTCAGCTCGCAGAAGTAGAACTCCGAGTGCGCGCTCTGCCAGAGCATGAAGCCGGAGAGCCGCTGCTCGCCACTGGTCCGGATGATCAGATCCGGGTCCGGCAGCCCCTTCGTGTAGAGGTGCTCGGAGATGTGGTCGACGTTGATCGAGGTGGCCAGCTCCTCGATCGTGCCGCCGTTCGCCGCGTGCTCCACCAGCAGCGAGCGGACCGCGTCGGCGATCTCGCGCCGCCCGCCGTACCCGACCGCGATGTTGACCTGAGCCCCGCCGTCGCGGTCGCGGGTGCGTTCCTCGGCGGCCTTGAGCGCGGCGGCGTGCTGCGCCGGCAGCACGTCGAGCGCGCCGACCATCCGCAGCCGCCAGGGGTTGCCCTCCTCGGCCAGCTCGGTGCTGAGGTCCTCGATGATCTGGAGCAGCGGGTCCAGCTCGGCGGCCGGGCGGGACAGGTTGTCGGTGGAGAGCAACCAGAGTGTGACGTGCCCGACGCCGGCCGCGTCGCACCAGCGGAGCAGCTCCTTGATCCGCTCGGCGCCCATCCGGTGGCCGTCGTTCGGGTCGACGAAGCCCATCTCCCGGGCCCATCTGCGGTTGCCGTCGCACATCACGCCGACGTGTGCGGGTACGGGCTTGCCCGCGAGCTTCGCCGTCAGCCGGCGCTCGTACACGGAGTAGAGGAGTTTCCGCAGAGTCATCACCTTGCAGGGTAGCGACCCGCGGGAGAGATCAGTGTCTCGGTGGCATATCACCTGAGGGCGAGCCGGTCCGGCGCGGTCGCGGCAGGTCCGCGCCGATCGCCATCAGGGTGCGCGCGTCGAGCCGGCCGTCGCCGAGTCCCAGCTCCACGACGGTGCGATAGACGCGCTCGTCCCGCCGGGCCGCGCCGACCACCGCGTCGACCACCCGGCGCCGCCGGGCCAGCCACGCCGCCACCGAGCTGTGCCGCAGGTGGGTGCCGAGCCGGGCGCGCAGGGCGGCGGCGTACACCCGGGCGGCCTCGGCCGGGGAGCCGGCCGCCGCCGCACCGGCGAGCGCCCCGGAGCGCAGCGCGTAGAAGATGCCCTCGCCGGTGAACGGGTTGATCAGCGACAGCGCGTCCCCGGCCAGCACCACCCTCCCCCGGCCGGGCGCCGGCCGGTGGGTGGACAGCGGCAGGTGGTGCGCCCGCAGCCCGGTCACCGTGGCCGGGTCGACGTCCGGGAGCAGCGCGGCCATCCGGTCCACCAGGTGCGCGCGGCTGAGCGGTTCGCCGCGCAGCACCTCCCCGTACCCGACGTTCGCGCGACCGTCGCCGATCGGAAAGGCCCAGGCGTACGCGGGCCAGCGCGCCGCGGACGTCACGATCAGCTGCTCCGGCGGCCCGGCCGGCGCGGGCGCGTAGCCCCGGATGGCGAGCGCCAGGTGCCGGTCCGGGTTGACCGGGTGGCCGAGCGCGCGCCGTACCACCGATCCGGCGCCGTCGGCGCCCACCACCGCCCGCGCGGGCAGCTCGCCGTCGAGCAGCACCCGGTCGGCGGCGATCTCCACCCGGCGTACGGTGTGCCGCCGCAACTCCGCGCCGGCGGCCACCGCCGCCGCGACCAGGCGAGCGTCGAACACCTTGCGGGGCACCGTGTACGCGGGCCGGGGCAGCGTCCGGGCGACGGTGCCGCCACCGGGCCCCACGAGGCGCAGCGCGGGCAGCGGTGCGTAGCCGTCGACGGCGCCGGTCACGCCCAGCTCGGCGAGGACGTCCAGCGCGTGCGCGGCGATGCCGTCCCCGCACGCCTTGTCGCGGGGGAAGTCGGACCGGTCGAGCAGCAGCACCCGCGCCGCCCCGGCCCGCCGCGCGCCGAGCGCGGCGGCGGCCCCAGCGGGCCCCGCCCCCACCACCACGACGTCCCACACCCCCTCATCCTGCCCCGCCGCGCCCCGCCCCGGGCGACGATCATGAGGTTGGCGGCATCAACGGAGATCGAAATCGCCGTCAACTTCATGATCGACGGGGTGGGGTGGGGTGCGGGTGGCTCGGTTGAGGGACCAGAGGGTGAGGGCGGCGGCGGTGACCAGGGGGGCGCCGTCGCGGATCAGGCCGTCGGTGCCGAGCAGCCACCAGCACAGGGGCAGGTCGATCGCGAGGACGCCGAGCGTGACGGCCACCAGGCCCTTCCGCGCCCACGCCTTGTCACGCAGCAGGAAGGCGGTACAGAACAGCACGGCGTAGCTGACCGCGATGCCGGCGCCGAACCAGAAGATCAATGCCGGTACGGCGGCCAGCCGCCCGTCCAGCACGGCACCCGTCGCCACCAGCGCGGGCACGAGCATCAGCGGACTGTAGGTGAACGCCGCGACGCGGGCGGTGAGCAGCCAGCCGTTCGCCTGCGGGCGCCTCGGCGCCACCTCCCGCCAGGCGATCGTCCCGCCCTCGACGACCAGGCCCTTGCGGTGCCGGACCAGGTGTGCGCGGATCGCCTCGGAGCGGTAGAGCAACACCACGACGGCGACGCAGAACGCGGTGAGCACGGCGAACCCGACCAGGCCGGGCAGCGCGGGCACCCCTTGCCGGGGCACGATCAGCCGCCCGACCGCGAAGATCGTGGTCACCGCCAGGATCAGCCCGAACGGCCGGGCCCCCACCCGTCCCTTGTTCACGTGGCCGATCAGCAGCAGGAAGCCGAGCGACCGGAGCATCGCCCAGCCGGTGCGTACGGCCAGACCGAACTCCTGCTCCGGGGCGTACCAGTAGTTGAGCAGCTCGACCACGACGGTGGCCGCCGCGGTCACGGCGAGCAGCGTGGTGAGCGCCCGGACGGCGGACGGCCGCCGGACCTCGACAGGTTCAGCGGCCGTCCTCATGGCATCCGATGTTGCCCGGCGCGGGCAACAGGCACACCTGTTACTTCTGCGGCTCCGCGTCCAGCCGGGCGCGCAGCGCGTCCAGCTCGGCCCAGAGCACGCCGGGGAGCTTGTCCCCGAACTTCTCGAACCACTCGGTGACCAGCGGCAGCTCGTTGCGCCACTCGTCCGCGTCGACCTTCAGCGCGATCCGGACGTCCTCCGGGGTCATGTCCAGACCCTCGACGTCGAGCGCGTCCTGCGCCGGGACCATGCCGATCGGCGTCTCCACCGCCTCGGCCCGGCCCTCCAGCCGCTCGATGACCCACTTGAGCACGCGGGAGTTCTCGCCGAAGCCCGGCCAGAGGAAGTTGCCCTCGGCGTCCTTGCGGAACCAGTTCACGTAGTAGATCTTGGGCAGCTTGGCCTCGTCGCCGTCCGCGCCCTTGCCCATCTCGATCCAGTGCCGGAAGTAGTCGCCGGCGTTGTAACCGATGAACGGCAGCATGGCCATCGGGTCGCGGCGGACCACACCGACCGCGCCGGAGGCGGCGGCGGTCGTCTCCGAGGAGAGGGTGGCCCCCATGTAGACGCCGTGCACCCAGTCGCGGGCCTCGGTGACCAGCGGGATGGTGTCCCGGCGACGGCCACCGAACAGGATCGCGTCGATCGGCACGCCGTTCGGGTCGTAGTAGTCGTCCGCCAGGATCGGGCACTGCGTGATCGGCGTGCAGAAACGGCTGTTCGCGTGCGAGGAGAGGTTCTCGCTCTCCGGCGTCCAGTCGTTGCCCTTCCAGTCGATCAGGTGCGCCGGCGGCTCACCCATGCCCTCCCACCAGATGTCGCCGTCGTCGGTCAGCGCCACGTTGGTGAAGATGGAGTTGCCCCGGTCCAGCGTCCGCATGGCGTTGGCGTTGGTCTTCCAGTCGGTGCCGGGCGCGACGCCGAACAGGCCGTACTCGGGGTTGACCGCGTAGAGGCGGCCGTCCGCGCCGAACCGCATCCAGGCGATGTCGTCGCCGATCGTCTCGACCTTCCAACCCGGGATGGTCGGCTCCAGCATGGCGAGGTTGGTCTTGCCGCAGGCCGACGGGAAGGCGCCCGCGATGTGGTAGACCTTGCCCTCCGGCGAGGTGATCTTGAGGATCAGCATGTGCTCGGCCAGCCAGCCCTCGTCGCGCCCCATCACGCTGGCGATACGCAGGGAGTAGCACTTCTTGCCCAGCAGCGAGTTGCCGCCGTAGCCGGAGCCGTAGGACCAGATCTCCCGGGTCTCCGGGAAGTGCGAGATGTACTTGGTCTCGTTGCACGGCCACGCCACGTCCTGCTCGCCCGGCGCGAGCGGGGCGCCGATGGAGTGCAGCGCGTGCACGAAGTCGGCGTCGTCGCCCATCGCCTCCAGGACCGAAGACCCCATCCGGGTCATGATCCGCATCGAGGCGACGACGTACGGGCTGTCGGTGATCTCCACGCCGAACATGGGGTTCTCGGCCTCGACCGGGCCCATGCAGAACGGGATGACGTACATGGTGCGCCCGCGCATGCTGCCGCGGTACAGCTCCGTCATCGTCCGCTTCATCTCGGCCGGCGCCATCCAGTTGTTGGTGGGGCCGGCGTCCGCCTCGTCGGCGGAGCAGATGAAGGTGCGCTCCTCCACCCGGGCGACGTCCGTGGGGTCGGTACGCGCGTAGAACGAGTTGGGCTTCTTCTCGGGATTCAGTCGGATCAGGGTGCCGTTCTCGACGAGTTCGTCGGTGAGGCGGCGCCACTCCTCATCAGACCCGTCCACCCAGACCACGCGGTCGGGGGTGGTCAGTTCCGCGACCTCACGTACCCAGGCCAGCAGCTTGGGGTGGGACGTCGGGGCCTGATCGATACCCCGAACAGCAGCCGGAGCAACCATGTCACTTCTCCTTGTGGTCGACGCTGACCGATCTATGGGGTGCACGAGTTCCGGCGGGCTGGTACGCCGCCTCGTGGAAACCTGGGATTGGGCTCAGCGTAAACCGGACTGCCTCGTCAGTCAGTGGGACTGGTTGTGAAGAACTGCACAAGGTACGGCCACGCTGCGGCATCACGATCTGATACCCGCTTTCGCGCGCAGTTTCACGCAAATCCTGCGGTGAACCTTCGACGGCCGGGTCCGGCACCGGAGTGACTCCGACGTCCGATCGCGGGGAAGCGTACGAACATGTCGCGAAAGACGATTCCGTGATGCGCTCCACAGATTCGCACAGCGCGTTACGCTCTGCTCACGGACATCGAGAACGGGCGACGCCTCTCCGACCCGGGCGGCCCGCGCGAGACAGCCGCGGCGAAGCCGTCGTGGCCGACTCGCCGTTGGAGTCCGCCCGGTTACCGCACAACCGGTACTCTCGGCGGGTGGCCGCGACGATGACCGGAGACCAACCGGGGGCTCCGCAGACCCGCCGGGGTCCGATCGGAGCACTGCTCGACCGTTTCGGTCACCTCATCCACGAACTGAGCAAGTTCGCCACCGTCGGCGGGCTCGCCTTCGTCGTGGACTTCGTCCTCTTCAACTATCTGTCCAGCGGCCGGGACATGCCGCCGCTGGCCGCGAAGACCATCTCCACGGTGATCGCCGCGACAGTCGCCTTCCTCGGCAACCGGTTCTGGACGTGGCGGCACCGGCAGCGGTCGAACCCGGCCCGCGAGTACGCCCTGTTCTTCTTCTTCAACGCGGTCGGCCTCGGCATCGCGGTGGCCTGCCTGGCGATCAGCCACTACGGGCTCGGCGCGATCTGGCCCGCGGTGTTCCAGACCCCCCTGGCCGACAACCTCGCCAGCTTCATCGTCGGCACCGGCCTGGGCACGCTCTTCCGGTTCTGGTCGTACCGACGGTTCGTCTTCGTCGAGGCGGGAACACCTCCCGTTCCGGCAACGAGCCACGACCGAGAGTCCGGGGCGTGACGAACCGCCCATCCCGACCCGCCGGGCCCAGCCGGCCCAGCCAACTGCCTAAGGTGTTCCGCATGCCTGGAGTCCGTCTGCTGCCCGAGCGCTGGCAGAAGTTCATCCACGAGGCGCTCAAATTCGGCATCGTCGGCGGCATCAACACCGTCATCAATTACGCGGTGTTCAATGCGCTGGCACTCACGGTTTTCCGTGACGGTCAGCTGAAGGCGACAGTGGTCGCGACGATTGTCGCCACGATCACGTCGTATCTGATGAATCGTCACTGGACGTACCGTGATCGACCGAAATCGGCACTCCGGCGCGAATACGTCCTGTTCTTCCTCTTCAACGGGGCGGGCCTGCTCATCGAGCTCGGCGTCCTGGCCCTGGCCAAGTACGGCCTCGGCGTCCACGGGCTGCTCGCGCTGAACGTCGCCAAGACCATCGGTGTCCTGCTGGCCACGCTGTTCCGCTTCTGGTCCTACCGGACGTTCGTCTTCCAGCCCGTCCCCAAGCACGCCGAGGAGACCTGGCACTCGGTGCCGCGTGACGAGTGGGACAACGTCGCCGAGATGGACCCGGTGGCCGAGCTGGCCGAGTCGGTCAGCGAGCTGGAGGAGGAGGAACCGGCTCCGGGCACCGGCCGGGCGGCCGGCTTCCCGCCACCGCGTGGTCGCCCCGCACCGGCGGACGCCGGACTCGGTGGGGCGCTCGGCGCCGACCTGGACGCCGAACTCGCCGCGGAACTCCAGCCCCGCCGCGCCCGCCGCTGAACCACGAGAAGGCCGGCACCCCTGGTCAGGGGTGCCGGCCTTCTCCGTCAGACGGGTCAGGGCTGCTCGCGCAGGGACTTGCCCTCGGTCATGTCGGCCAGGATCTCGCGCATCTCGCCGTCACCCAGGCTGTGCTTGTCGTGGTGCGACTCGACCAGCTCGTAGAGCTTCGTCTGCACCCTGTCCACGCCCGGCACGTCGTGCAGCACCGACTGGCCACGCTCACCCGCCGACTCGATGGTCAGCGTGCCGCAGCCGAGCAGCCGCTCCACGAAACGCTGGTGCATGGCGTGGTCGTTGATCCGGGTCAGCGGCAGGTCCCGCCGGTTACGCGACAGCACCCCCTGCTGGAGGAGCACCCGCTCGTTCGTGAACAGGTAGTGCGTGGTGCGCCAGACCAGAAACGGCCACAGACCCAGCCACAGCACCAGCGCCAGGGCGACCACGGCGATCGCGTAGAGCGCGATCGTGCCGCCGCTGCCGTCGGGCAGCAGGAGCCAGCCGGCGACGACCGCCGCGACGGCGAGCACGAGCACCAGGACCGGCCGGATCAGGGCCTTCCAGTGCGGGTGCAGGTGCAACACGACGTGCTCGTCCTCGGTGAGCACGTCTTCGGGGAACGCCACGGCGGAACCTCCTCGCAGAACAGGACGCGCTGACCGTAACCGGTCGGCGCATCCGGTCGGCATCGGCCGCGCGGACGGCTACCCGTGGTTGTTGACAGGGGGCCCTTCCCTCACCGCAGGTGCAGCACGTCGCCTGCCGCCAGCCGCAGCGTCTCGGCGCCCGTCTCGACCAGGAGCTGCCCGTCGCCGTCCACGCCGGTGGCGGTGCCGTACGCCTCGCTGCCGTCGGGCAGCAGCACCCGTACCTGACGGCCGATGGTGGCGCACCGGGCCAGGTACGCCTCGCGCAGCCCGCTGGCCTCCGCGTCCCCTCCGGCGTCACGCCAGCGCTCGTACCAGTCGGCGAGCGCGCGCAGCAGCGCCCGCAGCAGCGGATCCCGGTCGGTGGCGGTGGCACCCGCGAGCTGGAGCGAGGTGGCGGGCAGCCCGGTCGGGTTCTCCGGCAGCTCGTCGGCGCGCAGCGTCACGTTCAGCCCGACACCGACCACGATCGCCGGCGGCCTGTCGCTCTCCCCCGGCACCGCCTCGGCCAGCACCCCGGCGCACTTCGCGCCGTCCACCAGCAGGTCGTTCGGCCACTTCAGCCGCGCGTCCAGCTCGGCCAGCAGGCGTACCGCCTCGACCAGCGCGACACCGGCGAGCAGCGGCAGCCAGCCGTACCCGGTGACCGGCACCGGCGACCAGCCGCGCTCGGCGTCCGCCTCGCCGGGCCGCAGCAACACGCTCGTCGCGAGACCGGCACGCGGCGGCGACTGCCAGACGCGGCCCCGCCGCCCCCGGCCGGAGGTCTGCCGCTCGGCGACCACCACCAGGCCCTCCGGCTCGCCGGCGCGCGCCGCGGTCACCGCGTCGGCGTTCGTCGAGCCCGTCTCGGCGAGCAGTTCCAGGCGGCGCCAGGGGCCGTGCGGCGCGACCAGCGCGCGCCGCAGCCGGGCCGCCGACAGCGGCGGTCGGTCCAGATCGGTGTACGGCGAGCCGGGCATCCCGCCAGCCTACGGCCCGAGTGAGGCGCACTGCACAGCCTCTTCGACCTGAACCATCGTTATATTCCACGGGTGACTACCGAGACCGGGTTCAACATCCACACGACCGCCGGCAAGCTGGCGGACCTGGAGCGACGGCTCGACGAGGCGGTGCACGCCGGGTCGGCACGCGCCGTCGAGAAGCAGCACGCGCGGGGCAAGAAGACCGCCCGCGAGCGGATCGAGATGCTCCTCGACGAGGGCTCGTTCGTCGAGCTGGACGAGTTCGCCCGGCACCGCTCGACCAACTTCGGGCTGGAGAAGACCCGCCCGTACGGGGACGGCGTGGTGACCGGCTACGGCACCGTCGACGGCCGGCAGGTCTGCGTCTTCTCGCAGGACTTCACCGTCTTCGGCGGCTCCCTCGGCGAGGTCTTCGGCGAGAAGATCGTCAAGCTGATGGACCTCGCCATGAAGATCGGCTGCCCGGTCGTCGGCATCAACGACTCCGGCGGCGCGCGGATCCAGGAGGGCGTCACGTCCCTCGGCCTCTACGGCGAGATCTTCTTCCGCAACGTCCGGGCCAGCGGCGTCATCCCGCAGATCTCGCTCATCATGGGCCCGTGCGCGGGCGGCGCCGTCTACTCCCCGGCGGTCACCGACTTCACCGTCATGGTCGACCAGACCTCGCACATGTTCATCACCGGCCCCGACGTGATCAAGACGGTCACCGGCGAGGACGTGGGCATGGAGGAGCTGGGCGGCGCCCGTACCCACAACACCCGCAGCGGCAACGCGCACTACCTCGGCACCGACGAGGAGGACGCGATCGAGTACGTGAAGGCGCTGCTGTCGTACCTGCCGTCGAACAACCTGGACGAGCCGCCGGTCTTCGACGCGCCGGCGATCCTCGACGTCACGGACGAGGACCGCGAGCTGGACACGCTGATCCCGGACTCGGCGAACCAGCCGTACGACATGCACCGGGTCATCGAGCACGTGCTCGACGACGGCGAGTTCCTCGAGGTGCAGCCGCTGTACGCGCAGAACATGGTGGTCGGTTTCGGCCGCGTCGAGGGACGCCCGGTAGGCGTGGTGGCGAACCAGCCGATGCAGTTCGCCGGCACGCTCGACATCGCCGCGTCGGAGAAGGCGGCCCGGTTCGTGCGTACCTGCGACGCGTTCAACGTCCCGGTGCTCACCTTCGTCGACGTGCCCGGCTTCCTGCCCGGCACCGGCCAGGAGTGGGACGGCATCATCCGCCGCGGCGCGAAGCTCATCTACGCGTACGCCGAGGCCACCGTCCCGAAGGTCACCGTCATCACCCGCAAGGCGTACGGCGGGGCCTACGACGTGATGGGCTCCAAGCACCTGGGCGCGGACCTGAACTTCGCCTGGCCGACCGCGCAGATCGCGGTGATGGGCGCGCAGGGCGCGGTGAACATCCTCTACCGCTCGGAGCTGGCGAACGCCGAGGACCCGGCCGCCGTCCGCGCCGAGAAGATCGCCGAGTACGAGGACACGCTCGCCAACCCGTACATCGCCGCCGAGCGCGGCTACGTGGACGGGGTGATCCCGCCGCACGAGACGCGTACCCAGATCGTGCGGGCGCTGCGGGTGCTGCGCACCAAGCGCGAGACGCTGCCGCCGAAGAAGCACGGCAACATCCCGCTGTAGCCGGCCCGGTGCCCCCGACGTTGAGGCGGCGGGGGCACCGGCGTCAGCAGCCCGGGTTCGCGGCCACGCACATCCGCTCGGCCGCGACCTGCGCCATCTGCCGCACCTGTTCCTCGGTCACCCTGGCCTCGGGCACCTGGCCCTCGGGCAGGTCGGTCCGCAGCCGGCCGGACGGGATCAGCACCGTCACGAGGTCACCCACCCGTACGACCAGCCGGTCCTCGAACAACGGCGCGTAGCCGGGCGGCCAGCCGGTCGTCTCGTCGGGCGGCACGCTCGCCTCGTGCCGCAGCAGCAGCGCCTGGTCTCCGGCGAAGCCGGTCGCCGCGACGTACCAGCGGTGCACGACATCCGCGCTGACCATCCCCCGCTCGGTGTAGGCCTGGCCGGTCGTCCGCCACGCCCCGCAGGCCGCGACAGTGCCCTCCAGGTCGGTGACGAACCGGCCCGCCTCGCCTGGCTCCATCCGGTAGACGTCCTGGGTGAGGACCGATCCGATGGTCGTAGCGGGCTCGGTCGGCGGTTCCATCAGGGTCTGCCCCCGTGAGTAGCGCGAGCGCGGTTCCTCGGCCGGCCGCCCCTGTTCCCGGGCGCAGACCTGAAGCAGGTCGTCGACCCGGACCGGCTCGTCGAGGCCGGTCTCGCCGAGCCGTTCACCGGTCGGTACCGGGACGTCGGCCGGTTCCAGCATCGCCTCGGCCACGATCTCCCCCCGCCCGTCGACGGCACCGGCGGCGGGCGGTGGCGGCGCGCCGGCCCGGTCCACGAGCGTCGCGGTGAGCGCCGCGACGACCACCACCGAAGCCGCAGCGAGCGCGGCGGAGCGCCGGCTGCGCCGCCGGGCGGTGGCCCGGATCGCCTCCGGCTCCGGCCAGGTGACGTTGCGCAGATCCCGGTGCAGCAACTCCACGAGTGCGACGTCGTCAGGCATCTGCCGCCTCCTCTTCCAGGTCCACCACGGCGAGCAGCCCGGCGAGCGCGGTCCGCCCCCGGGAGAGCCGGGCCTTGACGGTGCCGATCGGCGCCTCGGTCTCGCGCGCCACCTCGGCGACCGGCATGCCGAGCAGGTAGTGCATGGCGATTGCGGTGCGCTGGGCCTCGGGCAGCCGGCGCAGCGCGGCGACCACGTCCAGCGTCTCGGTGCTCGGCGCCGGCACGTCCGCCACCGCGCCGTGCCGCAGGTAGGCGCGCGCCCGGCTGCGCAGGCTGCGCCAGCGGCTCACCGCGATCCGGCTCGCCACCACCCGCACCCAGGACTCCGGGTCGTCGTACCCGCGCACCGTGGACCACCGCTGCCAGGCCCTGATGTACGCCTCCTGCACGGCGTCCTGCGCCTCGGCGAGGTCACCCGTGAGCACGTAGACGAAGCCGAGCAGCCGCTGTCGGCTGCCCCGGTAGAACTCGTCGAACCCGTCGCTGTCGGGCACCTGCCACCTCCCCGTGTTCGTGAGGGGACACGCCTGGCGGCGCGGCGCGGGTTGCCCGCTCAGCCGAGCAATTTCTCCAACTCGCCGAGCGGGAAGCCGCCGGCCGGGATCCGGTCGCGGACCGCCCGGCGGACCGCGGTCTGCACGGCCGCGTTGGCCGGGGTGGGTACGCCGTGCAGGCGCCCGAGCAGCACGATCTCACCGTTGAGGTGGTCGGTCTCGACCGAGCCGGCACCACGGGCCAGGCTCTGCCAGGTGGAACCGCCGGAGCGCTCCTCGCCGCCGACCGGCCGGTGCGACACCAGGTCGCCCCGTTCGGCGGCCTCCTCCTCGACAGTGGTGTGGGCGATGCCCGCCGCGGCGAGCGCCGCCTCTCCCTCTGCGCGTACCCGCTTCGACAGCGGCTCGGGCACGTCCCGGCCGAGCAGGGCCTGGAGGCCGTTGCCGAGGTTGGCGAGCAGCTTGCCGTACTTCCAGCGCATCACGTCGTCCCGGACAGGCGCGACGAACCCGGCCGCGGTCAGGTCGGCGGCGACCGCGCGGCTGGTGTCGTCGGCGCCGGTCGGGTAGCGGCCGATGTGCAGCATGCCCGGATGCGGATGGCCGTTGGCGACCACCACGCCCGGCTCCAGGTGGGTGGCGGGCAGCCACACGCACACCGGGTGCACGCGGGCGAAGCGACGCAGCGCGGCCGGCTCGTTCGCCACGCCGTTCTGCGCCAGCACGACCGGCAGCCGTTCGCCCGCCGTTCCGCCGCCCTCGACCGGGGCGTCCGCCCAGGTGTCGAGCGCCGCCACGGTGTCCTGCGACTTCACGGTGAGGACCAGCACGGTGTCCGCCGGCAGTGGCGGCCCGTCCGGACCGGCCACCGCGGGGAGCCGGCCCGTCACCTCGCGGTCCGGCGTGCGCAGCGTCAGACCCCGTTCCCGCAGCGCGTTTAGGTGCGCGCCGCGGGCCACGAGCGTCACGTCGTGGCCGGCGTCGGCCAGGAGTACGCCGATGGTGCCGCCGACCGCGCCCGCTCCGATGATCACGTATCGCACGGTCCGATTCTGCCCTGTCGCGAGGCGGTCCGCTCCGGGACGAGATGCGGTTCGGCTCGGTCAGGCGGTGAGGCCCGTGTCGGCGAGGATCGGGCCGGCCAGCAGCAGCGCTCCGGCGGCGAGTGCGCCCACGCTCACCAGCAGGAACAGGCCCACCCAGAACAGCGCCGGGAACGGCGTGATCCGGGCGAGCTGGTCGGCGTCGGACTGCGGCATCCGGCCCCGGGCGCGCTGCCGGTGCAGCTCGAACACCGGCCGTACGCCGCCGATCAGCAGGAACCACACCGACGTCCAAGCGAACGCGGCCTGCACCTCGGGCGAGGTGTACCAGGAGACGGCGAGCACCACGCCGCCGGTGACCAGCAGCGACAGCACGCCGAACAGGTTGCGGATCATCACCAGCATGCCCAGCAGCAGCGCCACCGCGAGCCAGAGCAGCAGCGTGATCCGGTTCCCGGCCAGCAGCCACGCGCCGCCGAGGCCGAGCAGCGACGGCGCGACGTACCCGGCGAGCAGCGTGAGGATCATGCCGGGCCCGGTGGGACGGCCGGCGGACAGCGTCAGCCCGGAGGTGTCCGAGTGCAGCCGGATGCCGTGCAGCCGCCGGCCGGTGAGCAACGCGACGAGCGCATGGCCGCCCTCGTGCGCGATGGTCACCGCGTTGCGGGCGATCCGCCAGGGCAGCCGGGCCACGACCACCGCGAGCGCGACCACGGCGGTGACCACCACGAGCAGCGGCGGCGGGTCCGGCTGGGCGCTGGTCAGCGTGTCCCAGAGCGTGGTGAGACCGTCGATCAGGGGCATGGGCGGGGAGCCTACCGCCCCGAGCCGTGTCGCTCGACCGGCGTGCTGCTGCACCGGCTCGACGGCGCGCACTACGTCGAGGATGCCGTCACCAAGGCGGGCGAGACGCTGAGTGTCACCGAGCCGTTCCGCTGGGCGATGGACCCGAGCGACCTGCGCTGACCCGCATCCGTCGCGCCACCTGGACGAACGACGGCCGTCGATGAAAATTTCCTTTCCCCCTATTGCGATCTAGGGCACTAAGCTCCAAAGATGGGCGTCAATAGACGGACGTCCCTCTGGAGGCAACCATGCCCAGCACCAGACTCTCCGTACGCCGGCTTCTCGCCGCCGGCCTGGCCGCCGCCGCCACCGCGGCCGTGGCCCTCGTGGCGACCGCCGGACCGGCCGCCGCCGCGACCACGCCCGGGATCGACGTCTCCCGCTACCAGGGCAGCATCAACTGGACCAGCGTGCGCAACTCGGGTATCCAGTTCGCCTTCATCAAGGCCACCGAGGGCACGAGCTACAAGGACCCGAACTTCAACGCGAACTACGTCAACGCGTACAACGCCGGGGTGATCCGCGGGGCGTACCACTTCGCCCGGCCGAACATCTCCGCCGGTTCCACCCAGGCCAACTACCTGGCCAGCAACGGTGGCGCCTGGTCGGCGGACAGCCGTACGCTGCCCGCCGCGCTGGACATCGAGGGCAACCCGTACAGCGGCGGCTACTGCTACGGCCTGAGCACCACCGGCATGCGCAACTGGATCCAGGACTTCCTCAACACCTACCGCTCCCGCACCGGCCGGTACGCGGTCATCTACACCACCACGAGCTGGTGGAACCAGTGCACGGGCAGCTGGACCGGCCCGTGGGCCAACCACCCGCTGTGGCTCGCCCGCTGGGCCAGCGCGCCCGGCACGCTGCCGGCCGGCGCCCCGGTGTGGAGCTTCTGGCAGTACACCAGCACCGGCGCCGTCTCCGGGATCAGCGGCAACGTCGACCGCAACTACTGGAACGGTGACCGCAGCCGGCTGATCGCGCTGGCGAACAACACCGCCTGACGTACGTGCGACACAAGTGGGACCGCCTCGTCACGAGGCGGTCCCGCTGTCGTCGTACCCCGAGGTCAGGCTCTGCGGCGCGCGGTGGCCGGGACGGGCACCGGCGTGCGGCGCGTCAGGCGCCACGCCGCCACGCCCACTACCGTGAGCGTCAGCACGCCGAGGACCGCGACCGGCGCGGACAGACCGGCGCTGATCAGGAGCAGTACGACGTCGCCGAGCGCAACGAGCATCCACAGTGCCAGCCGCGGGCCGGTGTACCTCCGTCGGTAACCCATGTCGCGCCTCCTTCCGTCGTCGGAGGGATTCATACCCCCGAGGACGGAAAGCCATGCGAGCGAGTTTCGTGAGCGGCGGGATTCCCGGTCAGTTCTGACGGTCCGGCACGAAGCCCTTGGTGATGATCTCCCAGTTGGCCAGGTTGGCGTCCCAGTCCTTCGCGGGCACCTCCCAGCGCAGCGCGAAGCCCCTGTTGCTGGCCGTCGCCACACCCCGGTTACGCACGTGGAACCGGGTGCCGTCGTCGCGCGTCTCCAGCCAGTCCCAGTCGGCGCAGGTGCGGAAGTAGGGGTCGCACTTGGTGATGCTGACGTACTCGTAATTCCGGACGTAGTTGCGCCGGGACGATTCCTTGCTCTTCCAGTCGGCGTACGCGTCCTTCTCCGGCGAGGGCGTCCACTGGATGAACAGCACCCGCCGGGCGCCACCGACCTCGTAGAGCACGACGTTGTCGCTGCGGACCCGCGCCTCGAAACCGTTCGGGATCGGCACCTTGAAGCCGTTCGGGCCGGTGTAGAGACGCCACCCGGCCGGCAGCGTGAACCCCGAGGCCGACGGGCTGGCCGACGGCGTGGGGCTGGCCGACGCGCTCGCCGCCGGGGCACTCGGCGACGCGCTCTCGCTCGGCGCGGGCGGCGCCGCCGCCGACGCCGAGGTGCCTGCAGTCGGCTCACCGCCGTCGCCGTCGTCACCGTTGTTCAGCAGCGGCACGGCCACCACCAGGCCGACGAGCAGCAGCACTACCAGCGCGCCGATCAGCAGGTTGCGCCGGTTCGGCGCGGACTTCTCGACCGGCAGCACCGTCGCCCGGCCGGTCGACGACGCCTCCTGCACGGGAGCCGGGCTGACCGGCGCGGAGCCGGTCACGGCCGGGCTCACCGGCGCCGGGGTGTCGGCGACCGGTTCGCCGTCGAGCCGCGTCTCGTCCAGCGCCGGGTCGACGCCGTCCACCCGCGCCTCGTCGTCCACAAGCGTCTCGTCGGCCGAGGGCGCCGGGTCGAGCTTCGCCGTCGGGTCGGCGGGCGGCGGGGTCACCTTCGCGGTGGGACCGGCGTCCGAGGTGGGTGCCGGCACCTTCGCCGTCGGGTCGGCGGCTGCCGCCGTACCTCCGGTTGCGGCGACCCCGGACGCGGCGCCCGCCGATCGCTCGGCCTGGTCGGCCGGGCGCGGCGCGGGCACCAGCGGCGGGCGCGGCACACGCGGACCGTTGGGCCCGGGCCGGCGTACGCCGTCCAGCAGCGAGATGCTCTTGGCCCGCCGACCGGCGGCCTTGCGCAGCATGCGCTCCGCGACCTCGGCGGTGATCCGCTCGTCCGGATCCTTGCGCAGCAGGCCCTGGAGCACCGGCTTGAGCGGCCCGGCGTTGCGCGGCGGCGGCATCGGCTCGGTGGCGAGCGCGGCGAGCGTGGCGATCGCCGACGGGCGCGCGTACGGCGACTTGCCCTCGACCGCCGCGTAGAGCGTGGCGCCGAGCGACCACAGGTCCGCCTCCGGACCCGCGGTGCCGTCGCGGGCACGCTCCGGCGAGATGTACG
This sequence comes from Micromonospora sp. ANENR4, assembly GCF_015354395.1. Classification (NCBI taxonomy): domain Bacteria; kingdom Bacillati; phylum Actinomycetota; class Actinomycetes; order Micromonosporales; family Micromonosporaceae; genus Micromonospora; species Micromonospora sp. ANENR4. The sequence goes on from NZ_JADKYQ010000001.1 coordinate 224,796, forward strand.
CGGGCGAGCCCAGCACCATGCCGGTACGCGTCACGTTCGGGTCGCCGGGGATGGTGGCCAGGCCGAAGTCGGTGAGCACCACGCGGCCGTCCTCGCCGAGCAGCACGTTGCCCGGCTTGACGTCGCGGTGCATGATGCCGGCCTTGTGCGCGGCCTTCAGCGCGTTCAGCACGCCGAGGCCGATCTCGACCGCCTTGGCCGGGGTGACCGGGCCGTCCTCGGCGATGGTGTCCTGCAACGACTTCGACGCCACGTACTCCATCACGATCCACGGATCGCCGTCGGTGCGCAGCACGTCGAAGATGCGGACCACGTTGACGTTGTTGAGGCGGGCGATCGCCCGCGCCTCACGCAGCGAGCGCTCGCGCATCTCGCGGCGCTCCTCCGGGGTGAGGCCGGGGGGCGGGACCAGTTCCTTGATGGCCACGTCCCGGTGCAGCACCTCGTCCCGCGCCTTCCAGACGCGGCCCATGCCGCCCTGGCCGAGCGGCGTGAGAAGCCGGTACCGGTCGGCGACGAGTTGGGGGAGCGCGTTCGACATCGCAGAGAACCGTACCCGGCCGCTGCGACGCCCACACCGTCGGCACGCCACTGTACGGCGAAGGTCGAATTCGCGACGCGTACCCTTGGGTCATGTCTGCCGAGGAGCCGCTGTTCCGGATCGTCCGTGGCGTGCCCACCGCCGAGGAGCTGGCCGCTCTGGTCGGCGCGATCGTGGTGCGCACCCGCCCGGCCCAGGCCGCCGCGCCGGCCCCCGTGTCGCAGTGGGCGCGCAGCGCACGCCCCGCCCTGGCCGGGCACGTCGCGGGCCCCGGCGCGTGGCGGGCCTCCGGCCTCCCCCGCTGACCTCACCTCCCGCTCGCGGCGACGGGGCGGGGCTGCCGGGATCAGCGTCGAGCCATTAACCTCACTCAGGGAAACCGTGTGGTGACGGGCAGGAGGCTCCGATGATCCCGGAGGACAACCAGCCAGCCGGCTGGCTGCGCGGCTACGGCGGCATCGAGGCCGACATCCGACAGATGCGGGAGTTCGCCGACCGCCTCCAGGACGAGGTGACGCGCAACTACTCGCCGCACCTGTCCTACATCGCCGACGACATGAAGGCGCCGGTGCCCAACCCGGCCGACGCCTTCATCGAGCTGGTCCAGTTCCTCCAGGCCCACCACGACACCCAGACCGCCGCGGTGAGCGCGGTCTGGGATCTCGCACCGGCGACCGGCCGGCTCGCCGACGCCGCCGGGCGGATCGCCGCCCGCTACGGCGACGCCGACGCGTTCTCCTCCGCCCGCGTGGCCGACGTGGAACGAGCGCTCGCCGGGCCGTCCGCCACCGTCGCCCGCCCGATGCCGCCACTGGCCGACCCCACCGCCCCCGAACAGAGCCGGGTGATCCTGCCGTGATCGAACGGGGCAGCGGACGCACCTCCGGGCTGACCGACTGGCGGCTGATGGACGTCCTCAGCATGTGGGCGTGCGTGCAGGACCAGGACACCGCCGGCCAGTGGAAGCAGGTCGCCGGTTGGCGCAAGGTCTGCGACCTCGCCCTGGCCCACCTGAGCCGCCTGCGCGAATACCGGCGCGGCCTGGCCGACGCGTGGCCACCGGAGACCAACGCCGCCGCGCGGGCGTACATCGCCGAACTCGACCAGCTCATCGAGCGCGTGCAGCGCACCCACGACGCGGCCGCCGCGAACTACGACGCGCTGGCGGCCGCCGCCCGGGCCATCGGCAGCGCGCGGGCCGAGCTGCAACCACTGCACGAGGAGTACGCGAAGAAGCTGCGGCAGAAGCAGGCGTACGAGGCGACGATCGCCGACCCGAAGGCGGTTGCGGGCAGCCGGTTGCCGGAGCGGCCCCCGGTGACGGACGACGACCTGGAGCAGTTGAACGTACGGGCGCGCGGGTTGATGACGGGGCTGAGCGGCGAACTCCAGCACGCCCAGGTCATGCTCCAGCGCCCACCCACACCAATCCGCCCAGGCCGCCAGATCAGCGATCCCGACGCCTACGGCGAGGTCCCGCCGGTCATCCCACCGGTTGCGCCAGTCCAGGTTCCGGCCTCAGCACGACGGTCACCCGCCAAGCCATCGACGATCTCCCCATCAGCGGCCAAGTCACCGACAACACCTTCGAGCAACGTTGGACCGATATTGGGCGGGGCCGGACCCGGGGCAGCGCCAGTCCCGCCGCTGGCGCCATCGCCACCGATCAGCCAAGCCCTCCATCCCACGACTGGGGTTGGAGGGCAGATCGGCCTTTCACCAACGGCAAACCTCGGGCGAAACTCATTTCACCGCTCGGCAGCACCCGCACAGCCGAACCTTCCCACAAGTGACGTGGGGACGTCTCGCCCACCTTCAGGCAGCACTGGGCGTCCAGCTCTACCTAACGGATTTGTTGGAGTACCCCCGAGCCAAGGCATCAGCCAACCAGCGCCAAGCGCTCCGCGGCGGGTCAACCCGGTGGGTGGAGTAATTGGTGGGGGCGGAGCAGGCACAGCCCCCAGCGGCGCCGCAGGATCCAGGCCGGGAACTGGGCGGACCGTACCGCCCGGAGCGGGCCCTTTCCCGATTGGCGGCTCCCCCTCAGCATCAGCGAATCCTAGGAGCCGACGGGATCCTGACAGCGAAGGCAAGCCAGTCTGGGACGCCGATCATCCTTGGGAGACGAGCCGAGGCGTCGATCCAGTCATGCGTCCCCCCGACGACAGTGGACCGATAGACCCAGGTCCTGCAATCGGTTTCGACCGGTGAGCGTGACGCGATCAATCGCGGCCGCTCTCTTAGTCCTGGCCATCGTGGCGCCAGGGCGCCAGATTCCATCTCAATCGGCTGACGAACCGGGCAACCGCGTAAGAGCGGACCAGTGGCACCTTCGTTACTTGAAGTCAGACGTCGCTAATTCAATAGCTCAAGGCGAGGGAGTCCTTGTCGCGGTCCCCGACACAGGCGTCGCCCCTCACCCAGACCTACGCAACAACCTGCTACCGGGCACTACCACAGTCCAGGGTGCAACCGGGGATGGCCGCGACGACAAAAACAGCCACGGCACGGGCATGGCTGGCCTTATTGCCGCCCACGGCCAGAGCGATGGGACAGGAGCGGTTGGGATTGCACCCCGTGCAAAAATTCTCCCAATCCAGTCGTCTGGGGCAGAGAATACTGGACTGCCGGATGATCTGGCAGCGGGAATTGATTTTGCTATCGCAAAGAATGCGACTGTCATTAGCATTTCCAGCAGTGGCGCATCGAGCCCGGAACTAGTTCGATCAATCCGAGCGGCCTTATTGGCCGATATTGTAGTCGTTGCGGCGGCCGGAAATAGGCCAGAAGACGGGTACGTTGGATACCCGGCCAGCGCAGCAGGTGTGATCGCAGTTGGAGGCGTTGACCGCAGCGGAGAACATGCCCCCGTTTCGGTGAGCGGCCCGGAGATTGATGTGGTTGCGCCTGCTGTCGACATCTACAGCACGAGCTACGACGGCAAGTACTCGAAGGGCACGGGGACGTCCAGCGCGACTGCGATCGTTGCCGGGGCTGCTGCTCTCATCCGCTCCAAGTACCCCAATCTGCCCGCCCAGGAAGTCGCCCACCGCCTGACCGCCACCGCCGTCGACAAGGGACCACCTGGTCGCGACGACCAGTACGGCTACGGCGTCATCGACCTGGTCGCCGCGCTCACCGCAGACGTACCGCCGCTCGGCTTCGAGTCCTCCGACGTCACGCCACCCGCGTCGGCGGAGGCAGCACCCGATAAGGGTGACAGCGCCGGCACGGTACGCGGACTCGCCACCCTGGGTGTGCTGGTGGCGGCGGGCGGCGGCTACCTCTTCTGGCGGCGGCGCCGACGTGCCGACGACCCGCCGCCGAGGGTCAGCCGGTAGCGTCGGCGGGGTGTCGACCTCCGTACCGGTGCGCCTCGTGCTCGCCTCGCAGTCCCCCGCCCGCCGCAAGTTGCTCCAGGCCGCCGGGATCGAGCCGGACGTGCTGGTCAGCGGCGTGGACGAGTCGCAGGTGGTGAGCGATCAGGCCGAGGATCTGTGCCTGGAGCTGGCCCGGCTGAAGGCGCAGGCGGTACGCGATCGGCTGCGGCCCTCGCCGGACGAGCGCACGCTGGTGCTCGGCTGCGACTCGGTGCTCGCCTTCGACGGTGAGATTCTCGGCAAGCCCGATGACGCAGCGGACGCCACCCGGCGGTGGCAGCGGATGCGCGGGCGCAGCGGCGTCCTGCACACCGGGCACTGCCTGATCGACGTGACGCACGAGTCCCGCGCCGAGGCCGTCGCCTCTACGACTGTGCACTTCGCCGACATCAGCGACGAGGAGATCGCCGCGTACGTGGAGACGGGCGAGCCGCTGGCCGTGGCCGGCGCGTTCACCATCGACGGGCTGGGTGGGGCGTTCCTGACCGGGATCGAGGGCGATCCGGGCACGGTGGTGGGGCTGTCCCTGCCGTTGCTGCGCCGGCTGCTCGCCGAGGTGGAGCTGAGCATCGTCGACCTGTGGACGAAGATCGCGCCCGGGGGCCAGGAGATCGAACATCTCGGCTAACGTCCGGACATGACCACGAAGCCGCTGCCGCTCACCCCGGAACTGCACGCCTACCTGGTGGCCCACGGGTCCGCCCCGGACGAGATCGTCCAGGAACTGGCCGAGGAGACCCGGGCGGCCCTGCCCGCCGAGGCGGTCATGCAGGTAGCGCCCGAACAGGCCGCGTTCCTGACGTTCCTGACCCGGCTGCTCGGCGTACGGCAGGCGGTCGAGGTCGGCACGTTCACCGGCCTCTCCTCGCTGGCTATCGCCCGGGGGCTGGCGGAGGGCGGCCGGTTGACCTGCTTCGACATCTCCGAGGAGTACACGGGCGTGGCCCGGCGCTACTGGCAGCGCGCCGGTGTGCAGGACCGCATCGAGCTGCGCATCGGCCCGGCCGCCGAGACGCTGCGCGAGCTGCCCCGCGAGCGTTACCTGGACTTCGCGTTCATCGACGCGGACAAGGTCGGCTACCCGATCTACTGGGACGAGCTGGTGCCCCGCATGCGTCCCGGCGCGGTGATCGCCGTCGACAACACGCTGCGCGACGGCCGGGTGCTCGCCCCGCGCAACGCCGCCGACCGGGCGATCGCCGCGTTCAACGACGCGGTCATCGCTGATGTCCGCGTCGAGGCGGTCATGCTGCCGATCGCCGACGGCGTCACGCTCGCCCGAGTGCTCTGAGCCGACCGAACACAACCTCGCCGAGGTGGCGGCAACCCCGAGCACCGGATACCACCACCTCGCCGAAATGGAGTCGATCAAGCCCCGCGGACCAAGCAGGGCAGGACACCGCGGTCATGCTGCCGATCGCCGACGGCGTCACGCTCGCCCGAGTGCTCTGAGCCGACCGAACACAACCTCGCCGAGGTGGCGGCAACCCCGAGCACCGGAAGCCGCCACCTCGCCGTAGTGGAGTCGATCAAGCCGCGCGGACCGGCGCGGGCAGGGCACGTCCCAGCCGCACCGTCAGCAGCACCGCCACCGCGATGAACGCGGGCAGCAGCAGGAACGCCGGGTGCGGGCCGAGGCCGTCGGCCACCCACCCGAGCGCCACCGGCGCGATCCCGAAACCCACACCCATCGAGTACGCGGACCAGCCCGCCGCCTTGTCTGCGGCCGGGCCTGCGACTGCGAGCGCGATCGAGATCGCCAACGGGTAGTGCAGCGCGTTGCCGAGCCCGAGCACGACCAGCCCGGTGACCGCCAGCCAGCCGACCGTACTGCCCCAGAACAGCGCGAACCCGGCCATCGAGACGGTGAGCGCGCCGAGCAGCAGCGGCACCGGCGCCCAGCGCAGCGCGGCCCGGCCACCGGCGATCCGGCCGGCGAACATGCCGCACACGATCGCGGCGACCGCCGCCGACGCCCCGCCCGCGCTCAGCCCGGCGTGGGTCCGCAGCACGTCGGCTGTCCACAGCGACAGGCAGACCTCGATCGACCCGGTGACCGACATCAGGACCCAGGCGATCCAGTACGCACGCGGCAACCGCCCCGCCGCCCCGGAGCCGGAGGAAACGGGCTCCCCGGAGGCGGGCACGGCAGACGCGGGCACGGCAGGAGCGGGCACGGCAGGAGCGGGCACGACGGGAGCGGGCACGACGGCTTCGGGCACCCCGGACGCGGGGACGACGGGCACCCGGGTGGCGGCGGCCACGGGGACGGGCGTGCCGGCAGCCGCGTCAGCGGGGGCGCGTTTCGGCACGCGTACCCGGAAAGTCAGGGCCGCGAGCGCGACGAGCGTGATCAGCCCGACCTCGACGGCCATCAGGGGTCGCCAGCCGAGGCCGGCGTCGACGGTGGCGCCGATGGTCAGCGGCGCCAGGATGCCCATGCCGGCGCAGGCCGCGTTGGCCTCGGTGAGCGCGGCCGGGGCGGCGGAGCCGTGCCGGGCGGTGAGCACCACGCTCACGCCGCTGACGACCATCATGCCGAAGGTGGCGATGACCGCGACGGCGGCGAGCGTGGCCGGCAGCGGGCGGAGCAGGCCGAGCGCGGTCACGCCCGCGGCGACGCCGGCGAGGCCGAGCCAGATGGCCGGGCCACGGCCGAGGCGGCGGGCGACCGGGGCGAACAGCGCGCCGCCGGCGAGCGCGCCCACCGCGATGCCGGTGCTGTGCAGGCCGGCGACGGCGGCGCTGGTGCCCTGTTCGTCGCGGAGCAGGGGTACGACCGGGCCGAACCCGTAGAGGAAGAAGCCCCACAGACCGAGCTGGGCGTAGGTCAGCCAGGTGATCCGGTCACGGGTGAGGCGGGGCACCGGCCCACGCTACGCGCGCCCGGCCGGTGCCCCGCCCCTGCTGAGAGGTAGCTCTCCCCCTGCTCAGCGGACGCTGCGGGCGAACTGGCGGGCGGCCCAGAACACGCCTGCGGCGGCGAGCACCGCGATGATGCCGAGGCCCTGCCACACTCGGTCGTTGCCGAGGTCGCCGTTGAACAGCGCGCGGGTGCCCTCGACCGCCCAGGAGAACGGGTTCCACTTGGCCACGCCCTGGAGCCAGCCGGGGGCGAAGGTGAGCGGCAGCAGGATGCCGGAGAGCAGCAGCACCGGCTGCGCGACGGTGTTCATGAGCGGGGCGAGCGCGTCCTCGCTCTTGACCTTGAGCGCGATGCCGTAGGAGACGGCCGAGGTCATCAGCGCGATGAGCGCGAGCATCAGGTACGCCAGGAGCAGGTTGCCGATGAACACGCGCAGGTCGAACGCGAGCGCCAGCAGCGTGATGATGATCGCCTGCGCGATCAGCGAGACCACGTCGCGCAGCGAGCGGCCGAGCAGCAGGGCGAGCCGGCTGACCGGGGTGACCCGGGAGCGCTCGATCACGCCGGCGCGCAGCTCGGCGATCAGGCCGAAGCCCTGGAACAGGCCGCCGAAGATGGCCAGCAGCACGAGCAGGCCGGGTACGAAGATCTTGTACGCGGCGGCCTGGGTGGGCGCGTTCAGCGCGGGCTTGAGCAGCGGGGCGAACAGGAGCAGGTACATCACCGGCTGGAAGACGCCGACGAAGATCCAGACCGGGTTGCGCAGCAGCAGTTGCGTCTGGCGCTGGAAGATCAGCCAGGTGTCGCGGGCGAGTTTCATGACAGCTTCTCCGGGGGTCAGGACTCGCGCAGCGAGCGGCCGGTCTTGGTGAGGAAGACGTCGTCGAGGCTGGGGCGGTGCAGCTCGATCGAGCGCAGGTCCAGCCCGGCGTGGTCGAGACGGCGCAGCACCTGCGGGATGGCGGTGGCGCCCTCGTCGACGTAGAGGCGCAGGCCGCCCTCGTCGACGGTCTCCAGCTTGCTCACGTACGCCTCGGTGTCGAGCAGCTCGGCGGCGCGCGGGGTGCTCGGGGCGTCCAGGCCGACGATCACCACCTCGCCGGAGATCTCCCGCTTCAGCTCGGCCGGTGTGCCCTCGGCGACCACCTCGCCGTGATCCATGATCGCGATGCGGTCGCAGAGCGCGTCCGCCTCGTCCAGGTAGTGCGTGGTGATGAAGACGGTCATCCCCTCGGTACGCAGCCGGCGGATCTCGTCCCACATGTGCGCGCGGCTCTGCGGGTCGAGGCCGGTGGTCGGCTCGTCCAGGAAGACGATCTTCGGCTCGTGGATGATGCCGAGCGCGATCTCGACGCGCCGGCGCTGACCGCCGGAGTAGGTCTTGCACTTGCGGTCGGCGTACTCGGTGAGCTGGAAGGCTTCGAGCGCGCGCTCGGCACGGCGGTGCGCGTCGGCCTTGCCGATGCCGTAGAGGCGGGCCTGGAGCACCAGCTCCTCGCGGGCGCTCGACTCGTCCCAGGTGCTGCCGCCCTGGGCCACGTACCCGATCCGGCGGCGCACCTCGGCCGGGTCCTTGCGCAGGTCGACGCCGGCGACTGTGGCCTCACCGCCGTCCGGCTCGATGAGCGTGGCGAGCATCCGCAGCGTGGTGGTCTTGCCGGCGCCGTTTGGCCCGAGGAAGCCGAAGATCTCCCCCGCCGCGACGTCGAGGTTCACGCCGCGGACCGCGTCCACTGTCTTCGTCTCGCGACCTGCGCGGGAGCGGTACGACTTCCGCAACCCCCTGGTCTCGATCATTTCTGCTCCTGGTCGTCCGGGCGGACCTGACCGGCCGCCGATCGTCCGCGAGGACGCACGAATCCCCCGCGATTCCCGCCGAGGCTAACGCGATATAGCTCTTTTGGTCAACGTTGATTATGTCGTGTCATCGAGACCCTTCTGACCACCCCGACCAGCCCTCGGCCCGTTCCATCCCATTGGGCAGGTACGACACTCCCGACTCGATCCGCTCCGCGATCCGCTCGCACCAGGCCGTCTCCGCCTCGGCGCGGGCCAGCCACAGCTCGAACATCCACCCGACGTGCACCGGCTTGCGGGTGCGTACCCAGTCCGAGTCGAGCGAGGCGCGCGTCGACTCGACCCCGGCCCGGAGCAGGTTCGCCCGGTTGCGCAGCGCCGCCGCGGCCTCCTCGCGCGGCATCGCCGGCAGGAAGGAGAACGCCGCCACGAACGGGTCCGGCGGCTCGTGGAGCTGCCACCACTGCGCCCGCAGCAACGTCTCGAACTCGTCCTCTCCCTTCGGCGTCACCTCGTACGTGGTGCGCGCTGGGCGGGCGCCCACCTGCTCCACCGAGACGGTCCGGAGCAGGCCCTCGTCGGTGAGTTTGCGCAGCGCGTGGTAGATCGAGCCCGGTTGCACGTTCGCCCACTTGTCCGCGCTCCAGCTGAGCAGCTCGCGGCGCACGTCGTAGCCGTGCACCGGCTGCATCCACCGAACCAGGCCAAGAATCATCATCCTCGTTGCCGACACGGGACAAGCGTAATAACCAAGTTTGACTACAGTGCCGCATCCCACACTGAGCGATCGTTAGGCCCCGCAGCTCGGCCGCTAAACTCCCGGCAACGACCTCCCGGGAGGAGCCACAAGGTGCGCAAGGTTCTCATCGCCAACCGCGGCGAGATCGCCGTCCGCGTCATCCGCGCCTGCCGCGACGCCGGGCTGGCCAGCGTCGCCGTCTACGCGGACTCCGACCGGGACGCCCTGCACGCCACGCTCGCCGACGAGGCGTACGCGCTCGGCGGTGACACCGCCGCCGACAGCTACCTGCGCATCGACAAGCTGATCGACGTGGCGGCCCGCTCCGGCGCGGACGCGGTGCACCCCGGCTACGGCTTCCTCTCCGAGAACGCCGACTTCGCCCAGGCCGTCCTCGACGCCGGGCTGACCTGGATCGGCCCCACCCCGCAGGCGATCCGCGACCTCGGCGACAAGGTGACCGCCCGGCACATCGCGCAGCGCGCGGGCGCGCCGCTGGTGCCCGGCACACCGGACCCGGTCGCCAACGCGGACGAGGTGATGGCGTTCGCCGTCGACCACGGCCTGCCGGTCGCCATCAAGGCCGCGTTCGGCGGTGGCGGGCGTGGCCTGAAGGTCGCCCGCACGATGGAGGAGATCCCGCACCTGTTCGAGTCGGCCACCCGCGAGGCGGTCGCCGCGTTCGGCCGGGGCGAGTGCTTCGTCGAGCGCTACCTGGACAAGCCGCGCCACGTCGAGGCGCAGGTGCTGGCCGACCAGCACGGCAACGTGATCGTGGTGGGCACCCGGGACTGCTCGCTGCAGCGCCGCCACCAGAAGCTGGTCGAGGAGGCGCCCGCGCCCTTCCTCACCGACGCCCAGCGCGCCCAGATCCACGACAGCGCCAAGGCCATCTGCCGGGAGGCCGGCTACCACGGCGCCGGCACCGTGGAATACCTGGTCGGCGCGGACGGCACGATCTCGTTCCTGGAGGTCAACACGCGACTTCAGGTCGAGCACCCGGTCACCGAGGAGACCGCCGGCATCGACCTGGTGCGCGAGCAGTTCCGCATCGCCGACGGGGAGAAGCTGCGCTTCACCGAGGACCCGGCGCCGCGCGGGCACGCCATCGAGTTCCGGATCAACGGCGAGGACCCGGGCCGCAACTTCCTGCCCGCGCCGGGCACCGTCACCGCGCTGCGCCTGCCCTCCGGGCCGGGCGTGCGGGTGGACACCGGCATCTCGGCCGGCGACGTGATCGGCGGCAACTTCGACTCGCTGCTCGCCAAGGTGATCATCGTCGGCGAGACGCGCGCCGAGGCGCTGGAGCGGGCCCGCCGGGCGCTCGACGAGATGGTGGTCGAGGGCATGGCGACCGCGCTGCCCTTCCACCGCCTGGTGATCCGCGACGAGGCGTTCACGGCCGAGCCGTTCGCCGTGCACACCCGGTGGATCGAGACCGAGTGGGACAACACCGTACCGGCCTTCACCGCCGGCGCCGGCGCCGCCGACGAACCGGCCGAGCGCGAGACCGTCGTGGTCGAGGTGGGCGGCAAGCGGCTGGAGGTCGTCCTCCCCGCCGGGCTCGGCGCGGGTACGGCGGCAGCCGCGCCCGCCGCGAAGAAGCCGGCCCGCCGGGGTGGCGGGGGCAAGGCGGGCGCCGCGGTCAGCGGGGACACGCTCACCTCCCCGATGCAGGGCACGATCGTGAAGATCGCCGTCGCGGACGGCGACGAGGTGGCCGAGGGCGACCTGGTCGTGGTGCTGGAGGCGATGAAGATGGAGCAGCCGCTGCACGCGCACAAGGCCGGCACGGTCAGCGGGCTCGCCGCCGAGGTCGGCGCGGTGATCACGTCCGGCGCCGCGATCTGCACCATCGCCTGAGGCATGCGGAAGGACCCCTTCGCAACAGCGCGGGGGCGGGTGGTCTGAGCCACCACGGAGGGCGGGAGCGCCGCCGGGCGGGAATGATGGCCGGGTGCGGTTCCTTCACGGCGCGGTCCCCGCGCACGACCTGACCTACAACGACGTCTTCATGGCGCCCAACCGGTCCGAGGTGGGCTCCCGGCTCGACGTCGACCTGGCCACCACCGACGGGACCGGCACCACGATCCCGCTCGTGGTGGCGAACATGACGGCCGTCGCCGGACGGCGGATGGCCGAGACCGTGGCCCGGCGGGGCGCGGTGGCGGTGATCCCGCAGGACATCCCGATCGAGGTCGTCGCCGACGTGGTCGGCTGGGTCAAGCAGCGGCACCTGGTACACGACACGGCGATCACGCTCGGCCCGACCGACACCGTCGGCGACGCCATCCACCTGCTGCCGAAACGCTCGCACGGCGCGGTGGTCGTGGTCGACGCGGACGGCCGGCCGATGGGCGTGGTGACCGAGGCGGACACCGTCGGGGTGGACCGCTTCGCCCAGCTCCGGCACGTGATGTCGACCGAGCTGCACACCGTGCCGGCGGACGCGGACCCGCGTACCGGATTCGACAGGCTGTCGGCGGGCCGGCGGCGGCTCGCGCCGGTGGTGGACGACGACGGCCGCCTGGTCGGCGTGCTGACCCGGCAGGGCGCGCTGCGCGCCACGCTGTACAAGCCGGCCACCGACGACCGGGGGCGACTGCGGATCGCGGCCGCCGTGGGCATCAACGGTGACGTCACCGGCAAGGCCGCCGCGCTGCTGGAGGCCGGGGTGGACACGCTCGTCGTGGACACCGCGCACGGGCACCAGGAGCGGATGCTCCAGGCGCTGCGGGCGGTCCGCCGGCTGGACCCGCCGGTGCCGGTGGCGGCCGGGAACGTGGTGACTGCAGACGGCGTACGTGACCTGGTCGACGCGGGCGCGGACATCGTGAAGGTGGGCGTCGGGCCGGGCGCGATGTGCACCACCCGGATGATGACCGGCGTGGGGCGCCCGCAGTTCTCCGCGGTGCTCGACTGTGCGGCGGCGGCCCGCTCGCTGGGGCGGCACGTCTGGGCCGACGGCGGCGTCCGCCACCCGCGCGACGTCGCGCTGGCGCTGGCCGCGGGCGCCTCGAACGTGATGATCGGCTCCTGGTTCGCCGGCACCTACGAGTCCCCCGGCGACCTCTACACCGACGCCGACGGGCGGCGCTACAAGGAGAGCTTCGGCATGGCGTCGTCGCGTGCGGTGAGCGCCCGTACGGCCGAGGACAGCGCGTTCGACAGGGCCCGGAAGGCGATCTTCGAGGAGGGCATCTCCTCGGCCCGGATGTATCTGGACCCGAACCGGCCCGGCGTCGAGGACCTGATCGACGAGATCATCTCGGGGGTGCGCAGCGCGTTCACGTACGCGGGCGCGCGCAGCCTGGAGGAGTTCCACGAGCGGGCGCTCGTCGGCGTGCAGAGCGCCGCCGGGTACACCGAGGGGATGCCGTTGCCGACGAGCTGGTGACGTCCGGCCGGCTCAGTCGAACAACCGCCTGATCACGCTACGGGCGGCGGCCTCCGGGTCGTCGCCCACCCGTGATGGCAGCGCGCCGGAGAGCCAGAGCGTGGCGAAGCCGTGCACGATCGACCAGGCGGCGAGCGCGTCGGCGTCCGGCTCCCGCCCGGTGTGCCGGGCCACCCCCTCGCGCAGCACGTCGCCGGAGCGGGCGCGGGCGGCGACCAGTTCCGGGTCGTCGGCCCGGTACAGCTCGGGCCGGAACATGACGTCGAAGTGCGCCCGGTGCCGCACCGCGAACCCGACGTAGGCCACGCCGGTGTCGAGCAGGTCGTCCCCGGCCTGCCGCAACGCGTCGGCGAGCAGGTCGAAGCCCTGGGCGGCGAACGCGGTGAGCAGCCCGGCCTTGTCGCCGAAGTGGTGCGCCGGCGCGGCGTGCGAGACCCCGGCGCGCCGGGCCAGCTCACGCAGGCTCAGCGCGGCCGGTCCGGACTCGGCGATCGCCTCGGCGGCGGTGCTCAGCAGGACGCGGCGGAGGTCGCCGTGGTGGTACGAGGCCATGCCGTCACCCTAACTTGTCATTGACAAGATGGCACCATCGACGCAATCTTGTCAGCGACAAGATGTTCGTCGGAGGGATCGACAATGGCACCCCTGATCGCACTGTTCGCCGGCACCGCGCTGGCCCGGATCGCCGGCCTGCTCGGCGTGGACGCCCTGGACGGGTGGCACCCCGCGCTGCGGGTGGGGCTGGCGCTGATGTTCGTGCTGACCGGCGTGGCCCACTTCGCGTCCCGCCGCGCCGACCTCATCGCGATGGTTCCGCCGGCGCTGCCCCGGCCGGATCTGCTGGTCACCGTCACCGGCGTACTGGAACTCGCCGGCGCGCTCGCCCTGCTGTTCCCGGCCACCGCGCGCCCGGCGGCGGCCGGGCTGGTGCTGCTGATGCTCGCCATGTTCCCGGCGAACGTGTCGGCCGCACGGCGACGGCTCACGCTCGCCGGGCGCCCGGTGACGCCGCTCGGCGTCCGTACCGTGCTCCAGGTCGTCTTCGTGGCCGCGGCGCTGGCGGTGGCCCTCGGCGGATGACCCGCCGCCGACCCGGCCGCCCGCGCCGAGCCGGCGGGACGAGAACGGCGGAACCCGGCTCAGGCCCGGGCCGGCTCCGCCTCGGCGGGCGGGCTGTCCCCGGTCTCCTCGGCGCGCACCGTCGGCAGGCGCAGGCAGGCGACCAGGCCGATCAGCAGGAATCCGGCGCCCGCGAAGGCGGCGTACCGGGTGGCCTCGGAGAACGCCGCCTTCGCCTCCTCGGCGATGGGCGCGGTACGCGGGTCCGCCTCCAGCCCGCCGATCGCCGCGCCGGCGCTCTCCTTGACCGCGCTCACCACCTGGTCCCGCTGGGCGGGGGTGAACCCGGGCTGGTCGGCCAGGCGGTCGCCGAGGAGCCCGCCGAGGCCGGCGAAGAGCACGGTGCCGAGCACCGCGATGCCGAGCGCGGAGCCGACCTGCCGGGCGGTGCTCTGCAGGCCCGAGCCCTGGCCGCTGCGGCGTACCGGCACCTGCGACAGGGAGACGCCGGTGAGCTGGGCGGTGGCCAGGCCGACGCCGACGCCGTACACGAACAGGAAGCCCAGTGGCGCCCACCAGCTCGTGTCCGGCGCGACCACGAGCCCGAGCCCGGCCACGCCGACCAGTTCGGCGGCGACGCCGAGCTGCACCACCCGGGCCGCACCCCAGCGCTGGGTCAGCGGCGCGCCGATGCCGCTGGCCAGGAAGCTGCCGACGGCGAGCGGCAGCAACGCCAGGCCGGTCCGGAAGGCGCTGTAGCCGAGCACGTTCTGGAACCACAGCGGCAGCGCGAACAGCAGCCCGAACTCGCCCAGGCTGACGATCGCGGCGGCCAGGATGCCGTTGCGGAACGAGCCGATGCCGAACAGCGACAGGTCGAGCAGCGCGGGACGGCCCGCCCGGTTGCGGCGTACCTGCTGGGCCAGGAAGATCCCGAGCGCGACGAGGCCGACCAGCGCGGCCACCGGCACCGGCGAGATCGACGCGGTCCAGTCCAGCCCGAAGAGGCTGAACGGCCGCTCCCGCTCCCACCAGCCGTAGGTGCGGCCCTCGATCAGCGCGAAGACGACGCCGGTCATGCCGATCACCGAGAGCAGCGCACCGAGCAGGTCCAGCCCGCGCTCGGCCCGCTCGTCGCGGGACTCGGCCACCAGCACGAGCGTCGCCACGATCACGGCCAGGCTGACCGGGACGTTGATGCCGAAGGCCCACCGCCAGGAGTACGTGGTGGTGAGCCAGCCGCCGAGCAGCGGCCCGAGCGCCGCCGCGCCACCGATCGTGGAGCCCCAGACGGCGAACGCGATGCCCTTCTCCCGGCCGGTGAAGTTGGCGTTCAGCAGGGAGAGCGAGGTGGGCAGCATCATCGCCCCGCCGACACCCTGGAGCACGCGGGCGGCGATCAGCGTCTCGCCGGAGCCGGCGAGCGCGGCGAGCACGCTGGCGACCACGAACACGGTGACACCCACGAGGAACATCCGCCGCCGCCCGGACCGGTCGGCGAAGCGGCCGGCGACCAGCAGCAACGCGGCGAAGACCAGGGTGTACGCCTCCTGCACCCACTGCGCGTCGGTGGAGGTGATGTCGAGGTCCCGGATGATCTGCGGCACCGCGACGTTCACGATCGTGGCGTCCACGATGATCATCGCTACGCCGAGGCTGATGGCCAGCAAGCCGAACCAGCGGCCGCGCCCGTCGCCGCGCATGGCGCCCTCCCTTTAGCTAGATTTTCTAGCTACCTGAGATGCTAGCTTTATCCCGTGGAGGGGGTGCCGTCAACCGGAGAGTCCGCGCGGGTCGCGCCGCCGAGCAGCGAGGCGTCCCGCGCACTGCGCGACGTGCTGCGCCTGGCCGGTGACACCCGGGCCGCGCTGGCCCGCCGCCTGGGCCTCAACGCGACAGACGCCGCCGCGATCGACCACCTGGTCTCCAGCCCGGAGCCGCTGGGCCCGGTCGAGCTGGGCAACCGGCTCGGCATCCGATCCGCCTCGGCGACCACGCTTGTGGACCGGCTCGTGCAGGCCGGTCACGTCACCCGGACCCCGCACCCGCACGACAGGCGGCGGCTCAGCCTCCAGGTGACCGAGAGCGCCGTCGGCGAGGTGCTGGAGGCGCTGCGTCCGATGCTCGTCGGCGTCGACCGGGCGGTCGCCCGGCTCACCCCCGAGCAGGCCGAGGCCACCACGGCGTTCCTGCGCGAGGTCACCGAGGTGATGCGGGAGTACGTCGCCACCGCCCCGGACGAGCCGCCACGCGCCCGCGCCGACCGCGGCTGAGGAGATTCTCAGAATTAGTTTGGGCCCTGATGGTTCGGGGGCTAACCTGACGCTCGTGAACATGGGCCCGCTCGTCCGCTTCCCCGACGCGTTGCACCACGCGCCACTCGGCCGGCTGATCTCGATCGCCGGTCACGTGGTCGAACAGCACTGGGGGCGGTACCTCGCCGAACACGGGCTCACGTCCGCCGGCATGCGGGTCCTGATGATCCTCCTCCGGGCCGGCGACGTGAGCCACCGGGAGATGGCCGAGCTGTGCTTCGTCCGGCCCGCCACGCTCACCGGCATCGTGGACACCCTCGAACGCGACGGCTTCGTCAGCCGCCGCCGCGACCCGGAGGACCGCCGCACGGTCCGGCTCACGCTGACCGACAAGGGCGGCGAACACGCCCGCGCCATCAGCGACATGATCCACAGCGACCGGCCGCTGACGTCGGTCGACGCCGACCCGGCCAACCGGGCGGTGATCCGCCAGTTCCTGATCGAAATCATCACCGGCATGTCCGACGGGGACCTCCGTCGGTTGAACCGGGACAGCGAGTCCGACACCGAGCCGCCAACGGGGAGCCATCTGTGTTGATCCGCCTGCTCCGCACACATCTGCGCCCGTACCGACGATGGCTGGCCGCCGTGGTGGCGTTCCAGTTCGTCGGCACGATCGCCTCGCTCTACCTGCCCAGCCTGAACGCCGACATCATCGACCGCGGCGTCGCCGTCGGCGACACCGACCAGATCCTGCGTACGGGCGGGTGGATGCTGCTCGTCAGCCTGCTCCAGATCGCCTGCTCGATCGCCGCCGTCTACTTCGGCGCGAAGACCGCGATGGCGTTCGGCCGCGACGTACGCGGCTCGATCTTCCGGCGCGTCAACAGCTTCTCCGCCCGCGAGGTCGCCCGGTTCGGGGCGCCGTCGCTGATCACCCGCAACACCAACGACGTCCAGCAGGTGCAGATGCTGGTGCTGCTGAGCTGCACCATGCTGGTCGCCGCGCCGATCATGAGCGTCGGCGGCGTGGTGATGGCGCTACGCGAGGACGTCGGGCTCTCCTGGCTGATGCTGGTCTGCGTACCGGTGCTCGCCGTCGCGCTGGGCCTGATCATCCGCCGGATGGTGCCGGGCTTCCGGCTCATGCAGACCCGGATCGACACCGTCAACCGGGTGCTGCGCGAGCAGATCACCGGCATCCGGGTGGTCCGGGCGTTCGTCCGTGAGCCGTACGAGACCGACCGGTTCCGGGTCGCCAACACCGACCTGACCACCACCGCACTGCGGATCGGACGGCTCCAGGCGCTGATCTTCCCGATCGTGATGCTGGTGCTGAACGTCTCCAGCGTCGCGGTGCTCTGGTTCGGCGCGGCACGGGTCGACTCCGGTCAGATCCAGGTCGGCGCGCTCACCGCGTTCCTGCAGTACCTGATGCAGATCCTGATGGCGGTCATGATGGCCACCTTCATGCTGATGATGGTGCCCCGGGCCGCCGTCTGCGCCGAGCGCATCGAGGAGGTGCTGGACACCGACTCGTCGGTGGTGCCGGCCACCGACCCGGTCACCGAGGTCACCGGCCGGGGCGAGCTGGAACTACGCGGCGCCGGATTCCAGTACCCGGGCGCGAGCGCCCCGGTGCTGCACGACATCTCGTTCCGCGCCGAGCCGGGCCGGACCACAGCGATCATCGGCTCCACCGGCGCCGGCAAGACCACGCTGCTCACACTTATCCCCCGGCTGGTCGACCCGACCGCCGGCGCGGTCCTGGTCGACGGCGTGGACGTACGGGACCTGGCCCCGGACGAGCTGTGGCGGCGGATCGGGCTGGTGCCCCAGCGGCCCTACCTGTTCACCGGCACGGTCGCGAGCAACCTGCGCTACGGCAACCCGGACGCCACCGACGCCGACCTGTGGGCCGCGCTGGAGATCGCCCAGGCGCGCGACTTCGTCGCCGAGATGCCGGGCGGGCTGGACGCGCCGATCGCGCAGGGCGGCACGAACGTCTCCGGCGGCCAGCGGCAACGCCTGGCCATCGCCCGCGCGCTCGTCCGCAAACCGGAGATCTACCTCTTCGACGACTCCTTCTCCGCGCTCGACCTCGGCACGGACGCCCGGCTGCGGGCCGCCCTCAAGCCGGTCACCGCGGACGCGGCGGTGGTGATCGTGGCCCAGCGGGTCTCCACGATCGTCGACGCCGACCAGATCATCGTGCTCGAGGACGGGGGTGTCGTCGGGATGGGACGACATGAGGAACTGCTGGAGAGCTGCCCCACGTACGCCGAGATCGTCGCGTCGCAGCAGACGGCGGAGGTGGCCGCGTGACCTCGTCGGTTCCCCAGCAGAAGAACGAGCCGACGCGGCTGCCACCGGCCGGGCGGCGGCCCGGCGGCGGTCCGCCGCACATGAGCATGGGCATGCCGGCCGAGAAGGCGATGAACTTCGGGCCCTCGGCACGGCGGCTGCTGGCGCGGCTGCGGCCGTACCGGCTCCAGCTCACCGGCGTGCTCGCGCTGGCCCTGGCCAGCGTCGGGCTCAGCGTCATCGGGCCGAAGGTGCTCGGCCACGCCACCGACATCATCTTCAGCGGGGTGATCGGGCGGCAGCTCCCGCCCGGCACCACCACCGAGGCGGCGGCGGAGGCGGCCCGCGCCGAGGGCAACGGCAACTTCGCCGACATGCTGGCCCGGATGGACGTGATCCCCGGCACCGGCATCGACTTCGACGCGCTGGGCCGGGTGCTGGCGTTCGCCGTGGTGCTCTACGTCGGCGCGAGCATGCTCCAGTGGGCGCAGGGCTGGGTCCTCAACGGCGTGGTGCAGCGCACGGTGCTGACGCTGCGCGCCGACGTGGAGGACAAGCTCAACCGGCTGCCGCTGCCCTACTTCGACAAGCAGCCCCGCGGTGAGCTGCTCAGCCGGGTCACGAACGACATCGACAACGTGTCGCAGACGCTCCAGCAGACGCTGAGCCAGTTGCTCACGTCGCTGCTCACCGTCGTCGGCGTACTCGCGATGATGTTCTGGATCTCGCCGTTGCTGGCTGTCGTCGCGCTCGTCGCGGTGCCGCTGTCGGTGGTGGTCACCGGTCAGATCGCCAAGCGGTCGCAGGGCAAGTTCATCGCCCAGTGGAAGCACACCGGCGAGCTGAACGGGCAGATCGAGGAGGCGTACACCGGGCACGAGCTGGTGAAGGTCTTCGGCCGGCAGAAGGAGGTCGAGGCCGCCTTCCACGCCAAGAACGAGGAGCTGTTCCGGGCCGGCTTCGGCGCGCAGTTCGTCTCCGGGCTGATCATGCCGGCGATGTTCTTCATCGGGAACCTCAGCTACGTCGCGATCGCCGTGGTCGGCGGCCTGCGGGTGGCGTCGGGTTCGATGAGCCTCGGTGACGTGCAGGCGTTCATCCAGTACTCGCGGCAGTTCACCCAGCCGCTCACCCAGGTCGCGTCGATGGCCAACCTGCTGCAGTCCGGGGTGGCCTCGGCCGAGCGGGTCTTCGCGGTGCTCGACGCCGACGAGCAGAGCCCCGACCCGGCCGAGCCGGCCCGGATCGCCGACCCGCACGGGCGGGTCGAGTTCGAGCACGTCTCCTTCCGGTACGACCCGGAGAAGCCGCTCATCGACGACCTGTCGCTGGTCGCCGAGCCGGGTCACACGGTCGCCATCGTCGGTCCCACCGGCGCCGGCAAGACCACGCTGGTCAACCTGGTCATGCGGTTCTACGAGCTGGACGCCGGGCGGATCACGCTGGACGGGGTGGACATCGCCACGATGCGCCGCGACGACCTGCGCGGCCGGATCGGCATGGTGCTCCAGGACACCTGGCTGTTCGGCGGGACCATCCGGGACAACATCGCCTACGGCCGGCCGGACGCCACCGAGGAGGAGATCCTCGCCGCCGCCCGGGCGACGTTCGTGGACCGGTTCGTCCGCAGCCTGCCGGACGGTTACGACACGGTGATCGACGAGGAGGGCAGCAACGTCAGCGCCGGGGAGAAGCAGCTCATCACCATCGCGCGGGCGTTCCTGGCCGAGCCGTCGCTGCTGATCCTGGACGAGGCGACCAGCTCGGTGGACACCCGGACCGAGGTGCTGCTCCAGCGCGCCATGGCGGCGCTGCGCTCGGACCGGACGAGCTTCGTCATCGCGCACCGCCTCTCCACGATCCGCGACGCCGACCTGATCCTGATGATGGAGCAGGGCCGGATCGTCGAGCAGGGCACCCACGACCAGCTCGTCGCCGCCGGTGGCGCGTACGCCCGGCTCTACCGGGCGCAGTTCAGCGGCGCGGTGATCGAAGACGAGGTGCCGGCGCCCGCCCCGGCCGGCCCGCCGGGAATGCGTGCCGGCGCCGGCACGCCGGTCGGGAACTGACGTGGACCCGGCCACAGGTCCGACACCGGTCCCCGTCCGGGTGCCTCACCGGCACCCGGACGGGCCGGGGTCAGGCCGGGAGCAGCGCCGCCGACCGGCTCGCGACCACCGCGCCGACCAGGCTCAGCGCATCGGCGGCGGGCATCGGGTCGAGCACCCGGCCGTCGCGCAGGCGCAGCGAGACCGAACCGTCGGCCGCCTCCCGGGGGCCGAGAACCCCGGTGTACGGGACGCGGCGGCGGGACGCGTCCCGGATCCGGGCACCGAGCGAACCGGTGTGGTCCACCTCGACCCGCAGCCCGGCCGCCTCGGCCCGGCGGGCCAGCCCGACGGCCGCGTCGGCCTGCGCCGCGTCGACCGGGAGCAGCAGCAACTGCACCGGGGCGTACCAGGCGGGGAACGCGCCCTCGTGCACCTCGATCAGGTACGCGAACAGCCGCTCCATGCTGCCGACCAGGCTGCGGTGCACCATCACCGGCCGTTTCCGGCGGCCGTCCGAGTCGGTGTACGACAGGTCGAACCGCTCCGGCTTGTCGAAGTCGAGCTGGACGGTGGAGATGGTCGACTCCCGGCCGGCCGCGTCCACGATCTGAATGTCGATCTTCGGGCCGTAGAACGCGGCCTCGCCCGGCGCCTCGACGACGTCCACCCCGTCGAGCGCGGCGCGGAGCAGTTCCTCGGCCCGCGCCCAGCCGGCGTCGTCGCCCACGTACCGCTGGCCCGGCCCGCGCAGCGACAGCCGCAACCCGGCGGGACGGACGCCGAGCGCCGCGTGCGCCTCGCCGATCAGCCGCAGGATCTCGCGGACCTCGTCACCGACCTGCTCCAGGGCGCAGAAGTTGTGCGCGTCGTTGAGCGAGATGGCGCGCACCCGGGACAGCCCGCCGAGCACACCGGAGCGCTCCGCCCGGTACATGCCGCCCAGCTCGGCGATCCGCAGCGGCAGCTCCCGGTAGGAGCGGCCGCGGGCGCGGAACACGAGCGCGTGGTGTGGGCAGAGCGCCGGACGCAGCACGAACTCGTCGTCGGCGCTCAGCCGCATCGGCGGGAACATGTCGTCGGCGAAGTAGCCCAGGTGCCCGGACAGCTCGAACAGCTCCCGCTTACCGAGCGGCGGCGAGTAGACGTGCCGGTAGCCGGCCCGGCGCTCCAACTCCCGGACGTACTCCTCGACGGCGTGCCGGGCGGCGGCGCCGGCCGGCAGCCAGATCGGCAGCCCGGCGCCCGCGAGCGGGTCGGAGACGAACAGCTCCAGGTCCCGGCCGAGCCTGCGGTGGTCGATCATGTCGCTCTCCTTGATCGGGTACGACCCGGAGGCGAGCAGGCCCGGTACGCCGCGAGGCCCCGGAGCGGATCGCCCCGGGGCCTCGTCGACGGAAACGTCAGTGCGGCGCGCCGGGAACACCCGGCGTCGTGGTCACTACCGCACTGCGCATGCCCGGACGATAGGCACGCGGACATCGACGGCGCACCTGAGTTTCGGAGAGTGGGTGCGGGTCGCCGGCACGGGACCTGCCGGCGACCCGCGGCGGCCCGGTCGTCAGGAACGGGGGACCCGACGGCTCCGGTGCCGCGTCCGACCAACGGTACGCCGGGAATCGACGATGCGCCGCCCCGCCCCGTGGTGTACGCGCCGGTGGCCCGTCACTCGCGGGCGGGCCGCCTCGTTTCACACCTACGGCCTGCCGGTGTCGCCTGTCACCGTGCGGCGGGGCCGGTGGCGGTGGCGCCGGACACGGCGTCAGGCTCGATCCGGTCGAACGGAGAACTCCGGCGAGGTGGCGGTCGTGGCCGAGCTCATCTCTGACGTCGCGTCACCCATGTGGGCGTACGCGCTGTTGCTGATCCTGCTGATCGCCGACGCCTTCGTCCCGGTGGTGCCGACCCAGCTCGTCATGATCACCAGTGGGGCGCTGACCGTGTACGGCGGGCTCAGCCTGCCGCTCACCATCGCGGTCGGCGCTGCCGGTGTGTTCATCGGTGACCTGGCCTGCTACCTGATCGGCCGCAGCACGCCGACCCGCCGCGCGGCACGCGCCACGCCACCCGGACGGGCACGCCGGGCGGTCACTCGCGTCACCCGTGGGCTGCGCGAACCGGGGCCGATGGTGATCCTGCTCTGCCGTTTCGTACCAGGTGGCCGGATGGCTGCCTGCTTCTCGGCCGGGCGCAGCCGCTACCCGTACCGGCTGTTCCTGCCCTACGAGGCGGCGGCGGCGCTCGCGTGGTCCAGCTACGGCGCGCTCGTCGGCCATCTGGGCGGTACGGCGCTGACCCACTCGGCGTGGCGGCTGCTGCTGATCGGCGGGGTGGCCGCTGCGGGGTTCGCGCTGGCCGGGTGGGCGATGACCTGGATCAGCAGCGCCCGGCAGACCCGCGCCGAGGCCACCGCCGACTCCACCGGCACCTGACGCGCAGTTCGGAGCGTCGACCTCGGAGGTTCGGATGATCTTCGCGTTCGACCCCTCCCGTGAAGCCATCTTCCTGGTGGCCGGGAACAAGGCGGGGCAGTGGCAGAGTTGGTACCGGCTCGCCATTCCGTTGGCGGACGAGCGGTTCCAGGAGCACCTGATCAACTTGAAGGAAGAACAGCCATGAGTGGTGGGGCGAACTGGCGCGACGTCAAGGCGAAAGCCCGAAGTATCGATCCCTCGTGGGACGACAGCGAGCGTGTGGCCAGGCGGGGACAAATCCGAGAGCAGATGCTGGCTTCGGTCAGCGGCGCGCAGCTGGCGGAGATCCGCAAGCAGCTGGGCATGACCCAGGCCCAGCTGGCGGAAGCGGCCGGTTTGTCTCAGGCACGGATCAGCCAGATCGAGAACGGCGAGAGTGTCAACCTGGACATCCTGCGCGCCTACGTGACCGGCCTGGGCGGCCACCTCGATGTGGTCGCCCGAATCGGGAACATCCGCCTGGACGTGGCCTGACGCGTTCTCGGGGGTCCGGTAGGGGACGACCCGGGTAGCGAAGTGGGTGGTGGTCCCGGATCCGTCTGGGGCGGTTGCGGCGACAGGCTGGCCGTATGCCTGGAACGCGGAGCAGCGGCCTGTTGGCCCTCGGCGGGATCGTCCTGGCGGCGGTGCTCGCAATGGTCGGTCATCTCGAGGTGAGCGACGACCTGGATCCCTGGTCGCTGACCGTCAGCGACTTCGCCGTCTCCGATCGGGGCGGCGTCATCGACACCGCGATGGCGGTGCTCGCGGCGGCCAGTCTGGTGCTGCTGCCGTCGCTGCGCCGGGCCGGTGCGGGCCGGGTGCCGCTCGCGCTGCTGACCGCCTGGTCGGCCGGGCTGCTGGCCGCCGCCGTGGTGCCCACGAACGAGCCGGGTACGCCGATGGACACCGCCGCGTACGTGCACCGGTACGCCTCGGTGCTGTCGTTCCTGGCCCTGCCGGTGGCCGGCTGGCTGCTGGCCCGTCACCCGGTCGCCGGAGCCGCCGCCTGGCTACGCGGGCTGACAGTGGCCAGCCTGGTGCTGGCGGGCGCGATGATCTGGTCCGCCTACCCCGGCGACCGCGCCCTCCTGGGCCTGATCGAGCGCGCGCTCATCCTGACCGAGACAGCCCTGCTGACAACCCTGGCCCTGCACGTCACCCTGACCAAAGTCGTCGATCATGCAGTTGTGGCCCCGCACAGACCGGGCATACCGGTCGGATCGGGGGCCGCAACTCCATGATCGACGAGCAAAGGGGGGCTACTCCAGCTCGTGGAGCATGAGCTGGCGGGCGGCCTCGGTGATCGAGCCGGACAGGCTCGGGTAGATGGTGATGGTGTGCGCGAGCTCGTTGACGGTGAGGTTGTTCTCCACCGCCATCGTGATCGGCAGGATCAATTCGCTGGCCTTCGGCGCCACCACCACGCCGCCGATCACCTGGCCGCTCGCCGGACGGCAGAACAGCTTGACGAAGCCGTCGGCCAGGTCGTCCATCTTCGCGCGGGCGTTGCCGGACAGCGGCAGCATCACCTGGCGGGCCGGGGTCTTGCCGGCGTCTACCTCGTCCTGGGAGACGCCGACGGTGGCCAGCTCCGGGTCGGTGAAGACGTTCGCCGCGACGGTACGCAGCCGCAGCGGCCGCACCGCCTCGCCCAGCGCGTGCCACATGGCGATCCGGCCCTGCATCGCCGCGACGCTCGCGAGCGGCAGCACGCCGGTGCAGTCACCCGCCGCGTAGATGCCCGGCACGTTGGTACGGGAGACCCGGTCCACCGTCACGTAACCGCCCCGGGCCAGCTCCACGCCGTACTCGGCCAGGCCCAGGTCGGCGGTGTTCGGGATCGAGCCGACGGCGATCAGCGCGTGCGAGCCGGTGACCTGCCGGCCGTCGGAGAGCACCACCTCGACGCCGTCCCCGACCCGGCGGACCGCCTCGGCGCGGGAGTTGTTCAGGATGCTCATGCCCCGGTTGCGGAACACCCGCTCGATCGCCATCGCGGCGTCGGCGTCCTCGTGCGGCATGACCCGGTCTCGGCTGGACACGAGCGTGACCTTGACGCCCATGGCGAGGTACGCGCTGGCGAACTCGGCGCCGGTCACCCCGGAGCCGACCACGATCAGGTGCTCGGGCAGGTCGGGCAGGTCGTACACCTGGCGCCAGGTCAGGATGCGCTCGCCGTCCGGTACGGCGGTGGGCAACTGGCGGGGGGTCGCGCCGGTCGCGACGAGCACCGTCGACGCGGCGATGGAGTATTCGGCGCCGCCGCCGGCCGGGGTGACGATCACCCGGTGGGTGTGGCCGAGCGTGTCCTCGCCGAGCCGGGCGGTGCCGGCGACGAACTCGACGCCGGCCTTGACGAGCTTGGTGTGGATGTCGGCGGACTGGGCCAGCGCGAGCCGCTTGACCCGCTCGTGCACCGCCCGCGCGTCGACGGTGACCGCCTCCAGGCCGTCGGAGTGCACCCCGAACTCCTCGGTGTCCCGGTAGCCGGTGACCACCTCGGAGCTGGCGATGAACGTCTTGGAGGGCACGCAGTCGGAGAGCACGCAGGCGCCGCCGGCGCCCTCCGCCTCGACCACCGTGACATCGGCGTCCAACTGCGCGGCGACCAGAGCCGCCTCGTACCCGGCCGGCCCGCCGCCGATGATCACGATCTGGCTCACGGAGCCGTCCCTTCGTTCGCGACTGCGGGGCTCCGCTCCGCTGCACTCCTCGCGCTCACGGAGCCGTCCCTTCGTCTGTGCTCACAGTGACTTTCTTCTCCCCGTCCCGTCCGACACGCACTGTCGTATTCTCCCTCACCCACCAGCCGGGCTATCGTCGTCGCCGTGGGTCTCTACGCTGCTTACGGCTCGAACCTGGATCCCGCCCGCATGCGCGCCTACTGCCCGCATTCGCCGATGGTGGGCACCGGCTGGCTCGAGGGCTGGCGGCTCACCTTCGCCGGCGAGGACGTCATCGGCTGGGAGGGCTCGGTCAGCACCGTTGTCGAGTCCCCGGGCGACCGGGTGTTCGTGGCCCTCTACGACATCCACCCGTACGACGCCGCGCAACTCGACGAGATCGAGGGCGTGACCGCCGGGACGTACCGCAAGCTGACCGTCCGCGTCTCGACGCTCGACGGCGACGTGACGGCGTGGGTCTACGTGTTCGACGGGTACGAGGGCGGGCTGCCCACCGCGTGGTACCTCTCGGAGCTCGCGAACGCCGCGGAGAAGGCGGGCGCGCCGGACGACTACGTCACCGAGCTGCGGTCCCGCCCCACCGGCACCGCGTCGGCGTAGCGCGTCTCCCACACCCACAGTGTGCGCCGGGCGGCCGTACCCGCGCTCGGCGACCCCGGCACGAGGGGTGCCGGGTCACACCCGCGAGGCGGGCACGCTGCGCTCGTACATGTCGGCCCAGTGCTCCTCCACCAGCCCGACGGAGCGGTAGAGCGTGACCGGCGCGGTCGGGTTGGCCAGGTCGACGCCGAGCCCGGCGCCGGTGCGGCCCTTCGCCGCGTAGACCGCGAACGCCCGGCGCAGCAGCGCCGCGCCCACCCCGCGACGCCGGTACGCGGGCAGCACCGACAGCGTCCGCACCCACCCCCGGTCCTGGTCGAGTGCCTGGTCGGAGGACTGGAGCGCACCGGCCGGTTCGCCGTCGACCTCGGCCAGGAACCACTCGTCCCAGACCTTGCCGTACGACGGCAGCAGGTCCCGCCACTGCGCGAAGTCGAGCGGGTCGTGGTCGGGGGTGTCCCGGAACGCGGTGTCGTAGATCCGGTGGAACAGCCGCAGGTCGTCCTCGTCGTCGGCGCGCAGCGGCCGGACGGTCACCCCGGGCGGGGGCGCCGGCTCGGC
Organism: Micromonospora sp. ANENR4; assembly: GCF_015354395.1. Classification (NCBI taxonomy): domain Bacteria; kingdom Bacillati; phylum Actinomycetota; class Actinomycetes; order Micromonosporales; family Micromonosporaceae; genus Micromonospora; species Micromonospora sp. ANENR4. The sequence continues at coordinate 251,483 of NZ_JADKYQ010000001.1, forward strand.
GGGCAGGTCGGCGAGCGAGCGGCTCATCCGGATGTAGCGCTTGATCCGGGTGAACCCGGCCTCGGTCAGCTCACCGGCCCAGCGGGTCTCCGGCGCGTACACGCCGGCGCGCGCGGTCAGCGCGGGCAGGCCGCGCTCGGCGGCCCGTTCGGCGACGCGTTCCAGCAGCCGGGCCAGCAGCGGCGCGCGCAGGTCGGCGCCGCGGTCGGGGTCGACGAGCACGTCCACCCACTCCCGGCCGACGCCGCTCGGGTTGGCCAGGATCGACCAGGCCACCGCCGTGCCGTCCGGATCGGTGACCAGCCACGAGTCCCGGGCCGGGTCGACGAACGGCGCGGTCAGCGCGGACCGTACGTCCTCGTCGTCGAAGTCGGGGTGGCCCACGGCGAACGTGTCGGCGGCGTGCACCACCGCCAGGATCGCGGGTATGTCGTCGAGGGTCGGGCGGCGGGCCGACCAGCCTGCGGGGAGCGTCACGGGCCAGATCGTGGCAGCCGGACCGGCCGGATCGCCTCCCATTTATCCGCCGCGGGCGCGCTGCCGCGCGGCGCCGAGCAGGCCCAGCAGCTCAGCACCCTCGGCCGCGCTCAACGCGCGGAACGCCGCCGAGGCCAGCCGGTCGGTCACCGCCTCGGCCCACAGCCGGCGCCGCACCAGCGGCCCGACCGGCGGGTACGGGGGCACCCAGCCGCACGCCGCGGCACCGGCCTCGCCCTCCGGCCCGGCCAGTACCGCCTCCAGCGGTGTCAGTCCGGCCGCGCGCACCGCCAGCAGGTACGCCCCGGCGAAGTGTTCACGCAGCAGCAGCATGCCGACCGCCGCCCGCGCACCGGGCGAGGGATCGGGTACCGGCATGGCCCGCCAGGCGGCGAACAGCGGCATGCCGCTGCCATCCGCCGCGTCGACCGCCCGGCCCAGTAGCGCGGCGAGCCGGGACGACTCGGCGCCGTCGCCCAGCCGGGCGGTGCCCCACCGGCAGCACTCGGCCAGGTTGGCGGCGGCCACCTCCAGCGGCGGGACGGTGCGCGCGGCGGCGTCCCAGCCGTCGGTGACCGCCTCGGGAGCGATGAAGCCGAGCGCCGCGGCGACCGTCTCGGCGCGGACGTCACCGAGCGCACCGGCCCGCCCGGTGATGTAGAAGGCCCACCCGGAGATGCCGAGCAGCCGCGCCCGGCGCAGCGTGGACGGGCAGCGGGCGAACGCCTCGCCGAGTTCGAGCACCAGCGGTTTGCAGGCGGCGGCGAGCTGTTCCGGAGTCATCGGCCGCCCGTCACTCCACCGTAGCCATTCATCACGCTCAGTCTGCCCGGTCGTCACCGGTGTCGGCATCCCCCTCTTCGGCGTCCAGCGCCTCCAACACGGCCTCCACCTCACCGGCCCGGCGCCGGGCCGCGGTGACCGCCCGTTCCGCGCCCCGGCGGGCCAGCCGGGCCCGGCTCAGCTCCTGCTCGGCCACGGCCCGGCGACGCTCCAGCTCGGCCAGTTCGGTCTCGATCCGGTCCAGCGTCGCGGCGCCGTCCCGCTCGGCCGCGTCGGCCGCCGCCAGCTCCTTCTCGGCCCGGTCCAGGTCCGCGCGGGCGCGGGTCAGCTCCCGGGTCGCGGTCCGCCGCCGCCCGGCCCGTTCGGCCCGCGTCGCCCGCTCGTCGCGGGCCCGGCGCGCGTCGGCCCGCTCGGCCGCCCGATCCGGTACGACGGGCGTCTCCTCGCCCCCCGTCACGAGCCGCAACTGGGGGCGGGGCACCTCGCCGAACCCGGCGTAGTGGCTGGCCCGCAGCAGGCGTCCGGCGCGTACCTGTTCGGCCACCTCGGTGTCCGACAACGCGGCGTTGAGTGTCGCCTCCACCTCGCCCAGCGGCAGCTTCCCGACCGGGGGCGCGGCGGGTTCGGCGGCGGCGAGCCGGCGTACCTCCGCCACCAGCGCGCCCACGACGGCGCGCCGCTGCGCGGACAGTTCCCGCAGCGTGCCGCCGCGCAGGTCGCGTTGCGCGGCACGCAGCGACTCGGCCAGCCGGCTCAGGTCGGCGACCAGCTCGGGCCGGCGGATCGCCAGCAGGTTGACCAGCCAGGCCGCCACCGTGGGCCGGCGCAGCCTGCCGATCTCCCGGGCGGTACGCGGGTCGCCGGACTGACGCGCCTGCGCGACGGCCTCGTCCCGGGCCGCCACGAACCGGTCCGGGGGCGTGGCGTAGAGCCGCCGGATCACCTCCGCGGGCACCTCGGTCATGGTCAGGCGTCGATCCGGGTGCCCGGCTCCAGACGGCGGTAGTCGGTGTTGGACATCGCCGTGTACTGCCGGTCCAGCACACCGAAGCCGTTGTCGTTGAGCAGCCCGTCGTGCAGCGCGTACGCCCGGCGCGGCGCGACCGCGCGGATGAAGTCGACCACCTCGGAGAACTTCGACCAGGGTGCGTGTATCGGGGCGAACAGCGTGTCCACCTGCACGTCGTCGGGCACGAACAACGCGTCGCCCGGGTGGTACACCACGTCGGCGAAGAGGTAGCCGATGTTCTGGATCACCGGGATGTCCGGATGGATGACCGCGTGCTGCCCGCCGTACGTCCGCACCGGCGTCCCGGCGACGGTGAGCGACTGTCCGGGCTCGACCGTCACCAGCGCCTCGGCGGCGTCGCCGAGCACCCCGGCGAGCGAGGCGGGACCGTGCACCGGCACCGGCCGCCGTTCCAGCGCCCGGGTCAGCGCGCCGACGTCCACATGGTCCGGGTGCTCGTGGGTGATCAGCACCGCGTCGGCACCGTCCAGCGCCGCCGGATCGCTGAAGACACCCGGGTCGACGACGAGCACCGCACCGTCGTGCTCCAGCCGGAGGCAGGAGTGGGCGAATTTGGTCACCTGCATCGTGACTCCTCGCTTATCGAATCGTGATGTCCTCAGCGCAGTCTGCCGGAACCGGCGCGACCACGCGTCACGTCCGAGGTATCGGTCCCGGCAGTCGGGGCCGCCGACGATCGGAGTACGGGGCATGGGTGGACGACGACTCCGGGGCGTGGCCCTGGTGGCTGTGGGTCTGATAGCAGCGCTGGGTGTGGGCGCGTGCGGCGCGGGCGGTGACAGTGGCAGCGACTCGGCCGCGCCCGCCGCCGACGGAGGCGCGGGGCGCGAGCAGGCCGCCGAGGGCGGTGCGGACAGCGACCAGGCGGCCCCGGGCGGCACCGGCGGCGCGGACCTGCGGGTCGACCAGCGGTCCATCATCTACACCGGAACCATGCAGGTCCGGGTGGACGATGTGGAGGCCGCCGCGCGGGAGGCGACCACAGCGGTGACGGCGGCCGGCGGATTCGTCGGCGCCGACCGGCGGTCGAGCCGGGCCGCCGAGGCGCGGGCGGCGCTGACGCTGCGCGTGCCCGCCGACCGGTTCACCGCGGTGATCGACCGGCTCGCCGGTCTCGGCCGGCAGGAGCGCCGGGAGATCCGCACCGAGGACGTCACCGAGCAGGTGGTCGACCTGGACGCCCGGATCGCCACCCAGCGGGCGCGGGTGGAGAGTTCCCGCAAGCTGCTGGCCCGGGCCACGTCGGTGGACGAGCTGGTCCGGCTGGAGAACGAGGTGGGCACCCGGCAGGCGGACCTGGCCGCGCTGGAGGCCCGCAAGCGCCGGCTCGCTGACCTGACCTCGCTGTCCACCATCACCGTGACGTTCCTCGGTCAGGACGCCAGCACCGCCGAGGAGGAGGCTGACCTGGGCTTCCTGGCCGGGCTGGGCGGCGGCTGGACGGCGTTCCTGGCCTCGGCCCGGGTCCTGCTCACAGTGCTCGGCGCGGTGCTGCCGTTCGCGGTGGTGATCGGCGTACCGCTGTGGTTGCTGCTCCTGTGGCGGCGCCGGGTGCGGGCCCGGCGGACGCCGCCGCCCGGCCCGGGTGCGATGCTGCCGCCCGGCCTGGGCCCGATGCCGCCGGGCCCGGCCGGGCCGGCCGACGGTCCGGTCAGCGCGCCGCCGCCAGTGCCCGCAGCGCGGTCTGGACCATGAGGCGTACGCCGGCCTCGATGGCGCGCTCGTCCACGTCGAACGAGGCCCGGTGCAGGTCCACGTTGGGCCCGCTACGGCCGACGCCGAGGCGGGCGAGCGCACCCGGCACGTGCTCCAGGTACCAGGAGAAGTCCTCGCCGCCCATGCTCTGCGGCGTCTCGGCGATGCCGTCGGGGCCGAGCGCCGCGGCGGTGGCCGCGGTGAGCACGCCGATCGCGCCGGCGTCGTTCGTCACCGGGGGCCGGCCGCGCAGGTATTCCAGGTCGACTGTGGCGCCGGTGGGGGCGAGCACGTCCCGCACCACCTGAGCCACGATCTCGGGTGCCTGGTCCCAGGTGTCGCGGTCCATCACCCGCAGCGTGCCGGCCGCGCACGCCTCGGACGGGATGACGTTGTAACGGGTGCCGGCCGAGGCGTGGCCGAACACCAGCAGCAGCCCGCTGTTGGCCGGCACCCGGCGGCTGATCAGCGTCGGCACCTCGGTCACCAGCCGGCCGAGCGCGTCCACCAGGTCGACGGTCAGGTGGGGGCGGGCGGTGTGCCCGCCCGGCCCGGTGAGCCGGACCGTGACGTTGTCGGCGGCGGCGGTGATCGGGCCGACCCGCAGGCCGACCTTGCCCACCGGCAGGTTCGGGTCGCAGTGCAGCGCGAAGATCTGCACCACGTCGTCCAGGCCGCCGGCCTCGATGACCTCGAGCGAGCCGCAGGGCAGGATCTCCTCGGCCGGCTGGAAGATCAGCCGGACCCGGCCGTCGAGCCGGCCGGTGTCGGCGAGCTGGGCCAGCAGCATGCCGACGCCGAGCATCACCGACGTGTGCACGTCGTGGCCGCAGGCGTGGCAGACGCCCTCGACTGTCGAGCGGTACGACACGTCCTTCGGGTCGCTCAGCGGCAGCGCGTCGATGTCGGCGCGGAGCGCGATCACCGGCCCGTCCGGGCGCCCGTTGATGTCGCAGATGACGCCGTTGCCCTTCGGCAGCAGACGCGGCTTCAGCCCGGCCAGGGACAGCTCGCGGTGCACCAGCGCGGCCGTCTCGAACTCCTCGCCGGACAGCTCCGGGTGGGAGTGGATGTGACGGCGCGTCTCGATGAGGCCCGGTACGCGCAGAGCGAGCAGATGGTCGAGCTCGAAGGGCAGGGGCTGGTAACCGGTCGGCGCCTCGGGCCGGGACGACGCCAGCGGGCCGCCGGAAGGCAGCGTCAACGCACTCGTCACGTCGAATTCTCGATCACTAGAAGTGGATGGATCTTCGGGTCGGACAGCAGACAGCCTAGACCTCCGACGGTGACGCTGCGCAACATCTTTCGCGTAGCGGTCGGACCGCGCAGCGTCACGAATGCCCTGGTGGGAGGGCTCGAATATCTGCGGGACAGCAGGTAGATCGCGGTCGAACGCCGTCATCCGCCTCCCACCTCCTACAACGCGTAACCGTTTCATCGGCCACAAATAACGACCCGTCGTTCCGAATTGTCGCATTAGTCGTGGCAATTAACTGCCGCTCCGACAATTGCACGACAACTGTCGGCTGCCGGAAGACTCCCGACGGTGACACGAGCGTCCGACCGCCGACCGCACAGGCTGTCCGTCCCGTTCACCCGATCCGGTTACCCGAATCGCCGAATCGCACACGCGAAAGCGGCCCGCACCGCGCACTCAGGGTGCGCGGCGGGGCCGCCGCCGGGACGATTCAGAACCGGTCGCTGGGCCGGTAGATCCCCCACACCTCGCGCAGCGTCCCGCACACCTCGCCGACAGTGGCGCGGGCGCGCAGCGCCTCCTTCATCGGGTAGAGCACGTTGGCGTCCCCCTCGGCGGCGGCACGCAGTTCGGCCAGGGCCCGCTCCACCGCGCCGGAGTCCCGCTCGGCGCGCAGCCGGGCCAGCCGCTCCCCCTGCGCCGCCTCGATCGACGGGTCGACCCGCAGCGGCTCGTACGGCTCCTCCTCGTCGATCCGGAACCGGTTGAGCCCGACCACCACCCGCTCGCCCGAGTCGATCTCCTGGGCGATCCGGTACGCGGACTGCTCGATCTCCCGCTTCTGGAACCCGGCCTCGATCGCGTCCACCGCCGAACCGTGGTCGAAGACCCGGTCCATCAGCTCGGTGGCGGCCGCCTCCACCTCGGCGGTCATCGCCTCCACCACGTACGACCCGGCGAACGGGTCGACGGTGGCGGTCAGGTCCGTCTCGTACGCCAGCACCTGCTGGGTCCGCAGCGCCAGCCGGGCCGCCTTCTCGGTGGGCAGCGCGATGGCCTCGTCGAAGCTGTTCGTGTGCAGCGACTGGGTGCCGCCGAGCACCGCGCCGAGGCCCTGCACCGCCACCCGGACCAGGTTCACCTCCGGCTGCTGGGCGGTGAGCTGCACGCCGGCGGTCTGGGTGTGGAACCGCAGCATCATCGACTTCGGGTTCTTCGCGCCGAACTCGTCGCGCATCAGCCGGGCCCAGATGCGCCGGGCCGCGCGGAACTTCGCGACCTCCTCCAGCAGCGTGGTGCGGGCCACGAAGAAGAACGACAGGCGGGGCGCGAAGTCGTCGACGGCCAGACCGGCGGCGAGCGCCGCGCGGACGTACTCCACGCCGTTCGCGAGCGTGAACGCCACCTCCTGCGCGGGCGACGCGCCGGCCTCGGCCATGTGGTAGCCGGAGATCGAGATGGTGTTCCACTTCGGCACCTCGGCCCGGCAGTAGGCGAAGGTGTCGGCGACCAGCCGCAGCGAGGGCTTCGGCGGGAAGATGTACGTCCCCCGGGCGATGTACTCCTTGAGGATGTCGTTCTGGATGGTGCCGTTGAGCGCCGCCCCCGGCACGCCGTTCTCCTCGGCCACGAGCTGGTAGAGCAGCAGCAGCACCGAGCCGGGCGCGTTGATGGTCATCGAGGTGGAGACCTTGTCCAGCGGGATGCCGCCGAACAGCGTGCGCATGTCCTCGATGGAGTCGATGGCGACGCCGACCTTGCCGACCTCACCGTGCGCGATCGGGTCGTCCGAGTCGTACCCCATCTGGGTGGGCAGGTCGAACGCGACCGACAGGCCCATGGTGCCGGCGCGCAGCAGCTGGTGGTAGCGCGCGTTGCTCTCGGTCGCGGTGCCGAACCCGGCGTACTGTCGCATGGTCCAGGGCCGGGACGTGTACATCGTCGGGTAGACCCCGCGGGTGTACGGGAACTCGCCCGGCTCGCCCAGCCGGGCGTCCAGATCCGCCGGAAGGTCTGCCGCCGTGTAGACGCCCTGGATCGGGAAACCCGACTCGCTTGACCGCGCATCGCTCATTACCGGATGGTAGGACGCGCAGACCGCCTGGTGGGTGAGGGATACCGCACACCTCGCGGCGGCGACCCACCGGAGGTGAGCAACCGACCACATACCGTCGAGTAGGTAAACGCCCGCCGCGTCGGGTTTCGCATCGGGCGTCGGAACCAGCAAGATAGAGGGGTTGTGTCCCAGCCCCCTCGATATCCCCCGGTGGCTTTTCTGTGACTCAGATTCCGACGTGGAGCGGCGGACCGGCCAGTCCCCCCACTGGACGCGCGGCGCCCGGCACCACCATCGGTGGTCGCTACTCGCTGCGCTCCCCGGTGGGCAACGGAGGCATGGGCACGGTCTGGCGGGCCACAGACACGTTGCTGCGCCGTGATGTGGCGGTCAAGGAGGTCGTCCTCCCGCCGGGGCTCGCCCCGAGCGACCGCGACGCGCTCTACGAACGGACGCTGCGGGAGGCCCGAGCCGCCGCGGCGATCCAGCACCCGGCGGTGGTGCAGGTCTACGACGTGGTCACCGAGGGTGGCCGCCCGTGGATCGTGATGGAGCTGCTGGACGCCCGCAGCCTGGCCGACATGGTGATCGAGGACGGGCCGGTCGCGCCACGCGCCGTCGCCAAGATCGGGATCGCGCTGCTCGGCGCGCTGGAGGTCGCGCACGCGATCGGCGTGCTGCACCGCGACGTGAAGCCGGCGAACGTGCTGATCTGCACCGATGGCCGCTGCGTGCTCACCGACTTCGGCGTCGCCCGGATGCCCACCGACGTGCAGCTCACCACGCCCGGCATGGTGCTCGGCTCGCCGCACTTCATCTCGCCCGAGCGGGCAATGGGCCAGGAGTTCGGGCCGCCGAGCGACCTGTTCTCGCTCGGTGTGACGCTCTACACCGCGGTCGAGGGCCGGCCCCCGTTCGACAAGGGCGACCCGATCGAGACCATGCACGCGGTGGTCGAGGACCCGCCCGCCACGCCGCAGCGCAGCGGCCCGCTCACCGGGGTGCTGATGGGGCTGCTGGAGAAGGACCCGGCCCGCCGGATGGACGTGCACCGCGCGCGCGCCAACCTGCGCGAACTGCTCGCCGGGCCGCTGACCAGCACCGCGACCGCCGTAAACTCGGTCACCGACCCGTACGCGGTGGTCCCGGTGCCGCGCCCGACCACGCCGCCGGCGATCGCCGCGGAGCCGAAGCCGAGCGGGCAGATCGGCGGCCGGGCGATGATCGGCCCGGACGAGTCGCTCACCGACCGCCTCGCCGCCCTGCGTCGCGGCGAGCGGCCCCAGGCCGAGAAGGCCGCAGCGGGTGCCGCCGCGCTCGACGAGACCAGCGCCGACGCGCTGGCCGGTCCGCTGCACACCCCGACCGGCGCGATGTCCGGGCCGGGCACGCCGGACGCCACCCAGCGCATCTCGCCGGACGCCACGGTCCGGCTCGGGGCGGGCGCCGGTGCGGACGCGACCCAGGCGGTACCCGCCACTTACGGCCGCACCGTCGACGCCACCCAGCCGGTGTACGGCGCCGGCAACCAGTGGTCGGTGCCCGGCACCGGCCAGGCGTGGACCACCCCGGCCACCGCACCCGCCGCCGGTGGTGGCGGCCCGCTCGGCACGGCCAAGGGCCTGCTCGGCCGGGTGAAGGCGTGGCCGCGCAAGGTCCAGCTCGCCGCCGCCGGTGGCCTCGCCGTGGTGCTGCTGGTGAGCGTGATCGCGTTGACCAGCGGCGGCGACGACGCTCCCCCGCCGATCGTGGGCGCGCTGCCGTCGAACTCGGCCGCCGCCTCGCCGGTGGAGATGCAGGAGCAGACCGTCAAGGGCATCACCGTCCAGGTGCCGAAGGGCTGGGACCGCAAGACCGGTGGCGTCTTCGTCGACTACGTCGACCCGCAGGACGAGAGCCGCAAGGTGCGGGTGCTGGCCGAGAACTGGGGCGGCACGTCGGTCAGCTGGGCCGAGTTCGCCTCCCGCAACCTCCGCGACAAGAGCAAGTCGTGCGCCAAGCCCTACGAACAGCTCGCGATGACCGAGACGACGCTGGCCGGTAAGCCGGCCGCCGAGTTCGAGTACACCTGCGGCGAGGGTGACGAGAAGCGGCACGGCGTGTGGCGGGGCGTGGTCCAGGGCGGCAAGGTCTACTCGTTCTACCTCTCCTCCAGCGACGCCACCTTCGCCGAGAGCAAGCCGATCTTCGACGCGATGGCCGGCTCGTTCCAGCTCACGGCGGCGAACTGAGTCGAGGCCGACGGTCGGTGGTGATCCGCCGCCGTGCTTTCATGAGGCAATGGCGGCGGAAACCACTGACCTTGACGACCTTCGCGTACGCGCCGAGCGCTGGCTCGACGACGACCCGGACCCGGCCGACCGCGACGAGCTGCGCGCGGTCCTCGACGGGCTGCCCGACACGGCGGCCGACCTGGCCGACCGGTTCGCCGGTCCGCTGACCTTCGGCACCGCCGGGCTGCGCGGCCCGCTGCGGGCCGGGCCCAACGGCATGAACCTCGCCGTGGTCACCCAGGCCGCCGCCGGGCTCGTCGGCTGGCTCGCCGCCCAGGGCGGCGAGGGCCCGCTGGTGATCGGGTACGACGCCCGGCGCGGCTCCCGTGCGTTCGCCGAGCGCACCGCGCAGGTCGCCACCGGTGCGGGCCGTCCGGCGCTGCTGCTGCCCCGGCCGCTGCCCACGCCCGTGCTGGCGTTCGCGGTCCGGCAGCTCGGCGCGGTCGCCGGCGTGATGGTCACCGCCAGCCACAACCCGCCGCAGGACAACGGCTACAAGGTCTACCTGGGCGCGCAGCTCGGCGGTGAGCTGGGCTCCGGCGCGCAGATCGTGCCGCCCGCCGACGCCGGGATCGAGGCGGCCATCCGCGCCGTCGGCCCGCTCGCGGCGGTGCCGCTCGGTCCGGCCGGTCAGGTACTCGGCGACGACCTGGTGGCCGCCTACGTGGAGCGGGCCGCCGCCGTGGTGGACCCGGCCGGACCGCGCGACCTGAAGGTGGCGTACACGCCGCTGCACGGGGTCGGCGGCGCGGTGCTGACCGCCGCGTTCGCACGCGCCGGATTCGGCGTGCCGGGCGTGGTGCCCGAGCAGGCCGAGCCGGACCCGGCGTTCCCGACCGTCAGCTTCCCCAACCCGGAGGAGCCGGGCGCGGTGGACCTTCTGGTCGCGCTCGCCGACCGCACCGGCGCGGACCTGGCCATCGCCAACGACCCGGACGCGGACCGCTGCGCGGTTGCCGTACGCGACGCCGGGTCCTGGCGGATGCTGCGCGGCGACGAGGTGGGCGCGCTGCTCGCCGACCACCTGATGCGGCGGGGCGTGACCGGCCTGTACGCCACCACGATCGTGTCGTCGGCGCTGCTGCGGGCCATGTCGGCGGCCCGGGGCCTGCCCTACGACGAAACGCTCACCGGGTTCAAGTGGATCGTCCGGGCCGGCGGCGGCCGGGAGCCGCTCGTGTACGGCTACGAGGAGGCGCTCGGCTACTGCGTCGCGCCGGAGCACGTCCGGGACAAGGACGGCATCACCGCCGCGCTGACTGTCGCCGAGCTGGCCGCCAATCTCAAGGCCGAGGGCCGCACGCTCCTCGACCGGCTGGACGAGCTCGCAGCCGAGTTCGGTGTGCACCACACCGAGCAGCTCTCGGTCCGGGTGGAGGACCTGCGGGTGATCGCGGACTCGATGGCCCGGATCCGGGCGGCCACCCCTACCGCGCTGCTCGGGCAGCCGGTGACCGAGGCGTCCGACCTGCTCCCGGACGCCGACGTGGTGATCCTGCGCACCGGCGCGGCCCGGGTGGTGATCCGGCCGTCCGGCACCGAGCCGAAGCTCAAGGCGTACCTGGAGGTGGTGGAGCCGGTGACCGGCGGTGACGTGCCCGCGGCCCGGCAGCGCGCGCGTGCCGCGGTGACCGAGCTGCGCAACGAGATCGCCGCCGCCCTGGGCCTCTGACCCCTGCTGCGAGGAAGGGCCCCTTGTTGACGCCAGGCGTCAACAAGGGGCCCTTCCTCTACCGGAGGCATTAAGAAGGGGCCTTCCTCACCGCTTGCCGAGGGCGGCGTCGACGGCCTGGCCCAGCGCGGCGATGACCAGGCTGATCGACGGGCGTACCACGCTGTCGTCCAGGCTCACCGTGCCGGAGAACCCGGCGCCGGCGGCGATCTCCTCCAGGCGCCGGCCGGCGTCCTCGGCGGCCGAGCCGGTCAGCCCGAGCGCGGGTTCCATCCGCAGCACGGCGACCAGCGTCGCGAGCGCGGCGGTCCGCTCGTCCGGGAGCTGCCCGCTGGTCAGCGCGTCGGCCAGCCGCTGCCGGATGTCCGCCTCGACCGAGGCGTCGGCCACCGGGTAGCGGTGCACGTGGATGAAGCCCAGCTCGGTCTCGTCGACGTCGCGGACCACGCCCCGGCCGCAGAGGTCGGAGAGGATCCGGTCGCGCAGCCCGTGCCGCAGTCGCTGCACCCACGACGACGGCGTGTGCGGGGTGTCCGCAGCGATCTTGGCGAGTACGGCGTCCGCGATCGGCTCGCCGGTGGGGGCCGGGTCGACCACCGCCAGGTTCCCGTCCGCGTACGCGACCCGTCCGGCCAGGGCCAGCTCGACCAGCACCGCGGCGGCCATGCCCAGGTCCAGGCTGATCCGCGGCATGGTGGCCTTGCCGGTTTCGTCGTCATACGCGAGGAGCAGCAACTCCTCGGCGAGCGCAACACCAGTCATGGCCCGGAACGCTAGCGCCTCCCCGCACCCCCGCGCGTCGACTCGCCGGGTAGGGCCGGACACGGTGCGGAGGGCGTCCCTCCGCACCGGACCGGTCTCAGAAGCGGGGCATGCCGCCGAACTGGCGGTCGCCGGCGTCACCCAGGCCGGGGACGATGAACTTCGAGTCGTTCAGGCCCTCGTCGATCGAGGCGGTGACCAGGCGCAGCGGCAGGCCGGAGCGCTCCAGCCGCTCGATGCCGACCGGCGCTGCGAGCACGCACAGCACGGTGATGTCGGTGCAGCCGCGGTCGGCGAGCAGCCGGCAGCAGTGCTCCAGCGAGCCGCCGGTGGCGAGCATCGGGTCGAGCACCAGCACCGGCAGGCCGGCGAGGTCGCGCGGCAGCGACTCCATGTACGCGCGGGGCTCGTACGTCTCCTCGTCGCGGGCCAGGCCGACGAAGCCCATCGACGACTCGGGCAGCAGGCCGAGCGCGGCGTCGGCCATGCCGAGACCGGCCCGCAGCACCGGCACCAGCAGCGGCGGGTTCGCCAGCCGGCTGCCCTCGGTGGCGGTGACCGGGGTCTGGATCGAGTACTTCTCGACCGGGAAGGAGCGCGCGGCCTCGTACACCAGCATGGTGGTGAGTTCGCGCAGCGCGGCCCGGAACGACGACGAGTCGGTCCGGGCGTCCCGCATGGCGGTCAGCCGCGTCTGGGCGAGCGGATGGTCAATGACGGTTACGTCCACGATCGCTCAACCTACCGTTTGCCGGCCGGGCGCCGGGCGGGTGCGGTACGACCAGCGACACCGCTCACGTATGACGCTCACTACCGGTCGTTCGTGAGCAAGATCACTCGACTCGCGGGTGCGTACTATTCGGGGCATGACGGCGACAACGACGTCGGCTCGGTCGGACCTCACCGAGCTGGGACGATCCGAGACCGCTCTGCGGACCTTCCTGCACGGCCTGCCCGGCGTGGACCAGGTCGGCGCGGAGCAGCGGGCGGCACAACTCGGCACCCGCTCCATCAAGACCACGGCGAAGGCCGAGGCGATCGACCTGGCGATCCGGATGGTCGACCTGACCACGCTGGAAGGGGCGGACACCCCGGGCAAGGTGCGGGCGCTGGCGGCCAAGGCGCTGCGCCCCGACCCGTCCGACCCGAGCTGCCCGCACGTCGGCGCCGTCTGCGTCTACCCGTCGATGGTCCCGTACGTGGCGGAGGTGCTGCGCGGCAGCGGCGTGCACCTGGCCAGCGTGGCGACCGCGTTCCCGTCCGGCCAGGCGCCGCTGCAGATCAAGCTCGCCGACGTGCGCGCGGCGGTCGAGGCGGGCGCGGACGAGATCGACATGGTGATCAACCGCGGCGCGTTCCTGGCCGGGCGGTACGCCGAGGTCTACGACGAGATCGTGGCCACCAAGGAAGCCTGCGGGGACGCGCACCTCAAGGTGATTCTGGAGACCGGCGAGCTGGCCACGTACGACAACGTGCGGCGGGCGTCCTGGCTCGCCATGCTCGCGGGCGGTGACTTCATCAAGACCTCCACCGGCAAGGTCCCGGTCGCTGCGACCCTGCCGGTGACGCTGGTGATGCTGGAGGCGGTCCGCGACTTCCGCGCCGCCACCGGGCGCCAGGTCGGCGTCAAGCCGGCCGGCGGCATCAAGACCACCAAGGACGCGATCAAGTACCTGGTCATGGTCAACGAGACGGTCGGCGCGGACTGGCTGAGCCCGGACTGGTTCCGGTTCGGCGCGTCGAGCCTGCTCAACGACCTGCTCATGCAGCGCACCAAGCTGACGACCGGCGTCTACGCCGGCCCCGACTACTTCACCCTGGACTGAACGCGATGTTCGAATACGCACCCGCCCCCGAGTCCCGCTCGGTGGTGGACATCAAGCCCTCGTACGGGCTCTTCGTCGACGGCGCGTTCGTCGACCCGGCCTCCGGCGGCAGCTTCAAGTCGGTGAACCCGGCCTCCGAGGAGGTGCTGGCCGAGATCGCCGAGGCGGGCACCGACGACGTGGACCGCGCGGTCCGCGCCGCCCGGAGCGCGTACGAGAAGGTCTGGGGTCCGATGCCGGGCCGGGACCGGGCCAAGTACCTGTTCCGGATCGCCCGGATCATCCAGGAGCGCTCGCGTGAGCTGGCGGTGCTGGAGTCGCTGGACAACGGCAAGCCGATCAAGGAGTCCCGCGACGTCGACCTGCCGCTGGTCGCCGCGCACTTCTTCTACTACGCGGGCTGGGCGGACAAGCTCCCTCACGCGGGCTTCGGCCCCGACCCGAAGCCGCTCGGCGTGGCCGCGCAGGTCATCCCGTGGAACTTCCCGCTACTCATGCTGGCGTGGAAGATCGCCCCGGCGCTGGCCGCCGGCAACACGGTGGTGCTCAAGCCGGCCGAGACCACCCCGCTGACCGCGCTGCTGTTCGCCGAGATCTGCCAGCAGGCCGATCTGCCGGCCGGCGTGGTGAACATCGTCACCGGCGCCGGCGACACCGGCCGGGCGCTGGTCGAGCACCCGGGCGTGGACAAGGTGGCGTTCACCGGCTCCACCGAGGTCGGCCGCGCCATCGCCCGCTCGGTGGCGGGCACCCGCAAGAAGCTGACGCTGGAACTGGGCGGCAAGGCCGCGAACATCGTCTTCGACGACGCACCGATCGACCAGGCCGTCGAGGGCATCGTCAACGGCATCTTCTTCAACCAGGGGCACGTCTGCTGCGCCGGTTCCCGGCTGCTGGTCCAGGAGTCGGTCGCCGACCGGGTGCTGGAGTCGCTCAAGCGCCGGATGGCCCAGCTCCGGGTCGGTGACCCGCTGGACAAGAACACCGACATCGGCGCGATCAACTCGGCCGCGCAGCTCGCCCGGATCCGGGAGCTGTCCGACGCCGGGGCCGCCGAGGGCGCGGAGCGCTGGTCGCCGCCGTGCGAGCTGCCCGAGCGCGGCTTCTGGTTCGCGCCGACCATCTTCACCGGCGTCACCCAGGCGCACCGGATCGCCCGCGAGGAGATCTTCGGCCCGGTGCTGTCCGTGCTGACGTTCCGCACCCCGGCGGAGGCCGTCGAGAAGGCCAACAACACACCGTACGGGCTGTCGGCCGGGATCTGGACCGACAAGGGTTCCCGGATCCTGTGGCTGGCCGACCGGCTGCGCGCGGGCGTGGTGTGGGCCAACACGTTCAACAAGTTCGACCCGACGTCGCCGTTCGGCGGCTACAAGGAGTCGGGCTACGGTCGCGAGGGCGGCCGGCACGGGCTGGAGGGGTACCTCAATGTCTGAGCGGGTCGCGGTACGCAAGACGTACAAGCTCTTCATCGGCGGGAAGTTCCCGCGCAGCGAGTCGGGACGGTCGTATCTCGTGCAATCCGCGAACGTGTCTCTTGCCTCCCGGAAGGACGCGCGGGACGCCGTCGTGGCCGCCCGCGCCGCGGTGAAGGGCTGGGCCGGGGCGACCGCGTACAACAGGGGCCAGATCCTCTACCGGGTCGCCGAGATGCTGGAGGGCCGGCGCGAGCAGTTCGTCGCCCTGGGCGTCCCGGCCGACGAGGTGGACGCGGCGATCGACCGCTGGGTCTGGTACGCCGGGTGGTCCGACAAGCTGTCCCAGGTGTACGGCGGGGCGAACCCGGTGGCCGGCCCGTACTTCAACCTGTCCGCGCCGGAGCCCACCGGCGTGGTGGCGGTGGTCGCCCCCGAGGAACCCGCGCTGCTCGGCCTGGTGAGCGTGATCGCCCCGGCGATCGTCACCGGCAACACGGTCGTGGTGGCCGCTTCCCCGGCGGCGCCGCTGGCCGCGGTGACGCTGGCCGAGGTGCTCGCCACCTCCGACCTGCCCGGCGGAGTGGTCAACATCCTCACCGGCCGGCTGACCGAGACCGTGCCGACGCTCGCCGCGCACATGGACGTCAACGCGATCGACCTGACCGGCGTCGCCGACGCCGACCTGGCGGCCGACCTGGAGATCAAGGCCGCGGAGAACCTCAAGCGGGTGCTCCGGCCGGCCCCGGCCGACCGCGACTGGTACGCCGACCCCGGCATCACCCGGATGACCACGCTGCTGGAGACCAAGACGGTCTGGCACCCGAAGGGCGTCTGACCGACGCAGCCCGGTCCGGCCCGAAGTGGCGGCACACCCCCAGCCGGGTTGCCGCCACTTCCCGTTCCCGCGCTTCCCGCGACTGTTGTCGACTGCACCCGCGCCGGGCAAGATCGACACCACTTCCCCGAGGTGGCCACATCCAACCGACACCGGACAGCACCACTCTTCCCCGAACCGGCACCAACCCCGCCCTCCCCCATGCACCAAGGTCAACACCAGCACGGCGAAGTGGGCCGATCAACCCGCCCCGAATGCCACCACCTCCCCGAACTGGCATGGATCTTGCCGGGGCGCGCGCACGAGGCCAGCACGATCAACACCACATCCCCGAAGTGGATGCATCGAGCGACCCGGGACAACACCACTTCCCCGAGGTGGATTGGATCTTGGCGGGGCGGCCCGAGGACCGCGTGATCGACACCAGCACGGCGAGGTGGCTGCATCGAGCCGCCTCGGACCGCACCACCTCCCCGAGCTGGTGTTGATCTTCGGGAGGGAGGGACGGCGAACGGAACCGGGGACCGGGGCGGCGGAGGGGATCTACTACCGGGGGTAGGATTGACGGGTGACTCGGCTGGGGGACCTTGAGCGTGCGGTGATGGACGTGCTGTGGGACGCGGCGCCCGCCTCGTCGGGCGGGGTGACCGTACGCGAGGTCGCCGACGCCCTGGACGGCCGGGAACTCGCCTACACCACAGTGATGACAGTGCTCGACCGGCTCGCCGGCAAGGGCATGGTGCAGCGTGAGCGGGAGGGCCGCGCGTGGCGCTACCGTCCGGCCGCCACCCGTGAGGCGCACATCGCCCAGCTCATGCTCGAAGCCCTCGACCTCGGCGGCAGCCGGGACGCCGCACTCGTACGCTTCGCCCGCTCGGTGACCGGCACGGAGGCGGACGTGCTCCGCGCCGCGCTCGGCGCCGAGGCCGGGGCGACTGTCGAGGACGGACCGGCCGGCCGGGTCGAGAACCCCCGGTCCGGCCGGCCGGCGCTCGACGAGGCGACGGACCGGTAGGGCGGCTGCCGTGGCGTACGCCCTGCACTTCGCCGCGATCATCCTGGCCTGCTGGCTGACCGCGCAGGTCCTCGCCGCCGCGCGCTGGACCTGGCGGGCGCCTCGCGTGGCGATCCTCTGCTGGCAGGCGGTCGGGCTGGCGCTCGGCCTGTCCGCCATGGGGCTGCCGATGGCGCTGGGGCTCGACGCGTACGACCGGGCGACCGGCTACGCGCTGCTGGCCCTGGCCGACGACCTGGCCCACGGCACACTGCCGGCCGGTGTGGGTGCGGTGCACCTCAGCCTGGTCGGCGTCGGTCTCGGCATCGGCGCGGTGCTGCTCACCACGACGGTACGCAGCCTGCACGGCGCGGTCCGCGCCCAGCGCCGGCACCGGGAGCTGCTGCACCTGGTGGCCCGGCGTGACCCGACGGTGCCCGGCGCGCTGGTGCTCGACCACCCGAGCGCGGCGGCGTACTGCCTGCCCGGGGTGCGTCCCCGGGTGGTGGTGAGCGCGGGCACGCTCGACCTGCTCGACCCGGCCGAGCTGGCGGCGGTGCTCACCCACGAGCGCGCGCACGCCCAGGAGCGGCACGACCTGGTGCTGCTGCCGTTCACCGCGCTGTGCCGGGCACTGCCCTGGTTCCAATGGGTGCGGGACGCGCACGCGCGGGTGGCGCTGCTGGTCGAGATGCGCGCCGACGACAAGGCCCGGGAGCTGCACGCGGACGCACCGCTGGCCGGTGCGCTGCGCCGGTTCGCCGCCGCCGAGCACCGGGTCCAGCCGGCCGGCACGCTCGGACTCGGCGACCGCGACCTCGACGTACGCGTGCAGCGGCTGCTCGTCGCGGACCGCCCGCCGCGGGTGCTCGGCGCGATGGCGCTGGCTGTCGCCGGCACGCTCGTCTCCCTGCCGTTCGCCCTGTTCCTGAGCTGACGTCGCCCCCTACGGGACTTCTCCGGGTTCGCGCGCACCTATAGGTAGCGAGGCTACGTGTAGGTTGGCTACGACAAGAGAGCCAACCCATGCATGGGAGGACGACAGTGGACCCGCTGCTCCTCGCCCGCCTCCAGTTCGCCACCACCACGTCGATCCACTTCCTGTTCGTGGCGGTCACGCTCGGCCTGGTCACGCTGCTGGTCGGGTTGCAGACGGCCGGCTACCTGACCGGCAAGCCGGTGTACGAGCGACTGACCCGGTTCTGGGGCCAGCTCTACGTGATCAATTACGTGCTCGGCATCGCCACCGGCATCGTGATGGAGTTCCAGTTCGGGTTGAACTGGAGCGGGCTGTCGCGCTACGTCGGGAACGTGTTCGGCGCGCCGCTGGCCATCGAGACGCTGGTGGCGTTCTTCCTGGAGTCCACGTTCCTCGGCATGTGGATCTTCGGATGGCACCGGCTGCGGCGCGGCGTGCACCTGGCGCTGCTCTGGGGCGTGGCGATCACCGCGTACGCCTCGGCCTTCTGGATCATGGTGGCGAACGCCTGGCTGCAGAACCCGGTCGGGTACGAGGTCCGCGACGGCGTCGCCCACCTCACCGACTTCGGCGCGCTGCTCAGCAACCCGACGTTCGGCATGGCGTTCGGCCACGTGATCTCGGCGAGCCTGGTCACCGGCGGCCTGCTGATGGCCGCGGTGAGCGCCTGGCACCTGCTGCGGCGTACCCCCGACTACGCGCTGTTCCGCACCTCGCTGCGGCTCGGCCTGGTCACCGCGGCCCTAGCGGTCAGCATGCTCCAGGGTTTCGGCTTCGCCCAGTTCGGGCCGGTCGGGCAGCTCCAGCCGACCAAGTTCGGCGGCGGCCCCGACCGGGACGCACTCGTCGCCGACTGGACCGCCCGCTTCGGCCCGGGCGACTGGGCACCGCCGGTGCTCTCCGACGTCGCCCTCGGCTTCATGATCCTGATCGGCTTCACGCTCGGCGCCCTCTGGCTGCTGCTGCCGCTGCTCTGGCGGGACTGGATCATCAGGTTGAAGGCGCCGCTCTGGCTGATCCTGCTCGGCCTGCCGCTGCCCTTCGTGGCGATGCTGCTCGGCTGGATCGCCCGCGAGGTCGGCCGCCAGCCCTGGGCGGCGTACGGGCTGCTGCCCACCGCGCAGGCCGTCTCGCCGGTCTCACCGGGGCTGATGCTCACCTCGCTGATCGGGTTCAGTCTGCTTCTCGGCGCGCTCGCGGTGACCAACTGGACGCTGATGGCCCGGCACGCGGCCCGTGGCGCGCAGGACCCCGCGCTCGGCCGCCCGCCCGCGCCCGACAGCGACGCCCACCACCAGCCCGTGTTCGTCTGAGGGAGCCCGCCGTGGAACTCGCCTGGTACGCCCTGCTCGGCCTCTTCTTCGCCACCTACCTGGTGCTCGGCGGCTACGACTACGGCGTCGGCCTGCTGCTGGCCCGGCGCGGCCCGGCACCGGGCAGCCGGGCCACGCTCACCGCGCTCGGGCCGTTCTTCCTCGGCAACGAGGTCTGGCTGGTGGCAGCCGTCGGCATCCTGTTCGGCGCGTTCCCCCGGCTGGAGGGCGAGCTGCTCTCCGGCTTCTACCCGGCGGTGCTCGCCGCGCTGGCCGGTGTGGTGCTGGTGACCGCCGGGGTGCAGTTGCGCAGCCGCCCGGCCTCCGCCGCCGCCCGCGCCCGCTGGGACCGGGTGGTGGTGGTCGGCTGCGTGCTGGCCGCGCTGGGCTGGGGCGCGGTGCTCGCCGGGCTGCTCCAGGGCGTGCCGCTGAGCGCCGACGGCCACGTGGTCGGTGTCGGTCACCTCGCCACCCCGTTCGTCGCCGCCGCCGGGCTGGCGCTGCTCGCGCTGGTGGCGGTGCACGGTGCGACGTTCCTCACGCTCCGGCTGCCCGCCGCCGAGGCCCCGGCCCTCGCCCGGCTGGCGAGCGGCCTGGTGCCCGCCGCACTGGTCGCGGTCGGCGCGGCCACCGTCCTGGGCGTGCTCTCCGATCGGGTACGCGCCGCGGTGGCGCGCCCGGCTGTGGCCGTACTCCTGCCGTTGGCGCTCGTGGCGGCGCTGCTGGCGGCCCGCGCGGCGCTGCGGCGGGGCTGGGCCCTGGCGGCCTTCGCCGCGACCGCGACCGCGCTGGCGCTGCCCGCGCCGCTGATCGGGGCCGCGCTCTGGCCCCGGATCCTGGTCTCCGCAGGCGACCCGGCGGCGTCGCTGACGGTGGCCGAGGCGGCCGCCAGCCACCCGACGCTGGCGCTGTTGGGATGGCTCGCGCTACCGCTCCTGCCGGCCCTACTAGGCTTTCAGGCGATGTGCTGGTGGGTGTTCCGGGGACGGATCGACGGCAGGGCACCGGTGTACTGGTGAACCGCCGCCCGTTCGACCCGCGTCTGCTGCGTCGGGTCCCCGCGGCCCGGCGCGACCTCGCCGTGCTCGCGGTGCTGGGCGGGCTCACCGCGCTGCTGGTGATCGCTCAGGCCACCGCGCTGGCGACGCTGCTGGCGACGGCGTTCGACGGGCGGCTGCACCGGCCGGCGCTGGCCGGTCTCGTGGCCGCTGTGGCCGGGCGGGCGCTGGTGAGCTGGGCGCAGGGCACAGTCGCGGCGCGGGCCGCCGCCACGGTGAAGGCGGCGCTGCGCGCCGACCTGCTCGGCGCGGTCGGCCGGCACGGCCCGACCTGGGTCGCCGGGCAGCGGGCCGGGCAGCTCGCCACGCTGGCCGGGCGTGGCCTGGACGCGCTGGACCCGTACTTCACCGGCTACCTGCCGCAGCTCGTGCTGAGCGTCACGGTGCCGGTGGCCGTGCTGGCCCGGATCGTGTTCGCCGACTGGAGCTCGGCGCTGATCATCGCGCTCACCATCCCGCTCATCCCGATCTTCGGCGCGCTGCTCGGCTGGCAGGCGCAGGCCGCCACCGAACGGCAGTGGCGCCGGCTGTCGCTGCTCGGCGGGCACTTCCTCGACATGGTCGCCGGGCTGCCCACGCTGCGCGCGTTCGGCCGGTCCAAGGGGCAGGTCGACGTGGTACGCCGGATGGCCGACGGCCACCGCCAGGCCACCATGAAGACGCTGCGGATCGCGTTCCTGTCCGCGCTGGTGCTGGAACTGGTCGCCACGCTCTCCGTCGCGCTGGTCGCGGTGCCGGTCGGCATCCGGCTGCTCGGCGGCGGCCTCACGCTCTCCACCGCGCTGCTGGTGCTGCTGCTCACCCCGGAGGCGTACCTGCCGCTGCGCGCCGCGGGCAGCCGGTTCCACGCCAGCATGGAAGGACTCACCGCGCTGGACGAGGCGCTCACGCTCTCCGCCGCCGACGCGCCCGCCACCGCCGAGCCACGCCGTCCGGCGCCGCGCGGCTCGGGCGAGATCCGCTTCGAGGGCGTCACAGTCGCGTACGACCGGACCACGGCGCTGCGCGACGTCACGCTGACCATCCGGCCCGGCGACCGGGTGGCGATCATCGGACCCAGCGGCGCGGGCAAGAGCACGCTGCTCAACCTGCTGCTCGGCTTCGTCGCACCGACCTCCGGCCGGGTCACCGTCGACGGGGTGGACCTAGCCGGCGTCGACCTCGACGACTGGCGGCGCGAGCTGGCCTGGGTGCCGCAGCGGGCGCACCTGTTCGCCGGATCGCTGGCCGACAACATCCGCCTCGGCGCACCGGACACCTCCGATGCCACGCTCGCCGCGGCGGTCACCGGCGCCGCGCTGGACGAGGTGGTGGACGCCCTGCCCGACGGGCTGGACACCCGCCTGGGCGAGCGCGGTCACGGCCTGTCCAGCGGTCAGCGGCAGCGTGTCGCGCTGGCTCGCGCGTTCCTCCGGGACGCGCCGATCGTGCTGCTCGACGAACCGACCGCGCGGCTGGACAGCGCCAGCGAGGCGGTCGTGCTGGACGCGACCCGGCGGCTGGTCGCCGGGCGTACCGCGCTGCTCGTCGCGCACCGGCCCGCGCTGCTCGCCGACGCCGACCGGATCCTGCGGGTCGAGGACGGCCGGGTCACCGAACTGCACCCGACCGCCACCGGCCCGGCGGTGCCCCGATGATCCCCGGCGGGGAACGGGCGGTGCTGCGACTGGCCCGGCCCTACCTGAGCCGGCTGCTCGGCGCCGGGCTGCTCGCCGCCGTGACCGAGTTCGCCGGCCTGGCGCTGATGGCCACCGCCACCTGGCTGCTGATGAGCGCCGCCGGCCGACCGCCGCTGGACCGGCTGACGGTGGCCATCGTCGCGGTCCGGGCACTGGCGGTCAGCCGGGGCGTGTTCCGGTACACCGAACGGCTCGCCGGGCACGACGCCGTCCTTCGCATGATCACCGACGTGCGGGCCCGCGTCTTCGCCACGCTCGCCGCCCGGCGCGAGACCGGCCGCCGTACCGGGGACGCGCTGAGCCGCCTGGTCTCGGACGTGGAGGCGGCCCAGGACCTGCTGCTGCGCGTCCTCGTGCCCGGCGCGGCGGCGGCACTGGTCAGCGTGCTCGCGGTCGGCGTCGCCGCGCTGATCTCACCACCGGCCGCCGGGGTGCTCGCGCTCGGACTGCTGGTGGCGGGAGTGGCGCTGCCCGCGCTCGCCACCCGGATCACCCGCCGCGCCGCCGACGAGGTGGCCCCGCTGCGGGGCGCGCTCGCCGTGGACGCGGTCGACCTCACCCACGGCGCCGCCGACCTGGCCGCGTTCGGGGCCACCGGCGCCGCGCTCGCCGCCGCCGACGAGCGGGCCGGACGACTGGCCCTGCTGGAACGCCGGCTCGCAGCGGCCGGCTTCGCGGTGGACGCGCTCGGCGTCCTCGTCGGCGGCCTCACCGCCGCCGCCGTGGTGGTCGTGGCGCTGCGCGCCGAGGTCGGCGGCGTGCTGGTCGGCGTCCTCGCGGTCGGCTCGCTCGCCGCCGTGGAGGTGGCGCTCGCGCTCGTCGCGGCGGCCCGCCAGCGCACCCAGCTGCGGGCCGGGCTGGCCCGGGTCGCCGACCTGCTCACCGAGCCCGGCCCGGCGACGCCACCGGACGCGCCGGAGCCCACCGTCGACGGCCACGGCGTGCGGTTCGCCGACGTGACGGTCCGCTACCGGGCCGGCGCCGCCCCCGCCCTGGCCGGGTTCGACCTCGACCTGCCGGCCGGCCGCCGGGTGGCGGTGGTCGGGCCGAGCGGCGCCGGCAAGAGCACGCTCGCCGCGGTGCTCACCGGCGCGGTACGCCCCGACACCGGCCGTGTCACCGCCGGCGGCGTGCCGGTGTCCGAGATCCCGGCCGAACATCTGCCCCGGGTGGTCGGCGGCCTGCTCGCCGAGGCGTACGTCTTCCACGCCACGGTCCGGGAGAACCTGCTCCTCGGCCGCCCGGACGCCACCGAGGCGGACCTGGTCGCCGCGACCCGGGCGGCCGGCCTGCTCGACTGGGTACGCGAACAACCCGACGGCTGGGACACGGTGGTCGGCGAGCAGGGCGGGCAGCTCTCCGGCGGGCAACGGCAGCGGCTCGCGCTGGCCCGGGCGCTGCTGGCCGCCCCGCCGGTGCTGGTGCTCGACGAGCCGACCGAGGGGCTCGACCCGGCGGCCGCCGACGCGGTGCTGGACTCCACGCTCGCCGCGACCCCGGCCGGGCACTCGGTGCTGCTGATCAGCCACCGGCTCAGCGGCCTCGCCGGGTTCGACGAGATCGTGGTGCTCGAAGGCGGCCGGATCGTGCAGCGCGGCCGGCACGACGAGCTGGTGGCACGCCCCGGCTGGTACCGGGAGCAGTGGCTGCGCCAGGAGGCGGCCGAACGCGGCTACCTGGCGATCACGCCCTGACGCCCGGCCGATCGGGGTTTTCCCTGACGCGGGTTGCCGCCCGCCGGTGGCAGGCTTACCCCATGCGGGTGCATGAGGAGGCAGTGGTCGACCAGCGGCTGCACGAGTTGTCCACGCGGTTGCACGGGCCGAACCGGCTCAAGACCGACCTGCTGACCGAGGCGCGGCACGCGCTGGAGGACGCCGTCGAGGCGTACCGGGAAGGGGGCCTGCCGCGCGCGGAGGCGCAGCGGCGGGCGGTCGCCGAGTTCGGCAGCGACGCCCAGCTCGTGCCGGGTTTCCAGGCCGAGCTGGCCGTCGGCGCGCTGCGCGGGCTGGCGCTGCGCACGCTCGTGGTGGCGGTGGTGCTCATCGCCGCCGGTGACCTGACCTGGCAGGGGTCGAGCTGGAGCGACGGTCCGCCGCCGCCGCAGAGCTACCTGCTGCTCTCCGCCGCGCTGAACGGCATCTGGGGCGTGGTCGCCGCGCTGGCGCTCGCCGGGCTGCTGGTCGGTCCGCTGGTCGCCCGGTGGGGTTCACCGCGGCTCGTCCGCCCGGCGCGACTGATCGGTTTCGGTCTGACCGGCAGCCTGCTGCTCGGCGCGGTCGCCGGCGGCGCGCTGTTCGGCTGGTCGATCGGGCTGTGGGACGCCGCGCTCACCTGGCCACCCCTGGTCATCGGGATGGTGGTGGTCTCGGCGGCCTGGTTCGCGCTGGCCCGGGCGGCCCGATGCTGGGTGCTCGCCGATCGCCGGTCGGCCGGCTGAGCGGCTGCCGACGCGCCCCCGTCAGGCCGGTGCGGTGGGCGGCTCGTCCGCGCCGAGGAACCGCCCGACGGTGGCGCTGAACTCGTGCCACCCGGCCCGCTCCCCGGCGAGCGCGCGACCGCCCGCCTCGGTCAGCTCGTACGTACGGCGCTCCCGGCCGTTGACGGTGCTCCACGTGCTCGCCACCAGCCCGGCCCGCTCCAGCCGGCGCAGCGCCGGATAGATGGTGCCGGTGGGCAGATCCAGCGTGCCGCCGCTGCGGGCCCGCAACGCCTCGATGATCGCGTAGCCGTGCAGCGCGCCCCGTTCCAGCACGGCGAGCAGGAGCGCGTCCAGGTGTCCGTGCAGCGCCTGCGCCTTCATGTGTAGCAACGCTACTTGTCGTGCCGCCGCGACGCCAAGGGGTGCGACTCCCGGTCGGAACCGTCGCCCACTAGGGTATGTGCGCAGAGTCACTCGGCGGCGCGACGCCGCCGGGTGGGCAACCCGAACGCACACGGAGGTCAGCGTGGCCCGCCAGTCGCCCCAACGGCCCGACGCCGACGAGCCCGAGCTCGACGACACCGACGCCGCCGCCGCGGCCGACGAGGTCGAGGAGGACCGCCCGCCGGCGGACCGCGCGCTCTGGGAAGAGGTGCGGATCGACCCGGTGGAGATCGCCCTGCCCGCCGGCACCGGCTTCACGCTGCGGGCGTACCGGCCGGCGCGCGAGCTGACCCCGACCGACGTCGCCGAACGCGACCAGGACGACCCGTTCCTGGCCCGCCGCCAGGTCGTCGAGACCGAGGAGGACGAGGAGGTGGTGATCCTCGACGAGGAGTTCGCCGCCCTCTCCGCCGAGGAGGACGACGAGGACGAGGAGAAGGACGCCAAGTCCCGCCGCAAGGGCAAGGCCGACGCCTCGGACGAGGAGAAGGCCGAGGACGACGAGGACGACTCCGAGGACGAGGACGACGAGGACGAGGCGGGCGACGAGGAGGTGCCGCTCTTCCTCACTCACAAGGGCCGGCTCCTGCTGTTCAAGACCCCCGAGTCATTGGTCACTTTCATCCGTTCCGGCGCGCCGAACGATCTGTCCCAGCTGGACAGTTGGAATGAACTGTCCGAACGGCTGGAACCGGCCGACATCGCCCCGCTGGACGAGGACACGTACGAGCTCGACCTGGTGGTCGAGAACCTGCGCGGCGGCCACGACGCGTGGGACCACGAGCTGCTCATCGAAGCCGGTGAGATCGCCCGTGACCTGGCGTACGCCCTGCGGCTACCCGCCGTGCTGGACATGCTCTCGGCGGGCTCCAGCCTGGACGACCTGGACGAGGCTCTGCGCGCTTCCGTCAACGGTGGCGTCGGTGGTTTCCTGGGTCGACGCCGGCTGAAGAAAATCGGGGCACAAACCGCAAGTTTGGGTTGGCGCACCATTGTCGGCAAGATCTCTGCGGTTGTGGACTGGCGCGACTGACCCGGAGCGGGGAGCATCAGTCTCTGGCAGAGCAAGACCTGTGTCCCGGGAGGAGGACGACGCCGTGGCGCTCGTGCGCGTGTACTGCGGTCTGGCCTCGGCAGATCCGGCCGACCGAACGGCTTCGGCCGGAACGACGCTTACGTCCGCTGTGGTCGACGACGCAGGCCGTCTGCTGCACGTCTGCGAGATCGGTGACGATCCCGCCGGTTACGCCCGGCTGGTCGCGCTGCTGGTGGAGCGGTCCGGCGGTCCGAGCGGCGCGGCCATCGCCGCCGACAGCGACGACCACATCGTCACCTCGCTGCTGAGCGCCGCCGGCCGGCCGCTGGCGATCGCCGACGACGACTCGGTCGACGACTTCGCCGAGCGCTTCGCCGACGACGACTCCCTGGAGGAGATGCAGTCCCCGCCCGCCGAACGCCGCGCGGTCGGGCTGGCCCGCGCGCTCCAGGCCGGCGCGCTCTCCGCGGTGACCCTCCCGGCACCGCGTGAGCTGGCCGGATACACGCAGGTCCTGGCCGCGCACGCGGCGCTGGCGAGCGGCCGGCACTCCGCCGCGGTGACGCTGCGCGAGGTGCTCCGCGAGCTCTACCCGGCCGCGCTGCGGGCCTACCCGGATCCTGCCGACCGGGTCGCCCTGGCGGTGCTCGACGCGCTGCCCGAGCCGGGCATGCTCACCGGCCCCGCGGGCCGTGGTGGCGCGCCGGCCGCCGACGCGGTCGTCGCGCATCTGGCCGGCGAGGGAGTGGCAGACGCCGACGCCGTCTCCGACGCGGTGACCGCGCTGCGCGTCGCCATCTCCGAGACGCCCCGGCGGGCCACCGTCAACCGCACGCTCACCGCTGCCGTCGCCGAGACCGTACGGCAGGCCGTCGCCTCCGTCCGCACCTGTGACGCCGGCTGCGACGCGCTCGTCGGCGCGCTCGCCGAACGCACCGCTCCCGCTCCCGCGACCGGCCGCCGGGCCGCCGCGCGACGGGGCGAGCAGGTCGACGAGCTGGCCCCGGCGCCCGCGGCCGACCTGCGTCCGGTGCGCTCGATCCCGCCGGAACCGATCGCCGAGCCCCACCTCGGTCGTCCCGAACCGGCCGGCGCACCCGAACCGGCCGGCCGTCGCGGCCGTCCCGAACCGGTCCCCGGCGGGCGGCGCAGCCGTCCGGAGCCGGTGTCCGGTCCGGCCGCCACGACGACGCCCCGGCCGCTCGGCCCGCCGCCCGTCGCGCCCGCGCCCGTCACGCCGCCGCCCGTCGCCCCGACTCCGGTCACGCCCGTCGCTCCGGCAGCCGCACTGGGCCGGCCGTCGTCGGCTCCCCCGGCGCGGCCCGAGCCGACCGGCGCGCCGCTGCCGTCGCGGGTGGACGGCCCCACCAACCGGCCGATCTCCGCGCCGCCACCGCCGCCCCCCGGGATCACCCCGATCGCCCCGTCCCCGCGCGGCGCCGTACCGCCCGCCGAGGCTGGCGAGCCGTTCCGGCCGACGCTCACCACCGCGGCCATCAACAAGGCGCGGGCCGAGCGGCAGCGCACCGTCATCCCGCCCCGGCCGAAGACCAACCAGCACCAGGAACCGCCGACCGGTGGCTTCAGCGCCACCGACCTGAGCATTCCGGTGCCGGCCCCGCGTCCGCCCGCGCCGGAGGCGCCGCCGGGCTCCCGGGCGAACTGGCCGCTGGTGAACAACGAGGACGACACCGCGCGGGAGCGGGAGGGCACCACCTACCCGTACGGGCGGGGCGTGGACGCGCCGAGCGACCCGGGCCGGGTCACGCCGCCGTGGCTCGCCGACGACCTGCCGCAGGAGCCGCCGATGCTGCGGCTGGTGGAGCCGCCGCCGCTCGCCGACCGGGCGCTGCGCGACGAGATGAGCCGCTCGGCCGACCCCGGTCTGGAGACGCCACCGCTGCGTCTCGTCGACCAGGGTGACCCGGGCCGCGTCCCGCTGCCCGCCGCGCCCGAGCGGCGTCCCGCACCGAAGGAGCACCGGCCGCCGCCGGTCTCCGACGAGGGTGACGGCGACCTGCTGATCTTCGCGCAGGCCAAGTCCGCCTGGTTCGTCGGGCACGGCGACGAGGCCGACCTGGAGTGGTCGAGCACCGCCGACACCGGCTGGCAGGCGGCCGAGCAGGCGGCCCGTCCGGCCGTCGGCGCCGAGACCAAGGCCGGGCTGCCGAAGCGCGTGCCGCAGGCCAACCTGGTGCCGGGCTCCCCGCTGCGCGAGGAACGTCCACTGCGGATCGTCCGGAACGCGGCGAGCCTCGCCGAGAACACCACCGGATACTTCCGGGGCTGGCGGCGCGGCCAGGAGATCGGCGGCTTCGCCGTGGGCGGCCGTCCGGGCCGCGAGGCGGCCGGCGGCTGGGACTTCACCCGCGACACCGGTGACCGCGACGACGACCGGGAGTACGAGTACCGCTCGGCGGGCTACCGCTCCTGACCGGGCTCCCCGGGGGTGTTTCATCCCACACCGGGGCGATTTGACGCTGGGCTGGACCGGCCGGGAACATACCCGGCGGACCAGCGGCGGCGCCTGTTCGCCGGGGTGGGAAGGCGATTCCATTGGCGACACCGGCGTTCGACTCCACTGTGCTCACCCGGCGGGGCGTCCTCGCCGCCGCTGCCGGGAGCCTGCTGCTCGCCGGCTGCGCTCCGCAGGGCCAGCGGCCGGAGGACGGCCCGTCCAGCAGCGCGCCGAGCGACCAGGATCTGATCGTCGGCGCGAGCCTGGAGCTGACCGGAGCGGGGTCGCTGCTCGGCGTCGCCCAGCGGCAGGCCCTGCAGCTCACCGCCGACTCGCTCAACCGCACCGGCCTGCCGGTCGGGAACCTGGTCCGGTCGGTCCGGCTCCAGATCCTGGACAACGGCAGCAATCCCGAGGTCGCCGCCCGGCACGCCGCCGACCTCACCCGGATCGGCGCGCAGGCGTTGATCGGCGGTGTACTGGGCGAGACCTCGGCGGCCCTCGCGGCGGCCGCCCAGCGGGTCAAGACGCCGTTCCTGTCGCTCGGCTACGGTGACCGCATCGTGCTGCCGCTGGACGAGCGCACGTTCACCTACAAGCTCACCCCGGACGCCGTCGACATGGCACGTCGCCTGGTGGAGCTGTTCGAGTCCAAGAAGATCCGGCGGGTGTCGGTGCTCGCCACCGACGGGATGCACGGCGACTCGGGTGTGCGGGCGATGCGGGAGGCGCTCGCCGACAGCACCGTCGACCTGGCCCGCACGGTACGCCTGCCGGCGACCGGCCGGCGTTTCCGTGCCGCCGCCGAGCGCGTCGCCGGCGGCCAGCGGGACGGCGTGGTGGTCTGGGGTACCGCGCCGGACTCCGGAGTCGCCGCGCGGGAGCTGCGCGCCGCCGGTCACCGCGGCCCGATCTTCTTCGACGCCGGCGCGGTCGCCGACGACACCGTCCAGGGCGCGAACGCCGCGGCCGTGGAGGGCGCATACGCGGTGCACCCGGCCTGCCTGGACGTCTCCGCCGCCACCGCCACCACGACGGCGCAGCTGGCCCGCAGGGACTTCGTCAACCGCTACACGCAGCGGCACGGCGTCAGCCCGGACTTCGCCCCGTACGCCTCGGACGCGCTCCAGCTCCTCGCCACGTCGGCGCGGATGGCGACGAGCCTGGACCGGGGCCGGCTGCGGGCCCTCCTCCAGGCGCAGACCGTCGAGGGCATCGCCGGCGGGTACGCGTTCAGCGCCGACCGGCACGGCGGCATGGAGCCCGACTCGCTCGCCGTGTACCAGGTGTTCCGCGGCACCTGGACCCGGTACGCCTGACCCCGCTCACCGCCCGGTGACCGTCCCGTGGAGGGTCACCGGGCGGTCGCGTACCGTGTCCGACCCCGGACGGCAGGAAGCGCCCGGTGGCCCTGAGGCCGCCGGGCGCTTCCGCGCGTCGGTCAGGCGGGCGCGACGGCCCGCGAGCGCCGCATGGTGAGCACGTACTCGACCAGCGAGATCAGCACGTGCTTCGTGGACTCCCGGTTACGGGCGTCGCACGGCACCACCGGCACGTCGCGGGAGATCGCCAGCGCGTCCCGGACGTCCTGCGGATCGTGGTACTGCATGCCGTCGAAGCAGTTGATGGCCACCAGGTACGGCAGCCGCCGGTGCTCGAAGAAGTCGATGGCGGCGAAGCAGTCGGCGAGCCGCCGGGTGTCGACAAGCACCACCGCGCCGATCGCACCCCGGACCAACTCGTCCCACATGAACCAGAACCGCGTCTGACCCGGCGTACCGAACAGGTACAGGATCAGATCCCGGTCGATCGAGATACGACCGAAGTCCATCGCCACCGTGGTCGTCGTCTTGCCCGGCACCTGCCGGGTGTCGTCGACGCCGACACCGGCGGAGGTCATGATCGCCTCGGTGGTCAGCGGCGTGATCTCGGAGACCGAGCCGACCAGCGTCGTCTTGCCGACGCCGAACCCACCGGCGATAACGATCTTCGCCGACGTCACTCGGCCGCTCGGGGCCGGCGGCCGGTGCGACATGTCAGAGCCTGCGAAGTCCACTCAGCACCCTCTCCAGCAGTTCAGTGCCCACCGCGTCGTCGGAGTCGTCCAAAATGGTCGGCTCGTGGACCGCGACCAGGCCGTCCGTCGCCATGTCGGCGATGAGCACCCGGGCCACGCCGAGCGGAAGCTGCATCCGCGCCGCGATCTCGGCGAGCGACTGCACACGTCCGTCACACAACGCGGCGATGTACTGGTGTTCACGACCGTGGCCACCATTGCCAGTGGCAACCGCTCGGCCGCGCACCGTCGTCTCGACGAGTGCCTCCAGGGCGATGTCGAGCCGAGGGCGGGTACGACCGCGGGTAACGGCGTACGGCCGGACCAACGCTCCGGTCGGCTCGTCACGATCCGCCATTTCGCCGCTCACCTCCCTCGTACCCGGCACCGGCTCGCCCCGGTGACATCCGTCGCTGTCGTAGTTGTTCCCGCACCTGACCCACCGGCCAGCGCGTCATTCAGCCCATCATCCCCACAGCCGTGCGCGGCTGCGGCGTCAGGGCATCGCCCACCCGGTCCACGAGCAGGGCCATCTCGTACCCGACCTGACCCACGTCGCAGCTCCGCGCCGCCAGCACCGCGAACGACGAGCCGTCGGAGATGGACATCAGGAACAGGAAACCGTTGTCCATCTCGACGACTGTCTGCAACACCGCCCCGCCCTCGAAGCAGCGGGCCGCGCCCTGGGTCAGGCTGACCAGACCGGACGCGATCGCGGCGAGCTGGTCGGCGCGGTCCCGCGGAAGGTCACGGGACGAGGCCAGAAGCAGGCCGTCGGCCGAGACCGCGACCGCGTGCGCCACACCGGGCACCCGGTCGGCGAAGTTGGCGAGCAGCCATCCGAGATCCTGCGTAGTAGTCATCCTTGTTGCTCCTTCTGCCCGCTCCCGGCCACCGGGCCTGAGTCAGACTGCGAGGACTGCTGCCCGCCCGGAGTGCCCTCCGGGCCGGTCGTGTTGCTGTCGGTGTTACGCCCGCGCTGCACGCCCCGATGGTAGGCCGAGAGCAGGCCCCGAACACCCTCCGGAGTACGCCGCTGCACCGACGCGGAAGGCTTCTCGATGCTGCCGGGCACGAGCTGCGCCATCGGCGTCCGCTTCGGCAGGCCCTTCCGGGTGGTCTCCGCAACCGGGACCTCGGTGGCCGCCGAGGCGGCACGCCAGCCGTCGTCGGCCGCCGTCTGCCACGGGGAGGAGGACTGCGGCGACGCGGTCGGCTGCCGGGTGGGCAACCCGCCGGTGTACGCGGGACGGGTGTTCCCGTTCGCCGCGCCGTTGTCACGCGGTGCTCCGCCGGCCGTCGGAGTGTGTGCCATCGGCGTGTTACCTGTCGTTGCGGGTGTCTTCTGCGGCACGGGCCGGCCGGCCGTGTCCACCTTGGCGAACTGCTGGGTGGCGGCGCCGCCGTTCGTCGTCGCGGCCGGGGCCGCCGGCTCCTCGTTGGGCCCGGGCCGGCGGGTGCGGAACCACGCCGACTCCAGCTCCCGGAAGATCGGCAGCTCCATCGTCTCGTCCGCGTACCGCTGGCGGTTGCCCTGCTGCTGCGGCGCGGCCGGACGTGCCGCCGGGGCCGCCGGGCGGTTCGCCGCCGGGGCCTCGGCCGGCCGGCTCGCGGCCGGAGCGGCGGACGGCTGGCCGGCCGCCTGCTGCGGGGTGGCCGGAATCTCCGTGCGCGGCACCCTGGGCAGCTCGGTGGTCATGTCCATGCCACCGGTGGCCCGTTCCGGCGCCGCCGGAGCCGGGGCCGGCGTGACCGGCGGCCAGACCGGCGGGGCGCTGACACCCGGTGCGGGCATCGGACGTGCCTGCGGCTGGTTCGCCGGCGGCGCGGAGGCGGGGTACCCGGCAGCGGGCTGCCCGGACACCGGCGCCGGGTGCCCGGAGACGGGCGCGGCCGAGACCGGGCGGTACGGCAGCGGGTCACCGGAGACCGGTGCCGCGGAGACCGGGCGGCCCGAGAACGGGTCACCGGAGACCGGCGCGGCCGAGACCGGGCGGTACGGCAGCGGGCTACCGGAGACCGGCGCGCCGGAGACCGGGGGCAGCGGCGGGGCCGACACCGGCGGGACCGGCGGCGCGGAGACCGGCGGCGGGCTGTAGGGCCGCGCCTCCGGGCTGCTCGGCAGCTGGCGCGGGATCGCCGGCTGCTGCCCGGTGCTGCCCGGGTCGCCGTCGGCCGGGTTGCGCCGCTGCGGCAGCGGGTCCGTCGACTGGCCGTTGGGCCGGCCGCCGAATCCGCCGTCACCGCCGGACGGGCTGGCGCCGGTCAGGTCGGACCAGGCCGGCATGGCACGGCCGCCACCGGCGTTCGCCGGGGTGCCCGAGCCGTTGCGCGGCGCCGGGTCGAACGCGCGTCCGCCGAGCGTGACCTGGTTGCCCGAGGAGCCCGGGTGGGGCGCCGGCGGCAGGCTCGGCGGGTTGTTGTTGCCGAAGGCCGCCAAGGCGCCGAAGGCCGGTGCCGGGCCGTTCTGCTGCGGACCCGCGGCGGGCAGGGCCGGACCGGGCAGGCCACGGCCGGCCAGGGCGCGCGGCACCAGGACCGAGGTCGGCAGCGTCACGTCGGCGACGGTGCCCCGGTCGGCGCCCGGCCGCAGCTCGACCCGGACGCCGTGCCGGGCGGCCAGCCGCGCGACCACGACCAGGCCCATCATCCGGGAGACCGCGACGTCCACCTGCGGCGGCGTGGCCAGCCGCTCGTTGAGGTCGCGGAGCTGCTCCGGGCTGATGCCGATGCCGCGGTCCTCCACGTAGAGGGAGGCGCGGTCGCCGACCCGCCGGGCCTCCACCATGACCTGCGAGTCCGGCGGGGAGAAGGCGGTGGCGTTGTCGAACAGCTCGGCGACCAGGTGCACCAGGTCGTTGACCGCGTGGGCGGCGACCTCGATGTCCCGGTCGATCACGCCGAACTCGATCCGGGTGTAGTGCTCGACCTCGGACTGGGCGGCGCGCAACACGTCGATCAGGGCGGCGGGCTCGCGCTGCACACGGGTGGAGTCCGCACCGGCGAGGACCAGCAGGTTCTCGTCGTTGCGGCGCATCCGGGTGGCCAGGTGGTCGAGCTGGAACAGCTCGGCCAGCCGGTCCGGGTCCTCCTCGCCGCGCTCCAGGCGGTCGAGGTGGCCGATCAGCCGGTCGACCAGGATCTGCGAGCGGCGGGCCAGGTTGACGAACATGGTCGCGACCGAGGCCCGCAGGGCGGCCTGCTCGGCGGCGGTCCGGACGGCCTCCAGGTGAACGGCGTTGAACGCCTCGGTCACCTGGCCGAACTCGTCCTTGCTGCGTACCGGCAGCGGCTCGGCGATCTGGTTTGCGAGTTGCACCGGGGAGAGCTGGCCGGTGACCTGCGGGTCACGCAGCCGGGCGACCGCCTGTGGCAGCCCGTACTGAGCCACCGCCAGGGCGCCCTGGCGCAGGTCGCGCAGCGACCGGGCCATCGAGCGGGCCACCAGGTACGCGAACAGGATGGCCAGCAGCAGCATGGTGAGCAGCAGGCCGGTCTCCAGGAACACCTGGCGCTGGGTGTCCGAGCGCAGCGCGTCGGCCTGGCGGACCACGTTGCCGTCGAGCCGGGCCTCCACGGTCCGGATCAGCTTGGCGTTGGCGACCATGGTCTGGTCCCACTGGTCCGACCCGAACGGGGCGTTCTCCATCGAGCCGTTGTTGTTGCCCGAGACGAAACTCGTGAAGCGGTCGGCCTTGCGCAGGTCGGGCCCGGAGACGGTCTGCTCGTAGAACAGCTTGTCTGGCTCGGTGGCGACCGACTGGAAGGTCGCCAGCGACTGCGACTGGCCGGTGCCGCTGGCGATGAACTGCTCGCGCAGCGCGGCGGTGTACTGGTTCTGGGTGAGCGCCTGGTGGACGACGACCCGGCGCTGGGTCAGGTATTCCTTCTGCCGGGCCACAGCGGCCGCCGCGCGCATCCGGTCGCTCAGGTCGTTGTTACCGGCGAGCTGGGTGGCCGAGTCGCGGATGGCCAGCAGATCCTCGATCAGCTGCCGGTACGCCTGGTCGGCGTCATTGATCTTCAGCTTGCCGTTCAGCACCTGGCTGCGGGTAGCCGGAAGATCCTTCAGCTGGGTGTCGATCGTGTCGAGCAGCCCGACGAAGTTGCGGGGCAGGTCGTCGATCTCGCCACGCTGCCGCAGGTACGGCGACTTCGCCTGGTCCACCCGCTGGTTGGCGCGGTTGTAACCCTCCTGGTACTGCGCCCGGGTCTGGAACTCCTTCGCGCCGAGGAAGAGCACGGCGCCGACCCGCTCGTCCTGCACGGTGTCGACCAGGTCACCCGAGTAGCCGATCAGGTTGGCCAGATCCCCCGCCCGGTTGGCATTGTTGAGCGTCTCCAGGTGGTCGACCAGACCACTGGTGCCCACCACGACCGTGGCGATGGTCGGCACGATCATGATCAGACCGAGCTTGGACCAGATCGGCATGTCGCGCAGCCGACTCATCGGCCGGCGCAGCCGCGACAGGAAGGAGCCCGCCGTCGTTGGCCGTTTGCTCACGTCACCGCCCTCGCATTACCGCGCCCAGCGCCACCCTGAGGGCAACGCCGAGCGACCGACCCGGCGGGTCGGACCTCCGAGATTCCATCACGCCGCTCCGCAAAGAGAAAGACCAGGTTGTCCCTCACCGGAGGTGTGATGAGATGTTGATGCAATTTGATAGCAATCCGTCTGGCCGGAGTCACTGAAGGTAATGGAACACCCGCACCGCGTCGTCCTGCTCGCCGGCCCCTCCGGGTCCGGAAAGTCATACATAGCCCAGCGAACCGGACTTCCGGTGCTCTGCCTGGACGACTTCTACAAGGACGGCGATGACCCTACGTGTCCGCGCCGAAACGGACAGGTGGATTGGGAGTCCCCCTTGTCCTGGGATTCGGACACGGCGGTGCAAACAATCGCCCGACTGGCTCGTGAGGGCAAGGCCGAAGTGCCGGTTTATGCGATCGGCGCAGACCGTCGGGTAGCCACCCGGCCATTCGATGTCGACGGATCGCCAATCTTCGTCGCCGAGGGGATCTTCGCGGCCGAGATCGTGGCCGAGTGCCGCCGGCTGGGCCTGCTCGCCGGGGCGTACGCGCTGCGCCGCCCGCGCGGCGCGACGTTCCTGCGCCGCCTCGCCCGGGATCTCGCCGAGCAGCGCAAGGCGCCCCGGGTGCTGCTCCGGCGCGGGGTCGCGCTGCTGCGCGCCGAGCCGGCCGTGCTGCGCCGGCAGACCGGGCTGGGCGCCGAGGCGGCCCGGGCCGGGCAGGTGCTGCGCGGGGTGGCCGCACTGCTCTCCGGCCACCCCCGCCAGTCGTGATCAGCCGATCAGCTCGGCGTACGCCGGCTTGATCACCTCGTCGATGATCCGCAGCCGCTCGTCGAACGGGATGAAGGCGCTCTTCATCGCGTTGATGGTGAACCACTGGAGTTCCTTCCAGCCGTAGCCGAAGGCCTCCACCAGCAGCGCCATCTCCCGCGACATCGAGGTGCCGCTCATCAGCCGGTTGTCGGTGTTCACAGTCACCCGGAACCGCAGGTCGCGCAGCAGCCCGATCGGGTGGTCGGCGATCGAGGCCGCCGCGCCGGTCTGCACGTTCGACGACGGGCACAGCTCCAGCGGGATGCGCTTGTCCCGCACGTACGCGGCCAGCCGGCCCAGCACCGGCGGGTTGCCCGGGGTGATGTCGTCGACGATGCGGACGCCGTGGCCGAGCCGGTCGGCGCCGCACCACTGGATCGCCTGCCAGATCGACGGCAGGCCGAACGCCTCACCGGCGTGGATGGTGAAGTGGAAGTTCTCCCGCTGGAGGTACTCGAACGCGTCCAGGTGCCTGGTGGGCGGGAAGCCCGCCTCGGCTCCGGCGATGTCGAAGCCGACCACACCGGTGTCGCGGTGCCGCACGGCCAGCTCGGCGATCTCCTGCGAGCGGGCCGCGTGCCGCATCGCGGTGAGCAGCGTGCCGATCCGGATCGGGGTGCCCGCCTCGGCGGCCAGCGCGCTGCCCTCCCGGAACCCGGTGACCACCGCGTCGACCACCTCGTCCAGGGTCAGGTTCTGCTCCAGGTGCTGCTCGGGCGCGAACCGCACCTCGGCGTAGACCACGCCGTCGGCGGCCAGGTCCAGCGCGCACTCGCGGGCGACCCGGCGCAGCGCGGCAGGGGTCTGCATGACCGCCACCGTGTGCGCGAACGTCTCCAGGTAGCGCTCCAGCGAGCCGGAGTTCGCCGCCTCGGTGAACCAGACGCCGAGCGCCGCCGGGTCGGTGGTGGGCAGTTCGTGGCCGACCTCGGCGGCCAGTTCCACGATCGTCGCGGGCCGCAGGCCGCCGTCGAGGTGATCGTGCAGCAGCGCCTTCGGGACCTTGACGATGTCCTCGTACGAGATTGCGACCATGCTCAGACCCTAGTCATCCCCCGTACGGGCGCGGCGGTGGACCGGGGCGGTCAGGGTCGCCAGCCGTACACCCGCTCCACCGCGAGCCGCAGGACCACCCGCCCGTCGGCCACCATGACGGCCCGGTAGTCGGCCCAGTCCGGGTGCTCGCCGCGGATCCGCCGGTAGACCTCGACCAGCTCGTCGACCGTCGCGTCGTCGGTGGCCGCAGCGGGCGGGGTGAGCGTCACGGTGCCCTCGGCTACCGCGTACGCCCCGCCGTCGGCGGTGGTCACGTGGAAGCTCGCCCGGGGATCGCGGCGCAGGTTGCGCACCTTCGCCCGGTCGCCGGTGGTGGAGCAGCGGATCAGGCCCGGCTCGGCCAGGTAGTCGAGGTTGGACAGCTGGGGGCGGCCGTCCCGGCGCAGCGTGGCGAGCACCCCGCGCCCGCGCTCGCCGAACAGCTCCCAGAGCCGCGACCCCGGCTCGCTCCCGGCGCTCACCGTGCCGCCTTTCGTTCGCGACTGCGGGGCTCGCAAACCCGGCTCACTCCTCGCGCTCACGCGTTCACCCGCAGCGGCGCTAGCGCGACGGCCAGCCGGGCGAGCTGATCCAGCATGAGCGCGGCGGCCTCCTCGCGGCCGGGGTCGGGTCGCAGCTCGCCCGCCTCGTCCAGCGCCTGCCGCAGGAAGACGACCACCTGGTCGTTGACCGGGGTCATGTTCAGCGTGGTCACCACCTGCTTGATCATCTGCACCGCGCGCAGGCCCCCGGAGGTCATGCCGTAGCTGACGAAGCCCACCGGCTTGTGCTGCCACTCGTGGTAGAGGTAGTCGATCGCGTTCTTCAGCGGCGCGCTGAAGCCGTAGTTGTACTCCGGCATCACCAGGACGAAGGCGTCCCCGGCGTCGATCGCGGCACTCCAGGCGCGGGTGTGCTCGTGCAGGTAGACCCGCTCGGACGGGTGGTGCGGTTCGTCGTGGAAGGGCAACCCGATCTCGGCCAGGTCGAGCAGGCGTACCTCGTCGAAGCCGGCGTGGCGGACGGCGGCCGCGGTGAACCAGTCACCGATGCGACGGCCGACCCGGCCGGGGCGGGTGCTGGCGACGACGACAGTCAGGCGGGGCATGGTGAGGTCACTCCTGTCGGGGCGGCGGCCGGGGCCGGGGTGGTGAGCCGGGGAACGAACCAGGCGACGATCGGCCCGATGCCGATCGCGTAGAGCAGGGTGCCGGGGCCGACGGCGCCGCCGAGCAGCCAGCCGACGGCCAGCACCGTCACCTCGATCCCGGTGCGGGCCGGGCCGAGCGGCAGGCCACGGGCGGCCAGGCCGGTCATCAGCCCGTCCCGCGGGCCGGGGCCGAGACGGGCGCCGATGTAGAGCGCTGTGGCGAGGCCGTTGAGCAGGACGCCCGCGACCAGCAGGCCGATCCGGCCGGCGAGCGGGGCGACCGGCGGCAGGAGCGCCAGCGTCGCGTCGAGGGCCAGGCCGACGAGCGCGACGTTCGCCACGGTGCCGACGCCCGGGCGCTGCCGCAGCGGGATCCACAGCAGCAGCACCAGCAGCGCCACGCCGTTGACCAGCAGGCCCATCGGCAGGCCGGTGCGGTCGGCGAGGCCCTGGTGCAGCACGTCCCAGGACGCGAGCCCGAGGTCGGCGCGGACCATCAGCGCGACGCTGACGCCGAACAGGGCCAGGCCGGCGAACAGCCGCACCAGCCGGGACGGCAGTTTGGTTGACATGTCATCAACCTAGGCCGCAACTTGGTGACATGTCAACAACACCGGTAGGATCGGCCCGTGGACGAACCGCGCTGGCTGGACGAGCAGGAGGACCGCGCCTGGCGCGGCTACCGCCGCATGCGCCGCCTGCTCGACCTGGAACTGGCCCGGGAGCTGATGCAGGACGCCGGTCTCTCCGAGCCCGACTACGACGTCCTGAGCGACCTGTCCGAGACCCCAGAACAACGACTCCGGCTCAGCGAACTCGCCGACCGGATGCTCTGGTCCCGCAGCCGCCTGTCCCACCACATCTCCCGGATGCAGCAACGCGGCCTGGTCAGCCGGGAGGAGTGCGTCACCGACGGCCGCGGCTCGGTCGTCGTGCTCACCCCGGCCGGGCGCCGGGCCGTCGAAGCCGCCGCACCCGGGCACGTCGCGGCCGTCCGCCGGCACCTGATCGACCGCATCACCCCGGCCGAGGTGGCCGCGCTCGGCACGCTCAGCCAGCGGGTGATCCGCCACCTCACCGGCCGGCCGGAAGCGGAGGGCTGAGCCGTGGACGACCGCGTCCTCGCCCGGCTGCGCTGCCCGGTCTGCGCCGAGCCGCTCACCGAGACCACCGCCGGCACCGCACGCGCGCTGCGCTGCCCGCGCGGGCACAGCTTCGACATCGCCCGGCAGGGGTACGTGAACCTGCTCGCCGGCCGTGCCCCGCACGCCGGCGACAGCGCCGAGATGGTCGCCGCCCGCGCCGACTTCCTCGCCGCCGGCCACTACGACGCCGTCGCCGCCGCGCTGGCGACCACAGCGGTACGCGTCGCGGACGTCGACCCGTACCCCCTGGTGGTGGATGCCGGCGCCGGGACCGGGCACTACCTCGCGGCGGTGCTGGCGGCGCTGCCGGACGCCGCCGGCCTGGCCCTGGACGTCTCCAAGCCGGCGCTGCGCCGCGCGGCCCGGGCGCACCCGCGGGCCGCCGCCGCGCTGGCCGACACCTGGCAGCGGCTGCCGCTGGCCGACCGGTCCACCGCCGTGCTGCTGAACGTGTTCGCGCCGCGCAACGGCCCGGAGTTCCACCGGGTGCTCGACCCCGGCGGCGCGCTGCTGGTGGTCACCCCGGCCGCCGACCACCTGACCGAACTCGTCGACGCGCTGGACCTGCTGCGGGTGGACCCGGACAAGGCCGACCGGGTCGCCGGCAGCCTCGGCGCCCACTTCGCCGAGGAGTCCGCGACCGGGCACCGGGCCCGGCTCGCGCTGACCCGCGCCGAGGTCACCACGCTCGTCGGGATGGGACCGAGCGCCTGGCACGCCGACCCGCAACGGCTCGCCGCGCGCATCGCCGCGCTGCCCGACCCGGTGCCGGTCACGCTCTCCGTCCGGCTCGGCGTGCACCGCCCGCGCTGACGCGGCTCAGGTGGAGAGGTCGACCTCTTCCCAGCCCGGCGGCTCGTCGTGGTACGGCCCGCGCAGCACCACCGCCCACTCCAGCGCCCACCGGCGCTGCCCGATCGCGTTGGCGTCCACCAGGCCCGGCAGCGCGCCGCCGGCCTTCTCGGTCTCCAGGTACGCCCAGTCCAGGCAGTAGTGCAGGTCGAGCAGCGCCGCGGCGTCACCGGGATGCTGCGGCGCGGCCAGGATCCGGGCCCGCCACTGGCCGAACGTCTCCCCCGCGACCAGGTTCGGCATCCGCTCGACCAGCCGCTCGTCCACCGGCACCGTCGGGTCCAGCTCCTTGGCGAGCCCGAGCACCCAGGCCAGCGAGAACAACGCGTCGTGGTGCAGCACGAACGACCTGTGGTCGCCCCGGCCGCCCATCACGAACTGCCACTCCGGCGGCGTCACCGAGTCGACCAGGTGCGACTCCAGCAGCCAGCCCATCGCCGCCTGCGCGGGCATCCCGAAGCAGCGGGCCAGGATCACGTGCAGCACCGCGATCCGGGCCTCGATCTCCGGGGTCGGACGCAGCTCGATCCCGTCGCCCGGCTCCCACACCAGCGGGAACTGCGGCGGCGGCAGCGGAAGACCCAGCCGGGACAACTCGTCCAGGCTCGCCTCCCGGACGGCCCGGGGGTCGGGAGCGGGTACGCGCACGGTCAAGCCCCTGTCTGCTCACCTCGGCTCGTCGCCGGCCGATCCCCCCTGGCCTGGGAGGATAGCGGCTCCCGCCGGGCCGGCACCACGGCCGTCCCCGGTCAGCCGATCCGCTCGACGACCAGCGGCGTCGCGTCCGGTGCGTCCGGCGCCACCCGCACCGCGCGGCGCGCCTCGTCCAGCGCGGCCGGCATCCGCTCGGCGTGCTCGGCCCGCAGCTCGAACAGCGGGTCGCCGACACGTACCCGGTCACCGCGTCGCTTGTGCAGCACCACACCGGCCGGGATGCTCACCGGGTCCTCCTTGCGGGCCCGGCCCGCGCCGAGCCGCCACGCGGCCACCCCGATCGCGTACGCGTCGATCTCGGCGACCCAGCCGTCCTCGGTCGCGGTGACCAGCTCGACCTCGTTCGCCGTCGGCATCGGGGCGTCCGGGTCACCGCCCTGCGCCCGGATCATCGTGCGCCAGGAGTCCATCGCCCGGCCGTCCCGCAGTGCCGCCTCCGGGTCGGCGTCCGGCAGGCCGGCCGCGTCGAGCATCTCCCGGGCCAGCGCCAGCGTCAGCTCCACCACGTCGGCCGGACCGCCGCCGGCCAGCACCTCCACCGACTCGGTCACCTCGACCGCGTTGCCCACGGCCAGGCCGAGCGGGGTGGACATGTCGGTGAGCAGGGCGACCGTCCGGACGCCGTGCGCGCCGCCCAGCTCGACCATGGTGCGGGCCAGTTCGCGGGCGTCGTCGACGTTCTTCATGAACGCGCCGGAGCCGACCTTCACGTCGAGCACCAGCGCGCCGGTCCCCTCGGCGATCTTCTTGCTCATGATCGAGCTGGCGATCAGCGGGATCGCCTCGACGGTGCCGGTGACGTCGCGCAGCGCGTACAGCTTGCGGTCGGCCGGGGCGAGCCCGTCGCCGGCCGCGCAGATCACCGCGCCCACGTCGCGGAGCTGGGCGATGAACTCGTCGTTTGTGAGCGCCGCCCGCCAGCCCGGGATCGACTCCAGCTTGTCCAGCGTGCCGCCGGTGTGGCCCAGGCCCCGGCCGGACAGCTGCGGCACCGCCGCGCCGCACGCGGCCACCAGCGGGGTCAGCGGCAGGGTGATCTTGTCACCGACGCCGCCGGTGGAGTGCTTGTCCACAGTCGGCCGGGACACCGGCGATAGGTCGAGCCGCTCGCCGCTGGCGATCATGGCGGCGGTCCACCGGGCGATCTCCGGCGCGGTCATGCCGCGCAGCAGGATCGCCATGGCCAGCGCCGACATCTGCTCGTCGGCGACCAGGCCCTTGGTGTACGCGTCGACCACCCAGTCGATCTGCCCGTCGCTCAGCACAGCCCCGTCCCGCTTGGCCCGGATGACGTCAACCGCCGTGAAAGCACTCACTTCTGATGATCCAATCAGTAATCGGGATGGTCGCGCTCAACCCGCGAAGGGTGACCGTCGAGGAATCGGGCCGACCGTGACCGGCGGAGGGATCAAGCCTGACCGCCCGGAGCCGGGCGCGGTCGGCCCGATTCCCCAAGCTCAACCCCAGCGGACCGGAATCTCCGTAGGCGGCTCACCCTCACCAGCCCAGAAGATCGTCCCCGAAGCGTCCACCACGACCACGCGCGGCGTCCGCGCCAGCCCCCACTCGATCGCCTCGGCCGGGTCGTCCCAGGTCGAGCCCTCCTCCAGCACGCCGGTCTCGGCGTCAGTGGTCTCCCCCGACGACCGCTCCCAGTACGTCGTCCAGACCTGCTGCCCGGCCGACAGGTCGGGGTGCACGAACACGGTGCCCCGGCCCCGCCAGGCGGCCAGCCGGTCCGGCACCACAGGCACCGGATGCTCGCCGGTCACCGCCTCGATGTCGGCCACGTCGAAGGCGTGCGGCAGCAGCTCCGCCATCCGCAGCGGTCCGCCCTTCGCCTCGACCAGGCACTCCGGCCCGCCCTGCTCCCAGAGCAGCTGCCGGCACCTGCCGCACGGCATCAGCGGCTCACCGGTGGCGTCGACGCAGGACAGCGCCACGATCCGGCCACCGCCGGTCGCGTGCAGCTGCGAGACCACGCCGCACTCGGCGCAGAGCGTGACGCCGTAGCCGGCGTTCTCCACGTTGCAGCCGACCACGACCCGGCCGTCGTCGACGAGCGCGGCGGCACCCACCGGGAACTTCGAGTACGGCACGTAGGCGTGCCGCATGACCTCGGTGGCGGCGGTACGCAGCCGCTCCCAGTCGATCTCCATCACAACCCCCATTCTGCCCAATCAACGCCGATCGGTCGCGGGTGCGGCCGGAGACGACGATGCCCGGCGGGTCGCCCCGCCGGGCACTGTGTCGCGGCGGGCGGTCAGCCCTTGATGTACGGCTTGCCGTCGGCGGCCGGCGCCCGGACCTTGCCGACCAGCCCGGCCACGGCCAGGATCGTCGCCAGGTACGGCAGCATCGCCAGGAACTGGCTCGGGATGCTGCTGCCGATCGCGCCCAGGTAGGTGGCGAGCTGGTCGGCGAAGCCGAAGAACAGCGCCGCCAGCAGCGCGCCGGTCGGGCTCCACCGGCCGAAGATCAGCGCGGCCAGGGCGATGAAGCCCTTACCGCCGATCATGTTCTTGGTGAACGAGTAGAGCGCCAGCGTGTACGAGGCGCCGCCGACACCTGCCACCAGACCGGCCAGGATCACGTTGCGGTAGCGCAGCCGCAGCACCTTCACGCCCAGCGTGTCCGCGGCGGTCGGGTGCTCGCCGACCGAGCGGGTCCGCAGGCCCCACCGGGTACGGA
Organism: Micromonospora sp. ANENR4; assembly: GCF_015354395.1. Lineage (NCBI taxonomy): Bacteria > Bacillati > Actinomycetota > Actinomycetes > Micromonosporales > Micromonosporaceae > Micromonospora > Micromonospora sp. ANENR4. Next base: position 294,879 of record NZ_JADKYQ010000001.1, read on the forward strand.
ACAACGCCAGGTGGATGACGAGCACCAGCAGCAGGCCGACGTAGAGGAAGATGTTGCCCCGGAACAGCGCCGGGCCGAGCAGCGGGATGTCGGACAGCAGCGGAATCTCCCAGTTGCCGAACCGGGGGGCGCTGTTGTACTTCGCCGCGTCGGTCTGCATCAGCCGCTCGTACAGGAAGCCGGTGATGCCGACCGCCAGCAGGTTGAGCACGATGCCCATGACCACCTGGTCGACCAGGTAGCGGATGGAGAACACGGCCAGCAGGAACGAGATGAACGCGCCACCGATGGCGGCGGCCACCAGGCCCACCCAGACGCTGCCGGACATGCTGCCGAACAGCGCGCCGGAGAAGGCGCCCATCAGGAGCTGGCCCTCGATCGCCACGTTCACCACGCCGGAACGCTCGCAGAGCACACCGGCGAGCGCGCCGAAGATCAGCGGCAGGGCCAGGATGAACGTGCCGCGGACGACGTTCACCAGCGGCATGAAGTTGCGGCCCTCGGGGGCGGCCGAGACCTGCCAGCACAGGAAGCTCAGCACGAAGGCGACCAGCCCGGCGCCGAGCAGCAGCGTGAACCAGCGCTTCGGCACCCCGGCCAGCAGCGCGCCTCCGGCCGCGGCGGTGATCAGCCCGAACAGGATCGCGCCGACCGTACCGTTGATCTCCAGGGCGGCCCCGCCCTCGGTCTCGCTGAGCGTGAACCGCGCGTGCTGGTCGGTCGCGAGCGCGCCGAACAGCACCGCCGCGAGCACACCGAGCGCCAGCAGGACCGCGCCGATCTTCCGGTTACGGGTCCAGAAACCCTCGTCGACCGCGGTAACGGCGACCTCGGGGACAGCGGTGGTGGACATGCTCACCAGCCCTTCGCGAGGCTCGTCTGCAACCGGGCGGCGCGGGCCGCCCGGAGCTGGAAGATCGTCTTCACCAGGGCAGGCGCGGCGATGAAGATGACGATGAGCGCCTGGAGCACGGTGACCAGTTCCAGCGAGATGCCGGAGTACGACTGCATCCGGTTGCCGCCGGCCTGGAGCGCGCCGAACAGCAGCGCGGCCAGCAGCACGCCCCACGGCTTCACGCGGCCGAGCAGCGCGACCAGGATGCCGTCGAAGCCGATCTGCGCGATCACCAGCGGGGTCAGCGCGGTGGCGGTGGTGCCGAGCACCATGGTCGAGCCGCCGAGACCGGCCAGCATGCCCGCGAACACCATCACCAGCACGTACGTCTTGGTGACGCTGATGCCGGCGGTCCGGGCCGCGTCCGGGTTCGCACCCACGGCACGCAGCTCGAAGCCGAGCGTGGAGCGGTTGAGCAACCAGGCGATGAACCAGGTGGCCGCCACCGCGAGCAGGATGCCGGCGTGCACCCGCAGGTCCTCGCCGAGCAGGCGGGGCAGCTGTGCGGTGGACTCGACCGGCTTGCTGATGGCGTCCGCCCGGTTCGGGTTCTGCACCCCGTTCTGGACGATGATCCAGGACAGGAAGTAGACCGCCACGTAGTTGAGCATGATCGTGTTGATCACCTCGTGCGCGCCGGCCCGTGCCTTGAGGATGCCGGGGATGAAGCCCCAGAGCGCGCCGCCGAGCGCGCCGGCGATCAGCGCCACCAGCAGGTGCACGACGGGCGGCAGCGGCAGCGCGAAGCCGGCCACGGCGGCCAGGATGACGGCGATCGTGGCCTGGCCCTGGGCGCCGATGTTGAACAGGCCGCCGCGGAAGGCCAGCGCCACCGACAGGCCGGTGAAGACCAGCGGCGCGGCGTAGGTGAGCGTCTCCGAGATCGGGCTCAGGGCGGCGGTGAAGCCGACCGCGTCCGGGTCGAAGATCGCGCCCTTGAACAGGTTCGCGTACGCCTCGCTGACCACCGTCCAGCTGGCGTTCAGCGCATCGGTGGGGCGGGCGGTGATGTAGCTGTAGGTGGCGAGCACCTCGGGGTCGGACACGATGATCAGCACCGCGCCGACCACCATGGCCAGCAGCACCGCGAGCACCGTCACGGTGAACGTGTTCGCGGCCCAGAGGTTGTCCAGGAACATCCGGCCCATGCCGGGACGGGACTCCCCGGCCGGTTCCGGCTTCTTCGCGGTCGCGGTGGCGGGCACCGTCTGCTCGGTGTCAGCCGCCGGCTGCGTCGGCGTCGCCCGGGCCTCGCTCAGCGACTCCTGCGCCTCGGTCGCCGGCTCCTTGTCCGGCGAGCCCGAGACGGGGTTCGGGTTGGTCATGCCTCGTCCTCGTTGCCAGGGCCGTCCTCGGTCGCGGTGGCGGCGTCCGGGGTGGCGGCGTCCGGGGTGATGCCGGCCATCAGCAGGCCGATCTCCTCGCGCGGGGTGTCCGGGCCGACGATGCCGATGATCCGCCCGCGGTACATGACCGCGATCCGGTCGGCCAGGCCGATCACCTCGTCCAGTTCGCTGGAGACCACCATGACCGCGGTGCCGATGTCCCGCTCGCGGATCACCCGGCTGTGGATGAACTCGATCGAGCCCACGTCCACGCCCCGGGTGGGCTGGGCGGCGATGAAGAGCTTCAGCGGCCGGGACAGCTCCCGGGCCACGATCACCTTCTGCTGGTTGCCGCCGGAGAGCGTGCCGACCGCCGCGTCGGCCGAGGAGGTACGGACGTCGAACTGTTCGATCCGCTCCCGCGCCGACTTCGCGATGGCCTCGGGCTTGAGCGACAGGCCCTTGCCGAACGGCGGCCGGTCGTAGATGTCAAGCACCAGGTTCTCCGCCACGGAGAACTCCTTGACCAGGCCGTCCACGCTGCGGTCCTCCGGTACGTAGCCGACGCCGGCGCGGAGCACCTTCTTGGTCGACCAGCCGTGCGTCGGCTCGCCGTCGAGGCTGATCGTGCCGGCGAGCACCGGGCGCAGGCCCATGATCGCCTCGATCAGCTCGGTCTGGCCGTTGCCCTGTACGCCCGCGACGCCGAGCACCTCACCGGCGTGCACGGTCAGGTCGACGCCGTCGACCGCGCGTACCTGCCGGTCGTCGTCCACGACCAGGCCGGAGACCTCCAGGACCGGTTTGCCGGGGGTGGCCGGCTTCTTGTCCACGGTCAGCCGGACGCTGCGTCCCACCATCAGCGCGGCCAGTTCGTCCCGGCTGGCGCTCGGCTCGGCGGTGCCGACGGTCTTGCCGCGCCGGATCACCGTGATCCGGTCGGCGATCGCCTTCACCTCGCCCAGCTTGTGGGTGATGAACACGATCGACTTGCCGGCAGCCTTGAGCGACCGCATGACGGTGAGCAGTTCCTCGGTCTCCTGCGGCGTGAGCACGGCCGTGGGCTCGTCGAGGATCAGCAGGTCGACGTCGCGGGTGAGGGCCTTGACGATCTCCACCCGCTGCTGGATGCCGACCGGCAGGTCCTCGATCACCGCGTCCGGGTCGACCCGCAGGTTGTACCGCTCGGAGACCTCGGCGACCTCGCGCCGGGCCCGCCGCCGGTCGAGGATCCCGGCGAAGGGCCCCTTGACCTGCTCGGCGCCGAGCATCACGTTCTCGGCCACGGTGAAGACCGGCACCAGCATGAAGTGCTGGTGCACCATCCCGATCCCGGCGGCGATCGCGTCCGACGGACCCTTCAGCTTCAGCGGCTTGCCGTCGACCAGGATCTCGCCCTCGTCCGGCTGGTAGAGGCCGTAGAGCACGTTCATCAGGGTCGACTTGCCGGCGCCGTTCTCGCCGAGCAGGGCGTGGATCTCTCCAGGCTCCACCGTCAGGTCGATGTGGTCGTTGGCGACCAGATCACCGAACCGTTTGGTGATGCCGCGCAGTTCGAGTCTCAGCGCAACCTCCTGGAGTGCGAGCGATGGTGCAGCGTAGCGACCTGCCGCGCCGCCACCACGCCGGGTGGGGATGTCGGGGGGAGTCAAGCTGATCGGCCGCCCCGGCGCTGGGGGTACCTTCCCCGTTGCGCCGGGACGGCCGGATCGTCAAACCTGGTGTCCGCCGGCCTCCGCTGCCGATGATCGCACCGCGGCGGCCGGCGGAACCGTCACTTGGTCGGCTGGGCCTTCGAGGTGACGGTGATGGTGCCGGCGGCGATGTCCGCCTTGATCTTGTCGACCTCGGCCTTCAGGTCCGCCGGGACCTTGCTCTCGAAGTCGTGGTACGGGGCGATCGAGACGCCGGTGTTCGCGAGCGTGCCCACGAAGCCCGGGGTGGACTGCAGCTTCTCGCCACCGGCGGCCTTCAGCACGGCCTCCTTGACGGCCTCCGGGATGTTCTTGACGACCGTGGTCAGGATCGCCGAGCAGTCCGGGGTGCTCTCGCAGCCGTCGATGTCGACCCAGACGACCGAGTACTTGCCGCCCGAGGCCTTGGCCGCGGAGGTGGTGCCGAGACCGGCGCCACCGGCGACCGGCATCACGACGTCGGCGCCCTGCGCGACGAGCGCGTCGGAGACCTTCTTGCCCTCGTCCTGCTTCTCGAACGAGTTGGCGAAGGAGCCCTTCTGGGCGGCCTTGTCCCAGCCGAGAACCTGGACGTTCTTGCTCTTGGTCTTGTTGTAGTACGCCACGCCGTCGGCGAAGCCGTCCATGAAGATGGTGACCGGCGGGATCGGCAGACCGCCGTAGGCGCCGACCTTGCCGGTCTTGCTCATCCCGGCGGCCAGGTAGCCGGCCTGGAACGCGGCCTGCGCGGTGTCGAACTGCATCGGGTAGACGTTCGAGACACCCGGGTTGGCGTCGACGATGCCGAACTGCTGGTTCGGGTTCTTCTCAGCCGCGGCCTTGGTGGCGTCCGACATCAGGCCACCGACGGCCAGGATGAAGTCGCACTTCTGGTTGACGAACCCGGTCAGGTTGACCTCGTAGTCCGCCTCGGCCTTCGACTGGACGTTCTTGATCTCGATCTTGTCGTTCTCCTTCTGCGCCTCCTGGAGGCCCTTCCAGGCCGAGGCGTTGAAGGACTTGTCGTCGATGCCGCCGACGTCGGTCACCATGCAGGCGCTGAACTTCTTGCCACCGTCGCCGCCGGCGTTGTTGTCGTCGTCCGGAGCCTCACCACACGCGGCAGCGCCCAGCACGAGTCCACCCGCCACGATGGCGGAGGCGATCCGCATCCCACGCACAGAGCGCAAGACGTCTCCTTCCCCTTGCACACCGCGTCGTGCGCGGTGTGCAGCCCTTCGCCGGCCTGCGGTGTGCCGCCGGCGTCCCACGTTACGGACGGGAGCGTACGCCCGCGCCCACCCACCGGCCGACAATCGTGCACGACTGTTGAGCGTCCGTTACCCCGGCGTAACCCTTGCGTGGGGCACGTCACTTATCCGGCCGGTAGGCGTGCGTGGCGGTGTCGCGAACGTCCGTTTTCCCGAGGTTCCCCGACTGCTGGCGAACTAACGCCAGAACACCGCGACGGCTGCGTTGACCAGCGTCAACCCGACGATCGCGAGGAAATGGCCACGGTTGACGGTCTCCCGCTTACGGGAGAAGAAGACCATGACGAAGATGAGCAGCGCGAGCACCAACTTGGTAACAAGTTTCGCCGGGGCCGGCTCGTCCCCGTCGCGCAGCGGAGCGGACAGCCCGATGCCGGTGAGGACCTGGATGATCGCGCCCCAGAGCATGGCCGCGTTGATGCGCAGCTTGCCGGAGACGTACTGGGCGATCCCACCGCCGAGCAGCAGCGCGAACCCGATCAGATGGACGTAGAGAAGAATCAGTCGAAGAGCTTCCACGCGCCCCATCCTCCCTCACCAACGACGCAACGTAGTAGTCGCCCCGCCGACCTGCCGTCATACCGTGACCCCCTCCCCGCGATCTTGCAGTTTCCGACCCGATATAAGGGACGAAGGCCGCACGGCGCGGGCCGAAACCGCAAGATCGACGGGGCGGGGAAGCGGGATCAGCGCAGGCGCCAGACCTGGAAGGTGGGGCCGTCGGCGGGGAGGATCACCTTGTTGTCGGCGTCGGGGTGGAGGGCGGGGGCGTCGCCGTAGACGTTGTCTGCGGCGCCCATGCCGGTCAGGTGGACCGGGGTGCCTGCGGCTCGCCTTGCCAGCACCAGCACCGTCGACGTGGGCGCCTCGCGCAGGAAGACCAGCGTGTCCGCGTCCGCGTGCACCCACCGCAGGCCGCCGTGCCGCAGCGCCGGCTCGTCGCGGCGCAGCGTCAGCAACGACCGGTACGCGTCGAACGTGCGCCGGTCCCAGCTCTGGCGCCGGTGCCACGGCATCGGGGTACGCGAGCCCTCCCCGTTCGTGCCGGTCAGGCCCAGCTCGTCCCCGGCGAAGACCACCGGCGTGCCGGGCATGGTGGCGAGCAGTCCGGCCGCCACCTCCTGCCGGGCCGCGTCGCCGACCACGGTGCGGATCCGGGCCGAGTCGTGCGAGCCGAGCAGCTGCCACGAGTGCGTGTACGAGCGCCACGACACCAGCGACCGGTAGGTGTTCATGGTGGCGAGCACCGCGCCCGCGTCGCGCCGCCGTACCCCGCCCGGGGTGCCGAGGAAGTTCGGCACCGGCTCGTCGCCGTGGCGCAGCCAGGACCAGACCGGGTCGGTGAAGCCGACGTAGTTCATCGTCCCGTGCCAGCCGTCGCGGTCCAGGTCACCGGTGTGGTCGTGGCCGTGCTCGGCGAGCAGCAGCCCGTCCGGGCGGGTTTCGGCGACCACCTCGCGCAGCAGCCGCGCCACCTCGTGGGTGTACGCGTCCGCACCCCGCCGCCCGGTCATGTTCGCCACGTCGACCCGCCAGCCGTCCAGCCCGTACGGCGGGCGCAGCCACCGGCGCAGCAGCGAGTCCTCGGCGGTGGCGAACCGGCGGCGCAGTTCGGCGCTGCCCCAGTTCAGCTTCGGCAGCGACTTCACCCCGTTCCACGACTCGTAGTCCGAGCCGGGCAGGTCGAAGTAGTACAGCTCGCGTTCCGGCGCGTTCACGTCGGAGACGGCGGCGGTGAACCAGTCGTGGGCGTCGCCGGTGTGGTTGCTGGTGATGTCGCCGAGCAGCCGCCAGCCCCGGGCGTGCACCGCGTCGGCGAGCCGGGCCAGCGCCGCGTCGCCGCCGAGCAGCGGGTCGACGGTGTCGAAGCTCGACGCGTCGTACCTGTGGTTGGAGCGCGCCGGGAAGACCGGCGTGAGGTAGACGGTGTTGACGCCGAGCCGGTCCAGGTGGTCCAGGTGCTCGGTGACGCCGTCGAGGTCGCCGCCGTAGAACTGGCGGGGCGTCTCCGGGCCGCGGCCGACGACCGGGGTGTCCCAGTCGCATCCGATGGCCCAGTCCGGCACGGTCCGGCCGTCGGCGGCGGCCGAGCGGGCGAACCGGTCCGGGAAGATCTGGTAGATCACCGCGTCGCGGGCCCAGGCCGGCGGCGGGGCGTAGCTGACCAGCTTGAAGTCGCCGTTGTCCGGCACGTCGTGGCCGGACAGCCCGGCCGCGTTGAGCCAGCGGGTGCCGCGCTCGCCGTCGAGCAGGAAGCGGTAGTTGCTGACCGGGTTGCGGACCTCGACGTCGGCCCGCCACCACACGTCGCCGCCGTCGGTGAAGTCGATCCGTGCCTCGGCGAAGCGCGGCTCGCCGTCGCCGGTGGTGCGCACGTGTACCTGGGAGACGCCGGAACCGGCCGGCACCCGGACGAAGACCGGCACGGTCTGCCCGAGCGCGGGCTCCTGCTCCGGGACGTAGGTGGCGGAGCCGTCGTGGTGCGGCTGAAGGGACATGGTGCTGCCTTTCGCGTCGTACCGACAGGGAGAGGGGGCGGGCACCCGCCGCGGCCGGTTCACCCGACCGCGGCGGTCCGCCCGAGAACCGCTCCGGTGTACGCCGACACGACGCCCTTGCCGCAGCGTGAGCCGAGGAGGCTCAGCCCTTTACCGCTCCGGAGGTGAGTCCGGAGACGATGTAGCGCTGGAGCAGCTGGAACACCAGCACCGTCGGGATCGCGGTGAGCAGCGTGCCCGCCGCGAACATCCCGAAGTTGTTGTTGCGCTCGCCGGCCACCAGGCCGTACATGCCGACCGCGAGGGTCTTCGCCTCGGGTTCGGTGAGGAACACGTTGGCGATGATGAACTCGTTGATCGACCCGATGAACGCGAGCAGGCCGGTCACCGCCAGGATCGGGGCCACCAGCGGCAGCATGATCCGGAAGAAGACCTGCACGTGCGACGCGCCGTCCATGGTCGCCGACTCGTCCAGCTCCTTCGGCAGCGTGTCGAAGAAGCCCTTCATCAGCCAGGTGTTCGCGCCGAGCGCGCCACCCATGTAGAGCAGGAACAGGCCCCACGGGGTGTTGAACCCGATCGCCGGGTAGAGGTCGGTGAGCGTGGTGAAGATCAGGAAGATCGCCACGATCGCCAGGAACTGCGGGAACATCTGGATCAGCAGCAACGCGAGCAGGCCGACCCGGCGCCCGGCGAAACGCATCCGGGAGAACACGTACGCCGCGAGCGACGACAGGAAGATCGACGCGAAGCTGGCCACGCCCGCCAGCAGCAGCGAGTTGAGGAACCAGTGGCCGAACGCGGTGTTGTCGAACAGGTTCGTGAAGTTCTCCAGCGACGCCCCGGTCGGCAGCAGCTCGGTGGAGGAGAGCGTGCCGAGCGGGTTGAACGCCGCCGAGATCACGAACAGGATCGGGAAGAGGCTGAACGCCACCGCCAGCATCCCGACCAGGTGCCGCCAGCCCACCTGGGCGAACCAGCGGCCACGCGAGCGGCGGGCCGGCTTACGGGTCGCGGTGGGTGTGGGCGTCTCCGCGATGGTGGTCACGAGTACACCTCCTCCTGCTTGCGGGTCCGCCGGAAGCTGATCGCCGACACCGTCGCCACGATCGCGAAGATGAAGATCGAGACGGTGGCGGCCAGGCCGAACTCGGCGCCCTGTGCGCCGAACGCGAGCCGGTACGTGTAGGTGATCAGCAGGTCGGTGGCGCCGTTACGCGGATTGTCCGGCGCGAACGGGCCGCCCTCGGTGGTGAACAGGATCGCGTTGACGTTGTTGAAGTTGAACGCGAACGACGCGATCAGCAGCGGCGAGAGCGCCACCAGCAGCAGCGGCAGGGTGACCGCGCGGAACGACTGCCAGGGTGACGCGCCGTCGACCGAGGTAGCCTCGGTCAGCTCCCGCGGGATGGCCTGCAACGCGCCGGTGGCGACCAGGAACATGTACGGGTAGCCGAGCCACAACTGCACCAGCAGCACCGCGATCCGGGCCGACCAGTTGCCGCCGAACCAGTCGACGTTCAGCCCGAACAGGTTGTTGAGCAGGCCGAAGTCGGTGTTGAACATGTCCCGCCAGATCAGCAGCATGGCGAACGACGGCATGGCGTACGGCAGGATCAGCAGCACCCGGTAGAAGTTCGTCCCGCGCATCCGAGGTGAGTGCAGCGCGAGCGCGATGGCCATGCCGAGCAGGAACGTCAGGCCGGTGGAACCGATCGCGAACGCGAAGTTCCAGGCGAGCGTGCCGAAGAACGGGCCGGAGATGTTCGGGTCGGTGAGCACGGTGCTGAAGTTCTTCAGCCCGACGTCGACCTTCCAGCCCTGGGCGAGGCGCTCGCCGTCGGCGGCGACGAAGGAGCCGGACTTCTCGTCGGCGGTCCACGTCTTGCCGGTCTCGCTGTCCTTGACGCAGTCGCACGCGGCGTCGTACGCCCGCGCCGCCTTGCCCTCGTACGCCCGGGTCAGGCCGTTGGAGCGGATGGCGCCCTCGTCGGTGGGCACGATGAGCGCGGTGACGGCGTCGCTGCGGCTGCTGGCCTGCCCGATGTTCAGCAGGGTGTAGCCGTCCGCGGCGGTGATCTTGCCGCTGAGGCTGCTCACCTCGACGTCGGCGGCGTCGAGCTTGCGCAGCCCGTCCGCGTCGCCGGCGAAGACCTCCTTGGTCTTCGGGTCGCTGAGGAGGAAGACCAGCGAGCCGGTCGCCGGGTCGCCGGTGGTGGCGATGGTGAGGTTGTACTCGGTCGAGCCGGGTACCTGCTTCACCGAGGAGGTCTGCACGGCGACGATCGCGTCGTCCTTGCTGCCGCGGTGGCCGTCGCCGAAGTTCGTGAACGCGGTGCTCGCGGTGTAGAGCACCGGGAAGATCTGGAACGCGATCAGGAAGAGCGTGCCGGGGACCAGGTACTTGGCCGGGATGTGCCGGCGGCTCAGGTAGAGGTAGAACAGGCCGGCGGTGGTGACCGCCAGGACGCCCAGCGCGAGCCAGTGCTCGGCCTCGATGAGCGGGAAGGCCGCCCAGATCGCGATCCCGGCCACCAGGCCGAGCAGGACCACCTTGACGACGAGGCCGGTCGCGGTGATCGGCGCGTGTTGCCGCGCGGTACGGGACGTGCGCGGGAGCCCACGGCGTACGGGCTCCCGGCCCGGGGCCTGCGGTGCAGACCCCGGGCCGGACAGCGGCGCGCTCATTACTTGATCTGACCCTGGATGGTCTTGCCGGCGGCCGTGATCGTCTTGGCCGGGTCGGCGCCACCGATGATGGCGGCCTCCGCCTTGCCGAACGGGTCCCAGATCGCGGCCATGGCCGGGATCGCCGGGAGGACCTGGCCGTTCTTACCGGCCTCGGAGAACTTGGCCAGGTCCGGGTCCTCGCCCTTGACCTGGTCGAAGGCGGCGGTCAGCGCCGGCGGGCGCGGCTCGGCCTTGTACAGCGCGACGGCCAGCTCGGGCTTGGTCACGTAGTTGGTGACGAACTCCTGGGCCAGGGCCTTGTTCTTGCCCTTGGCGGCCACGTAGAACGCCTGGACGCCCACGAACGGCTGGGCCTCCTTGCCACCGGCGAAGCCGGGGACCGGGGAGATGTCGTACGCGATGTTGGCCTTCTTGGCGTCGGCCACGGCCCACGGGCCGGAGACCAGGAACGCGCACTTCTTGCCGGTGAAGGTGGCGATGGAGTTCTCGCCGGTGATGGAGCGCTTCAGCGCACCCTCGCCCTTCTCACCCAGCTTGGCGATCTTCTGGAAGGCAGCGATCGACTCCGGCTTGCCCACGCCCAGGTCCTTCGGGTCGTAGTCGCCGTTGGCCGCGGTGCCGAACAGGTAGCCGCCGCCCGAGGTGTAGAGCGGGTAGATGTGGTACGCGTCGCCGTTCTGGCCGGACTGCAGGCAGAGGATCTCGCTGACCTTCTTCTCGGCCTTGAGCTTCTTGCCGGTGGCGACCAGGTCCTCGATCGTCTTCGGCGCCTCGGGGGCCAGCTCGGTGTTGCGGATCAGCGCGACGTTCTCGGTGGCGTAGGGCACGCCGTAGAGCTGGCCGTTGAACGTGACGGCCTTGATCGCGGTCTCGTTGAAGCCGGACTTCTGCTCGGCCGCGAGCTGCACCGGGTCGATGGCGCCGTTCTGGACCAGGTTGCCGATCCAGTCGTGCGCGCCGACCACGACGTCCGGGCCGCTGCCCTGCTGCGAGGCGGTGACGAAGTTGGTCTGCAGGTCCTTGGAGACGGCCTGGACCTCGACGGTCACCCCGTTCTCCTTGCCGAACTCCTCGGCGAACGGCTTGAGGGCGGCCGTGCGCTTGTCGTCGGCCCAGATGACCAGCTTGCCGCCGGTCGCCTTGGACTCGCCGGCGGCCGGCTTGTCGTCGCTGCCGCTGTCACCACAGCCGGAGGCGGCGAGCGCCAGGCCGAGGACGGCGACCACACCCGCGGTACGGATGCGCATCGGTACTCCTGTCGTCATGGCGGCTCGCCGGGGGAAGGGCGGCCCGCCAGTGGAAACCTCTGAAAGTTCTTGCTGACCGGCGCCGAGATGCTGCGCCGCTGCTCTCGCATGTTGCGGGGACGTTAGCAAGAGGTTGCAGAGAATGGAAGGGCTTGCAGAAGTGTACGCAAGACTTTGCCGTTGGGCTAAAGTGCCGCACATGCGCGCTCGACTGTCCGACATCGCCCAACAGGCTGAAGTCAGCGAGGCCACGGTGTCGCGGGTGCTCAACGACCGCCCCGGTGTGGCCCCCGAGACCCGGCAGGCCGTCCTCACCGCCCTCGATGTGCTCGGCTACGAACGACCGGCCCGGCTGCGCAAGCGCAGCGCCGGACTGGTCGGCCTGGTCGTGCCGGAACTGGACAACCCGATCTTCCCGGCGTTCGCCCAGATCATCGAGTCCGCGCTCGCCCCCACCGGCTACACACCGGTGCTCTGCACGCAGACGCCCGGCGGCGTCCGCGAGGACGAGTACGTGGAGATGCTGCTGGACCGCCAGGTCTCCGGCATCGTCTTCGTCTCCGGCCTACACGCCGACACCGCCGCCGACCACGACCGCTACCGCACGCTGCTGGCCCGGCCGCTGCCGATCGTCATGATCAACGGGTACGCGCCCGGCATCCCCGCGCCGTTCGTCTCCTGCGACGACCGGGAGTCCGCCGAACTCGCCGTCGCCCACCTGGTCGCGCTCGGGCACCGCCGGATCGGCCTGATCACCGGCCCGGACCGGTTCGTGCCGGTACAGCGCAAGGTCGCCGGCTACAAGGCCGCGATGGGGCGCCTGACCGACATCACCGAGGGCGAACTGACCGAGCTGACCGAGCTGTCACTGTTCGGCGTCGAGGGCGGCGAGGCGGCCGCCGGCCGGCTCATCGAGCGCGGCGTGACCGGGCTCGTCTGCGGCTCGGACCTGATGGCGCTCGGCGCGATCCGGGCCGCCCGCCAGCGCGGGCTGTCGGTGCCCGGCGACATCTCCGTGGTCGGGTACGACGACTCCCCCCTGATGGCGTTCACCGACCCGCCGCTGACCACAGTGCGCCAGCCGGTGGCCGCGATGGCGGTGGCCGCGGTGCGGGCCCTGGTAGACGAGATCAACGGTCACCCGTCCCCGAACTCCGAGTACCTGTTCCGCCCCGAGCTGGTGGTACGCGGCTCCACCGCGGTGACCCGCCCCGCCGACCCCCCGAAGCGCCAGCGCCCCGCCACCCCCAACCCCACCCCGTCCCTCCCCATCCCCGCCTGACCCCCGCGCCTCTTCCCGTCGATCATGAAGTTGACGGCAACAAATCGGACGCCGAATGCCGCCAACCTCATGATCACGCGAGCCACCCCCGGCCGCGCCCACGCCGCGCGCACCCTCCCCTCCCCTCCCCCGTTGATCAAGGGCGGCCGGATCGGGTGGCGATCATGAGGTTGGCGAGGGCTGAGGTCCGGAATGTCGGGGTTAACCTCATGATCGACGTCGAAGTGAGAGGGCCGGCCGGAGGGTCGCGGGTGTGGGTGTCTCGGGATTCGGGAGACGAGGACGGGGCCGGCGCGGGTGATGGCTGCCATTTCTTGCGCAAGGAATGCTTGACTCTTGCAGTCTGATGGCGGCATTCTTCTCAGACACCCTGCGCCGCACCAGAAGCCGCCACAGAACGGGATCGACAGCGATGACCTCCGCCCCCAGCACCACCCCTCGCACCGCCGACGACGACTGGTGGCGGTCCGCTGTCGTCTACCAGGTGTACGTCCGCAGCTTCGCCGACGCGAACGCCGACGGCGTGGGTGACCTCCAGGGCATCCGGCAGCGCCTGCCGTACCTGCGCGACCTCGGCGTGGACGCGCTCTGGCTGACGCCGTTCTACACGTCGCCGCAGGTCGACGCCGGCTACGACGTGTCCGACTACCGGGACGTCGACCCGCTGTTCGGCAACCTGACCGACTTCGACGAGATGATCACCGACGCGCACGCGCTCGGCCTGCGGATCATCGTCGACATGGTGCCGAACCACACCTCCAGCGCGCACCCGTGGTTCACCGCCGCGCTCGCCGCCGGGCCCGGTTCACCGGAGCGCGAGCGCTACCTGTTCGCCGACGGCAAGGGCGAGCAGGGCGAGCTGCCGCCGAACGACTGGGAGAGCATCTTCGGCGGGCCGGCGTGGACCCGCGTGGTCGACGGCCAGTGGTACCTGCACCTGTTCGACCCGGCCCAGCCCGACCTGAACTGGCGCCACCCGGAGGTGCGGGCCGAGTTCGAGGACGTGCTGCGCTTCTGGCTGGACCGGGGCGTGGACGGCTTCCGGATCGACGTGGCGCACGGCATGATCAAGGCCGAGGGCCTGCCGGACGTCGGCTTCAACTCGATGACCACCGGCCAGCGCCAGTCCGAACTGCTGGGCAAGGGCCGGCTGCCGTACTTCGACCAGGACGAGGTGCACGACATCTACCGCGCCTGGCGGCCGATCCTGGACAGCTACCCGGGCGGCCGGATGGCTGTCGCCGAGGCGTGGGCCGAGACGCCGCAGCGCCTGGCCCGCTACATCGGCCCGGACGAGCTGCACCAGGCCTTCAGCTTCGACTTCCTCGACGCCACCTGGTCGGCCGACTCGTTCCGCAAGGTGATCGACACGGCGCTGGCCGAGTCCACGATCGTGGGCGCGCCGACCACCTGGGTGCTCTCCAACCACGACCGGCAGCGGCACGTCACCCGGTACGGCGACGGCGAGGTCGGCCTGCGCCGCGCCCGCGCCGCCGCGCTGCTGATGTTCGCGCTGCCCGGCTGCGCGTACGTCTACCAGGGCGAGGAACTGGGCCTGCCGGAGGTGCTGGACCTCCCGGACGAGCTGCGCCAGGACCCGGCGTTCCGGCGTACCGGGGAGAGCCGCGACGGCTGCCGCGTGCCGATCCCGTGGGGTGGCGACCTGCCCCCGTACGGCTTCGGGCCGGACGGCAGCGAGCTGAGCTGGCTGCCGGCGCCGGCGACCTGGCGGGAGCTGTCGGTGGCCGCCCAGGCCGGTGCGCCCGGCTCGACGCTGGAGCTGTACCGGACCGCGCTGCGCGTCCGGCACGAGCACCCGGCGCTGGCCGGCCTGGACGGCATCACCTGGCTGGAGACCGAGCCCGGCGTACTCGCGTTCCGCCGCACCGCCGGCGACGCCGGGGTGACGTGCGTGGTGAACATCAGTGGCGCCGACGTGACGGTGAGCGGCCACGGCCGCCCGCTCGTCGCCAGCGCCGACCTCACCGAGCGGGGCGACGGGTACGTCCTGCCGGTGGACGCGGCTGCGTGGTTCGAACGGCGCTGAGCCGGGTAACCCGCCAACGACCTGGCCGTCCGTTGTGCCCCGCGCCGACGGGCGGCTGGGCTGCCGACCCCTTGTGGTGGGGGGTGAGGTGGCCCCGGCCCCTCGGGAGCACGCTCCCGGGGGGCCGGTGTCCATCGGGGAGCGAGCGCGCTCTCAGCCGCCCTTGGCGGTGAGCAGCGCGGCGATCCGGGCGAACCCGGCCCGGATCTCCTCCCGGTCGGGCGCCTTCGCCGGCTCGGGCTCCGGCTCGCGGTCGGCGGCGCGTTCCAGCTCCTCGTCGATGACGTCCTCGAAGTCGCCGTAGAGGTCCGCCTGGTCGATCTCGGCCGCCTCGTCCTCGGCGGCGATCTGCGCGGCGGCGATCTCGCCGCGGATCTCCTCCGGCGTGAGCGCCGGCAGCAGCGGTTCCACCACCGCCATCAGCTGCTCGTCGGCCACCACCGCCTCGGCGAGCGCCAGCGCGTGCTGTCGCTCGTACGGGCCGCAGACCACCGGCTCCCAGTCGTCCTCGGCGCCGAGCGGGCCGAACGTGATGATCCACGGCAGACCCCGGATCGGGGAGTCGTCCGGCAGGTCCAGTGTCACGAGTGCGCCCACCGGCCCATCATGGTCGCCGCGTGCCGGACCGGGGAACGCAATCATCGGACTCTCCCCGCTTCGGGGACCACGCTCAGCCACGCGTACCGGCGTCCAGCGCCGCACGGACCAGCGCGACCGCCCGCTCCGGCGCGACACCCAGGCGACGCGCCTCGGCGGCGTACCCGGCGGCGGCCCGCTGCAGCCGGTCGGTGGCGTCGTCCCGGCCGGGGGCCACCACCGTGCCGTGCCGGCCCCGCGTCTCCACCAGCCCGGCACTCTCCAGTTCCCGGTACGCCCGCGCCACGGTGTTCACCGCCAGCCCCAGGTCGGCGGCGAGCTGCCGCACCGCCGGGAGCCGGGTGCCCACCGGCAGCCGCCCGTCGCCGATGCGCGCGGCGAACTGCGCCCGCACCTGCTCGTACGGCGGCACCGCCGACTCGGCGTCGATCCGGATCCGCGCGCTCATCCCGCTCCCCCCGGTGTCCCCGGTTCGGTCTCCTCGTCGAGCACGTCCGCCTCCACGTCCACCTCCCGGGCGCCGCCCTCGGCCAGGTCCACCACCCGGCCGTACCGGCTGGTCGCGGCGAGCGCGGCGCCGAAGAGCACCAACTGGTTGAGCAGGTAGAGGTAGAGCAACAGGCCCACGGCGGTGGCGACCACCGTGTACGCGGGGTTCCGCTCGGTGCGTACCACGTAGTAGCGCCCCACGGTGTTCAGCAGGGTGATACCGACGGCGATGGTCAGGATCGCCGGGCGCAGCCGGCGCCGGCTCATCCGCAGCCGGGGCACTGCGAGCAGCAGCGCGGCGGCGAGCACGGCGTTGACGAGCACGCTCAGCACCGCGCTGATCGTGGTCAGGCCCACCGAGCCGGTGCTGCGCAGCAGGAAGCGCAGCAGCGACTCCAGCGCGTCCACGGCGGCGACCGAGACGAACAGCAGCACGAAGACCGCGACCAGCACGCCCAGGTCGACCAGGCGCCGCACCACCAGGTTGCCGGGCTGCTGGTTGAAGCCGTACATCAGCCGCTGCGAGGAGCGGATCGCCTCCACCCAGCCGATGCCGGTGAAGACCAGGATGACCAGGCCGACCACGCCGACGGTGCCGCTGCTCTCGGCGATCTGCGCCGGATCGAGGAAGGGCAGGTTCTCCTCCAGGAAGTGGGCCGCGCCGCGGCTGACCTCCTCGTTGTCCCGCAGCACCGCGCCGAAGATCCAGTACGCGACGAGCGCGAGCGCGAACACGGCGAAGAAGCCGTAGTACGCGATGGCGGCGGCGAGCCGCCCGGCGAGCAGGTCGGCGTAGAGCGTCCCGGCCCGCCAGACGTGGTCGAAGGCCGACGAGCGGCTCCGGGCCGCGTCGATGCGGCGCCCCACCGCCGCCTCGATCCGGCCGAAGACGTTCACCCCGTCATCCTCGCCGATCTCCGCCCGTGACGGAGGTGGCCCGGCCGGTCGGATGTTCAGCTCCGGCCGCCGAGCCGGAAGTCGCGGCGGGGCTGCCACCGGGTCGCCCCGCTGTGCGAGAACAGCGTGAACGCGTCCACCTGAAACAACGCGGAGAAGTCGGCCAGATCCTCGTACGCCTTGTCGAGCACCTCGGGCGGCACGTCCTGCGCCACTGTGACGTGCGGGTGGTACGGGAAACGCAGCTCGCGGCGCAGCTCGGGAGCGGAGTTGATGGCGGCGGCGAGCAGTTCGCACTCGCTGATCCCGGCCGCCACCGCCACGAAGACCACCTGGGTGACCGGGCGGAACGTGCCGGTGCCGCGCAGGTGCAGCGTGAACGGCAGGTGCGCGGCGGCGACCCGGGCCAAATGGTCCTCGACGGCGGGCAGCGCGCGTACCGGGATCTCGGTGGGCCCGAGGAGGGTCACGTGCGCGGGGACGGCGAGCGGGTCGCCGGCCTCGACCCGGCGGCGGGTGAGCATCCCG
Source organism: Micromonospora sp. ANENR4 (assembly GCF_015354395.1). NCBI lineage: Bacteria > Bacillati > Actinomycetota > Actinomycetes > Micromonosporales > Micromonosporaceae > Micromonospora > Micromonospora sp. ANENR4. The sequence continues at coordinate 312,319 of NZ_JADKYQ010000001.1, forward strand.
CCCCAGGGCTCGGGGACGTCGACAGCGATCCCGATCTGGATCGTGTCCGCGCCGCCCGGCGCCGTGTCACTGCCCGCCACGTCGCGCGCCACCCCTCCGGCCACCGGCTGCGTCACCCGTCTCCGCCCGTCCGGGCCGTTACTCGAACCGCACCGGCGGGAAGAAGCCGACCCGCTCGTACACGTCCCGCAGCGTCCCGGCGGCCACCGCCCGGGCCTTCTCCGCGCCCCGCACCAGCAGCTTGTCGAGCTGGGCCGGGTCGTTGAGGTAGGCGTTCGTGCGTTCCTGGATCGGCGTGACGAACTCCCGCACCACCTCGGCGAGGTCCTTCTTCAGGTCGCCGTAGCCCTTGCCGTCGTACGCGGCGACCAGGTCGTCGATGGACCGGCCGGACAGCGCGGAGTAGATCGTCAGCAGGTTGGTGATGCCCGGCTTGCCCTCGGCGTCGAAGACGATCTCGCGGCCGGTGTCGGTGACCGCCGAGCGGATCTTCTTGGCCGAGCGGGCCGGGTCCTCCAGCAGGTCGATGATGCCGGCCGGGGAGGACGACGACTTGGACATCTTGGCCGTCGGGTCCTGCAGGTCGGTGATCTTCGCGGTGTCCTTCACGATGTGCGGGGAGGGCACGGTGAAGGTGCTGCCGAACAGCGAGTTGAACCGCTGCGCCAGGTCGCGGGAGAGCTCCAGGTGCTGCCGCTGGTCCTCGCCGACCGGCACCGCGTTCGCCTGGTAGAGCAGGATGTCCGCGGCCTGGAGGATCGGGTACGTGAACAGGCCGACGCTGGCCCGCTCGCTGCCCTGCTTCTGCGACTTGTCCTTGAACTGGGTCATCCGGCCGGCCTCGCCGAAGCCGGTGATGCAGCCGAGCACCCAGGCGAGCTGCGAGTGCTCGGGCACCTGCGACTGCACGAACAGCGTGCTGCGCTCCGGGTCCAGGCCGAGCGCGAACAGCTGCGCGGCGGCGACCCGGCTGCGGCGCTTGAGCACCAACGGGTCGTGCCCGGCGGTGATCGCGTGCAGGTCGACCACGCAGTAGTAGGCGTCGTGGCTGTCCTGCAACGCCACCCAGTGCCGCAGCGCGCCCAGGTAGTTGCCGAGGTGGAACGAGTCGGCCGTCGGCTGGATGCCGGAGAAGACGCGCGGGCGGGCGGGTACGTCGGACATGGCGGCAATTCTGTCAGCAAGCCCCGGCGTCCGTCATGACGGGCCGGTGGATCGGGCGGGTACGGGCGGAAGCGGACCGTTCATCTCACGCCGGGGCTCGGGCAGCCGCGCGGCGGAGACCGCCAGGCGGGACACGCGGCGGCCGTCGAGCGTGAGCACCCGCAGCAGCCAGCCCGCCGGATCGGCGGGAACCGATCCGGTGTCCGGGTCGACAGCCACCGGCACCTCGTCGCCCGCCACCGGCAGCCGGCCCAGGGCGGCCATCACGTACCCGCCCACCGTCTCGTACGGCCCGGCGGGCAGCGACACCCCGGTGCGCTCGGCGAAGTCGGTCAGGTTGAGCCGGCCGTCGACGACCGCGGGCAGGCCGGCGGGCTCCGGTTCGAGCGGGCCGTGCTCGTCGTCGCGGATCTCGCCGACCAGCTCCTCGACCAGGTCCTCGCAGGTGACGATGCCGGCGGTGCCGCCGTACTCGTCGACGACGACGGCCAGGTGGTGGCCCTCCCGGCGCATCTCGGTGAGCGCCGCCAGCACGCGCTTGCTGTCCGGCAGGCGCTTCACCTCCCGGATCAGGTCGCCGACCAGGAGCAGCCGGTCCGCGTCCGGGCGCAGCAGCACGTCCCGCAGGTGCACCAGGCCGACCACGTCGTCGTGGGTGCCGTCCACCACCGGGTAGCGGGTGTGCGGGTCGGCCCGGACCAGCCGCTGGGCCTGCGTCAGCGGGAGCGCCGCGCTGAGGAAGACCACCTCGGTGCGGGGCACCATCACCTCGCGGACGAGCCGGGCGCCGGCCACCAGCACCTCGTCGATGATCCGCCGCTCGTCCGGGTCGAGCAGCGTGTTCGCGGCGACCAGATCCCGCAGCTCGGCCTCGCTGATCCGTTCGCGCCCGGCGGTGGGGCTGGCCCCGAGCAGGGCGGTGACGAGGCGGGTGGCGCCGTCGGCACCGCGCACCACGAGACGGGCCACGGTGCGGGCCAGCGGGCCGGGTTCGCGTCGGGGCCGCCCCGACGGTCGCCGCCGGGGCCCGGGACCACCACCCTCCCGCATGAGAAGGATGGTAGACAGCGACCACCGTACGCTCGGCCCAATGTTCGGATCTGTTCAATCATGAAGGATTATGATGGAATGGAGGCGGACTCGACTCGACAGCCGCGACACAGCCCTCAGCCGTAGGGTGATCGCGGGACGGCCGCCGCGGGACGCGGCCCAGGCAGGAGGACCGACGTGAAACTGCTCGTCACCGGCGGCGCCGGCTACATCGGCAGCGTGGTGACCCGGATGCTGCTCGACCACGGCCACCAGGTGACCGTGCTGGACGACCTGCGCACCGGTCACCGGGAAGCCCTCGCCCCCGACGCCACCCATGTCGAGCTGCCGGTGCACGAGGCCGCCCAGGTGCTCACCCCCGACGCCGGGTTCGACGGCGTGCTGCACTTCGCCGCCCTCATCGCCGCCGGCGAGTCGATGATCCGTCCCGAGCTGTACTGGCACACCAACACGGTCGGCTCGATCGCGCTCATCGACGCGGTCCGCGCCGCCCGGGTGCCCCGGATGGTCTTCTCCTCCACCGCCGCCGTCTACGGCAACCCCACCGAGCTGCCCATCCCGGAGACCGCCGTCAAGGCGCCCACCAGCACCTACGGCGCCACCAAGCTGGCCGTCGACATGGCGCTCACCTCCGAGGCGATCGCGCACGACCTGGCCGCCGTCTCGCTGCGCTACTTCAACGTCGCCGGGGCGTACCTGCGCGACGGGCTGGCCATCGGCGAACGGCACGACCCGGAGACGCACCTCATCCCGATCGCGCTCGACGTGGCCGCCGGGCGGCGGGAGAAGCTCCAGCTCTTCGGCGACGACTACCCCACAGTCGACGGCACCTGCGTCCGCGACTACATCCACGTCGAGGACCTGGCCCGCGCCCACCTGCTCGCGCTCGACGCGGCCACCCCGGGCCGGCACCGCATCTACAACCTCGGCAACGGCAACGGCTTCACCAACCGCCAGGTGGTCGACGTGGTCCGCGAGGTCACCGGGCACCCGGTGCCGGTCGAGGTGGCCCCCCGCCGCCAGGGCGACCCGGCCGAGCTGGTCGCGTCCTCCGCGCTGGCCCGCGACGAGCTGGGCTGGACGCCGGCCAAGCCGACCCTGCACGACATGGTCGGCGACGCCTGGGCGTTCTACCGGGCCCACGTCGCGAGGCAGCCCTCATGACCGTCGCCGACCGCGCCACCGCCGGCTTCCGGCAGCGGTACGGCACCGAGCCGGCGGGCCGCTGGGCGGCTCCCGGCCGGGTCAACCTGATCGGTGAGCACACCGACTACAACGACGGCTTCGTGCTGCCTTTCGCGCTGCCGCTGCGTACCGTGGTCGCCGCCGCGCCCGCCCCCGGCGGACGCTGGACCGTCTGGTCGGAACTCGACGACGAACCGGTCGAGTTCGGCGCGGCGGAGGCCGACGAGCCCGGCCGGGTCGACGGGTGGGCCGCCTACGTGGCCGGGGTGGTGTGGGCGCTGCGCGCCGGCGGCCACGACGTGCCGGGCGCGCGGCTCGCCGTCGCCTCCGACGTGCCGGTCGGCTCCGGGCTCTCCTCGTCGGCGGCGATCGAGTCGGCGGTGCTGGCCGCCCTTGTCGACCTCGGCGGGCTCGACCTGCCCGCCGGGCGGTGGCCGCGGCTCGCCCAGCGGGCCGAGAACGACTACGTCGGCGCGCCCACCGGGATCATGGACCAGTCCGCGGTGATCCGCGGCCGGGCCGGGCACGCGCTGTTCCTCGACTGCCGCACCGAGGACGTCGAGCAGATCCCGTTCGACCTGGACGGCGCGGGGCTGGCCGTGCTGGTGATCGACAGCCGGGCCCCGCACCGGCACGCGGACGGCGAGTACGCGGCCCGCCGCAAGAGCTGTGAGCGGGCCGCCGCGACGCTCGGCGTGACCGCGCTGCGCGACGTCGACGTCGCCGATCTCGACGCCGCGCTGGCGCGCCTCGACGACGACGAGACCCGCCGCCGGGTCCGGCACGTGGTGACCGAGAACCAGCGGGTGCTCGACACCGTCGCGCTGCTGCGCGCCGGGCGGGTCCGCGACACCGGTCCGCTGCTGACCGCCTCGCACGCCTCCATGCGCGACGACTTCGAGATCACCGTGCCGGAGATCGACACCGCGGTCGAGGCGGCGCTGGCCGCCGGGGCGCACGGCGCACGGATGACCGGCGGCGGCTTCGGCGGCTGCGTGCTCGCCCTGGTCGACGCCGGCGCCGCCGACGCGGTGGCGGCCGCCGTCACCCAGGCGTACGCGAAGCGCGGCTTCACCGCACCCGGCACGCTCACCGTGCTCCCGGCCGGCGGCGTCACCCGCCTGGACTGAACGCGAAAGGCCCCCGGCGCAGCGCCGGGGGCCTTCTCGTCACGTACGTCAGCCGGCCTCGACGATCATGCCGGCGCCGACCGTACGGTTCGTCGACTCGTCGATGATGACGAAGCCACCGGTGGTGCGGTTGCGCCGGTACTCGTCGGCGAGCAGCGGAACCGTGGTGCGCAGCCGGACCCGGCCGATCTCGTTGAGCTTCAGCTCACCGGCCGTCTCGTCGCGGTGCAGCGAGTTGATGTCCAGCCGGTAGTGCAGCCCGCGCACGATCGCCCGCGCCGAGCGGGTCGTGTGCTTGATCGCGTACCTGCCGCCGACCTGCAACGGCCGCGTCTCGTCCATCCAGCAGACCATCGCCTCGATGTCCTGCACGGGCGTCGGGGCGTTGTTCGGCCGGCAGATCATGTCGCCGCGGGAGATGTCCAGCTCGTCGGTCAGCCGGACCGTCACCGACATCGGCGGGAACGCCTCGTCGACCGGGCCGTCGGCGGTCTCCACCGCGGCGATCCGGCTGGTGAAGCCCGACGGCAGCACCATCACCTCGTCGCCCGGCTTGAGCACGCCCGAGGCCACCTGACCGGCGTAACCCCGGTAGTCGGTGACGGTGGTGGACTGCGGCCGGATCACGTACTGCACCGGGAACCGCACGTCGACCAGGTTGCGGTCCGAGGCGATGTGCACCCGCTCCAGGTGGTGCAGCAGCGACGGGCCCTCGTACCAGGGCATGTTCTCCGAGCGGGTGACGATGTTGTCGCCCTGCAGCGCGGAGACCGGCACCACCGTCAGGTCCGGCACGTCGAGCTTCGCGGCGAACGCGGTGAACTCGTCCGCGATCCGCTCGTAGACCTCCTGCGACCAGTCCACCAGGTCCATCTTGTTCACGCACAGGACCAGGTGCGGCACCCGCAGCAGCGAGCAGAGGAACGCGTGCCGGCGGGACTGCTCCACCAGGCCCTTACGCGCGTCCACCAGGATCAGCGCCAGGTCGGCGGTGGAGGCGCCGGTGACCATGTTCCGGGTGTACTGGATGTGCCCCGGGGTGTCGGCGATGATGAACTTCCGCCGCGGCGTGGCGAAGTAGCGGTACGCCACGTCGATGGTGATGCCCTGCTCCCGCTCGGCGCGCAGGCCGTCGGTGAGCAGCGCCAGGTTCGTGTACTCGTCGCCACGGGCGGCGCTGACCGCCTCGACGGCGGCGAGCTGGTCGCTGAACAGCGACTTGGTGTCGTAGAGCAGACGGCCGATCAGCGTCGACTTGCCGTCGTCGACGCTGCCCGCGGTGGCGAACCGCAGCAGGTCCATCGGCCGCGCGGTCTCGCTCTCGGCCGGGGCCAGGGTCTCGACGCTCATCAGAAGTAGCCCTCTCGCTTGCGGTCCTCCATGGCGGCCTCGCTGACCCGGTCGTCGCCGCGGGTCGCGCCGCGCTCGGTGATCCGCGTGGCGGCCACCTCCTCGATCACCTTCTCCACCGTGTCGGCGTCCGAGCGGACCGCCGCGGTGCAGGAGGCGTCACCCACGGTCCGGTACCGCACCTGGGCCTTGAACGGCTGCTCGCCGGCGCGTGCCCGGAAGAACTCGTTCACCGCGTAGAGCATGCCGTCGCGCTCGATCACCTCGCGCTCGTGCGCGTAGTAGATCGACGGCAGCGGGATCCGCTCCCGCTCGATGTAGTGCCAGACGTCCAGCTCGGTCCAGTTCGACAGCGGGAACACCCGGATCGACTCGCCCGGGTGGTGCCGGCCGTTGTAGAGCGCCCACAGCTCCGGACGCTGGTTCTTCGGATCCCACTGGCCGAACTCGTCGCGGAAGCTGAACACCCGCTCCTTGGCCCGCGCCTTCTCCTCGTCGCGCCGGGCGCCGCCGAACAGCGCGTCGAAGCGGTGCTTCTCCACCGCCTCCAGCAGCACCGGCGTCTGGATCCGGTTGCGCATGCCGTCGGCCGACTCGCGGACCAGGCCCTTGTTCAGCGCCTCCGGCACGCTCGCCACGATGAGCTGCAGGCCCAGCTCGGCCACCCGCTGATCGCGGTAGTCGAGCACCTCGGGGAAGTTGTGCCCGGTGTCCACGTGCATCACCGGGAAGGGGATGTTGGCCGGCGCGAACGCCTTCTGGGCCAACCGGAGCATCACGATCGAGTCCTTGCCGCCGGAGAACAGCAGCACCGGCCGTTCCATCTCGGCGACGACCTCGCGCATCACGAAGATGCTCTCCGCCTCGAGCGCGTCGAGGTGCGACACCTGGTACGCGGCGGGGGACGTCATGACACGAACTCGATTCGCACGGATCCGTACATCGGATTCCAGACCTTTCAGGTCGGACTCGTGAAGAAGAACGCTCAGGTTACCCGGAATGCCGCTGCAACGCTGCAAGCAACCGACTCGCGAGATCCTTGCGGCAGACCAGCAGATCCGGTAGACGCGGGTCGGCCCCGTTGTATTTCAGCGCAGAACCGTCGATCCGGGAAGCATGCAGACCGGTGGCCGTCGCCACAGCGACCGGAGCGGCCGAATCCCACTCGTACTGACCGCCCGCATGGATGTACGCGTCGACCTCGCCGGTCACCACGGCGGCGATCTTCGCGCCCGCCGAGCCCATCGGAACCAGATGAGCGCCGACGTCCTCTGCCAGGTCGGTCAGGAAAACCGGCGGACGGCTACGACTGGCCGCCAACCGGATGACCCGCGCGCCGCCCCCGGTGGCCGCCTCCACGGTCATCGGCGGGTACGCCGGCGGGTGGTCCGTGCCCAGCACCCGGTGCTGGGCCGGCAGCGCCACCGCGCCCGCCACCAGACCGTGCGGCCTCGACGCGTTACGCGACCAGAGCGCCACGTGCACCGCCCAGTCCGCGCGCCCCTCCTCCGCGTACTCCCGGGTGCCGTCCAACGGGTCGATGATCCAGACCCGGTCCGCGTTCAGGCGCGACAACGCCGCGTCCGTCACCTCCGCCGTCCAGGCCAGCCGCGAGCCCTCGTCCTCCTCCGACAGCACCGCGTCCGCCGGCCGCCACTTCGCCAGCTCGGTGCGGATCAGGTCGTGCGAGACCTTGTCACCGGCCGACCGGAGCGCGCCCGCGTCGGCGAAGCCCATCTCCGCGCGCAGGGCCGTCAGCGCCTGACCGGCCCGGGACGCCAGCCACCGGGCGAAACCGCCGTCGATCATCGGAGGACTGCCCATGATGCTCCCGTCACCCGCCTTCGCTCCCGCCGCCCGAGGCTACCGGCCGCGCTCCGCCCCGCCGGTCAACCCCCGTGGTACAGGTTCTGCGTCGGCTCCACGCCCTTCAGGACCACCGACTCCACCACGTCCGCCGCGCGGTCCACCAGGAACTCCAGCTCCTTGCGCTCCGACGGGGAGAAATCCGAGAGTACGTAGTCGGCCGGGTCCTGCCGGCCCGGCGGCCGGCCGATGCCGAACCGCACCCGCACGTAGTCCTTCGTGCCGAGCGACTTCGACATCGAGCGCAGACCGTTGTGCCCGCCCTCGCCGCCGCCGCACTTCACCCGCACCTGCCCGTACGGGATGTCCAGCTCGTCGTGGACCGCGATCACGTGCGCCGGCGGGATCTTGTGGAACTGCGCCAGCCCGGCCACCGGACCGCCGGAGAGGTTCATGTACGTCAACGGCTTCAGCAGCACCAGCTTCGGGCCGCCGAACCCCAGCCGCCCCTCGGCGGCCTCGGCCATCGCGCGCTTGTGCCGCCCGAACTTCGCGCCCACCCGGGCCGCCAGCAGGTCGGCCACCATGAACCCGACGTTGTGCCGGTTGCCCGCGTACTCCCGGCCGGGGTTGCCCAGGCCGACCACCAGCCACGGTCCCGCCTCGTCCGTCACCCGACGCCCCTTCCCGCTCGCTCGCCCGACCAGCCGTCCCGATACGCCGACAGGCGCCCCCGGAACCGGGGACGCCTGTCGCACAGCCTTGCGGACCGGTCAGGCCTCGGTCTTCGCCTCGGCCGGGGCCTCCTCGCCCTCGGCGGCCGGAGCGCCCTCGGCACCCTCGGCGGTCTCCTCGCCGACCTCGGCCTCGGCCTCCTCTGCGGCCTCCTCGACCTCGGGGAGGGTGGCCTCGAGCTGCTCGGCGGTCGGAGCGGCGGTCACCGAGGCGACAGCGGTCTCCTCGTCGGTGGCCAGCTCGACGCCGGACGGCAGCTCGACGTCGGCAGCGGTGATCGTGGTGCCCGGCTCGGCGCCCTCGATCGACGCCTCCAGGTGGTCCGGCACCTTGGTCGCGTCGGCGGTCACCGACAGCGTGTCGTGGTCGTGCACGATCAGGGTGTCCTTCGCGGCCTCACCGGTCAGCTGGACCGGGACCTCGACGGTGACCTTCTCGCCGCGGCGGACCAGCAGCAGGTCCACGTGCTCGAAGGTGTCCTTGATCGGGTCACGCTGGATCGCCTTCGGCAGCGCCAGCACCTGGGTGCCGTCGCTGACCTCGATCGCGAAGAGCTGGTTCGCGCCGCCCTTGCGGATCGCGGCGGCGAACTCCCGCGCCGGAAGCGCGATGTGCTTGGGCTTCTCGCCGTGGCCGTACAGCACGGCGGGCACCTTGCCGGCCCGGCGGGTACGACGGGCACCACCCTTGCCGAACTCGGTACGGGGCTCGGCGCTGATCTTTACCTCGGACACGGGGAAACTCCTGATGCTTCGCTGCGGCGGCTTGTCGTCTGGCGGTGCTGGGGCGAGGGGCTCGCTGGGGCTAGGGTCATGAACGACCGCCCGGAGCACCGCGTCGATGACGGCGCCTCCGTGCGGTGCTTGTCAGCAGCCCGCCGGGCACCCTCGCCGTGGCAACCGCACCAGTCTACCCGAGGGATTTCCCGGCTCTCCGGCAGTCCCCCATATCACCGCCCCGCCGGTTCCGCAGGGCATCGGCCCGGCCGCCGGGAACTCCCGGCGACCGGACCGCACGCTCAGCTCAGGCCACCGAACAGGGTGGTCACCGAGCCGTCGTCGAAGACCTCCCGGATCGCCCGCGCGAGCAGCGGGGCGATCGACAGTACGGTCAGCTTGTCCAGCTGCTTCTCCGACGGCAGCGGCAGCGTGTTCGTCACCACGACCTCGCTGATCGGGCTGTTCTTCAGCCGCTCCGTCGCCGGGTCGGACAGCAGCGCGTGGGTCGAGGCGACCACGATCTCCGCCGCGCCCTGCTCCTTGAGGATGTCCGCCGCCTTGGTGATCGTGCCACCGGTGTCGATCATGTCGTCCACGATCAGGCACACCCGGCCCTCGACCTCACCGACCACCCGGTTCGCCACCACCTGGTTCGGCTTGAGCGGATCGCGGGTCTTGTGGATGAACGCCAGCGGGCAGCCGCCCAGCCGGTCGGTCCAGCGCTCGGCCACGCGCACCCGGCCCGAGTCCGGCGCCACCACGGTCATCGGCCGGCCCGCGTACTTGTGCTCCACGTACTCGGCCAGCACGTCCATCGCGAACAGGTGGTCCACCGGGCCGTCGAAGAAGCCCTGGATCTGCGCGGTGTGCAGGTCCACCGTCAGGATCCGGTTCGCGCCGGCGGTCTTCAGCAGATCCGCGATCAGCCGCGCCGAGATCGGCTCCCGGCCACGGTGCTTCTTGTCCTGCCGCGAGTACGGGTAGAACGGCAGTACCACGGTGATCCGCTTGGCCGAGCCGCGCTTCAGCGCGTCGACCATGATCAGGGTCTCCATGACCCAGGTGTTGACGCCGTGCGTCACGGACTGCACCACGAAGGCGTCCGAACCACGGACCGAATCCTTGTACCGTACGAAGATCTCGCCGTTGGCGAAGTCGTACGCGTCGGCCGGCGTCGGCGCGACGCCGAGCACCTCACCGATCTCCTTGGCCAGCTCCGGAAAACCCCTCCCGGAGAAGAGCATCAGGCTCTTGCGGTTTTCGGCGACGATGCTGCCCATGGGCCCGTCTGCTCCCGTATGTCGGTGGTGCCCGGCGGCGGTGGGGCCGGGGACTGTTCGGTTGCAGTATGCCCCCGGTTCAGCGATCCACCCACGGCCCGGCGATCGCCGTGGAGTCAGTCACCTTCGCTTGCGGCGCCGCCCGTGTCCGGCGCACCCTCACCGGCCCGCCGCGCCGCCTCCGCGGCTTCCGTGCCGGCCCGCTTGCGCAGCACCCAGCCCTCCACGTTGCGCTGCTGACCACGCGCCACCGCCATCGCACCGGGCGGCACGTCGCCGGTGATCACCGAACCCGCAGCGGTGTACGCGCCGTCGCCCACCCGCACCGGCGCCACGAACATGTTGTCCGCCCCGGTACGGGCGTGACTGCCGATGGTGGTGTGGTGCTTGCGTACCCCGTCGTAGTTGACGAAGACGGTCGCCGCGCCGATGTTGCTGTGGTCGCCGATCGTCGCGTCGCCCACGTACGACAGGTGCGGCACCTTCGACCCGTCACCGATCGACGCCTTCTTGGTCTCCACGAACGTGCCGACCTTCGCCTTGCGGCCCAGCCGCGACTCCGGCCGCAGGTACGCGTACGGGCCGACGCTCGCCTGCGGACCCACCTCGGCGCCGAGCGCCTGGCTGCGCACGATGCTCGCGCCCGCCCCCACCACCGTGTCGACGAGCGTGGTGTCCGGGCCGACGAGCGCGCCCTCGCCGACCGTCGTGGCGCCCTGGAGCTGCGTGTTCTGGTCGATCACCGCGTCCCGCTCGACGGTCACCGTCACGTCGATCCAGGTGGTGTGCGGGTCGAGGATGCTGACGCCGGTACGCATCCAGCCCTCATTGACCCGGTCGCGCAGCAGCCGGCGCAGCGCGGCCAGCTCGACCCGGTCGTTGCAGCCGAGCGTCTCCACGTGGTCGGCGGCGCAGTGCACCGCCACCGGCTCACCGGCGTCGCGCAGCAGCGCGAAGACGTCGGTCAGGTACTCCTCGCCCTGGTCGTTGTCGGTGGAGAGCTTGCCCAGCGCCTCCCGCAGCCGGGCCGCGTCGAACGCGTAGATGCCCGCGTTGATCTCCCGCAGCGCGCGCTGCTGGGGGGTGGCGTCGCGCTCCTCGACGATCTGCTCCAGGTGCCCCTGCACGTCCCGCACGATCCGGCCCAGGCCGGTCGGGTCCGGCACCTCGGCGGCCAGCACGGTGGCCGCCGCGGCGGCGTCCTCGTGCGCCTCGACGAGCGCCTGGACCGTCTCCGGCCGCAGCAGCGGCACGTCGCCGTTGATCACCACGACGGTGCCTGTCGCGTCCGGCACCGCGTCCAGCGCGATGCGGACCGCGTGGCCGGTGCCGAGCTGGCGCTCCTGAAGCACCGGCGTGGCACCCGGGGCGACCTCGGTCAGGTGCTCCCTGACCTGGTCGGCGCCGTGGCCGACCACGACCACGGTGCGGTCCGCGCCGAGCGGACCGGCCGCGGCGAGGACGTGACCGAGCAGGGTACGACCGAGCAGCGGGTGCAGCACCTTGGGCAGGGACGACTTCATCCGCTTGCCCTCACCGGCGGCGAGCACGACAACGGTGCGGAGGTGGGGCTGGGACACGACGTGGCTCCCGTCGGGACGGCGACAGTCTCGCGGTCATGCTAACCACGCGGCTCGCCACAATTCGCATCCGGCCGCACAAACGCCGTTCGCCCGAGAGCGATCCGACGAATGAGCTGGGGTGCCTGGATTCGAACCAGGAGCTCAAGGCTCCAAAGGCCTGCGGGTTGCCGTTACCCCACACCCCATCGCCATGTCAAGACCTACGGAGCAGCGTCTTCCCTTGCGCTTCGCCCGCGATCCGGAACAGCTCGGCGATCATACCTTCGATCCGCCAGTAGAGCTCACGACTGCGGGGCACGCTGATCACGAGGCAGCCGTGATAGGTGTCGCCAGTGTTCCGCCGTACCGTTGTCGGGTTGTGCCGCTTGAGCACCGTACGGCGAAACCTCTCCGCGGGCAGCCGCAGCCGCGCCACCCACCAGCGCACAGCGGCCTCGGCGTCCGCCGACTCGTGGATGCTCACGCGATAGGTCGGCACCGTCCGGTCCACGCCGCAGACCTCCAGGAATCGGAGGAACAGGGCCAGCAACCCCGGATCGGTGTTGACGAACTGGATTGTCACCGCCCGGCGCCAGGGCTTGGACTTGACTCCCTCGCACCAGTAGATCGCGGCACCGAGCATCAGCAGGTCCCGCTCGCCGAGACCGCCGACCACACCGGCGGCGCGGGCGTGCTCCGCAGCCTGTGCGGCGTCGCGCGACTCCCGGTACGCGCTCCAGCGCGCCTCCGTCATCGCCTTCGAGTGCTCGCGGCGCCGCTGCGCGCTCGCGTCGTCGGGATCCAGCGGCAGGTGCCGCACCCACTGGTAGGCGGTCGACTTCGCCACCCCGAGCCGCACCGCGATCTGATTGACCGACCGGCCCGCCGTGCGCAGCCGCAGGGCTTCGGCACGGGCGTCGTCCCGGGCGCGTGGCCGGCGGGGTCCACGCCGGCGGCGGGATGCCGCGCAGCAGCGCGTACACCCGGTCGCGGCCGATGCCCAGGCGAGCCCGGATCTCGGCGACGGAGAGCTGCTCGTCCACGCGTAGGCGCCGCGCCTCGGCGGCGAGGGGGTCGGTCACCGGCGCAGATTAGAACGTGCGTACGACAGCGGCCGGTCTGACCGCGAGCGTCGCGCCTGGCAGGATGGACGGGTGACCGACGTTTCCGGCAACGACCGCACCCGTCGGCGGCCCGTGCCGGCGGCGAAGCCCTCCCGGGTACGGATGTCCGCGACGCAGCGGCGCGAGCAGCTGATCTCGATCGCCCGGCAGATCTTCGCCGAGAAGGGCTTCGACGCGACCTCGATCGAGGAGATCGCGGCGCGCGCCAAGGTCTCCAAGCCGGTGGTCTACGAGCACTTCGGCGGGAAGGAGGGGCTCTACGCGGTGGTGGTGGACCGGGAGGTCCGCTCGCTGCTGGACCGGATCACCACGGCGCTGACCGCAGGTCATCCGAGGGAGTTGCTGGAGCAGGCCGCGTTGACGTTGCTGACCTACATCGAGGAGGAGACCAGCGGCTTCCGGGTGCTGGTCCGGGAGTCCCCGCTGATGTCCGCGACGGGCAACTTCAGCAGCGTGATGAACGACGTGGCGCACCAGGTGGAACACATCCTGGCGGGCGAGTTCTCCATCCGGGGCTACGATCCGAAGCTGGCGGAGCTCTACTCGCAGGCGCTGGTGGGCATGGTGGCGCTGACCGGCCGCTGGTGGCTGGAGGTGCGCAAGCCGCGCAAGGAGACGGTGGCGGCGCACCTGGTGAATCTGGCCTGGAACGGGTTGTCGCACCTGGCCTCGAAGCCGGGGCCGATCGGGACGTGAGCCGGATCCTCGGCCGTGCGGTGCGGTGGTGGCACTACGCCCCTGCGGCGGCTGCGATCGCCGAGTCGAAGTCGGGGCCGGCACCGATCTGGGCGAGCAGCACGTTCGCCGCGTTGTAGCAGTCGAACCTTTCGATCTTTCCGTCCCGCAGATGCCAGAGATCAGCGGTCGGCACGTCGATCCGGTTGCCGGTCGGCGGGATCTCGCCGGCCGGCGTGGGGAAACCGCCGAGGTGGGTGCCCTGAATTCGTAGTTCGACGGCGACGACGTCACCGAGAGCATGCACGTCGAGCAGTTCGCGGTGGACGTCGGGAAAGACGCCGGCGAAGCCGGTCAGCGCCTGCGGAATCTGGTCCCCGCGGAATGTCAGCCCGTTGGGCATGTCGTTGAACGTTCCGTCCTCGGTGAACAGGGCGCGGAAGCCGGGCCCGTCGAGGACATCCCCTTCCGCCAGCCGGTACGCCTCGCGAACGATCTCTTCGTTGCTCTTCATTCTGCCCGTCCTCGATTGTCGCGCCACCGCGGGAACAGTTCTCGCCGATGCGCGCCGCCCACGCTAGCAAGTTTTTGACCGGATGGTCAATAACGTAGGCTTCCCCCGTGGCCCGTCCCCGCAAGTTCGTCGAGAGCGACGTCGTCAGCAGCGCCAGCGAGGTGTTCGCCGTGCACGGCCTCGCCGCCTCGACCCTCGACGACCTGGTGCGGGCGACCGGCCTGGGCAAGCAGAGCCTCTACAACGCCTTCGGCGGGAAGCGGGAACTGTTCCTCCGGGCGCTCTCCGAGGATCGGGAGGAGGCAACGCGCGCCGTCTCGGAAGCACTCGGGCACGACGGCGCTTCGCCGCTGGAACGAATCCGGGGGCACATGCTCCGCATGGCGATCGAGTTCAGCAGCAGCGATCGGCGGGTCTCACTCACCACGCGCGCGCTCGTCGAGTCGACAGGCGAGGAGGACCCGCTCTCGACCGTCACGAAAGCCGGCATCGAGCAGCTCGCCGGGGTCTACGCCGGATGCCTGGAACACGCCCGGGAGAACGGGGATCTCCCGGAGGACGCGAACGTGCAGTCACTGGCGGTCTACTTCGTCGCGGTCACCCGGGGGATGGAGTTGCTCGGCCGCGCCGGTGTCGGCCGTGGCGTTCTCACCGCTGTCGCACTCGACGCGCTTCGCGCGCTCCACGACCCGCGGACGGACCAGGCCGACGGCGGTCGCCCGACGCTCCAATGAGCCGCGGCGCCCGTCGTGGCGACGAGGGCGCCGGTCACCGAGAGCGTTCCCCGATGGGGTGGTAGCGGCGCTGCCGTTCCTCCTCGGCGTGCTCGGGTGTGCCGACCTTGTCGTACAGGCCGGTGGCGAGCAGGACCAGCCCGAACAGCAGCGACACGATGACCGTCGACATGGAGAAGTTCAGGAAGTTCGCCGGGGTCTGGAGCACCGACATCATCAGGATGCCGGTGACCAGGAAGACCACCCCGGCGGTGAGGTTCATGTAGTGGCCGAGGTTGTCGCGGCGGGACGCCCCGACCAGCAGGACCGCGCCGAACACCACCGAGACCAGCGAGAAGGCCAGGTTGGTGCGCAGGCCGAGCGCCCAGTCGCTGTCCCGGCCGAACAGCCCTTCGCCCCAGGTCTGGAAGACGCCGAAGACGCCGAAGACCAGGATGTAGAGGCCGATGAGCCCGGACAGCACCCGGTAGAGCGGCCGCGCGGGGTGGTTCACCGGGAAGTGCGCCATGATGCCCTCCAGCCATGTGACTGATTCGGGGCAATTGTCGCTTGGGATGTCCGTCGGCGTCCGGAAAACACCGAAGGCCCGGCGCGCTGCGCCGGGCCTTCGGGTACGAGACGGGATCAGAGCACCAGGCGGGCCTTCTGCCAGGCCTCGTGCTCGTCGTCGGAGCCGACCTTGCCGTACATGCCGACCATCAGGAGCACCAGCGACAGGGTCAGGACCACGACGTCGGTCATGATCGAGAAGTTGAAGATGTTGGCGTCGGTCTGCAGGAACGCCAGGGCGGCCAGGCCGATCACCATCAGCGTGTAGGCCAGCCACTGGTTGATCGCCACGTCGAGGTTGCGACCGATCGCGGTGCCGACCAGGATCACGACGCCGACCAGCACCGACAGCAGCGAGAACGCCATGTTGGTGCCCTGGCCGAGGACCTTGGTGTCGTCCTGGGCGAGGAAGTCGTTGCCGGCGCTGGCGATGATGCCGAGGCCGCCGAAGACGACGAAGTACAGACCAACGAGCCCGCCGATCGCCCGGTAGATCGGCCGCGCGGGGTGGTTGACGGGGGTGTGGGCCATCTCTGCGTCTCCAAAAGACCGTTCGGACGAGGGTTCCACCGGTGATTCTCCCGTACGCCGGTCAGTGACGCCGCACACCCCCCACCCCGGCGGCAGGTCAGCCGCCCGGGAGCTCCTCGGCGAGGGCCAGCCAGGTCTCCTCGGTGCGGTCCCGCTCGGCTCGTACCTCCTTGAGCTGGGCGTCCAGCTCGGCGACCCGGGCGTAGTCGGTGGCGTTCGCGGCGAGCTGCTCGTGCAGGCCCGCCTCCTTCTGTTCGAGCTTGGCGATCTGCCGTTCCAGCCGGTTCAGTTCCTTCTTCGCGACGCGTACCTCGGCCGCTGACATGCCCTCGCGCGCCGGCGCCGCCGTGGCCGGGGTGAGATCGGCGGGCGCCGGGCCGCCGGACGCGGCGGCGCGCGCGAGGTATTCGTCGACTCCGCCGGGCAGGTGCACCAGCCGGCCGTCACCGAACATGCCGTACGCGACGTCGGTGACCCGCTCGATCAGGTAGCGGTCGTGGCTGGCCACGACGATCGTGCCGGGCCACGAGTCGAGCAGGTCCTCCAGCGCGGCGAGCGTGTCGGTGTCCAGGTCGTTCGTGGGCTCGTCGAGCAGCAGCACGTTGGGTTCCCCGGCGAGCAGCCGCAGCATCTGCAGGCGGCGGCGCTCGCCGCCGGACAGGTCGCTCACCGGGGTCCAGAGCCGCTTGTCGTCGAAACCGAAGATCTCGGCGAGTTGGGCGGCGCTGATCTCCCGGTCGCCGAACTGCACGCGCCGGGCCACCTCCTCGACGGCTTCCAGCACGCGCAGGTGGCCGGGGAGTTCGGCGAGTTCCTGGGACAGGAACGCGGGCCGGACTGTCTGCCCGGCGGCGAAGCGCCCGCCGTCGGGGCCGGTCACCCCGGCGAGCATCCGCAGCAGGGTGGTCTTGCCGGCGCCGTTGCGGCCGAGGATCGCGACCCGGTCGCCGGGACCGACCTGCCAGGTCGTGTCGTGCAGGATCTCCTTCGGGCCGGCGTGCAGCCGGACGTGTTCGAGGTCGTACACCTGCTTGCCGAGCCGGGCGGTGGCGAGCCGTTGCAGCGACATGGTGTCGCGGGGTTCCGGCACGTCGGCGATGAGCGCGTTCGCGGCGTCGATGCGGAACTTGGGCTTCGAGGTGCGGGCCGGGGCACCCCGGCGCAGCCAGGCGATCTCCTTGCGGAGCAGGTTCTGGCGGCGGGCCTCGGTGGCGGCGGCGACGCGTTGCCGTTCGACGCGGGCGAGCGTCCACGCGGCGAAGCCGCCCTCGTACGCCCGGACGGTCTGGTCGGCGACCTCCCAGGTGGTGGTGCAGACGGCGTCGAGGAACCAGCGGTCGTGGGTGACCACGACGAGCGCGCCCTTGCGGGTGACGAGGTGCCGGGCCAGCCAGTCGACGCCGCCGACGTCGAGATGGTTGGTGGGCTCGTCGAGGACGAGCAGGTCGGCGTCGCGGACCAGCAGCGCGGCGAGCGCGACGCGGCGGCGTTCCCCGCCGGACATCGGGCCGACCGGCGTGTCCAGGCCGAGGTGGGGCATGCCGAGGCCGTCGAGGATGGCGCGCACGCCCGCGTCGCCGGCCCACTCGTGCTCGGCGCCCATGCTCTCGCCGAGCCAGGCGGTGCCGAGCACGACGTCCCGCACGGTCAGCTCGGGGGCCAGGTCCAGGCGCTGCGGCAGCCAGGCCACCCGCAGGTCGCGGCGGTGCGTGACGCGGCCGTCGTCGGGTTCCTCGGTGCGGGTCAGCAGCCGCAGCAGCGTCGACTTGCCGGCGCCGTTGAGACCGACCACACCGACCCGGTCGGCGTCGTCGAGGCCGAGCGAGACGTCGGTGAGCAGCGGCCCCGCGGCGCCGTACCCCTTGGACACCCGGTCCAGGTTGACGATGTTGGCCACTGACCCACCCTTCATGACTCAGGCGTCCCGGGGGCCCGGGACGCCTGAGTCAAGGGTACGGGGCGTCAGACCACGCGGGCGCCGGCGACCGGGCCGTGCGCGACGCGGGCCTCCCGGCACACCCCGGCGGCGGTGATCTCGGCGGCGATCCGGACCGCGTCTGCTTCACCGGTGGCGAGGAAGACGCAGGTGGGTCCGGAGCCGGAGACGATGCCGGCGAGCGCGCCCGCGGCCTCGCCCGCCTTGAGCGTCTCGGCCAGCGACGGGCGCATGGTCAGCGCGGCGTCCTGGAGGTCGTTGCCGAGCGTGGCGGCGAGCACCCGCGGGTCGCGCTGACGCAGCGCGGCGAGCAGCGCGTCGGTGCTGCCCAGCGGCGTGCCGGCGGCTCCGGCGTCGCGCAGCCGGTCCAGTTCCCGGTACGCGGCCGGGGTGGACAGGCCGCCGTCGGCGATCGCCACCACCCAGTGCCAGGACGTGGGGCGGGCCAGCACCGGGCTGACCGCCTCGCCCCGGCCGGTGCCGAGCGCGGTGCCGCCGTGGATCAGGAACGGCACGTCGGAGCCGAGGTCGGCGGCGATGCCGGCCAGCTCGTCGCGGGACAGCCCGGTGCCCCAGAGCGTGTCGCAGGCGACCAGCGCGGCGGCGGCGTCGGCGCTGCCACCGGCCAGCCCGCCGGCGAGCGGGATCTGCTTGCGCAGGTGCAGCCGGGCGTGCGGGGCGACGCCCGCGTAACCGGCGAGCGCGTGCGCGGCGCGCAGCGCCAGGTTGGTGTCGTCCAGCGCCAGCTCGCCGGCGCCCTCGCCCTCCATCGTGAGGGTGAGCGTGTCGCCGCGACGGGCGGTCAGCTCGTCGTAGATGGAGATCGCGTGGTAGACGGTGTTCAGCTCGTGGTAGCCGTCACGCCGCAGCGGTCCGACCCCGAGATGCAGGTTGACCTTGGCGGGCACCCGCACCTTGACCGGGCCGCCGGCCCCGCGCCGCTGCCCGTCCTCGTCCCCCGGTCGCCATGCCTCGGTCACCGGCTGGACTCCACCGGACGTGGGCGGATGTCGAACGGCTTCGGCACGGTCAGCTCCTCGGCGAGGGGTCGGGCAACGGCGCCAGCCTACTGCTCGCCGCCGGGGGCGTCCGGGGCCGACGCGGCGATGGCGGCGAACTGCTCGACGGTGAGCGATTCGCCCCGGGCGCCCGGATCCACGCCGGCGGCGGTGAGCGCGGCGGCGGCCCGGTCCGCGCCGCCGGCCCAGCCGGCCAGGGCGGCGCGCAGCGTCTTGCGGCGCTGCGCGAACGCGGCGTCGACGACGGCGAAGACGGCCTTCCGGGGTACGTCCGGCCGGGGCGGCTCGCGCCGGGTGAACGCGACCAGACCGGAGTCGACGTTCGGCACCGGCCAGAACACGTTCGGCGGGACCTTGCCGGCGGCGCGGGAGCGGGCGTACCAGGCGAGTTTGACCGACGGGATGCCGTACACCTTGGAGCCGGGACCGGCGACGAGCCGGTCGGCGACCTCCTTCTGCACCATCACCAGGCCGTGGCGCAGCGTGGGCAGCTCGGCGAGCAGGTGCAGCACGACCGGCACGGCGACGTTGTAGGGCAGGTTCGCCACCAGCGCGGTCGGCGCCGGGCCGGCCAGGTCGGCGGCGGTGACCCGCAGCGCGTCGGCCGGATGGACGGTGAGCCGCTCGGCGGCCGTACCGGCGAAGCGGGCTGCGGTCTCCGGCAGCGCGGCGGCGAGCGCCGGGTCGAGTTCCACCGTGTGCACGTGCGCGGCGACCGGGAGCAGGGCGAGCGTGAGCGAGCCGAGCCCGGGGCCGACCTCCAGCGCCACGTCGTCCGGGGTGAGCCCGGCGGTGGTGACGATCCGGCGCACGGTGTTCGGGTCGTGCACGAAGTTCTGGCCGAGCTTCTTGGTCGGCGTGACGCCGAGGCGCGCGGCGAGTTCCCGGATCTCCGCCGGGCCGAGGAGTCCGGTCACGCCGGGCATCCTCTCACCACGGCCCGAACGCGCGGTCGCCGGTCGCGGAGATGGTGGCGCAGAGTTCGTCCAGGTCGGTGCCGGTGGTCTCGGCGAGGAAGCGGACCGTCAGCGGGATCAGGTACGACGCGTTGGGCCGTCCCCGGTACGGCATCGGGGTGAGGTAGGGCGCGTCGGTCTCCACGAGCATCTGCTCCGGTGGGGTGACGGCGGCGGCCTCGCGCAGCGCGGCGGCGCTGCCGAACGTGACGGTGCCGGCGAAGCTGAGCAGGAAGCCGCGCCGGACGCACTCACGGGCGAAGTCGGCGTCGCCGGAGAAGCAGTGCATGATCACGGTGTCCGGGGCGCCCTCGTCGTCGACGATGCGCAGTACGTCGGCGTGCGCGTCCCGGTCGTGGATGACCAGCGCCTTGCCGTGCCGCTTGGCGATGGCGATGTGCGCCCGGAAGCTCTCCTCCTGCGCGGCCCGCCCGTCGTCGCCGGTACGGAAGAAGTCCATGCCGGTCTCGCCGACGCCCCGGACCCGGTCCCGGCCGGCGAGCGTCTCGATCTCGCGCAGCGCCTCGTCCAGGTCGGCCAGCCGGGGCGCCTCGTTCGGGTGCAGCGCGACTGTGGCGAGCACCGGGGCGTACCGGTCGGCGACGTCGGCGCCCCACCGGGACGAGTCGACGTCCACCCCTACCTGGACGAGCCGGTCCACGCCGGCCCGGGCGGCGACGTCGATCGCGGCGGCCACCGGGTCGTCGCCGGGGGCGCCGCCGGGAGGCGTGCCGAACTCGCCGACGGTGATGTCGAGGTGGGTGTGGCTGTCCAGCACGGGTACGGGCAGCGGCTCGGGGGCGGGCGGGAACTCCCCGGCCCGGCGGGCGGCGCGCTGCTTGCGGGTCTCGGTCTGCTCGGTCATCGCGGCCAGCATCACACACCGGCCCGGGGCGGCGTTCCCGGACCGCCACCGCCTGTTCACGTGCCCCACATCTGGCGGGCTTAGCGTCCCGGAGTGACCGTCACCGACCAGGCCGGCGGGCCCGCCTCCGACCGGGCCGGGTTGCGCGTGACGTACGGCGGCCGGGTGCACCCGGCCGAGGAGATCGCCCGGGGCGCGGCGTACGAGTTGTTCAGCGCCGACGAGGCACCCGGGTTCGAGTGGTGTCCCCGGCCGGGCGGCGGCTATCCGTGGCGCCGGTTCGTGCACGCCACCGAGGTGGACGCGGTGCACGGGGGCGCCGGGTCGGCCGACGACACGGACGCGCCGCTGCTGATGCCGGTGCACCGCGACCGGGGCTGGGCGTACCTGCACCAGCTCAGTCAGCAGCCGGGCGCGGCGGCCGATCCGACGCTCGCCGCGGTACGGGCGTCGGCGGTGATCCGGCCCGGTACCCGGATGGTCAAGGTGCTCTCGGCCCGGCAGCTCGCCGGGTACGTGCGCGGCTGGCTGCCGCACGGCTTCTGCTACCGGGAGCACGACGTGGCACACCTGCGGACGCCGGCCGGGATGGCGGTGCTGCGGGGCGACTCCGAGGGCGGTGACGTGGCGTACGCGCTGCGCTGGCGGGCCGCCGACCCGGCCGACTACGACGTGCCGGTGGGCGCGGCGCACCGAGGGCTCATGGCCTTGCCGCCCCGGGACCGGCTGGGGCCGCCGGTGCTCGGTACCGGGTTCGTGCCGAGCAGCGCGCAGCTCGTACCGGAGTTCGTCACCCGGGACTTCGCCGACCTGCCGATGCCGGCGAACGCCACGCTGCTGGCCTACCCGGCCGAGGGGGTGGAGGTGGTGCTCTACACCTACCAGGCGGAGCAGCGGGGCTGGCTGCGCCTGGCCGGTCCGCAGTGGCGGCACCTGCTCGCCGCGGTACCCGGGCTTTCCGCCGACCAGGAGTACGTGCCGACCGGCGACGCGCCGCGCTCCACCCGGCTCGTCGGCACGTACGCGGGTGCGGAGTACGAGGCGGTGGCCGACCAGCCGGGCGGGTTCCGGGTGCTGGCGATGACCCGGGCGGCCCGGTACCCGGTGGACGCGGCGGCCCGGCGGGTGCGCGCGGCGGCGTGGCGCGGCGTGCCGTGCCTGGTGCTGCGGGAGGAGGGCGGCTGGCTGCGGTTGCGGCTGCGCCGCCCGGATCCGGACGCGGTGGCCGCGACGGGTGCGCAGTGTCTGGAACGCGGCGTGTACGAGGTCTGGGCGCCGGGCGCCGAGCTGACCGACGACCGGGTGGCGGACCTGCCCTATCCGGCCCGGCACGCATAGACGGGGGCACGTCGGGAAGGCGTGGGGCGTCCGAGAAACCCGCGCGAGGGGGAATCCCGACATGCCTTTCGTCACCGTCGGTACGGAGAACTCCGCACCCATCGACCTGTACTACGAGGATCACGGTTCCGGTCAGCCGATCGTGCTGATCCACGGTTTCCCGTTCAACGGGGCGACCTGGGAGAAGATGAGCGGTCCGCTGCTGAACGCCGGATACCGGGTGATCACGTACGACCGGCGAGGGTTCGGCAACTCCGCCCAGCCGGCCAGCGGCTACGACTACGACACGTTCGCCGCCGACCTGGACGTGCTGATGACCGAGCTGGACCTGCGCAACGCCATCCTGGTCGGGCACTCCATGGGCACCGGTGAGGTGACCCGCTACCTGGGCGCGTACGGGTCGGACCGGGTGGACCGGGCGGTCCTGATGGCCCCGTTGGCGCCGTACCTGCTGAAGGCGCCCGACGACCCGGAGGGCGTCGACAAGAGCATGTTCGAGGGGTTCCAGAAGGCGATCATCCAGGACCGGTTCGCCTACCTGACCCAGTTCTGCGACGCGTTCTTCAACGCCAGCGAGAACCGGGGGAAGCTGGTCAGCGACGAGGCGTACCACGCGCACTGGCAGATCGGCGCGCAGGCGTCGGCCAAGGGCACCCACGACTCGGTGGACGCCTGGCAGACCGACTTCCGCGGTGACCTGCCGAACATCGACGTGCCGGTGCTGATCATCCAGGGCGACAAGGACAACGTGCTGCCGTTCCCGGTGACGGGCCAGCGGCTGGTGAACATGCTGTCCGACGCCAAGCTGGTCACGCTGAAGGGTGCGCCGCACGGCACGCCGTGGACCCATCCCACCGAGGTCAACAAGGCCATCATGGAGTTCATCGGCAAGCCGAGCATGGCGACCGCCTGACCTGGCGGACGACCGCGGCCCCGGGGATCTCCCCGGGGCCGCGGTCACGCGTGCGTGGTCAGCCGGCCAGGCGGGCCAGCTCCTCCTCGACGATGGACGGGTCGAGCTTGCGGAACACCGGCTTCGGCGCCGCGAGCGGCCGGCCCACCTCCAGGGGTACGGACTCCCAGCGCGCCCCGACCGTGTAGTCACCGGTCAGCACCGGGTACGACGGCCCGCCGTCGAGGTCGTCGACCTCCTCGATCACCGGCATGGGCGCGTGCACGCCGGTGCCGCCGAGCAGCTCGTGGATCTTCTGCGCGGAGTGCGGCAGGAACGGGGTCAGCAGCGTGTTGGCGTCGCTGACGACCTGGAGCGCGACGTGCAGGATGGTGCCCATGCGGGGCTTGTCGTCCTCGCCCTTGAGCTTCCACGGCGCCTGCTCGGAGAGGTACTTGTTGGCCTCGGCGACGACCTTCATGGCCTCGCCGATGGCCTGCTTCTGCCGGTGCCGGGCGATCAGGTCGCCGACGGTGGCGAAGCCGGCCTTCGCGGTGTCCAGCAGCGCCTGGTCGGCCTCGGTGAGCCCGGCCGGGTCGACCGGCGGGATCGCGCCGAAGTTCTTCGCCGCCATCGACACCGACCGGTTGACCAGGTTGCCCCAGCCGGCGACCAGCTCGTCGTTGTTGCGGCGCAGGAACTCGGCCCAGGTGAAGTCGGTGTCGTTGCTCTCCGGGCCGGCCACCGCGATGAAGTAGCGCAGCGCGTCGGCGTCGTAGCGCTCCAGGAAGTCCCGGACGTAGATGACCACCTTGCGGGAGGAGGAGAACTTCCGCCCCTCCATGGTCAGGTATTCGCTGGAGACGACCTCGGTGGGCAGGTTGAGCCGGCCCAGCTCGCCCGGCTCGCCGTCGCGGGCGCCCGCACCGGAGTAGCCACCGAGCAGCGCCGGCCAGATCACCGAGTGGAAGACGATGTTGTCCTTGCCCATGAAGTAGTACGAGACGGCGTCCTTCCCCTCGCCGTCGGCGGACCACCACTTGCGCCAGGCCTCCGGGTCGCCGGTGCGGCGGGCCCACTCGATGGACGCGGACAGGTAACCGATGACCGCGTCGAACCAGACGTAGATCCGCTTGTCCGGGCGGTCGCGCCAGTCGTCGAGCGGGATCGGCACGCCCCACTCCAGGTCGCGGGTGATGGCCCGGGGCTGGAGGTCGTCGAGGAGGTTGCGGGAGAACCGCAGCACGTTCGGGCGCCAGCCCTCGCGGGTGTCCAGCCACTGCCGCAGCGCGTCGGCCAGGGCGGGCAGGTCGAGGAAGAAGTGCTCGGTCTCGACGAACTCCGGCGTCTCCCCGTTGATCTTCGACTTGGGGTCGATCAGGTCGATCGGGTCGAGCTGGTTGCCGCAGTTGTCGCACTGGTCGCCGCGTGCGCTGTCGTAGCCGCAGATCGGGCAGGTGCCCTCGATGTAGCGGTCGGGCAGCGTCCGGCCGGTGGACGGGGAGATCGCCCCGGTGGTGACCTTCGGGACGATGTAGCCGTTGCGGTACAGGCCGGTGAACAGCTCCTGCACCACCGCGTAGTGGTTGCGCGTGGTGGTGCGGGTGAACAGGTCGTACGACAGGCCGAGCGCCCGCAGGTCCTCGGCGATCACCCGGTTGTAGCGGTCGGCCAGCTCGCGCGGGGTGACCCCCTCGGCGTCGGCCTGCACCTGGATCGGGGTGCCGTGTTCGTCGGTGCCGGAGACCATGAGCACGTCGTGACCGGCCATCCGCATGTACCGGGAGAAGACGTCGGAGGGAACGCCGAATCCGGATACGTGGCCGATGTGGCGCGGGCCGTTGGCGTAGGGCCAGGCGACCGCGGCGAGAACGTGACTCATGAGCAGCAAGCCTAGTGATTGACGTGGGTGCGCCGCGAACCAATGGGGTGCGCGCTCCGACCGTACGTCCGATTTGTCGCCGACACGCGGCGTGAGCTGCCCGACAAGCCCGACGTACCGGTGTGAAATGAACATCGTGACCAGTAGACCAGCGGCGCCCGAGCCGTCGGCCGCCGCCACCCGGCGTGCGGCGCGGCCCGCGCCGCCCGGCGGGCCCGTCGCCCCGCAGCCGCGGCTCGACCCGGCGGACCCGCCGGTGGAGGTGGAGCCGACCACCGGAGCGCCGGTGGACGCGGTGCCGAACCGCGTGCCGGTACGCCAGCCGCGCTGGCAGCGCGAGGCCGCCTCGTCCGGCGGGTGGGCGCCGATCGAGGAGGTGCACTGGGACGGCACGCCGCTGCGCGACGAGCCGCGCCCGCGTCCCGCCCCGCACCCGGCGCGGCGGGAACGCGCCCGCCCGGTCGCGCCGCCGAGCCCGCCCGCCGGGCTGGCCGTACTGCTGACGCTGAGCCTGCTCGCCGCGTTCTTCGCCTGGGTGAGCGCCGGGCCGTTCTGGCTGGCGGTGGGGCACTCGACCGGCGGCACCGTGATGATCACGCAGTGCGCGGGCGGCGGGCTCACCCAGCGCTGCCGGGGCATCTTCCTCGCCGACGGCGACCGGTTCCAGGCCCACGGGGTACGGGTCAGCGGCGTACCGGCCGGACGCACCGACACCGGCAGTTCGCTGCGGGCGCGGATGACCGGGCCGGACGGGTCCACCGCCTACGCGGACACCGGGGTCGGACGGCACCTGCGCTGGCTGCTGGGGCTGGCCCTGGTCGCCGGCTGCGCCGCCGGGATCGCCAGGTGGACCGGGGCGACCCGGCTCGCTGACGAACGGCAGCGGCGCTGGGCGGTCGGCCTCGCGCTGGCCGGGCCCGCGTTGATCACCGTCGGCTTCCTGGCCGCCGCCTGGTGAGGCGCCCGCCGCCTCAGCTGTGCACCACCGCGTACACCTCCCGCCGCCGCAGCCCGTACGCGGTGGCGACCTCGGTGATCGCGTCCCGCCGGGACAGCCCGGCCGCCTCGCGTTCGGCCACCGCCGCGCGCAGCGTCTCGTCGTCCGGCCGGACCGCGGGCGTGGCCGGTGCACCGGCCACGACGAGGGTGATCTCGCCCCGGGGGTCGCCCTCGGCGGCCCACTCGGCCAGCTCGCCGAGCGGCCGGCGGACCACTTCCTCGTACGTCTTGGTCAGCTCGCGGCACAGCGCGGCGGGCCGGTCGGCGCCGAACGCCTCGGCC
This sequence comes from Micromonospora sp. ANENR4, assembly GCF_015354395.1. Lineage (NCBI taxonomy): Bacteria > Bacillati > Actinomycetota > Actinomycetes > Micromonosporales > Micromonosporaceae > Micromonospora > Micromonospora sp. ANENR4. The sequence goes on from NZ_JADKYQ010000001.1 coordinate 338,596, forward strand.
AGGTCGGCGAGCGCGCCGGCGATGCGGTGCGGCGCCTCGAAGAACACCAGCGTGCGGTCCTCGGCGGCGAGCGCACGCAGCCGGGAACGGCGGGCCCCGGGGGTACGCGGCAGGAAGCCCTCGAAGCAGAACCTGTCGCAGGGCAGCCCGGACAGCGCCAGGGCGGTGGTCACGGCGCTGGGCCCGGGCGCGGCGGTGACCGGCACTCCGGCGTCCAGCGCGGCCCGGACCAGCCGGTAGCCGGGGTCGGAGACGCTCGGCATGCCGCCGTCGGTGACCAGCGCGACCGTGTAGCCGGCGGCGAGCACCTCGGCCAGTTCGGGCGTGCGCCGCTCCTCGTTGCCCTCGAAGTACGAGACGATCCGGCCGGGCACCGTCACGTCCAGGTCGCGGGCCAGCCGGGTCAGCCGCCGGGTGTCCTCGGCGGCGACCACGTCGGCGGCGGCCAGCACCTCGCGGAACCGGGCGGACGCGTCGGCCGGGTTGCCGAGCGGCGCGCCGAGCAACACGAGCCGGCCTACCTCGGACATTTCCCCCACGGCGTGCGCTCCTTCATCGACGGTCGTACCAATTTCGGAGACGACAGACGCCACCGGGCACCTTCGCAGCCTACGATCGCCGGGTGACGAGTGCGTCGACAGCACAGAGCGCGAACCCGGACCCTTCCACCACCGACCGGGGCGACGGCGCCGGGCGCGGGCTTCCCGCCGCCGTGCGGCGCCGGCTCGCCACCGTCGATGATCGCATCGGCCGAGGTCAGGCGTGGCTGGCGACAGCGGTAGTGGTGGGCGTCGCGGCGATCCTGCGCTTCGTGGGGCTCAGTTTCCCGCCCGGGAAGATCTTCGACGAGACCTACTACGCCAAGGACGCGTACGGGCTGATCGACCGCGGCTTCGAGTGGAACTACAAGGACAACGGCCCCTCGTACGTGGTGCATCCACCACTGGGCAAGTGGATGATCGGCATCGGCGAGTGGGCCTTCGGCTACCAGGACGCGGACAGCGGCGTCTCGGTGCCGGGCCACCTGATCACCACCTCGCCGGAGTTCGGCTGGCGCTTCGGCGCGGCCGTGGCGGGCACCCTGTCGGTGCTGCTGCTGGTCCGCATCGGGCGGCGGATGTTCCGCTCCACGGTGCTCGGCTGCGCGGCCGGTCTGCTGCTCGCGCTCGACGGCTATCACCTGGTGCTGTCCCGCACGGCCATCCTCGACATCTTCCTGCTGCTGTTCGTGCTCGCCGCGTTCGGCGCGCTGGTGCTCGACCGGGACGCCCGGCGGCGGCGCTGGGCGCGGGCGCTGGAGGGCGGGCTCGACCCGACGCAGCCGGGCCGGGCCGGCCGGCCGTCGTCGGGCTGGCGGGACTGGCCGTGGTGGCGGCTGGCCGCAGGTGTGCTGCTCGGCTGCGCCTGCTCGGTGAAGTGGAGCGCGCTCTACTTCGTACCGGCGTTCGCGTTGCTGGTGCTGCTCTGGGAGGTGGGCGTCCGCCGCTCGTCCGGGGTACGCCGGCCGTGGCGCGACGCCGTGCTCGACGAGCTGCCCTGGCTGCTCGCCGCCGGTGTGCTGATGGTCGTGACCTACGTGGCGACCTGGTCGGGCTGGCTGCTCGGGCAGGAAGGCTACTACCGCCTGGCGGAGCGCTACCCGAACAACCCGGAGCTGAGCGACACCCCGTTCATCGGGGCGCTGATCAACCTGTGGGAGTACCACAAGGCCGCGTACGGCTTCCACACCCAGCTCGACGATCCGCACAAGTACCAGTCCTGGCCCTGGCAGTGGCTGCTGCTCGGCCGACCAGTGGCGTTCCACTGGTCCGGGGACGGCAGTTGCGGCGCGCCGAGCTGCGCCTCGGAGGTGCTGCTGCTGGGCACGCCGCTGCTGTGGTGGTCGTTCCTGCCGGCGATCGCCGCGACCGCCTGGCTCGGCCTGGCCCGGCGCGACTGGCGGGCGGGCGCGATCCTGCTCAGCGCCGCCGCCGGCCTGCTGCCGTGGTTCTGGTTCGCCCTCGACGGCCGGACGATGTTCTCCTTCTACGCCGCCCCGGCGGTGCCGTTCCTGGTGCTCGCGGTGGTCTACGTGCTCGGCGCGATCGCCACTCCCGCGCCGGTGTCGAACACAGCCGCGCCACCGGACCCGCAACAGGTCCACGACAGGCGGCTGGTGGGCGGGATCATCGCGGGTGCGTACGTGTTGCTCGTGGCGCTCTGTTTCGCCTACTTCTACCCGATCTTCGTGGGCCGGGTGCTGCCGTACGCGGACTGGTCGGCCCGGATGTGGCTGGACGGCCGCTGGATCTGAGGCGGGGTGCCGGGTGCCTGCGCGGCGCCCGGCACGGCGCGTGACACTGCGCGGCGCCTGACGCAAAGAAAGCGCGCCCCGATCGCCTGCCACGGGGGAAGCGGGCGATTGGGGCGCGCAAGACAGAGCTTAACCACACTCCGGCAACGGCACAACGGGTGCGGGCCGGTCAGATTTCCGACGAGTGCACCACCGGCCGAAAGGTTTACATGGTGCAGCTAACGGTGGGTGGCCGAGCGCGACGGTGACGGCCCCGGCGGACGCCGGAAACGGGCCTCCGGCGGGCACCCGCGACCCGGATGATCTTCCAAAGTGGATCTCACTACACTTCGCCCGGTGATCAACAAGAGACGATCGACGGCCGTCCTCATCGGACTGCTGGCGGCGGCCGCGATGATCGGGCCGAGCCCCGCCGGGGCCGACGACGAGACCACCGAACCCGTCGCCGAACCACCCAAGGTCGAGCTGGTCCTCGACGTCAGCGGATCGATGCGGGCCCGCGACATCGACGGGCGCAGCCGGATCTCCGTCGCGCAGCAGGCGTTCAACGAGGTCGTCGATGCCCTGCCGGACGAGACACAGCTCGGCATCCGGGTGCTCGGCGCCACCTACCGGGGCAAGGACAAGAAGCAGGGCTGCCTGGACACCCAGCAGATCGTGCCGGTCGGCCCGGTGGACCGTACCCAGGCCAAGGCCGCCGTCGCCGGGCTGCGCCCGACCGGTTTCACCCCGGTCGGGCTGGCGCTGCGCTCCGCCGCGCAGGACCTGGGCACCGGCAGCACCGCCCGCCGGATCGTGCTGATCACCGACGGTGAGGACACCTGCGCCCCACCCGACCCGTGCGAGGTGGCGCGCGAGCTGGCCGCCCAGGGCACCCGCCTGGTCGTCGACACGCTCGGCCTGGCGCCGGACGAGAAGGTCCGCAAGCAGCTGCTCTGCATCGCCGGCGCGACAGGGGGCACCTACACCGCCGCGCAGAGCGCCGACGAGCTGACCGGCCGGATCAAGCAGCTCGTCGACCGCGCCCGGGACACGTACACCGCCGCCCCGGCGGTCGTCGGCGGCGGCTCGGCCTGCGAGGGCGCGCCGCTGCTCGCCCCCGGCGTCTACAGCGACCGGGAGGCGTTCTCCGAGCACCGCTGGTACCGGGTGCCGGTGCGCCCCGGGCAGGAACTGCGCGCCTCGGTCAGCGTGGCGCTGGACCGCCCGGTCAACCCGGACTACGGCGTGCTGCTGCGTGCCACCGCGCCGGACGGGCGGGAACTGGTCCGGGGCGTCGACGCGGGCAGCGGGCGTACCGACGTGGTCTCCGCCGGACTGCGCTGGTCGGCCGCCGAAGAGGAGGAGGACGGGCCGAGCCCGGAGCCGAGCGCCGGCACGGAGCAGTCCGTACGGACCGTCTGCCTGGTGGTCAGCAACTCGTTCGCGGCCAAGCCCGGCACCCAGGCCCGGCCCGGCATGCCGGTCGAGCTGACAGTCGACGTGGTGGCCGCCTCCCCCGCGCCGGACGGACCGGACCTCGGCCGCGGCTGGGTGCTGCTGCTCCTGCTCACGCTGGCCGGACTGCTCACCGGGCTGCTCGCCGGACTGCTCACCCGCTGGTGGGTGCACACGTGGAGGACGAACTGAGCATGCGCACGCTGATCCGCGCCGCGGCGGCGACCACCGCCGTCGGACTCGCCCTCACCCCGGCGGCGGCCCTGGCCGCGCCGAGCCCGTCACCGGGCGCGACCACGGTGACCAAGGCCGGCACCTCGTTCCTCACCGCCACCACAGTCACCGCCGGTCAGCCGGTGCAGGTGGGCGCGTCGACCGGCGACCACCTGTACTGGTCGTTCCGCGCCGACGCCGGGCAGGTGCACGAGGTCACCGCCACCGTCACGTTCCCGAAGTCACGCAGCGGCGCGTCCACCTGGACCGTCGACGTCTTCGACGGGCTGCGCCGCCGGCAGGCGTGCACAGCGGGCGCGCAGACCCCGACCGCCGGCGCGTCGGCGACGAGCGTCGCGCTCGGCTGCACGCTGCGCCGGGTACGGCCGTGGGCCGAACCCTGGTCGGGCGACCCGCTGCCCGGCACCTACTACATCCGGATCTCCGTCACCGACCTGCCCGAACCGGACCTCGGCCTGCCGATCGAGGTGGAGATGCTGGTCGGCGCGACCGACGAGGGTGGCGCGTCCGGCGACGACGGCGAACTGGCCGCGCCGCTGGTGCCGAACACCAGGGCCGGCACGGTGCTCAGCACCGAGCCGACGCCCGAGCCGGTGGCCGAGGAGGAGACCGACCTGACCGGGTGGCTCCCCGAGGCCGGATCGCGCTGGGTGTGGACCACTGTGGGCGGGGTGCTCGCCGCCGTGGCCGGCGTGGTCGGCTTCGGGCTCACCCGGCGGCCCCGCCGCCCCTGAGAACCGCCGCCCCCTGAGAACCGCCGCCCCTGAGAACGGCCGTCCCTGAGACCGCAGCCGGTGGCCGCCGCGAACCCGACGCGGCGGCCACCGGACGCGCTCACGCCTCGGCGATACGCGGACCGCGCGGCACCCAGCCGATGAACCGGTCCTGGAGCGCGGTGACCGGCACGGAGCGCAGGTCCTGCGTCGCCGCGGCGAGGCAGGATCCGAGATAGACGCTCAAGGACGCCCGGTCCACCTGGTACTCGCTCAGCAGGTGGTGACGTTTCGTGGCGCAGGGCCAGTCGTCACCGCACGAGCCGCAGGTCCAGCCGGGGGTCACCGGCACGTGTTCGCCGCCGGCACTCCCCGGAACCTCCGCGCCAGGCGTCATCGGCCGCTCCTTCCGGGTCAGGAATGGGTGGTGATGGACCGGTTGCCTCCCCGCAACGTTCCTTCAGCGCCGCGGCACGCCCAAGCGTTACGGTACGTTCACCGCGTGTCCCCGTCATCCACCACTCGTGCGTGATCTGCTCCCGGCCGCTGTCGCCGTCGCGCTGGCCGGCCCGGCCGACTGGACCGGTGAGCTGCTCCCGGCCGAACTGAGCGCTCTCGGCGAACGCGCGGTCCCCGGCCGCCGCCGCGACTTCACCGCCGGGCGCGTCTGCGCCCGCCGGGCGCTCGCCGCGCTCGGCCTGCCCGCCACGCCGGTACCCGCCGGCGCCGACCGGGCCCCGATCTGGCCGCCCGGCGTGGTCGGCGCGATCACCCACACCCGGGACTACTGCGCCGCAGCCGCCGCCCGGGCCGCCGACGTGCGCGCCGTCGGCATCGACGCCGAACGCTACCGGCCGCTCTCCCCGGGGGTACGCCGGAAGGTGTGCCGTCCCGACGAGGAGGCGGACCTGGCCCGGCTGCCGGCCGGCACGCCCTGGCCGACGGTGTTGTTCAGCGCGAAGGAGACCGTCTACAAGGTCTGGCACCCGCTGGTCGGTACGTGGCTGGGCTTCGCCGACGCGCGCGTCACGCTGGACCCGGAAGCGGGCACGTTCCACGCCGAGATCGCACCGGTCCGGCTCGCCGCCGCCCCGGTGCCCGATCCGCCGTCGGCGGTCACCGGACGGTTCGCCGTGGACGACGACCTGGTCCGCACCGCGGCCGTCCTGCCACGTCGATGAGGCACTACCGGCCGGCTTGTGCCCGGCTTGTACCGTCGTTGCGACGGAAAATCCCGAAGGCGCCCCAAGGAGTACGGTGAGCCACCCTCAGCCTCCGTCCGGTTCACCGGACCCCAACCAGCAGCCACCGGAACCGCCGACTCAGGCGTTCCCCACCGCACCGATGCCGCCGGTGCCGGACAGCCCGTACGCGCCGCCGCCCGCCCCGACCTCGGGTGCGCCCTATCCCCCGCAGCCGGGTCCGGGCGAGCAGTACCCGCCCGCGCCCGCTCCCACCACGGCGTTCCCGCCGGCGCCGCCCACCTCGGGCGCGCCCTACCCGCCGCCGGGCGGCGAATACCAGCCCTCGGCCGGGGCGTACCAGCCGCCGGGGTTCGAGTACCAGGCCCCGGGCGCCGCGTACCAGCCGCCGGGGTCCGCGTACCAGCCGCCGGGCGGGGCGTATCCGCCGCCGGGCGGTGGGGCGTACCCGCCGCCACCGGGAGCGCCGTTCGGGCCGCCGGCGAAGAAGTCGAACAAGAACGTCTGGATCACGATCGGCGTCGTCGCCGTGATCCTGCTGCTGCTGTGCTGCGGTGGCGGCATCTTCGCCATCTACAGCGGCGCGAAGAAGACCCAGGATGCGATCGACTCGCTGCCCACCCCGGGCGTCACCTACGGCCAGCCGACGGCTGACGCCCCGACGGGGGTTCCCACCGGCACGCCGCAGCCGGGCAACACCGACGACAAGACGTTCAACATGCCGGCCGGCGACAGGCTGGTCGTCAACGACGACCGCGGCACCATCGAGATCACCGTCGGCAACTTCCGGACCCGGAACGCCGCCTGCAGCGAGGTCATGCCCGGACCGAAGAACGGCATGTTCCTGATCGCCGACGTGACCGCCGAGATCACCAAGGGCACCGGCTCGATCAACCCGTTCTACTTCACCTGGGTCGCCACGGACGGCACCGAGGAGAGCGGCATCGGCGGCGCCTTCTCCGGTTGCGGCAAGCTGATGACCTCGGGCACCAACCTGCCCGTGGGTTCCAAGCGCAGCGGCCAGCTCATCTTCGACGTGAAGGACCAGAACGGCGTCGTCGAGTACCGGCACCTCTTCCGTCCCGCCGGGTCCTGGAAGCCCTGACCCACGCGTGCCCCGCACGGGGGCCGGTCCACAGCGGACCGGCCCCCGTGTCCGTTCGGGTGACGCCGGCAGCCGATCGGCCATTTCCATGTGCGCGTGCCGGCCCCCGGTTGCCAGGCTCGGGGCATGGCTAACGAGACGACGATCCCGCTGCTGCCGTGCCGGTCCCTGGACGACGTGGCGCCCTTCTACCAGGCCCTCGGCTTCGAGGTCACGTACCGGCAGGAGCGCCCCAACCCGTACGTGACGCTGCGGCGGGAGGATCTGCACCTGCACTTCTTCGGGATGCCGCAGTTCGATCCCGCCGACTCGTACGGCTCCTGCCTGGTCGTGGTGGACGACCTGGTCGACATCCATCGCGCCTTCGCCGACGGCATGCGGTCCACGTACGGCAAGGTGCTCGTCTCCGGCGTACCCCGGATGACCCGGCCCCGGCCCCGCCGCAACCAGGAGGGCCATTTCGGGTTCAGCATCGTCGACCCCGGCGGCAACTGGATCCGGTTCGTCGGGCGGGCCACCCCGCCGGAGACCGACAACAGGGGTGGGCTGGCCCGTACGCTGCGCAACGCGGTGGTGCAGGCCGACTCGCGCGGCAATCCGACGCAGGCCGCGCGGATCCTCGACGGCGCGCTCGCCCGCCCGGAGGCCGCCGACGACCCGGCCGTCCACGTGGAGGCACTGGTCTACCGGGCGGAGCTGGCGCTGCAACTCGACGAGCCGGAGTCCGCGCGGGAGCTGGTGCGGCAGGCGCGCTCGATCCCGCTGGACGACGGTTCACGCGACGCGCTGGCCGACACGATGCGGCACGCCGAGGATCTGCTCACCGCCCTGCCGCCCGCGTGACCGCACGACCGTCCGGTGGCGGCGGTTTGCCGTAGCGGTCAGCGGGGACGCGACGCGGCAGGCGGCGAGCGCCGCCACGCGACGATCCGGGGAGGCGGCATGAGCGTCGAGCGCGCGAGGAACGACCTGGAGGACCTGGCCGGTCCGGCCCGGGCCCGTCTCGGTGACCTGAACCAGGACGAACACGCCGAAGCGGACCGGGTACGCGAACAGGACGAGATCCGGGGCAAGCGCCCCGGCGAGCACATCCAGGCGGACGCCCGCGACGCCGACGACGACTTCTCCACCTGACCCGGTGTCACCAGAGATCCTGCGTGGAGAAGCAGTGTCGGGGTGGTTCCTATCCTGGGGCGATGCTTCTCACCGACGCCACCGGGTCCTGGACGGGCACCAACGGGTTCCGGCTGATGCCCGCCGATCCGCTCGCCGAGTCGCCGGCCGTGCTCACCGTCGCCACCGCGGCCGGCGGGCACCTGACCACCGTGTCGTACTCGTGGAGCCACCCCGACGACGGCCCGCAGGACGGCCTGCTGGTGATCGCCGCCGGTGACCGGCCGGGCTCGCTCGTCGCCTGGTGGGGCGACTCGTGGCACCAGCAGCCGGCACCGATGACGCTCAGCGGCGCGACGGGCGGAGCGGCGGTGGTCGAGCTGACCGCCGGGTACGGCGGCGGCTGGGAGTGGCGGATCGTCCTCGACACCGCCGACCCGGCCCTCCTGCGGCTGAGGATGGAGAACGTCGTTCCCGTGGACCAGGCCGGGCCCGGCACACCGGCCGGGCCCTACCCCGCGATGCTCACCGAGGTGCGCCGGGCCTGAACCCGATCAGGCGTCGAGGATCTCCCGCAGCCGGCGCGCGAACGCCTCCGGCTGCCCGGCGTAGCCCATCCCCTCGCCGAGGAACCCGCCGTGGTGGCTGGGGAAGACCGCGGCCTTCCCGCCGAGCAGCTCGGCCGTGGCCACCGACGTGCGTCCGGTGAGGGTGTCCGCCGATTCCTCGCCCACCGCGACGACGACCCGGGTACGCGCCGCGCGCAGCGCGTCCACGTCCGGCCGGAAACGGGTGACCGCCGCCGCACGGTCGGAGAGCAGCGGGTCGTCCCGGCTGCCGTCGTCCTCGGTCGGCATGCCGAACGCGGCCGGGTCGGGCAGCGGCTGGGCGAAGTACTCGTCGGTGAACTCGCCCCGCCACGACGTCATGGCCACGAACGCCGCCATGCCCGCGCCCCAACCGCTCTTCCGGTACGCCTCCTGGCAGGCGGCCGTGGCTCGGCGGGCGGCCTCGGCGTCGGGCAGCACCTGGATCAGCGGTGGCTCGTGCGCCACGAGCGTGGCCAGCGCGTCCGGGTACGCGGCCACCAGGGCGAGCGCCGTGACCGCGCCGCCGCTGCTGGCGAACATGTCCACCGGTCCCGCGCCGAGGGCCTCGATGATGTCGCGTACGTCCCGGGCCTGGACCTCGGGCACGTCGTCGCCGCGGCCGTCCTTGCGGACGCTGCGCCCGAGCCCGCGCGGGTCGTACGTGACGACGGTGCGGTCCGGGAAGTACGACGCGAGCGTGGTGAAGCCGTCGGCGCACATGGGCTGGCCGATCATGAACAGGGGACGGTGCCCGGCCTCGGCCGCCGTGGGGGCGTGGACGTCGTAGACCAGGTCGACCTCTGGAGTCTGGAGAGTGAGCGTCTTCATGCCTGTGTCGACCGGCGCCGGCTCCGGAAGTAATCGGTCCGGCGGAAACCGGTGCCGGGCGCGGCCCGCGGCGATGTCGACGCCCACCGCCGCGAGCCGTGCCGTCGCGGTCAGCTCACCGTGCCGGTGACGGTGCTGCCGGACTTCGTCACGTAGTAGGTCAGCTTCGTGCCGCTCCAGAAGTGGAACGTCAGCGTGACCCGCTGGCCGTCGTTCACCTCGGCGAAGAACTCCGGCTTCAGCGCGATCGTGTTGCCGGTGTAGTTCGGCGCGAACGTCACGTCGAACTCCTTGTACGAGGTCCAGTTGTGCGGTCCGGCGTTGCTGCCGTCGGCGTACTTCGCCTCCATCGTGGCGAGTTGGTCGCCGCGGAACTGCGCCGGCAGTGTGAACGCGGCGGTGGTGCCGGTGGCGTTCGACAGCACCGGCGGGTCGTACGTGATGATGCTGATCCGCCACGGCACACCGGCGGAGAAGCGAGCCGTCAGGTTGGCGTTCACCCCGTACGCGCGGGAGCCGACCAGCCGGGTCAGCGCCGACGCGGTGAGCGTCAGGGTGCTGCCGGAGACCGTGTAGTCGGTGCCGTTGACCAGGTCGGTGGTGCCCTGCCGCAACCCCTGGAACGTGGTGCCGTTCAGGTTGAGCGTCAGGCTCTTGGCGGTGATCGAGCCGGTACGCGGCACGTACACCTGGTCGCTGGACGCGGTGCCGGAGCGGGTGGTCCAGCTCGACTTGATCTGCGCGAACAGCTCCGGGTCCTTCCAGACGAAGGACGTCCGGTCGAAGTGCTGGCCGTTGTCCCAGAGCTGGGTGGTCAGTTTGCGGCTGCGTGCGTAGTGGCCGAGGAACTCGAAGAACTTCAGCTTCTCGCCCTGCTCGATGGTGCCGGTGTGCCGGTCGAAGCCGAGCAGCCCGTACTCACCGATGATCACCGGGATGTTGCGGGTGACGAAGGCGTTGTAGACGCGGTCGAACTGGTCGGTCAGGTCCTGCTGGACCGTGGCGTCGAACCGGGTGCCCCCGGCGACGTTCACGCTGAACGGCCAGTACCCGTAGAAGTGCACGGTGGCGATCAGGTTCGGGTCGTTCAGCGTGTTGAACGTGCTGACCAGCTCGTCCACCCGGGCCTGCTCGGCGGAGGTGTGCAGGGTCGGCAGGACCAGCAGCCGGGTGGCGTTGTTCCCGCCGGACTGGCGGACGATGCGGTGGAACGAGGTGTTCAGCTCGTTGAGCAGCGTGGCGTTCTGCGCGTCGCCGGAGCTGCCGGTGAACTGCGGCTCGTTGACGCTCTCGAAGGTCAGCTTCGGCGAGGAGTCCTTGAACGCGGCGGCGATCTGCGTCCAGAGCGCGTTGTAGCGGTTCAGCACGCCTGTGCGGTCGGTGGGCATCGTGTTGATCCACTGCCACGAGTCGTGGTGGATGTTGAGCACCACGTAGAAGCCGTCGGCGAGCGCCCAGCCGACCACCTCGCGTACCCGGCTGAGCCAGGCCGCGTCGATCGTGTAGTTCGGCGCGGCGCCGTGGTGGTTGCTCCAGGTCACCGGGATGCGGATGCTGTTGAAGCCCTGCGCCCGGACGTTGTCGAGCAGCGCCTCGGTGACACGCGGGTTGCCCCACGCGGTCTCGTCCGCGCCGACCGCGTCGAAGGAGTTGCCGAGGTTCCAGCCGGGCTGCATGGCGGCGACGGCGGCCATGGCGTTGCCGGCCGGCGGCGGAGTCGTGGGCGGCGGCGTGGTCACCGGGGGCGTGGTGGCCGGCGCGGTGGTCCCGACGACACCGCCGGTGCAGGCGACCCCGTTCAGCGAGAACGCGGTGGGCGCCGTGTTGGTGCCGGTCCAGGAGCCGTTGAAGCCGAACGAGACGCTGCCGTTCGTGGCGATGGCGCCGTTGTAGCCGACGTTCGTGGCGGTGACGTCGGCGCCGGAGGAGGTGACGTCGGCGCTCCACGCCTGGGTGACCCGCTGGCCGGACGGGAACGTCCAGCGCAGGGTCCAGCCGTCTATCGGATCACCGAGGTTCGTCACGCCGACGTTCGCGGTGAAACCGCCGGGCCACTGGCTGGCGGTCGTGTAGGTGACGCGGCAGCCGGCCGCCGCCTGGGCGTTCGTCGCCATCACGGCGGTGCCGGTCACGAGGGTGGCGGCGGCCGCGGCGACCAGGCCGACCCGCAATCGGGCGGTACGGGGAGAGCGGAACATGGTGGTTCCTTCGTGGTGGGTGGGGCGCGTGGACGGGGAAGGCGGGGCGCGCACCCGCCCAGCGCGAGAGTAAGTTTGGAATCCAAACATTGTCAATCGGCAGATGTGGATACGGAAGCACGTCAGGCAGTCGGCAGACTCTCGACGGTGAGGTGCGCCGACAGCGCGCGCAGGAAGTCCGGCGCGTCGAAGATCCGCCCGGCCGAGGCGACACCGGTCGCCCGCGTCCGCCCCGTCAGGATCCGGTGGACCGCCTCGACCGCCAGGGGCGCGCTGACCGCGTAGATGTCCTGCCCGTGGGCCACCACCCGCCGGCGGACGTCACCCGCCCGCACCACCACGTCGACGGTGAACGTCTGTGCCGACCGGCCGCGCTCGTCCACAGCGGCCGGAGCGTCCCCGGCGGCCAGGTCCCCCGCCGCGTTCACGGTCATGTAGGTGCACACCTCCGGGATGTCCAGGTGGCTCGGCACCGTCACCACGTCGGCCATGCTGAACTCCCCGAGCACCGGCCGCACCCCCAGCGGCGCCGGGAACTCCCAGTCCCGCCGGGGCAGGTCGCCGTCGGCGTACACCAGGCGCCCGCCGGTGAAGCGGATCCGCCGGCCGTCGCGGCGCTCGCGCGAGACGACGCCGGAGGCGACCGTCCCGGCCGTCGGGTGCCAGCTGCTCAGCCCGTACGCGACGTGCGCCTCGTCGGCCGCCGCCCAGTCCCCCGTCGCGGCGGTGACCAGCAGGTCCCCGAGCCCGCCGAAGAACGCCATCGCGGGCACCACAGCGACTCCGACGGCCTCGGCACGCTCGGCGTAGTCGGCGAACGTGTCCCGGTTCGCCTCGATCTCGGCCGCCACGTCGACGTAGGGGATCCCGGCCCGCAACGCGGCCTCGATCAGCGGCCCGGCGGTCGAGGCGAACGGCCCGGCGCAGTTGACCACCGCCGCCACCCCGGCCAGCGCCCGGTCCAGCGTGGCCGGGTCGTCGACCGACGCCACCCGCTGCTCCGTCCCCGGAAACGCCGCCGCCAGCTTCCCGGCGTCACGCCCCACCGGCAGCGGCTCGTACCCCCGCTCCCGCAGCTCCGCCATCACGAACCGTCCGGTGTGCCCGTACGCCCCGAACACCGCCACCTGCATGACATTTCCCCCTCGAAGATCGACTGAAATGATCCTCGCCGGGATCCGAGAGCCGGGACAGTGGCGCAAACGCCAATGCCCGTACAGTTTTGGACATGACCCTGATCGCGCTCGCCGCCACCGACGGGATGCTGCACTTCGAGCTGGCGGCGGCCTGCGAGATCTTCGTGCGCGACCCGACCGGCCTGGCCGACCCCTGGTACGACCTGGTGGTCTGCGGTCCCGGCCCGGTCGGCGTCGGCCGGTTCGCGGTCACCCCCGACCACGGGCTGGACCACCTCGCCCGCGCCCACACGGTGATCGTCCCGGCGATCGAGGACACCGACGCCGAGCCGCCGTCCGACCTGGTCGACGCGGTCCGCGCCGCGCACGGGGCGGGCGCCCGGATGGTCTCGTTCTGCACCGGAGCGTTCGTGCTCGCCGCCGCCGGCGTCCTCGACGGGCTGCGCGCCACCACCCACTGGGCGCACACCGAGGCGCTCGCCGCGCGCTACCCACGCGTGCAGGTCGACCCGGACGTGCTCTACGTGGACAACGGCGACGTGCTCGCCTCCGCCGGCAAGGCCGCCGCGATCGACCTGTGCCTGCACCTGATCCGCCGCGACCACGGCTCGACTGTCGCCAACGCCGTCGCCCGCCGCCTGGTGGTGCCGCCGCACCGCGCGGGCGGCCAGGCCCAGTACGTCACCACACCCGTCCCGGCCCGCGAGGACCACCCGCTCGCCGCGCTGCTGCCGTGGGCGATGGCGCGGCTGGACCGCCCGCTCACAGTCGCCGACCTGGCCCGCCAGGCGGCCATGAGCACCCGCAACCTGGTCCGGCACTTCACCGCCGCGACCGGCGCCACGCCGTCGCAGTGGCTGGCCACGCAGCGCATCCGGCGGGCGCAGGAACTGCTGGAGAACACCGACGACAGCATCGACGCCGTCGCCGAGGCATCAGGCATGGGTACGGCGACGACATTGCGCCGCCACTTCCAGCGCACCGTCGGCGTACCGCCGGACACCTACCGCCGCACGTTCCGCCGCGGCTGACCGGGTTGCCGGCACGTCGGCCCGGGTAGTCGATCCATCATGGATCGGATCCCGGGTTCGAAACAGCGTTTGTGGAACACCTATCCGGAGGCCACGACCGGGCAGTGGACGACCGCCGTCGTCGTGGCCCTGGCCCTCTCGGCGCCGGCCGGCCTGCTCTGCGTGTGGCTGGCCACGTCGCTGCTGAGCGGGACCCACTGGCTGCTGCAGACGCTCGCCTTCGCCGTCGTCGGTCTCGTCATCGGCGGTGGCGCCCTCGTCCTGCTGTCGAAGCTCGCCGGGCGCGGCGGGCGCCGGACGGCCTGAACGAATCTGCCGTCTGCCTGCCCTTCGGGGCCCGGGCGTTCCGGCCCGAGGGCTATGGTCGGTTCGTGCCGCCCGAGGGGACGGTCGCCTGACACTCGGCACGGGGGATCGGTGTGTTCGACGTGATCGTGGTCGGCGGTGGGCCGACCGGCATGATGCTGGCGAGCGAGCTGCGCCTTCAGGGCGTCGGCGTGCTCGTGCTGGAGCGCGACGCCGAGCCGCCGCCGTACGTGCGCTCGCTCGGGCTGCACGTCCGCAGCATCGAGGTGATGGACCAGCGCGGGCTGCTGGAGCGGTTCCTGGAACACGGCGGCAAACACCCGATCCGGGGCTTCTTCGCCGGCATCGACAAACCCGCGCCCGCCGACCTGGACACCGCCCACCCGTACGTCCTCGGCATCCCGCAGACGCTCACCGACCGGCTGCTCGCCGACCACGCCGCCGAGGCCGGCGCCGAGATCCGGCGCGGCAGTGCGGTCACCGGGCTGGAGCAGGACGACGACGGCGTGACGGTCCACCTCGACGACGCGAGCGTGCCGCCGCTGCGGGCGCGGTTCGCCGTCGGCTGCGACGGCGGGCGCAGCACCGTCCGCAAGCTGCTCGGCGTCGGCTTCCCCGGCGAGCCGTCGACGATCGACACGCTGCTCGGCGAGATGGAGGTGACAGCGCCGCCGGACGAGATCACCGCGATCATGACCGAGGTACGCCGCACCGAGAAGCGGTTCGGGCTCGGACCGACCGGGAAGCCCGGCGTGTTCCGGGTGGTCGTACCGGCTGCCGACGTCACGTCGGTGCCGCCGACACTCGACGACTTCAAACGGCAACTTACCGCGTACGCGGGCACCGACTTCGGCGTGCACTCCCCCCGCTGGCTGTCCCGGTTCGGCGACGCGACCCGCCTGGCCGAGCACTACCGGGTCGGGCGGGTCTTCCTGGCCGGCGACGCCGCGCACGTCCACCCGCCGCTCGGCGGGCAGGGGCTCAACCTGGGCATCCAGGACGCGTTCAACCTGGGCTGGAAGCTGGCGGCGACGGTGAACGGCTGGGCGCCGGACGGCCTGCTCGACACCTACGAGACCGAGCGGCGCCCGGTCGCGGCTGACGTGCTGACGAACACCCGCGCGCAGATGCTGCTGACCACGAACGAGCCCGGACCGCAGGCCGTGCGGGAGGTGCTGACGCAGCTCATGGACTTCGACGAGGTCAACCGCTTCCTGATCGAGAAGGTCACCGCGATCGGCGTCCGGTACGACGTCGGCGAGGGGCACGCCCTGCTCGGGCGGCGGCTGCGCGACGTACCGCTGCCGCAGGGACGCCTGTACGAGCTGATGCGTACCGGCGGCGGGTTGTTGCTGGACGGGACCGGGAAGCTGTCGGTGGACGGCTGGGCCGACCGGGTCGGGCACGTCGCCGGCACCGGCGACGAGCTGGACGTGCCGGCGGCGTTGTTGCGGCCGGACGGCCACGTGGTCTGGGTGGGTGACGATCAGCCGACGCTGGAAGATGCGCTGACCAGATGGTTCGGTGGCACGACGAGGTGAGCTGCCGCCGGACGCCCGAGGGCGTTCAGGGTCCGGTCGTCTGGTAGCTGCGCAGCGCGGCTTCGGCGAGCCGGGTGAGGTGATCGTCGCCGCCGGGCTCGTTACCCTGCTCGTGAACGACCACCAGGGTGGTGCCGATCCGGACGAGGATGCTGTCCCATTCCAGGGTGATCGATCCGGAGGTCGTGCTGGAGTCGACGCGCATGCTCTCGTCGC
Organism: Micromonospora sp. ANENR4; assembly: GCF_015354395.1. NCBI lineage: Bacteria > Bacillati > Actinomycetota > Actinomycetes > Micromonosporales > Micromonosporaceae > Micromonospora > Micromonospora sp. ANENR4. Next base: position 354,539 of record NZ_JADKYQ010000001.1, read on the forward strand.
CCAGTCGCGGCCCCGGTACCACCGCGAAACGGTAGCTGCCTCCGTCCTGGTTCGGTGACGCGACGGCAGGGCACCGGCCGATGAGCGTCCGCAGGTCCGCCATCGCCTCTCGGGCGCTGTCGTCGGCGTACGTCCTGAGCACTTCGCTCGCCACCCACGAGTAGTCGAGGCCCTCGGCAGAGCTGACTGTGGCGGCGGCCATCGCCGACGGAGTACCGGTCAGCCGGTTGGCCGACAACAGCGGAATCATGTCCGTACAGGGCATCTCGGGCCCGGGACGCTGCCGGCCCGCGTCCGGAGCCATGACGGTCGCGATCTCCACAGTGAATCCTGGTGGCAGCGCGTCAGTGGTCACCAGCCGCGCCGACAGTGCCGCGGAGTAGCCGGCGCCGCCGGTCGCCGGAATCGCGGACGGCTTCCCGGTGGTGGGCGTGCCGTTCGCCCGGGCCGTGGAGGGGACGGCTCCGCCCGTCGAACGATCCGCTGGATCGGCAGTCGAGGGTCCGCACGCCGCCACCACGCAGACCACGCCCGCCGCGCCCAACCACCGCAGCACCATCCTGAGCACCGGGCAGACTCCATCCGTCGTACGGGAGGCGTCAGGCTACCAACGGACGTGACTCCAGTCGGCCGCCCGGCTGCGGGCCGACTTCCGGACGGGCCCGGGCGCATCCGCGCCCCCCTATGCTGCGCCGCGTGACGATTCTGATGATCTACAACGGCGACACGGCGCCAGACGCGCCCGGCACGCGTACCGGTGGTGTTCCGCTCGTGCCCGCGGGCTTCGACTGGCCATTGTGCGGCGAGTGCGACGGGCCGATGCAGTTCCTGGCCCAGGTCCGGCTCGACGACATCGACGCGACCGACGCCGCGCTCTTGTCGATCTTCATGTGCCAGAACGATCCGGGCCTGTGCGACGAGTGGGATGCGACAGCCGGCGGCAATCGCGCGTTCGTCTTCCCTTCCGGGGCGCTGGCTCCGTCTGCCGTGCCCTCGGGTGACACCGTCCTGGCCGCCGAGACGTCCGCCGTCACGTACGTGCCGATGCAGGACTCCGACGGCTACGACGAGGCGCGCGAGCGGTGGCGCAGTGAGTCCGGCCGACCACTGCGAGACGTCCTCGGGCAACTCGGCGGACTGCCGGCGTGGCTCCAGTTCGACCAGACGCCCGCCTGTCCCGCCTGCGCTCTGCCCATGTCGTTCGTCGTCCAACTCGAGGAAGGCCACGATCACCGCACCGGCTTCAACTTCGGTGGCGGTGGCTGCGGGTACGGATTCCGCTGCCGGCCATGCTCGACGGCGGCGTTCCTGTGGCAACAGTGACCTGCTTTCCAGGCTTGACGAACGCCAATGGTAAGTCGTAGCTTACCGTTCGTGGGGACTTACCGAACCGAGGACGGGTGGGACGCCCTGGGCGACCCGACGCGGCGGGCGATCATCGCGTGTCTGGCGGAGCAGCCGCGGGCGGTCGGCGAACTGGCCGCGGTGCTGCCGGTCAGCCGGCCGGCGGTGTCGCAGCATCTGCGGGTGCTGAAGGACGCCGGCCTCGTGACGGACCGCACGGCGGGCACGAAGCGTGTCTACCGGCTCAATCCCGCCGGCGTGGCCGCCCTACGAGATCAGCTCGACACCTACTGGAGCCGCGCGTTGGACGGCTTCAAGGACGTCGCCGAGCGCCCTGACGAGGAGGAATCATGAGTGGAACGGATGCGGTGGTGCGGCGGCAGATCGTGGTCGACGCGCCGGTGGAGCGCGCCTTCGCGGTGTTCACGGAGCGGTTCGGCGACTTCAAGCCGAAGGAGCACAACCTGCTGTCGTCGCCGATCGCGGAGACGGTGTTCGAGGCGAAGGTCGGTGGACACATCTACGACCGCGCCGAGGACGGCAGTGAGTGCGCCTGGGCGCGGATCCTCGTCTTCGAACCGCCGGACCGGCTCGTCTTCAGCTGGGACATCAGCCCGGCATGGCAGCTCGAACAGGATCTGGAGAATGCCAGCGAGGTCGAGGTCCGGTTCGTCGCCGAGACACCGCAGCGCACCCGGGTCGAGTTGGAGCACCGCAACCTGGACCGGCACGGTCCGGGCTGGGAGTCGGTTCGTGACGGCGTCGGCCACGACGAGGGCTGGCCGCTGTACCTGAACCGCTACGCCGACCTGTTCACCGAGGCCGGATAGCGCCGAGCCCGGGCGGCACGGTGCACCAGGAGCACGGGCTGATCCACCTCACGATGCACCCCACGCCGTTGCCGCGACAGCCGACGGCGGCGCAATAGGCTCCGGATCGTGCACGGATTCACCGACGTCGACCGGCAGTCAGACCCGGACTCGTGGGTCGGCGTGCTCGACCGCCTCGCCGACGAGCCCTTCTACCAGGCGTATCAGCATCGGGTCCGCGAGCTGCTCCATCCGGCGCCCACCCGGCGCTACGTCGAGGTCGGTGCGGGCACCGGGGCGAGTGCGGTCCGCCTCCGAGACGAACACGACGCCGGCGTGGTGACGGTGGACCGCGCCGTGACCATGACTGCCGCCATGCAGGCGCGCGGCTTGACGCAATGCGCCGTCGCCGACGCCCACCGGCTGCCGTTTCTCGACGACTCCTTCGACGGCGCCTGGTCCGACCGCACGGTGCAACACCTCGCCGATCCCCACGCCGCGATCGGGGAACTCGTCAGGGTCGTCCGGCCGGGTGGCCGCATCGTCCTCGCGGACCCCGACTACGACACGCAGGTGCTCGACATCACCGACCAGGATCTGGCGCGACGTGTGCTGCGGTTCCGGGCCGACGTCCTCCTCCGCAACGGCACCCTGGCCCACCAGCACGCCGGCATTCTCGCCACGCTCGGTCTGGCCGACATCACCGTCGAGCCCCGCACACTGCTGGTTCGCGACCCGGCCGCCGCCGACAACGTTCTGGGCCTGCGCAGCTGGGCTGCCACAGCGGCTCAGCGCGGCGTACTCGAACCCGCCGAAGCTCGCGCGTTCGAAGACGGGTTCGACGAGGCCGTCGAGGCAGGCCGGTTCACGTACGCGGTCACGTTCTTCCTCACCGCGGCCACCGTCACCTGAGACGGAAGCACTGGCAGACTGCCGCCATGCCGTCCGAACTGCGGTCGTGGACCATCAAGCACTTCTCGCAGGCCAACCCAGTGGGCCCGGGCCAGGACAGCGTGCCGGCGTTACTACGCCGCATCGCCGACAGCATCGGACAGCGGCCGGGCATCGAGGTCCAGGACGTTCCACGAGCCGTCACGGTAACGCACCCGGTGGCAGCGCCGAAAGCTCGAGAGGGCACTGAAGCGCGCCTCGGGCTCAGGTCGGACCTGCTCTGATGGCGGTCACCAGGAGTGTCGGTGGCGCCTGCGAAGATCCGGACGTGAGCGCTACCGCGTCGGACTACGCCTGGTTGACTGACCGCTTCCCGGGCCTCCTGGAGGCCTACTGTTTGACGCTGGTCGAAGGACTGACGCCGGGCAAGCTGCTGGACAGACTCGGCGCGCGGCAGGAGTCCCGGGTGCGAGGTGCTGCCGAGCTGCTGGATCCCGCGTACGACGCGTGGGAGGACCACGACGGTGAACGGGCGTTCGTCGGCGTGACCGCTGTCGGTGACTGGGCACTCGCCGTCGAACCCAACGGCTACCTCGGCACCCTCGACGAGGTGATCGTCCCGCTCTCCCGAGGCACTCGGCTGGTGTCCCACTTCCGCAACGTCAACGCGGTCGATCACTTCTTCTGGCTCGACGACGGAGTCCTCCGGCTGCATTTCGAGCCGTTGTTTCCTGCCCACCGGGACGGCAGCGACCCCGACGGCCTGGTGGAGGTGATGCGGCAGGTCGGTTTCGACCTCAGCGAGGACGACGACGCCGACTACACGGTCCACACCGAGGCGGCGTTCGCCCTCGCTGAGCACCTCACCGGGGTCCGGCTGACTCCTGAGTTCCTGGAGTCGGCGACCTACGTGTGCGGCACTGCCCCAATACCTGGGAGAGCAGCTGCCGTCCGCGAGTCCCCACCTGCGGGCTGAGAGGGCCTCCCGTCCGGGGCAGTGAGCGGGCCGACACCTGACGGGGTGTAGGCAGGCGGGGCGTCGGGTACCTCGCGCCCAACCCCGCACCCCTGCCCAGGAGGACCATATGACCGTCGTACTCGCCGTTGTCTGCAAAGACGGGGTGGTGATCGGCGCCGACTCCCAGATCACCGAGAGCGACCGCGGTCTGAGCTTCCCCGCCCAGAAGCTGCACCCGCTGGGCGACTGCGCCGCCTGGGGCGGCAGCGGCGCACGGGGAGTGCTCAACGACCTGCGCCCCCTTCTCCAGGACTCGGCCACCGCCATCCTCGAGGCACCCGACATCGGCGACGAGTTGCAGGAACGCGTCCTGCCCGTCTTCAAGAAGCACTACGAGAACTACATCCCGGACGTACCCGGCGAGGGCAGCGGCGGCGGGGTGTCGGCGTACCTGCTCGCGGCCGGCTTCAGCCAGGGCGGACCGTGGATCGTAGAGATCAACCCCAACGGGCTCATCGGCCGCTACGAGGACGTGGGTTTCCACGCCATCGGCTCCGGCGCGCCCATGGCCCAGCAGGCCGGCGCGCTGCTGTCCCACTTCCGGATGACCACGCGCACCGTCGAGTACGGCGTGGTGGGCGTGGTACGGGTGCTGGAGGCCCTGGAGCGGACCTCGCCGTCGGTCGGCGGCCCGTTCAGCGTCGCGTGCATCCGCGAGGAGGGCGCCCACCATCTCGACGAGAAGGAGATCGCCAAGGCGCTGAAGGACGCCGAGCGCTGGCGCGACCTTGAGCAGAAGGCGCTCGACGGCCTGTTCGACTGACGGCGGGCGTGTCGGGCGGCCGGGTCCGTAACGCCGGCGGAGCAACGGCCGCGCGTGCCCAGGTGGTGGCGCGTGCGGCCCGTCCAGGGTTGCCCTGACAACGTGCGGACGTCGCCTGGCCTACCTGCTCGATCTCACGGGCCGCATTGGCCTTGGGAGGCGATGGGGATCATTCTGGCTGCTACGTCTTCGAAATCGCCGAAGCCGCTGACGGTCCGCAGCAGGCCACGCGCCCGGTAGTAGGCGCGCAACGGCTCGATCTGTGCTTGGTGGTTCTCCTGCGCGTTCGCGTACGTGCGCAGGAGTTGCCGGCGTCGCACAGCGACCTGGGGATCGAGTTCCATCCGTCGTTCCACCCGGCGCTGGATCGCGAGGTGGAGTTGGTCGTCGGTCAGGACGAGTTCGATCACTGTGTCGGGTACATGGCCGCCCCGCGCCAGCAACTCGGCCTGACGGATCTTGCGAGGGAAGCCGTACAGCACCCAGCCACCGTCGACGTCCGCTAGCGCGCCGGCGACGGCTCTGACCATCAGCTCATCGGTGACGAGCTGTCCGGCCCGCATATGACCGTTCGCCTCTTCGCCCAACGGAGTCTTCTGCTGCACGTGCCGGCGGAAGACATTGCCTGCGCTGACGACCTGCAGGCCGAGGGCGTCTGCCAGAGCCGACGCAGCGGAGGCCAGGTCGACGAGCGGTCCGGCGATGAGGGCCACGTTGGGCATCTGTGCTCCCGAGGTGTACGCCGAAGTGCCAAGCTGGCAGTACGACGTGGTTCCGGCGGGCCGGGCCGTACGAGATCGAAAAGGCCGCTTCCACCACGGGAAACGGCCTTTGAACTGGGTGGAGCTGAGGGGATTTGAACCCCTGACCCCCTCGATGCGAACGAGGTGCGCTACCGGTCTGCGCCACAGCCCCTCCGCCGGCGAACCAGCGTCGGTCCCACCCGGCTTTCACCGGGCGGGCCGACGACAAGGCTAACAGGTCGCGCCCCCACGACGCGAACCGCCCCGCCGCCCCGTAGATCTTGGAAGGAAAAGGCCCTCGGAAGGGCCCAAACCTTCCAAGATCGCCACCAGCGAAGCGCCGGCACGGCGGTCAGGCACCTCGGCCGGACTGGTAGGGGCGTCCGCGCAGGCCGCCCGCCCGCCGATAGGACACCGAGCCGCCGCTCGCCGCCGGTGGCAGGTCCGCGGGACGGTCCAGCCCCATCGCCGTACGCCGGACCGCCTCGCGCTGGGCGGCCAGCCGGCGCTGCGCCTCCCGCCGGGCCGCCGCGCGCCGGGCCTGCTCGCGGCGTACCTCGGCCTGGCGGGCGGCCAGCCAGGCCGCCTCGCGGGCGTCCGCACGCCGCCGTCGGCGCTCGGCCAGGGCACGCTGCCGCAGGTGTACGACGTACGCGACGAGCAGCGTGCCGGTGACCGAGACGCTGATCCAGAACCCGGGTCCGACGAGCACCACGCCGCCCAGCTCGACCAGGTTGAGCAGCAGCAGCGCGGCCAGCACCCGGCGCCGGCGGTAGATCGCCGGGGTGTGCCGTCGGCGGGGCGGGTGCCGTCGGCGGGACTGGGCCGGCACCGCGGAGACGGGCCGGAGCCGCCCGGAGCGCCGGCGCAGCGGTGGCGCGGAGACCGGACGGGCAAGACCACCCGTGTCGGAGTCTTCACTGAGGGTCACGACGAGGGAGCGCGGCGGGTGCAGCGGTCGTCGCCCGGGCACGGTGCGCCGTCGACGCCGGCGCTGGAGCACCCGGGCCGTCGACTGCGCCCGCTCCGCCACCAGCCGCTCGGTGGCGTCGTACCGGCGGACCAGCGCCGGAGCGAGGGCGAGCAGACCGGCGGCGGCGAGGACGGCGAGGAGCACCGACGTGGGCACCCTCACCCCTCCCGTCACCAAAGTTCGAGGCGAGCGCCGCACCGCCGCAACTTCTTCCGTCGACCGTCGTTTACGGCGCACTTCGTGCGGGCGGGCAGCGCTTGCCACAGCTTGCAGTTACTTGAGGTTACGGGCCGCCGACCCGGTTCACAGTGCGCCGCGCCGGGCGTGTGCCTCAGCGGCGGTTGTCACGTACGCGGTGCCACCGCGCCAGCAAGCCGCCCTCGGCTACTACTTCCTCGCCCGTCATCGCATATCCGATGTGGTCTCGCCACGCGCCGTCGATGTGCATGTAGCGCACGTGATAGGCCTCCTCGCGGAAGCCGAGTTTCTCCACCACCCGCCGCGACGGCGTGTTCTCCGGCCGGATGTTCACCTCGATCCGGTGCAGCCCGCCCGGCCCGAACGCGTGGTCCACGGCGAGCGCCACAGCGGTCGGGATCACGCCACGACCGGCCACCCGGAAGTCCACCCAGTAGCCCACGTACCCGGAGCAGAACGCCCGCCGCACGATGCTGCCCACGTTCACGTGGCCGACCAGCCGCTCCTGCCCGTCCTCGCGCAGGCAGACGGCGAACGGCATGCCCTCACCGGTACGCGCGGACTTGCGCTGGTCGGCGTGCACCAGGCGGAACGCTGCGGGCGAGTTCGTCTCGTACCAGCCGCCGGGCACATGGGACTCCCACGGCGCCAGCCACTCCCGGTTCGCCCGCCGGATCTCCGACCAGGCGGTGGCGTCCGAACGCCGGTACGGCCGCAGCACCACCGGACCGTCCACCAGCACCGCCGGCCACCCCGGCGCCCGCCGGAACCTCACCGAGCCGGCCCTTCGCTCGCGACTGCGGGGCTCGCAAGCTCACTCCTCGCGCTCACCGGCGCCGGTCCAGCAGGAGAACATCCACGGTAGACCCGGCAGCGGCGGTGGTGACCCGCTCGCCGAGCACCAGCAGGCCGTTCGCGTCGGACAGGCCGGAGAGCGTGTACGGGCCACCGGCGAGCGGCTGGACCGTGTACCCGCCGCCGCGCCGCTCGGCCACGTGCGCGGGCCGGAACTCGCGCAGCCCCACCGGGGACGAGACCGTCTCCAGCAGGTGTGCGCGGACGCTCGGCCGGAACACCGGCTCGGCGCCGGCCAGCAGCTGGATGGCCGGGCGGGCCAGCACCTCGAAGCCGATCAGCGCCGCGCCGGGCTCACCGGGAAGACACACCACCGGCACCTCCTCGGCGCCGACCGTACCGAACCCGAGGGCCGTTCCGGGATAGAGGGCCACCTCTGTGAAGGTGACCGGCCCGGCCCGGCCGCCGTCGCGGCGGGACAGGATGCGGCGGACCATGTCGCCGGGGCCGGTGCCGGTGCCGCCCGTCGTGATGATCAGATCGGCGCGCAGCGTCTGGTCCTCCAGCAGGCCGCGCAGCGCCTCCGGGTCGTCGTCGCAGATCCCCACCCGGTACGCGAGCGCGCCCGCCTCGGCCGCCGCCGCGGTCAGCGCGTGCGAGTTGGTGTCCACCACCTGCCCGGGCTGGCTGCCCCGGCCCACGTCCACCAGTTCGTCGCCGGTCGCCACGATCACCACGCGCGGGCTGGGCCGCACCACCACGTGCCCGATGCCGGTGGCGGCGAACACCGCTACCAGGGCCGGTGAGACGTACGCGCCGGCGCGGGCGAGCAGCGTGCCGGCGGCCAGTTCCTCCCCGGCGCGGCGCAGGCCGTACCCCCGTTTGGGGGCGCGGAAGATCTCGACGGCGGCCATGCCCTGGTCGGTCCACTCCACCGGGACGACCACGTCCGCGCCGATCGGCAGCGGCGCGCCCGCCGCCACCGAGAAGCAGGAGCCGGGGGTGAGCCGGACCGGCCGCCAGCTCGCCGCGCCCAGGTCACCCACCACGTTGAGGCGGATGCTGCGGCCGCCGGGCATACCGGAGGGGGCCGGGACGTAGCCCGGCCCCCGACTCCCACCGGAGATGTCCTCCCAGCGCGCGGCGTACCCGTCCACCGCCGCCTGGTCGAAGGCGGGGTACGAGTGCGGGGCGACCACGTCCTCGGCGAGCACGTTGCCGTACGCCTGGGTCAGGTCGAGGTCGAGTGGAGGCAGCGCGCGTAACCTGCGCAGCACACTGCCCAGGTAGTCGGCGAGCGGCGTCAACTCGTTCGCGGCCGCCTCGGCGTCGGCCGTCGCGGTCATGTATCGGCACCGCCGGACGCGTCGCGGATGCCGTTGAGGACGGCTGCGGTGACTGTCTCGTCACCGTTGTTGACGAACTCGGTCAGCCACTTGCGGAACTCGGCGCCCAGGTCGTCCCGCTCGGCGGCGATCTGCACGACGGTCTGGAGGTAGCCGAGCGGCATGCCGGTGTCGTAACGGGTGCCCCGGTAGACGATGGCGTGCACCGGCACCCCCTCGGTACGCAGCAGCTCCATCGCGTCGGTCAGCTGGATCTCGCCGCCGCTGCCCGGCTGGGTACGCCGGATCGCGTCGAAGATCTTCCCGGGGAGCACGTACCGGCCGAGGACGGCGAGGTTGCTGGGGGCGTCGGCCGGGTTGGGCTTCTCCACCATGCCGGTGACCTTGACGACCTCGGCGATGTCGGCGTATTCCGACTCGGCCGGCTCGACCGACGCGATGCCGTAGCGGCTGGTCTCGGCCGGGTCGACCTCGAAGAACGCGAGCACCACGCCGCCGGTGCGGGCCTGGAGTTCCAGCATGGCCGGCAGCAGCGGCTCGGAGGGCTTGACGAACTCGTCGCCGAGCAGCACCGCGAAGGGCGCGTCGCCGACGTGCGACTCGGCGTACCCGACGGCGTGGCCGAGGCCGAGCTGTTCCGGCTGGCGGACCGTGTAGATCGCGGCGAGTTCCTCGGTGCGCTTGACCTCGGCCAGCAGCTCGGGCTTCTTGGCGAGCCGTTCCTCCAGGTCGGGCCGGCGGTCGAAGTGGTCCACCATCGAGGTCTTGCCGCGACCGGTGATCAGCAGGATGTCGTCGATACCGGCCTGGGCGGCCTCCTCGACGATGTACTGCAACACCGGCCGGTCCACGACCGGCAGCAGTTCCTTGGGAACCGCCTTGGTGGCCGGCAGGAACCGGGTGGCCAGGCCGGCGGCCGGGATCACGGCCTTGACCGCGCGGGAGCGACCGGGGGTCGCTGAGGGGTTCGCTGAGTGCTCCGACATGTCGCGAGACTATCGGCCACGGCTCTGCCGCGGCGGGTGAGGACCGGAAGACGCGCCGCCCTGGACGGTGCCCGCCGGATCCGCCGCGCCGGCCCGGGGCAGCCCGTCCGGCGGGCCGGCACCGGCGGCCACCACCGGGATCTCCTGGGTGGGCACCGGATCGGGCGCCGGGGCGAGCCGGTAGCCGTCGCGTCCGGCGGCCTTCGCCGCGTACAACGCGTCGTCGGCGGCGTCGAGCACCTGCTGGCCGCCGGCGGCGTGGTCCGGGTAGACGGCGATGCCGATGGAGACGGTCACCGGCACCCGCACCGGCTCGTCGCCGCTCCCCTCGACGGTCACCGGCTGGTCGCGTACCACCGCGCCGAGCCGCTCGGCGACGATCGTGGCGCCCCGGGCGTCGGTCTCCGGCAGCAGCACCACGAACTCCTCGCCGCCCTGCCGGAACGCCAGGTCCACCTCGCGGATCACGCCGCGTACCCGGCGGGCGAACTCGACCAGCACGGCGTCCCCGGCGGCGTGGCCCCAGGTGTCGTTGACGTTCTTGAACCGGTCCAGGTCGAGCGCGAGGACGCTGAGCATCCGGCCGAACCGGTTCGCCCGCTCCACCTCACGGCGGATCGACTCACGCAGGTAGCGGTAGTTCCACAGCCCGGTCAGCGGGTCGGTGAGGGAGAGCCGCTGCGCCTCCTCGTGCACCCGGACGTTCTCCACCGCGACCGCCGCGTGCCCGGCGAACGTCCGCAGCGTCACCACGTCGTCGTCGTGGAACCCGTGCCCGCCGAGCCGGTCGTAGAGCACGAGTACGCCGAGCGCCGCGCAGGCCGAGCCGGACGGGTCGCCGTCGGCGGGCGGGTGGCCGGGCCGGTCCGGGCCGCGCGACTCGGTGCCGCCGGGGGTGGCGAACGGCACCGCCACGTACGTCTCGCAGGTCGGCTCCCCGGTCGGCGTGTCCGGCGGCGCCCACCGTCCGCGCAGCGGTTCGCCGGTGGCGGCCACCGCTCCCAGCACCCCGGCGCCGACCGCGACCCGCAGCGTCGCCGGGTCGGCCGGGTCGCTCGTCGGCCAGCGCCCGGTCAGCCCTTCCACGCACCGGCCAACGAGGACGCCGTCGCCGTCGACGAGCAGCACCGCGCCGGCCCGGGCGCCGGTGGCGGCGATCGCGCTGTCCAGGATCACCCGCAGGATGCGTTGCAGGTCGTGCGTGCTGGCAAGCGTGTCACCGAGCACCGCGAGGTGGTTGCGGAGCTGGTCACGGCTGCTGGTCAGCGCCGTCACGTAGGTGCCGGTCTCCCGGGTCATCCGGTTGAACGCGCTTGCGAGCCGCCCGATCTCGTCGCGGCTGCGCACCGGCACCCGGGCGCTCAGGTCGCCGCGCGCCACCCGGTCCACCGCGCCGGCCAGCTCACCCAGCGGCCGGGTGGTCACCCGGGCCAGCCGCCAGGCCGCCAGCACGGCGAGCAGGGCGGCGAGCGCGACGGCGGCGATCAGCGCCCCGTACAGGCCGGGCGCACGCTCCCCCGGCACCGACAGCACCAGTGGGAGCGGCTGACCGGGAGACGGGCCGACCCGCCGCACGTACCGGCCGTCGCCGGTGCCTGTCACCCGGTTCCCGTCCGCCTTGCCGGCGGCGGCCAGCACCGCTGCGCGTACCCCCTGGTCCTCGGTCGTGTGGGTGATGCCGCCGGGGTCGTCGAGGGTGACCCCGACGCCGGTCACGGCGGCGAGCCGCGCCACGAACGCCCGGTCGACGGGCTGGGCGGCGGCGACCGCGCCCAGGTCGGTGCCGACCGGGTCGCGGAGCCGGACCTGGGCGGAGAGCGCCGCGACGCCGGTGGCGGGCGCGCCGGCGCAGTCCTGCCAGCGCCCGGCCGGCCCGTTCGGCGTGGTGTAGGTGGTGCGGCCGGCGGCGTCGGCGATCAGCACGGCGGCGGCCAGGCCCCGGGCGACCACCTGGTCGGCCGCACGCGACCGGACGACCGGGTCGCCGACCAGCGCGACCGCGTCGGCGGCCGCGCGGAGTTGCTGGCAGAGCGCGTCGATCGAGGTACGGACACCGGCCGCGGCCAGGCCCAGCCGTTCGGTGGCACGGCTGCGGTCGACGGCGCTGAGCGTGGCCCCGACGAAGAACGCGCCGAGCAGGACGGGGCCGAGGACCACCGCGAGGAAAGCCGCCGTCAACCGCCCGCGTAGCGTCAATCTTCCCCCCGGAAGTTCCGCTCCCTTGGTGCGATGCTGACACAGAGCGACCATTAGGCAAGCGTTGCGTCAGGAGTGTTGCGTGCCGGAATTTTCGGATGAAGCGCACGATGCGAAGCGGGAGATGCGCATCGCGCTACTCGCCGCGCGCCGGTCGCTGTCCGCGGCCGAACGCGCGGTGGCGGCGGCCGCCGTCCAGGCCGAGCTGGTGACGTTGGTACGCCGGCTGCGGCCGGCCAGGATGAGCGCGTACGTGCCGGTCGCCTCCGAGCCCGGCGGGCACGACCTGCCGGACGTGCTGCTCGCCGCGCTGCCGCCCGACGCCGAGCTGCTGCTGCCGGTGCTGCGCGAGGACCTGGATCTGGACTGGGCCCGGTACACCGGCCCGGAGTTGTTGCGCGCCGCCGGCCGGGGCCTGCGCGAGCCGACCGCACCGCCCCGGGGGCGGACCGCGGTGGCCGGAGCCGCCCTGGTCGTGGTGCCGGCGGTGGCGGTGGACCGCCGGGGCATCCGGCTGGGCCGGGGCGGCGGCTCGTACGACCGCGCGCTGGCCCGGGTGCCCGCCACGGTGCCGACGGTGGCGCTGCTGCACGACGGCGAGCTGGTGGAGGCGGTGCCCGCCCTGCCGCACGACCGTCCGGTGCACTGTGTGATCACTCCGGCGGACGGGCTGGTGGCGGTCCCGGGTGTGGGCCCGGGCGCTTCCGCTGGACGAACCCGGGGGTCATGACGCACCATTGGCACTCGAAGACCACGAGTGCCAGAAGGCCGTGCCGAAGATCCGGAGGAGAACGTGCCCACGTACCAGTACGCCTGCACCGCGTGCGGCCACCAGCTCGAGGCGGTGCAGTCCTTCTCGGACGAGCCGCTGACCGAGTGCCCGGCGTGTGAGGGGCGGCTGCGAAAGCTCTTCAACTCGGTGGGCATCGTGTTCAAGGGCTCCGGCTTCTACCGCACGGACTCCCGTTCGTCCGGGTCCGACAACGGCTCCTCGACCACGAGCAAGCCGGCCAAGTCCGAGTCGTCCTCGTCCGGGTCGTCGGACTCCTCGTCCTCGTCGTCCGGCTCGTCTTCCTCGTCCGGATCGCCTTCTTCGTCCGGTTCCGGGTCGACGGCGAGCAAGGCACCGGCGGCGTCCAGCTCGTCCTGACCCGCTCTCGCACGCGACACGTGGCCGCCCCCGCTCCGGGGGGCGGCCACGTTCCGTTCGCGGCGGATGCTCGCCAGCTCGGCGAGGTTGCTGCATCCGCCGGTCCGGAAGCAGCAACCTCCCCGAGCTGGCGGTCCCGGCCGCACCGGGCCTCCGCGCTGGTCCCGGGGAACGGTTTTCCACAAGCGGGCGGGTTATCCACAGGGGCGGGCGGTGGGGCGGCGGGAGCCGGGAGGCCGGGCCTAGCCTGCGGTCGGATGGTTGACCGGCGGCGGGAGGCAGCGGTGGCGGATCGCGAGACGACGTTGCGTCCGGTCCGCTGGCGCGGGCTGCCCCGGCGCCGGACACTGCTGCGGGTGACGCTCGTCGCGGTGCTGCTGGGGCTGGCCGCCGCGGTGCTGCAGACGCCGCCGTCCTGCCCACCACCCCGCGTCCTGCCGGCCACCTCGGCGACGGCGTCGCCGTCCGGCGGCATCCCCGCGCTGCCGGCCGGTGCGGTCGGCGTACCGATCCGGCTGGCCGAACCGGCCGCCCTCGCGGTGCTGCGCCCGGGTGCCCGGGTCGACCTGCTCGTCGTGCCGGCCGGCGGTACGCCCGACCCCACGCTGCTGGCTCCACGCGCCCTGGTGCTCGACGTGGTCGGCGCCACCGGGGCGGTCGACGGCTCCTCGGCGCTCTACCTGGCGCTGCCGCCGGAGCAGGCCCGGCGGGCGATCGGTCTGCCGGAAGGCAGCCGCTTCGCCGTGGTGGTACGCGGCTGACGCGAGCCGGCGAGCAGCCCGCCGCGGCGCGATCAGCCCCAGTGTGGGGGACGCTCGGCGAGCAGCCAGTCGTCGTTGCCGCCGGGGCGCTCGCCCCAGCCACGGTCGGTGTCGTCGCTGGTCTGCTCGGGCAGCACCACGAAGTCGTCGCTGAGGTCGACCACGCGGTCGTCGTCGTCGCGCGGTGTCCGGATGGCGGGTTCGGTCACGATCAGCAACGATACCGCCGTACAGGCCGCCGGTTCGATTCCCGGGACCGGTCGGATCGTCCCGAGCCCTGCCGTACCGGGCCGGGAGCCGTCGGAACGTCAAACACCGGGCGCGACGGGCCGGGGTGACGGTGATCGACGCGTCGGGCGGCCGACCGGCCCGGGGCGTTGGTAGCGTCGGACGGCGTGACGACGCCGAGCGGTGGCAGCCCCGACGACGAGACCTGGCGACGCCCGGACCAACCGGCACCCGCCGGGGAGAACGCCCCCGGGGCGGTCCCCCGGGACAGCGCGGACGCCCGCCCGGCCGGTCCCGGATCTCGGCCGGGTGACACCGGCGGGGCCCATGAACCGGACCGCACCGCCGAACCGGACCGCACCGACGTTCCGCCCGGGACCGCCGGGCAGCCCGAGCCGGCCTCCCTCGCGGCGGAGCCGGCCGCCCCCACAGCAGAGCCGGACGCCCTTCCGGCAGAGCCGGCCGTCGCCGAGGGCGTCGAGACGACCGGAGCAGCCGCCGACAACCCCGAGGCGGCCGGGAACGCCAGCCCCTGGTCGCGCGAGGCGGCCACCGAGAGCCCGTGGGCCCGGCCGGAGGCGGCAGGCGGCTGGACGGTGGCCGGCGGCGCGTGGCCGGGCACGAGCGGTGCCGGCCCGGCCGCCGTTGGCCCACAGTTCGGGGGCGGCGCGCCCGCCGGCCCGCAGTTCGGGGGTGGCGCGCCCGCCGGTGGCCCGCCGCCCTCGGGGTACGCGGGACCGCCGCCGAGCACGCCTCCGCCGCCCGGCTGGCGGCCACCGGTACACGTACAGCCGTCACCGCCCCGCCGGCTCCCGCCGCAGGACATGGCCGCGATGGACCAGGCGGAGCAGCGCGCGCAGCGGCTCACCTACGGCATCGGGGCGGCCGTGGCGGTGGTGCTGGTGCTGCTCACCTGCCTGCTGTGCTCGCGGGTGCTGTTCTGACCGCAGCGGTCAGACCACGCCGTCCCAGACCACCTTGGCGCCGCTGTCCCCGGTCAGGTAGACGTACACGAGCGCGAAGACCGCGAGCACCGCCACCACGACGGTGAGCACCACCGGGAGCCAGCGGGGCAGGTTCCGGCCCGCGACGAAGCGGCTCGTCGACAGCACCAGCAGCAGCGCCGCGACGCCGAGCCCGAGCGCGTACCAGAACAGCGTGTCGCCGTACGACGCGTGCTCGCTGATCTGCTGGAGCCGGTCCGGCGGGTAGCCCTTCGCGCGCAGGACCCCCTCCAACTCCTCACCGGACTCGGTCGCCACGAAGGCGAGGATCGGGGTGACCACGGCGAGCGCCGCGACCGCCCAGTCGAGGCGGGGGCGCCAGCGGGGCAGCACCCCGTACGCGACGGCGAGCAGTGCCAGCAGCGGCACCAGCACCACCACCGCGTGGATGACGAGCACGTGGACCGGCAGACCGTTGATTTCCCTGAACACCGACACCTCCGGCGAGTGGGTGGTTTGGCGCGCTCAGCGTACGGCGTGAGGCCGTCTTCCTCGATACACGAACGCGTGGCGGTGCCGGTTCACCTGTGGCCCCGGCCACGGGTGAACAACGTTCGCTTGTCGGCCCGCCTGCCCCGTGCTGTCATGGATCCATGTCCACAGGTGAGGAGCTGCTCCGGTCGAGGGGCCTACGGGTCACCCGGCCGCGTCTCGCCGTGCTGGACGTGCTCTCCGCCGGCGGTCACCTGGAGGTCGACGAGATCACCCGGCGGGTACGCCGACGGATCGACTCGGTCTCCACCCAGGCCGTCTACGACGTGCTCGGCGCCCTGTCCCGGGCCGGCCTGTCCCGCCGGATCGAGCCGGCCGGCAGTCCCGCGCGATACGAGGCCCGGGTCGGCGACAACCACCACCACGTGGTGTGCCGGGGCTGCGGCGAGATCGCCGACGTGGACTGCGCTGTCGGCAGCGCCCCCTGCCTGGACCCGAACGTGGCACACGGCTTCGAGCTGGACGAGGCGGAAGTGACCTTCTGGGGCCTCTGCCCGGCCTGCCAGTCCCGCCGCTCCGCCGACGACTGACAGCCACACCGAGGACGCCCGCACCCACGACTGGCGGCCGCACCGAGGACGCCCGGCGACGGCGCGTGGCACTCTTGATCGGTGGACACCGAAGACCTCGGCCTCTTCGGTCCGGGATCGGTCACGTGGAAGGTGCACGAGGAACCGATCCTGATCGTCGCCGGCCTGCGCTCGCTCTACCTCCAGGCGCTGCACCCGCGCGCGATGGCCGGCGTCGCACAGAACAGCAACTACCGCACCGACGCCTGGGGCCGGCTGGTCCGCACGGCGAACTACGTGGGGACGACGATCTACGGCACCACCGCCGAGGCGGAGGCGGCCGGGCGACGACTGCGAACGCGGCACGCCCGGATGCGCGCCACCGACCCGTTCACCGGTGCGGAGTTCCGCATCGACGAGCCGGAGCTGCTGCGCTGGGTGCACGTCACCGAGGTCGAGTCGTTCGTGAGCACCGCCCGGCGGGCCGGGCTGGCGCTCACCGACGACGAGGTGGACGGCTACTACACCGAGCAGCGCCGGTCGGCGGCCCTGGTCGGGCTGGACCCGGACGACGTGCCGGGTACCGCCGCCGAGGTGGCGGACTACTACCGGGACGTACGCCCGCAGTTGCGGATGACCCGGGAGGCGGCCGAGACGGCGGTGTTCCTGACCGCGCCGCCGATCCCGTGGAAGCTCAGCCTGCCGGCGCGGGTCGGACTGAACCTGGGGCCGCCGCGCTGGGCGTACTTCGGGATCGCCGCCACCGCGCTGGGGATGCTGCCGCCGTGGGCGTTGCGGCTCTACGGCGGGCTGGGCCTGCCCACCACCGCTCTGTCGGCGGACCTGAGCGCGCGGGCGCTGCGACTGGCGCTGGCCGCGGTGCCCCGGCGCTACCGGGAGGGCCCGTTGCAGCAGGCCGCCAAGGAACGCGCCGCCCGCCTGACCGCGGCCTGACGGCGTCCCACGCTCACTCCGCGTCGGCGAACCGCTCGACCGCCGACCAGGGGTCCTTGCCGGGGGTCTGCGCGCCGGTCGGGCACGTACGCCGGTAGTCGCACCAGCCGCACCGCGGGCCCGGCTCGGCCGGGAACGCCGCGTCGGGGTCGGTGCCGTCGGCCACCGCGCGCTCGGCGGCCATGATGTCGCGGGCGGTGTCCTCGGCGCGGGTGAGCTGCCGGTGCAGGGACTCCGGCGTGTGCTCGTGGGCGGCGACGGTGCCGGTGGGCAGGTGGTGCAGCTCGACCCGGCGGCACGGCTTGCGGAACACCCGCTCGGCCGCGTACGCGTAGAGCGCGAGCGCCTGCGAGCCGCGCGCGTCGTCGGCGTCGAGCCCGGTGCGGCCGGTCTTGTAGTCGACGATGACCAGCTCGGGCCGCCCGTCCGGGCCGGGACGCGAGTCGATCCGGTCGGTGCGGCCGTTGAACGCGAGCACCGCGGTCTTGACCGCGACCACCCGTTCCACGCCGACCGGCTCGTCGGCCGGGTCGAGGCCCGCCACGTAGCTCTCCAGCCAGGTCAGCGCCCGCCGGAAGGCGTCGCGCTCCTGCTCGTCGTCGCGGTAGCCCTCGCGGACCCAGGTGCCCTTGAGCAGGGTGCCGAGCACCTCGGGGCGGCGGCGGTCGGGGGCCAGCGCGTACCAGTTCTTCAGCGCGGTGTGGACGCTCGCGCCGAGCGAGTTGTGCGCCCACGGCGGGCCCTTGGGCGGCGCGGGCCGGTCGACGTAGGCGTAGCGGTAGCGGCGGGGACAGTCCGCGTACGCGCCGAGCTTGCTCGGTGTGCAGACGAACAGGCGCTCCGGCATGCCCTCGAAACCGAGCTGCTCGGACTGCTCGGCGCGGGGTCGGGGAGCCCGGGAGCCACTGGCTGCTGACTGTCGTCGCACCCGGAGAATCCTGCCATCCGGGTACGACACCGGACGAGCCCGCTCAGGCGTTGTTGAGGTACTGGGTCACGAACGCGGCGATCGCGTCGGCGATGAGCTGCACGGCGATGGCGGCCAGCAGCAGACCGGCGATCCGGGTCAGCACCTCGATGCCGCCGGGGCGCAGCACCTTGACGATGCCGCCGGAGAAGCGCAGCACCACCCAGACGGTGACCATCACCGCGACGATGGCGAGCCCGATGGCGAGGTAGTCGACGGCGCCGCCGGCCTGCTGCACGAACAGCATGGTGGCCACGATGGCGCCCGGCCCGGCCAGCAGCGGGGTGCCGAGCGGCACCAGCGCGATGTTCGAGGTGACCTGGTTGCTCGGGTCGTCCGCCTTGCCGGTCAGCAGCTCCAGCGCGACCAGGATCAGCAGCAGGCCGCCCGCCGCCTGGAGGGCGGGCAGGTCGACGTGCAGGTACGCCAGGATCGTCTGCCCCGCCACCGCGAAGATCACGATGACCCCGAGCGCCAGCGCCACGGCCTGCCAGGCGGCCCGGTTCCGGTCGCGCGCGGGCAGCGGCCCGGTCAGCGCGAGGAAGATGGGCATCATTCCGGGCGGGTCGACGATCACCAGCAGGGTCACGAAGACCTCGCCGAAGAGCTTGAGATCCACGCGGACACGGTAGCCGTGCCGTCGGATCGCTTCAGCTCGAAGCGACAGGGGTCACCCCGCGGGCCAGCGCGACGATCCGCTCGTACGCCTCGGGCCCTGTGGTGTGCGCGCCGAGCCGCACGGTCTTGTGCGTGCCGTGGAAGTCGGACGAGCCGGTGACCAGCAGTCCCAGGTCGGCGGCGAGCCCGCGGACGTGCTCCCGCTCGGCCCGGTCGTGGTCCTCGTGGTCTGCCTCCAGCCCGGCCAGGCCGGCCGCCGCCAGGTCCGCGATCAGCTCGTCCGGCACGATCCGGCCGCGCCGGCTGGCCTTCGGGTGGGCGAAGACGGGCACGCCGCCGGCCGCCCGCACCAGCGCCACCGCCTGGAACACCTCGATGTCGTCCTTGGGCAGCCGGTACCGCTCGCCGAGCCAGTCCGGCCCGAACGCCTCGGTGGTGGTGGCGACCAGACCGGCCCGGATCAGCGCCTGCGCGATGTGCGGGCGGCCGACGGTGCCGCCGCCCGCACCGGTCAGGATCTCCGTCCAGCTCACCGGGATGCCGTCGGCCTGGAGCAGCCGGACGATGCGCTCGCCGCGTTCCTCGCGGGCCCGGCGGACCCGGGCCAGTTCCGCGGCCAGGTGTGGCTCGGCCGGGTCGAACAGGTACGCGAGCAGGTGCAGCGGGATCGC
Organism: Micromonospora sp. ANENR4; assembly: GCF_015354395.1. Taxonomy (NCBI): domain Bacteria; kingdom Bacillati; phylum Actinomycetota; class Actinomycetes; order Micromonosporales; family Micromonosporaceae; genus Micromonospora; species Micromonospora sp. ANENR4. The sequence goes on from NZ_JADKYQ010000001.1 coordinate 373,955, forward strand.
CGGTTCGGCGCCGAACCACCGGCAGGAGATCTCCGCGCCGCGGATCAGGGTGAGCCCGGGCGGCAGGGCGGCGACGGCGGGCGCCCAGCCGGCGGTGGTGTCGTGGTCGGTGAGTGCCACCACGTCGAGCCCGGCGTCGGCGGCGGCCCGGACCAGCTCGGCGGGGGTCAGGGTGCCGTCGCTGGCGGTGGAGTGGGTGTGCAGGTCGATGCGGGCGGGGACGCTCACCCGTCCGACGCTACGCCCCGTCCGGCACCGTGGGCACGTCGGCCACCACCACCGGGCGGTCCTCCGGCGCCAGCCCCTCGACCTTCGAGGCCGTGGGCCGGTCACCGGCCAGCACCCGCTCGGGCTTGACCCGGACCAGCCCGCCGGTCGCGTCCACGTGCAGCGCCACCCCGGCCCGGGTCCAGGACACGCCCCCGGCCAGCAGCGGGCCGGCCGGGTGGGTGACCGGGCTGGCCGGGTCACGCAGGTCGACCAGGAGGGCGGTGCGCGACGTGCCGTTGGCGAGCAGCCACCGGCCGTCGAAGGAGACGGCGCCGAGCCCGTCGGTGGCAAGCTTCAGACCGCATCCGGTACGCACCGGGGCGAGGTCGCGGGCCGGGTCGAGCAGGGCCAGGCAGTGTTCCTCGTCCCGCCCGGCGGCGACCAGGCCGACCACCCGGCCGTCGGGCCGGGTGCCGTAGACGGTGCGCACGTCCGGGTTCACCGGGCCCGGCTGCCCGCCCAGCGCGCGGTTCCAGACGCTCATCCCGCCGTCGCCGGGCTGCTGGATCAGCACCGCGTCGCCGGTGAAGCCGACCGGCACGGCGCCCTCCGGCGCGGCGATCCGGACCGGCGCGATGAGCTGGCCGGCGACCACACCGGCGGCGATCAGGTCCGTGCCGTCCCGCCAGGCGACCTGGCGGCCGTCCGGGGAGACCGCCACCGCGTCCGCGGCGGCGAGCATGACCTGCGGCGCGGTGCCACCGACCGGAACCCACCAGAGGGTACGGCCGGCGACGGTGGCCGCCGAGGTGAGCAGCCAGCCCTCCTGCTCGTGGATCCGCTGCGCCCGTTCGACGCCGCTGACCCCGGTCAGCTGCCGCCGTTCGCCGCCGCTGGTGTCCAGCCGGTCACCGACGAGCAGGTCGAGTTCGGCGCGGACCGGCCCGAAGCGGGTGACCGAGGAGGGCTCGGAGGTCTGCGGGGACGGGAAGAGGACGGGCGGGTCGCCGAGCACCACTGTGGGCGTGCCGCCGTCGCCGCCGGGCGCGCTGAACTGGGCCACCCCGGTGGTGACGACAACGGTGGCGACCCCGGCCAGGGCGAGGCCGGTGAGCGTACGCCGCCGGCCCGTGCGCCGTGCCCGGCGCAGGACCTCCCCGGCCGGGTCGGCGGGCAGCGGGCGGGACGTCTCGACGCGGCGGGACAGGGTCTCCCGCAGCGCCCGCTCCAGCTCGTCGTCGCTCACGGGGAATGGACGCTCCGGGCTGCCCGTTCGGTTGTCGCCGTGCTGCCGGGTGCCGCTCATCGGCTCTTCGCCGGGATCGGGACGGCGGGGCGGACCGGAGCCGCGGGTGGGCCCGGTCGCGGCACCCGGGCGGCGGGCTGCCGCGCCGGGGTACGGGCCGGCTCGGCGCCCCGGGCCGGCGGGACGGCCCGGCCGCCCGTGGGCGAGGCGGACGGGGCCGCCGCGGGCGCGTCGGCGGGCGCTGGCAGGCCCAGGGCCGCCTGGGAACCGAGCCGGCGGCGCAGCGTGTTGAGCGCCCGGGAGGTCTGGCTCTTGACGGTGCCCGGGGAGATCTCCAGCAGCGCGGCGGTCTGCGCCTCGGACATGTCCTCGTAGAAGCGCAGCACCAGCACCGCCCGCTGCCGGGCCGGCAGCGCCTGGAGGTGCCGCCAGAGCGCGTCCCGGTCGAGTTGCTGCTCGATCTCGTCGACACCGGCGCGCTCCGGCAGCACCTCGGTGGGACGCTCGCCGTGCCAGCGGCGCCGCCACCAGCTGGTGGACGTGTTGACCATGACCCGGCGGGCGTACGGCTCGATGGCCTCGATCCCGCCGAGCCGCTTCCAGGCCAGGTAGGTCTTCGTCAGCGCGGTCTGGAGCAGATCCTCGGCGGTGGCCCAGTCACCGGCGAGCAGGTAGGCGGTGCGCAGCAGTGCGCCGGACCGGGCCGCGACGAATTCGCGGAACTCCTCCTCCAGCGGATCTCTGCTCACCACCACACTCATCTCCCCCCGTCCTGCCTGGCAGGATGCCACGGCCGGGTCGCCCGGGTCGATGGCGGAAGGTGTGCAGTTCATCCGATGTTCGGACGAAAAGTTTCAGGCTCCGTCGTCGGCCTTGGCCTCGTCGGCCTCCTTGCCGAGCCGCGCCTCGACCGCCTGCGGCTCGTACATCTCCTCGACCACACGCAGGTAGAGCTCGTTCGGGTTGGGCAGGTTCTTGATCACCCGGAGTGCCTGTTCCTGACCGGCGGACTCCAGCACGAACGTGCCGTAGTTGAGGGCGCGGCCGGTCGGGCTCTGCTCGTACTTCATGTCGGTGACCCGGGTGAGCGGCATCATCGCGACCTGCCGGGTGATGATCCCGTTGACCACCATCACCCGCTTGTTGGTCAGGATGAACCGGTCGTACCACCAGTCGGCGACCTTCCAGGCCACCCAGCCCATGACGCCGAACCAGAGCAGCACGGCGACGGTGGTCAACGCGCCGACGTCCCGCCCGGCGAGGAAGCCGGAGAGGTAGCCGAGCACGAACGTGGCCACCACGCCGACGATGATCGGAGTGGTGAGGTGGATCCAGTGCCGCTTCCACTCGCCCCGGTAGCGCTCGGTGGGGAAGAGGTAACGCGCTACGAGCGAGCTGGGCTCGTCCTCCAGCGGCAGCACCCGGCGAGGTGCCATGCCGGTGGCGTCGGACCGCAACCCGGCCAGCTCCTCCTCGGAGATCGGCTGGTCCGGGAAGCCGTCCGGATCCCGTGCCCAGGCCCGGCCGGACCGCCCCTCGCCGGTGTAGGCGCTGCCATAGCCGGCGTCGTCCGCGTCCGCGTACGGGCCGGGGCCGTAACCGGCCGGGTCGTCCGGGTCGATCCGGGGGATCGGCTCGGTGTCGCGTTCCCGGCGTGCCCGGTCGGGGTCGTCCGGGTCGAAGGGTGGACCGGAGGGGCTTCCCATGGGTGGCTAGGCGACGAGGTTGGTGAAGAAGTCGCCGAAGCCCTGCGCGATGTCCATGATGCCGCCGCCGAGAGACTTGAAGACGTCGGCGGCGGAGTTGGGCCGGTACGCAACAAAGAAGATCAAGAATGCGATGCCGGCCCAGGTGAGGACCTTCTTGACCATAGCGGGCCATCCTCTCGCGCGGCGCCGGGTCCGTTTACCGCAGCGGCACCCAGAGTATCAGCATGGTGTCTTACCGTGAATATCTGCGTCCGCTCTCCGACTCGCCGTGGCGAGCCGGTCAGGCCCGCCCGTGCAGGTACGGAGACGGTGCGCCGTACACGAGTTCGGGCGGTGTCCACTCGGTGAGGTCGTGCAGCACGACTTCTTCCGCGAGGAGGTGACCCGCACTCGCCGGCCAGGCTATCGCATGGAGCCACATTCCCCGAGCCTCGCCGGCGTACGCGCTTCGATCCGTTTCGGAGCGGACGAGCCACAGTGGAGTCGGATGGCCGCCCACCCGGATCTTCGCGTGCGGCAGCCGCTCGGGATGACCAGGGCCGGGATCGGTGAGCGCCTCCTCCACCTGTGGGCCGGGGTCGGGTCCGGGCAGTCCCGCGAAGCGGGATCCGAGACCGACGCCGGGCTCCTCGGCGACGAAGATCAGGTCGGCCGGCCCACCGTCCAGGGGGGCCGGTCCGGCGCAGGCGACGAGCGTGGCCCGTACGCCCGCGCGGTCGTCGCCCGCCCACGCCACCCCGGTGAGCGTCCAGCCCGGCGGGAGCGGCCACGGGCACCACAGCGGCATCCGGAGCCGGCCGGTCGGGTCGGGGTCGGCGGCCATCCGCTCCACCACGCTGGCCATGATCTCGGCGCTGATGTGCTCCGGTACGTGCAGCGGCGCGACCGGGCCGCAGCGCACGCACCGGTGCTCGGCGTGCATCAGATCCGGCTCGCGCACCGGGCCCGCGCACTTCGGACAACTCACCGCGACAGTCACACCCTCACCGTCACCCCGGACCCGCGGGGCGTCAAGCGGGGCGGGCCGACGATCGTGGGATTTCCGTCCGGCGGTGGACCCACGCGCGGGTTCAGTCCGGCGGCGGCCCGGCGTACGACCGGATCCAGGCGTGCATGGCGATGCCGCTGGCCACCCCCGCGTTGATGGACCGGGTCGAGCCGTACTGGGCGATGGAGAACAGCGCGTCGCAGGCCGATCGGGCCACCGCCGACAGTCCCGGCCCCTCCTGGCCGAACAGGAGCACGCAGCGACGCGGCAGCACCGCGGTCTCCATCGGCCGGGAGCCGGGCAGGTTGTCGATCCCGACCACCGGCAACCGCTCGTCGCGCGCCCACGCGACGAACTCCTCGATCGTCGCGTGGTGCCGGACGTGCTGGTAGCGGTCGGTCACCATCGCGCCCCGCCGGTTCCACCGCCGCCGTCCGACGATGTGCACCTCGGCGGCGAGGAAGGCGTTGGCGTTGCGGACCACGGTGCCGATGTTGAAGTCGTGCTGCCAGTTCTCGATCGCCACGTGGAAGTCGTGCCGACGCCGGTCCAGGTCGGCCACCACGGCCTCGCGCCGCCAGTAGCGGTAGCGGTCCACCACGTTGCGCCGGTCCCCGGCGGTGAGCAGCTCCGGGTCGTAGCGCGGGTCGTCCGGCGGGTCACCGGGCCACGGCCCCACACCCACGTCGAGCTGGTCGTCGGTCACGGTTGCCGAGGGTACGGCCCGGCGGCGCCCCCGGTCAGCGCAGGTCGAGCGCGCCGCCCAGCCGGTCGAGGAAGCGCGTGTCGGCGGGGCTCGGCGTGGTCTGCCCGGCCCGGCACACCCGGGCGGCGACCGACTCCACCCACTGCCGGTACGCCGCCGAGTCGGCCGGATCCGCCCGGCGGCGCAGCACGCGTACCGTCGCCCGGGCGGCGGCCAGCAGGTCGACCATGTCGGTCAGGCGCTCGTCCCGCTCGGTGACGCCGTCGTGGCGGGCGTAGATGGCGGCCACCACGGCGCGGACGAGATCGCTGTCGAAGGCCCGGCCGGCGGCCACCGCGTCCAGGCCGGCCAGTCCGGCGGCGACGCCACGCGGCGGTCGGCCGGGGCCGGGTGCGGCGGCGGCGACGAGGACGCGGCCCGGCAGGTCGGTCAACAGGTCCCACTCCGCCGCGGAGTAGGCGGCAGTGGTGAGCGGTGCGGCGCGGCGACCGGCGGAAGGCGGCTCTCCGGCTACGGAGTGGCTCATGGGCACCTCCAGCCCGAGCATAAGCCCCCGGACGAGGTCCGGGCCCCGTCCCCGCCGAACGGAGAACGAGGCCCGGTGGCCGGACGGAACGCGAGGTCAGCGCGGCTCGGGGAAGCTGGGACGCTCCGGGTCGACGCCGTCCGGGACGGCGGCGGCCGCGTACTCCTTCTTGGGGACCATGACCTTGCGGCGGAACACGCAGACGAGCGTGCCGTCCTGGTTGTAGCCGCGGGTCTCGACCGCGACCACGCCGCGGTCGGGCTTCGAGGCCGACTCCCGCTTGTCCAGCACCGTCGTCTCGCCGTAGATGGTGTCGCCGTGGAACGTCGGCGCGACGTGCCGCAGCGACTCGATCTCCAGGTTGGCGATCGCCTTGCCGCTGACGTCCGGTACGGACATGCCCAGCAGCAGCGAGTAGATGTAGTTGCCGACCACCACGTTGCGCTTGAACTGCGAGGCGGACTCGGCGTAGTGCGCGTCCATGTGCAGCGGGTGGTGGTTCATGGTGAGCAGGCAGAAGAGGTGGTCGTCGTACTCGGTGACCGTCTTGCCCGGCCAGTGCCGGTAGACCGCGCCGACCTCGAACTCCTCGTAGTAGCGGCCGAACTGCATCCTTGTCCCCTTCACGGGCGGCGATGGAGTTCGGCACAGCATGCCTTATCGCTTGTTAAGGCGAGGGGCGGGGCGCTCGCCCGGCGGAAATGTCACACCGGGGGCCACCGAGGTCCGGACGCAATGAGCGGCGGGGCCCTCCCCGGCACCCGCCGCCCACGCTCTGATGCGAAGAATTCTGCCGTACGACCACCCGTCGCCGACAGAGACGGAGGTCACATTTATCTTTTCGTAACACTACTAAAAGTAACCGACGTGAGGTCGGTAAGCGATCTCCGCAGGCCGGATAGATGCTCGTCAAGCCCAAAGTTACCGATACGTAGCCGCAACTGAGCGTGATCTCCTTGGAAACGCTCCCATCACGTCCCGTCACGCAAGTGCGGCGTGCATTTGCGTTCCGCACGAACGGGGCGAACAGATGGTGTTCGATGTGCCCAGGGTCACCGTCCAGGCGCTCAGCGTTTCGTCACCCGCGCGACGGGAATTCGGACGGACTGACCCTGGTTCCACCGGACGTACGACAATCCGCGGTGATCGGAGAGAGCAAATGGCAACGGTTGAGCTGACCACGGCCAACTTTGACGAGGTGACCGGGCGCGACGGGATCGTCCTGCTCGACTTCTGGGCGGACTGGTGCGGCCCGTGCAAGCGCTTCGCCCCGGTCTACGAGCGCTCCTCGGAGAAGCACCCGGAGATCGCCTTCGGCAAGGTCGACACCGAGGCGCAGCAGGAGCTGGCGGCCAAGTTCAACATCAGCTCCATCCCGACGATCATGGCGATCCGTGACGGCGTGATCGTCTTCGCCCAGCCGGGCGCGCTGCCGGAGTCGGCGCTGGAGAACCTCATCGAGCAGGTCCAGGCGCTGGACATGGACGACGTCCGCAAGAAGCTGGCCGAGCACAACCACTGACGTTCCGCACGCCGCCGGCCGGCGCCCCTCCTGGGTGCCGGCCGGCGGCGTGTCCCGTACCGGCAGGGCTCGCTTGCGCTTTGTTCGAACACGTGTTCGAATAACTCCATGCGCTGGGACAACCTCTCCGCTCCCCCGGACGAGGGGACTCCCGATCGGGCGGCGCCGGCGGCTCCACCCCTGCCGCTGGCGCTGCCCGGCGCCGTCACCCGCACCTTCGACACCCCCGACTTCGCCGGCATGACCTTCTACGAGGTCCGCGCCAAGTCGATCATCAACCGGGTGCCCGGCCAGTCACGCGTGCCGTTCGAGTGGACGATCAACCCCTACCGGGGCTGCTCGCACGCCTGCGTCTACTGCCTGGGCGGCGACACTCCGATCCTGATGGCCGACGGCCGCACCAGGGCGATCAGCGAGCTGGAGCCCGGCGATCGGATCTACGGCACCCGGCGCAGCGGCGCCTACCGCCACTACGTCGTCACCACGGTGCTCGACAAGTGGTCCACGGTGAAGCGGGCCTACCGGATCACCCTGGCCGACGGCACCACGCTCGTCGCCAGCGGCGACCACCGGTTCCTCACCGAACGCGGCTGGAAGCACGTCACCGGGACCATGCGCGGCGGCGGACGCCGTCCGCACCTGACCACCCGCAACCGCCTGCTCGGCACCGGCGGGTTCGTGGTGGCGCCGAAGCGCTCGGCCGACTACCGCCGGGGCTACCTGCACGCCCTGGTCCGCGACGACCACCCCGCCGGCCACCGGCGCGACACCCGGTTCCGGCTGGCCACCGCCGAGGCGGAGGCGCTCGACCGGGCCGAGCGCTACCTGGCCGACGCGGGCGTCACCGTCGAGCGGGCAACCACCGCCCGGGCGGGCCGCCGGGCGACGACCACAGTGGTACGCACAGCCGGCCCGGCCGACGTCGTCACCGGGCTGTTCACGCCACCCGACGAGGCGACTGACGACTGGGCGCTGGGCTACCTGGCCGGCATGTTCGACGCCGTGGGCACCTGCCACCGGGGCGTGTTCCGGATCAGCGTCGCCGACGACGAGAGCCGGGCCCGCGCAGCCGGCGCGCTGGACCGGTTCGGCTTCCGGTGGGCCCTCGACGTGCCGGACGCACCGGGTGCGGCGCGTCAGCTCCGGCTCACCGGCGGGCTGCCGGAGCGGCTGCGCTTCTTCCACCTCACCGACCCGGCCGTCACCGCCCGGCGCTCGATCGAGGGCATGGCGCTCAAGTGCGCGGCGCGGCTCCAGGTGACCGCCGTCGAAGACCTCGGCCTGGAGCTTCCGCTGTGGGACATCACCACCGGCACCGGCGACTTCATCGCCAACGGCGTGGTCAGCCACAACTGCTTCGCCCGCAACACCCACACCTACCTCGACCTGGACCCGGGCGCCGACTTCGACCGCAAGGTGATCGTCAAGGTCAACGCGGGCGAGTTGGTACGCCGCGAGCTGGCCGCCCCACGCTGGCGCGGCGCGCACGTCGCCATGGGCACCAACGTGGACTGTTACCAGCGGGCCGAGGGCCGCTACCGCCTGATGCCGCCGATCATCGAGGCGCTGCGGGACTTCGCGAACCCGTTCTCCATCCTGACCAAGGGCACGCTGCTGCTGCGCGACCTGCCCCTGCTGCGCCAGGCCGCCGAGGTGACCCGGGTCGGTGTGTCGTACTCGGTGGGGTTCGTCGACGAGGCGCTCTGGCGGGCAGCCGAGCCTGGTACGCCGAGCCCGCGCCGCCGCCTCGACGCGGTCCGCACCCTCACCGACGCCGGCTTCTCCGTCGGCGTGCTGATGGCGCCGATCCTGCCCGGCCTCAGCGACGACGAGGAGTCCATCGACGCCACGGTCGCGGCGATCGCCGCCTCCGGGGCCGCGAGCGTGACGCCGCTGCCGCTGCATCTTCGGCCCGGTGCCCGGGAGTGGTACGCCCGCTGGCTGGCCCGGGAGTTCCCCCACCTGGTGCCCCGTTATCGGCAGCTCTACCAGGCCGGCTCGTACGCGCCGCAGGCGTACCAGCGGGAGGTGACAGCGCGGGTGCGGATGGCGGCACGCCGGCACGGGCTGCACCGCGGCGAGACCGGCGACAATCGCCGGCTGCCCGAGACCCCGCCGCCCGCACCGGCCGCCGAGCAGCTCTCCCTGCTCTAGCGCCTGGGTACGCTGCCCATTCGGTTCGGCCGGCCGACCCGGGTACGGGGTGGAACGCCTTGATCGCCCTCCGGATCGGGCCCATGCCTTGCCGTCCCCCGGTGCGCGTGCGCCTCGGGGGACGGCGGGCCGGTCGACGTGCCACCGCAAGCGCGATGTGACGTCGTCGCTAGTAGATGGCCACCGGCGAGTCGGGGTAAAGCTGTGAGACCGCCTGTGTGACGCAAGTGCGAATGTCCTGGCGCCGATCTTCGCCGAGTTCGGCGTCGAGGTCCGGGATCCCCACCGCTCGATCACTGACTGCCAGGTTCTTGCTCCTGAGGCACTCCTTGACGACAAGCATGAGTTCGGGCTTCATGCGGGGAGGATTACTCTTGGCGAACTGGTCCTCAACTCGCCCGAGCCAGGCCCCATGACATTCGTCACCGATGGCCCCGACCTCTTCGTCAGACAGTTCTGGGTTCCGGTACCACATGGTCATCACTTGTTGATTCACCGGGTTCCAGCCCGTGTTGACGAGCTGCACATCATGCGCTTGAAGACATTTGCCCAAAAACTCGGCTGCTTTTTCGTAGTCCGCTCGGCTTGTCACTCCATCGCCAAGCAGAGCTTCCTGGGCAGCGGCACCGTCCGCCCGCTCCTTCTCGGTGAGGTGTTGACCGGAACTGCCGGCTGCAGTGCCTCCGCCTCGGTCAGCGGGCGGAGAAGCACTGCAGCCGAACAGCCCACCGATCAGCAACGCAGCGATTGAAACGCGCAGCTGTCCGGCATGGGACATCCGCATGAGCTAGTGGTTGATCTTCTTCGAGCCGCAGGTCTCGCAGCTCTTGTGCTCACTCCACACAATGCCGTTGTTGCCGGGAGCGTAGAACTCGACCTTGGACGCATCGTGCGACCAGCTGCTGACGTTGCCGGCCCAGTTGACACGAAGCCAGGCGTGTCCGCTGCAGCTCCCGCTACCCTTCCAGGTCTTCGCGTAGCCGTGGCTGCTCTGCCCGGCGTAGCTGCATCCCGAGCGGCTGAGGTCGACAGTGGACGTGTGCGCCTGAGCGGCCGAAGGGACCATCAGGGCACCCGCCGCCGTCGCCAGGGCGACGGCCGACAGCCCACCGAGCAGGCCGCGACGCTTACTGGTTGCGAGGTTACTACTCATCTGCACTCTCCCCGTGTTGAGAACACCTGCACAGAACCAGACAGCAATCATCGACATATCCAATGATCGAACGATTGGATATCCCGGCCAGGTGATCAATGAAAGCTGAAATCGACAATACACTAAGCGATGCCGTCTATGTGTGATCCATATCATACCAAGAGGGGCCATAGTGAATGCAGAAACCCCTTACGATGCCACTCGCAATTCTCTGGAGAAATCGTTATCGGCGCAGATCTGCGCGGCGCGGAAAAGCCCATTGTCAACCGTCCACCGGACAGAAATCCCTGCCGTCGCCGCACCGAGGGAGCTAGTCTCGGGGGATGCGTTCCGCACAGCAGATCCTCGCCGACTCCGCCGTGATCGCCGTCGTGGGTGCCTCCCGTGACCCGGGCAAGGCCGCGCACCGCGTACCGCTGGAGATGCAGCGGCACGGCTGGCGGATCATCCCGGTCAACCCGACTGTGGACGAGTTGTTCGGCGAGAAGGCGTACCCGACGCTCGCCGACATCCCGCACCCGGTCGACCTGGTCGACGTGTTCCGCCCGGCCCGCGACGCGGTCGACGTGGTCCGGCAGGCGGTGGCGATCGGCGCCCCGGCGGTGTGGTTGCAGCTCGGGATCTTCTCGGACGAGGCGCGCCGGATCGCCGAGGAGGCCGGCCTCGACTACGTCGAGGACAGGTGCCTCATCGTCGAGCGGGCCGCCGCCGGGCTGACTCGTCGCGGCTGACGGCACCGGGCGGCGGTTCGGGCCCGAAGATCAGGTCGAGCTGGGCGTCGAGCGCCGCCAGCGCGGTCTCCGGGGGGTAGTGGCCGCCGAGCACGTAGATGCCGAGGCCCTCCATCACGGCGAGCAGTCCGACCGCGGCCCGTTCCGGGTCCACCCGTCCGTCCGCGACGAGCGGTGAGCCGGCGGCGATCTGCCCGGCCACGAACGCCAGCAGCGCGGCCGTCTCGTCGTGCAGGGCGGCGGCCACGGCCGGCCGGACGGCGGTGTACGCGAGGAAGGCCAGGGCCACCCGCCCGTCCGCCCGCCGGTCCTCGTCCAGCGGCAGCAGCTCGGCCAGCATGGCGCGCAGCAGCGCCCGGGGCGCCGGCGTCGCGCCGAGCGGCTCGACCGCCCTCCGGATCCGGGCCTCGTTGCGGTCGCGCACCACGGCGAGCGCGAAGACCATCATCTCGTCCCGGGTGCGGAAGTAGTGCTGCACCATCCCGGGGCTGACCTCGGCCGCCGCGGCCACGTGACGCAGGCTGACCGCCTCCAGCCCCTGCTCGGCCGCGACCCGCATCAGTGCGTCGGCGATCAGCGCGCGACGCTCCCGGTGGTCGACCCGCTTCGGCATGCCCCCATGCTTTCACAATACGACTGCATTGACTCCCCACCGGCGCGCGTTTACATTGCAGTCGTATTGAAAAAAGGGGGTGCGGTGATGGGACGGGCGATCCGGCTGGCACGGCGTGCGGTGGCGTACGAGTGGGGCATGTGGCGCAGCCTCGCCCGGTGGATCCTGCGCCGCCCGTATCCGGTCGCCCCGGGCGCGCAGACGTACGCCTACGTCGGCGGCGTGCAGCCGATCCTGCTGGCCTTCATCGCCCTGTCCACGATCGAGATCCCGATCCTCGACGTGATCCTGCGGCACACGGTCGACCAGCCGACAGTGCGGCACGCGGCCGTCGCGCTCGGCGTCTGGGGTGTGCTGTGGATGATCGGGCTGCTGGCCGCCCTCCGGATCCACCCGCACGTCGTCGACGACGTCGGCCTGCGGGTGCGCAACGGCGTCTCGGTCGACGTCACGATCCCGTGGGACGCGGTCGCCCGGGTGGCAATCCGCCGCCGGTCGCTGCCGTCCAGCCGGGCCGTCCAGTACGACGTGGACGACCCGGCGGTGCTCAACCTCGGCATCGGCAGCCAGACGGCGGTCGACGTGGTGCTGCGCGAGCCGCTGTCGGTGCGGCTGCCGAAGGGGCCGAGCGAGCCGGTACGGGAGATCCGGCTGTACGCCGACGACCCGACGGCGCTGGTCGAGCACGCGCGGCGGTACCTGCCCACCGCCGAGCAGGCCGCGCGCCGGCCCGAGCGGTGAGCCGGGGCCCCTACTGCTTGTACTGCTTGAGCAGGCCGCGCGAGATGATCGTCTTCTGGATCTCCGAGGTGCCCTCGCCGATCAGCAGGAACGGCGCCTCGCGCATCAGGCGCTCGATCTCGTACTCCTTGGAGTAGCCGTAGCCGCCGTGGATCCGGAACGCCTCCTGGACCACCTCGGCGCAGTACTCGGACGCGAGCAGCTTCGCCATGCCCGCCTCGACGTCGTTGCGCTGGCCGGCGTCCTTGAGCCGGGCCGCGTTGACCATGAGCGCGTGCGCGGCCTCGATCTTCGTACCCATCTCGGCGAGCTTGAACGCGACGGCCTGGTGCTTGGCGAGCGGCTGGCCGAAGGTGTGGCGCTGCTGGGCGTATGCGACCGCGAGTTCGAACGCCCGGATCGAGATGCCGCAGGCGCGGGCCGCGACGTTGACCCGGCCGACCTCGATGCCGTCCATCATCTGGTAGAAGCCGCGGCCGACCTTCTCCTCGCCGCCGAGCACGGCGGAGGCGGGCACCGTGACGCCGTCGAGCACCATCTCGGTGGTCTCGACGCCCTTGTAGCCCATCTTGTCGATCTTGCCGGGGATGGTGAGGCCGGGCGCGGTCTCGCCGAAGCCGGGCTCCTTCTCCAGCAGGAAGGTGCTCATGTTGCCGTAGACCGAGTCGGCCCCGGTGTCGGTCTTGACCAGGGTGGCGACCACCGAGGAGTACGCCCCGTTGGTGAGCCACATCTTCTGGCCGTTGAGGACGTAGTCGTCGCCGTCGCGCACGGCCTTCGACTTGATCGCCGAGACGTCGGAACCGCACTCCGGCTCGGACATCGAGAACGCGCCGCGCACCTCGCCGGTGGCCATCCGGGGCAGCAGCCGGGCCTTCTGGTCGGCGGAGCCGTGCTGCGAGATCAGGTACGCCACGATGAAGTGGGTGTTGACGATGCCGGAGATCGACATCCAGCCCCGGGACAGCTCCTCGACCACGAGCGCGTAGGTCAGCAGGGACTCGCCCAGGCCGCCGTACTCCTCGTCGATGGTGAGGCCGAACAGCCCCATCTCGCGCATGCCGTCGAGGATGTCGCTCGGGTACTCGTCGGCGTGCTCCAGCCGCTGCGCGTGCGGGATGATCTCCTTGTCGGCGAACTCCCGGACGGTTTCCAGGATCGACCGCTGCACGTCGGTCAGTCCGGGTGTCTGGGCGAGTCGGGCCATCTCAGCCTCCGGGGTCGGCGCCTTACTCATGGGTAACTGAACGCTCGGTCAGTATCGGCCCCGGGACCGGCCGCGCCAAGGTGACCAGTCCACACAACCGCTGTGAAAAGGTTCACCGCTGCGGGTAGCGTCCGCAAGTAAGAGGGCCGTTGACCTGGGGGAAGGGGCGCTTGTGACAGACGAGCAGCCACCGTCGCCGTACGAGCCGCCGTCGCACGGCCAGCCGTACGGACAGCCGGAGTACGGCCAGCAGCATCCGCAGTACGGCCACCAGCCCCCGTACGCCCCGCAGCCGCCCTACGGCCAGTACGGGCCGCCCGGACAGGGGCCGGGACCCCGTGGCACGAACGTGCTCGCCATCCTGTCGCTCGTCTTCGCGTTCGTCTTCGCGCCCGCCGGCATCGTCTGCGGCCACCTGGCCAAGCGGCAGATCCGGCAGACCGGCGAGGACGGCGACCAGCTCGCCACCTGGGGCCTGGTCCTCAGCTACATCTTCACCGCGATCGGCCTGCTCGTCTGCTGCGGCTGGATCGGGCTGGCGATCTGGGCCAACTCCGACAACGGCACCTACTGACGCCTCAGCGGAACTGCGCCTCCCGGACGCTGTTGCCGCCGTCGACCACAAGCATCTGCCCGGTGATGTACGACGCGGCCGGCGAGCAGAGGAACGCGATCGCCGCAGCCACCTCGTCCGGCGTTCCGGGACGCCCGACCGGCGTACCGAGGCCCTGCTTGATCTCCGCCATCGTGGACGCCGCGGTGTGGATGATGCCCGGCGCCACCGCGTTCACGGTCACCCCGTCGGCGATCATCTCCATCGCCAGCGCCCGGGTCAGCCCGACCACGCCGGCCTTGGCCGCCGCGTAGGCCGCCTCGGTGGGCAGCGCGTTGACCGGCCCGGCGGTGGCGGCCAGGTTGACGATCCGGCCCCAGCCCCGCTCGGCCATGCCGCCGATGAACGCCCGGCTGCACAGGAACGCGGTGGTCAGGTTGCGGTCGATCTCGCCGCGCCACTCGTCGTACGTCAGCTGGGCCACCGGCCGCAGCACCTCCGGGCTGGCCCGGCTGGCCAGGCCCGCGTTGTTCACCAGCACCTCCACGTCGCCGAGCTGCTCGGCCACCGCGTCGGCGAGCGCGCCCACCTCCGACTCGTCGGTGAGGTCGGCGACGAAACCGGTGACGCCCAGCTCGCCCGCGCGTTCGTGGATGCGCCGGGTGGTGGACACGATCGCGACCCGGGCGCCCAGGTCGGACAGCCGGCGCGCGGTCGCGTACCCGATGCCGTCCGGGCTGCCCGCGCCGGTCACCAGCGCGACCCGGCCGTCCAGGCGCATGGTGGCCGGTTCCGGCAGCGGTGCCGGCCGCTCGGAGTCGGCGGCGCCGACCGGCTCGCCGCCGCGCGGGCGCCGCACCGACCCCGGCCGGCTCATGTCCCGTCGCGACCGACCTCCACGCGCGTCAAGTGCCATGCCGAGGATCCTGCCCGGTGCCGACCCCACGGGCAACGCGGTGGCCGGAAAGGGGACGTCCGTGTCGCGCACGGGGTGGCTACCCTGAGCGCGACCACGTACCTGGAGATGATCAGATGACCTATCCCCCACCGCCCGGTGGCTGGCAGGATCCCTTGGCGGCCGGGCAGCAGTCGAGCCCGCCGGCCGTGCCGAGTCAGCCGGGCCCGGCCGACCCGTACGCGCAGGCCGACCCGTACGCGCCGGTCGCGGACCCGTACGCGGGCGCGAAGTCGCCCTACGCCCCGCCCGGCGGCGAGCAGTACGCGGCGCCGATGCCCGGCTATCCGGGTGCCTATCCCCCGCCGGGCGCCTATCCCGGTTATGCGATGCCGGCGTCCCGCACGAACACGCTCGCCATCGTGGCGCTGGTGCTGTCGCTCGTCGGCTTCACCTCGTGCATCACCGCGCCGATCGGCGCGATCATGGGCCACGTCGCCCGCAAGCAGATCCGGGAGACCGGTGAGCAGGGCGAGGGCATGGCGAAGGCCGCAATCATCGTCGGCTGGATCCTGACCGCCCTGCTGATCGCCTTCATCATCTTCTACATCGTGATGATCGTGATCGCGGTCGGCGCCAGCAGCACCAGCAGCTACTGACGCGATCGGGCCGCCCCCGGCAGGGAGGCGGCCCGGCGCGCGGTCAGGACGCGGGCGGCGTGAACGTGGACGTGCGGGACATGCCGGCGGCGCGGCCCTTGGCGGCGATGACGAGGGCCATCTTGCGGGACGCCTCGTCGATCATCTCGTCGCCGAGCATCACCGCGCCGAGCTTCCCGCCCGCCTCCGAGGTGTAGTAGTCGTACGCGTCGAGGATCAGCTCGGCGTGGTCGTAGTCGGCCTGCGCCGGGGAGTAGACCTCGTTCGCGGCGTCGATCTGGCCGGGGTGCAGCACCCACTTGCCGTCGAAGCCCAGCGCCGCCGAGCGCTTCGCCACCTCGCGGAACGCGTCCACGTCCCGGATCTGCAGGAACGGGCCGTCGATGGCCTGCTTGTCGTGCATCCGCGCGGCCATCAGGATGCGCATCAGGATGTAGTGGTACGGGTCGCCCGGGTAGTCCGGGATCAGCGCGCCGACCACGAGCGACTTCATGTTGATCGAGGCCATGAAGTCGGCCGGGCCGAAGATGATCGTCTCGACCCGGGGCGAGGCGCCGGCGATGGCGTCCACGTTCACCAGCCCGGCCGCGTTCTCGATCTGCGCCTCGATGCCGATCCGGCCCACTTCCAGGCCGAGCGTCTTCTCGATCTGGGTGAGCAGCAGGTCCAGCCAGTGCACCTGCTCGGCGTTCTGCACCTTCGGCAGCATGATGCAGTCCAGGTTCGCCCCGGCGCCCTCGACCACCTCGATGACGTCCCGGTAGGTCCACGGCGTGGTCAGGTCGTTCACCCGGACCACGCGGGTCTTGCCCGTCCAGTCGCCCTCGTTCAGCGCGGCCACGATGTTCTTGCGCGCGTCCGGCTTGGCCAGCGGGGCGACCGCGTCCTCCAGGTCCAGGAAGACCTGGTCGGCGGGAAGGCCCTGGGCCTTGCCGAGCATTTTGACGCTGGAGCCGGGCACCGCCAGGCAGGATCGGCGGGGACGACCGACAGCGGTCATGGATGCGCTCCTTCCAGCGTCCGGCGCGGGTGCCGGCGCAGCGGTGGATTTCGAGAACTTAACGATCCCAAAGGGCGTGGTGACGCCACGGTAACCTCGTGCCGTGACCGGGGTGAATGGACCTGTGGAAGATCTCACTGAGCGTCGGATCGTGGTGCTGACCGGGGCGAGCTCCGGCATCGGGCTGGCCGCCGCCGAGGAGCTGGCGCGCCGCGGTGACCAGGTGGTGCTGGTCGGCCGCGACCCGGCCCGGCTGCGCGCCGCGGGCGAGCGGGTCCGCGAGTGCTGCGGCGAGCAGCCGGAGCTGTTCCGCGCCGACTTCGCGGTGCTCGACGACGTGCGCGGGCTCGCCGAGCGGCTGCGCGAGCGGTACGACCGGATCGACGTGCTCGCCAACAACGCGGGCGCGATCGTGCTGGAACCGATCACCACGGTCGACGGTTTCGAGCTGAGCATGCAGGCCAACCACCTCGCCCCGTTCCTGCTCAGCAGCCTGCTGCGAGACCGGATCGGGCGGATGGTGGTCACCGCCTCGGACGCGCACCGCAGCGGCGTGCTCGACCCGGACGACCTCAATTCCGCGCTGCGCTCGTACCGGCCGTTCCGCGCGTACGGCACCAGCAAGCAGGCGAACATCCTGTTCACCGCCGAGGCCGCGCGGCGCTGGCCGGAGGTGCCGGCGCACGCCTTCCATCCCGGCGTGGTGCGGACCCGCTTCGGCAACGAGAGCCGGATCGTGGCGCTCGGCATGCGGCTGCTGCCGTTCCGCAGCCCGGAGAAGGGCGCGGAGACGCTGGTCTGGCTGGCCTGCCAGGATCCGACCCGGCTGACCGACGGCGGCTACTACACGGACCGCAAGCCGCACCGGCCCCGGCCCAAGGCGGCCGATCCGGCGCTGGCCGCCCGGCTGTGGACGGCCAGCGCGAAGGCCGTCGGGCTCGACGCCTGACGACACCGAGGGGGACACATGGCCACGGAGCAAGAGGTCCTGCTGGTCGCGCTCGTCGACCTGAGCGCCGACGTGGACGCCGGCCGACGGTACGAGGACGCGGTGCTGGCGCTGCTCGGCCGGCACCGCGGCCGGTTGGAACGCCGGCTGCGCACCGGGGACGGAGAGACCGAGGTGCACGTCATCCGGTTCGCCGCCCGCGCCGGGCTGGACGCGTTCCTTGTCGACCCGGACCGCGTCGCGCTGCGCGCCGAACTCGGCGACGCCGCACCCGCCACCCGGGTGCTGGAGGTACGCGACGTCTGAGCTGCCCCTTCTCCCTCACTTCATCACGCGGGGACGCCGAGAACAAGACTTGATCTTGGAGCTGGTCAGGCGCAGGGTCGGGGCATGGACTTCGATCTCCTGGCCACCGCCCGCCGCGCGCTCTGGATCGGCGGCGCGCAGTGGGCCGGCAAGACCACACTCGCGGTCACGTTGGCACTGCGGTACGGGCTGACCGCGTACCTCTACGACCGCCACGACGCGCGCGGGCACGACGACCGGCGGATCGCCGACCGGATCCGACGGGGTGAGCCGCCGGACGGCCCGGACGCGGAGGCGACCTGGGTGACGACCGACCCCGAGCGGATGGCGGCCGAGACCCTCGCCGGGTTTCCGCGCCGTTTCGAGTGGGTGCTCGACGACCTGAGCGCGCTGGTGAGCGGCCGCCGGGTGGTCGCCGAGGGCTGGGGGCTGCGGCCCGAACTGGTCGCCCCGGTCGTCGAGTCGACAGGGCAGATGGTGGTGCTGGTGCCGACGCCGGAGTTCCGCGCGTACCAGGTGGAACGGCTGCTGCGGGCGACGGCCCGGCATCCCGGTGTGAGCGACCCGGAGCGGGCGTGGCGTCACCGGATCGCGCGCGACGAGCTGGTCGCCGCCGACGCGGTCGCCGGCGCCCGTTCGCTCGGGGTCCGCGTGATCGAGGTGGACCTCGGCCGGGACGCCGAGGCGGTCGCCGCGCTGGTCGCCGACCACTTCGCCGGATACCTCTGAGCGTCACCGCGACACGTGCACCGGGACGCTCGTGACCACCACGCCGGGCAGCGCCCGCAACGCCGCCCGTAGCCGCTGCTCGGCGCGGCTGTGCAGCAGCCGGTACCGCCGCCGGCGCAGCACCACCTCCGGCACGATCACGGTGAGCGTCAGGTCCGGGCTCGCGGCGTGCAGCGCCTCCAGGTAGTGCGCCAGCGGCCCGATCACCGACCGGTACGGCGACACGATCGTCTCCAGCTTCAGGTGGTCGCCCCAGGCCCGCCACTGTTCCCGGAACCGGTCCGCCTCGGCCTCCTCGGGCGCGAGGTGCACGGCGAGCGTCGGCCGCCCGAGTGAGGTCGCGTACGCCAGCGCGCGCAGCGACGCCCGGTTCAGCCGGGCCACCGGCACGATCACCAGGTGGCGTACCTGCTGGGGCAGTTCGTCGCACTCGGCGGGCGGCGCGGACGGCGGCGGATGCAGCGCCAGCGCGCGGTGCAGCCGGTCGTAGTGCCTGTGGATCCGGCGGAACAGCAGCACCAGCAGCGGCACGGCGAGCACCACCACCCACGCGCCCTCGGTGAACTTGGCGACCGCCGCGGTCAGCAGCACCAGCCCGGACAGCGCCGCGCCGACCGCGTTGAGCGCGAGCCGGCGTCGCCATCCCGGCCCCCGGCGGCGCCGCCAGTGCACCACCATCCCGGTCTGGGACAGCGTGAACGCGAGGAAGACGCCCACCGCGTAGAGCGGGATCAGCCGCTCGGTGTGCCCGCCGAACGCGACGAA
Source organism: Micromonospora sp. ANENR4 (assembly GCF_015354395.1). Classification (NCBI taxonomy): domain Bacteria; kingdom Bacillati; phylum Actinomycetota; class Actinomycetes; order Micromonosporales; family Micromonosporaceae; genus Micromonospora; species Micromonospora sp. ANENR4. The sequence goes on from NZ_JADKYQ010000001.1 coordinate 393,317, forward strand.
CACGACCGCTGCGGTCAGCGCCAGCGCCACCAGCCCGTTGCTGAACGCCAGCCGGTCGCCCATGTGCAGGAACCGGCGTGGCGCGTGCCCGTCCCGGGCCATGAAGAACAACAGCCGGGGGAAGTCGTTGAACGCCGTGTTCGCGGCGAGCAGCAGGATCAGCGCGGTGGTGGCCTGGAGGATCGCGTACCAGGGTCCGCTCGGGAAGGTGACCCGGCCGAGCTGGGACAGCAGCGTCTCGTCCGCCCGGGGCACCAGTCCGTCGAGGTGGATCAGCCCGATCAGGCCCGCGAACAGCGTCACCAGCATGGCGACCATCCAGCCGAGCGTGGTGCGGGCGTTGCGCCACTCGGTCGGGCGGAACGCGGGCACCGCGTTGGAGACCGCCTCGATGCCGGTCATCGACACCGCGCCGGAGGAGAAGGCCCGCAGCACCAGCAGCAGGCCCAGGCCCTCGGCTGCGGGCACCGAGGGCGGCGACAGCGGCGCGAAACCCCGCGAGGCGGCCTTCGCGTAACCGACCGCCAGCACCGCGACAAGCACCACCACGAACGCGTACGTGGGCAGCACGAAGATGTTCCCGGCGGTGCGGACGCCGCGCAGGTTCCCGGCGAGCAGCACGACGATCACCAGCACCCCGAGCGGCACCGCCCACGGATCGAGCCCTGGCAGCGCCGAGGTGACCGCGTGCACCCCGGCCGCCACCGACACGGACACGGTCAGCACGTAGTCGAGCATCAGCCCGGCCGCGGCGGCGAGTCCCGGCGTACGCCCGAGGTTGTCCCCCGCGACGATGTACGAGCCGGCACCGTGCGGGTAGGCCGGGATGGTCTGCCGGTAGGAGAGGCCGACCGCGATCATCAGCAGCACCAGTACGGCGGCGAGCGGCAGGGCCAGTCCGAGCGCGGCGCTCCCGGCCAGCACCAGCACCGCGAGCATCGCCTCCGGCCCGTACGCCACGGAACTGAGCAGGTCCGACGAGAGCACCGGCAGCGCGACGAGTTTGCGCATCCGCTCGTACAGCACCGACGCGCTGGACAGCGGCGGCCCGAGCAGCGCCCGGCGGGTCCGGGCGGCGGCCCGGCCGGCCCGGTCGCCGGGCAGGTCCGCCGCACCGGTGGCGACCAGCTCGTCCGGCTGCGCCACGGTGAACATGTCGATCGGCGCCAGCCGCCCGAACCGGGTCGGCACCGGGTGGTGATCGTGCCGCCCCAGCGTCGGGTCCACCGGCAGGTCGTCGGCGCGACGCGGGCCGCGCCAGCGCTCGCCGATCCGGCCGAGCGCCGCGCGTTCCTCGTCGCCGAGCGGCGGGAACTCGGCCGAGGGCGTGACGACGGTGCCCGTCTCCGCCGCGTCGTCCCGGTCCGCTCCCACTCTGAGCACTTTCGTGCAAACCGGACGGCCCGGTGGCCGGAACGGCGCGACTTCGCCCCGACCGGCGCGGCGGCCGGCTCGCGGCCGCGAGTGCCGCGGTCGAGGCCCGTCGCTCAGTCGCCGAGCGGGGTCGGGTCGGCGGGGGCCGCGACCGGTGCGGCACGGCGACCGGCCCGCGCCCCGCCGAGCACCACCACCGCCACGCCGGCCAGCAGCAGCGCCAGGCCCGGCAGCGCCAGCGGCCGGGGCAGCTGCCCCAGCCACACCCAGCCGATCAGCGCCGCGCCGGGCGCCTCCAGCAGGATCAGCACGCTCACAGTGGTCGCCGAGACCCGGTGCAGGGCGTAGTTGAACATCGAGTGGCCGAGCAGTTGGGCGCCCGCCACCAGGCCGAGGATCGCCAGCCAGGTCGGGCCGTCGAAGCCGTGCAGGCGTACCCCGCCGACCAGGCACACCACGAGCAGGATCACCGCGCAGACGCCGTAGCAGACGGTGGTGTAGGTGGTGGTGGTGCTGATGCTGGCCCGGGCCCGCTCGCCGAACGCGGTGTAGACGGCCGCGAACAGGCCGCCGACCACGGCGAGCAGGTCACCGGCGAACGCCCGGCCGGAGACGCCGAAATCGGCGCCGGTGGCGAGCACCGCGCCGAGCACCGCCACCCCGATGCCGGCCCACACCGCCCTCGGCAGCCGCCGCCCCTGCCCGCGGGCGATCAACCCCTGCCACACCGGCTGCGTGGCGCCGAGCGCGGTCGCGGCCGCCACCGAGGTGAGCTGCGCGCTCGGCATCCAGGTGGCGAAGTGGGCGGCAAGGGCGACCCCGGAGAGTACGCAGTAGAGCCCTTCGCGCCGGCCCGGGCCGACGGTCAGCGCGCGGAGTTCGGCGCGCCGCCGGATCAACGCGACCGGGCCGAGGACCGCCGCCGACAACGCGGTACGCCAGAACGCCACCGCCAGCGCCGACGCGGCGGCGAACGCCACGAGCGGCGCCGAGGACGAGACCGAGGCGACGGCCAGGGTGAGCGCGCCGACCGTCAGCGCGTCGAGCGGCGGGCGATGCGGAACGGTAGGCACGAACGGTAATCCTCACACGGGCACCCGACCGACACGGAACGTCAGCACTCCGTTACGATCATGCGCGTCCCGGCGATCCTCCCCCTCGACGTCCGGAGGCGTTCCCTCATGCTCCGATTCCAGGCGGTGCTGTTCGACTTCTTCGGCACCCTGACTCACGGCGTACGGCGCGGAGCCGCCCACCGCGCCACCGCCGACATGCTCGGCTGCTCCACCGAGGCCCTGGTGGAGGTGCTGGACAGCAGCTTCTACGAGCGGGCCAGCGGCTCCTTCGGGAACGCCGAGTCGACGATGCGCTGGGTGTGCGCCCGGCTCGGCGTACACCCGTCCGACGCAACCGTGCGCGCCGCCGTCGCCACCCGGCACCGGGCCGTACGCGCCGACACCCGGCTGCGTGCGGAGGCGGTGCCGGTGCTGGCCGCGTTGCGCCACCGGGGCGTCCGTACCGGGCTGGTCAGCGACTGCACGCACGAACTGCCGGCGTTCCTGCCGCAGCTCGCCGTCGCACCGCTGCTCGACGCCCAGGTCTTCTCGGTACGCCTCGGACGCTGCAAACCGGACCCGGCGCTCTACCTGGCCGCGTGTTACCGGCTCGGCCAGTCCCCGGCCGACTGCCTCTACGTCGGGGACGGCGACAGCCAGGAACTGACCGGCGCGGAACGGGCCGGGCTGAGCGCGGTTCGGCTGGCCGCGCCGGATCTCGCCGACCACGTGGTCCTCAACGCCGACCACGGCTTCGACGGGCCGTCGCTGACCTCACTGACGGACGTGCTCGACCTGCTCGACCCGGTCCCCGTCGCCTGACCCGGCTCAGCGGCCGCGACCCGCTCGCTGGACGCGGCTCGGCCCGTCGGGCGCGGCGTCAGCGGCGGCGGACGCGGTGCAGGCGGAACGGCTTGCGGACGGCCCGCACCACAGGGGCCGGTCGGGGCTGCTCACTCAGCGAGCCGTCCGGCAGGTCCGCGCCGGTCACCGCGGTGCCGGCGGGCGCGAGCCGGTTGAGCGCGCACCCCTGCGCCGCCCACCGCTCCACCAGCTCGGCGGCGGAGCCCGAGGCGTTGAGCCGCTTCGCCGCGACCAGCGGCGCGACGGTGTCCCACTCCTCGGTGCCGGGTCGCAGCCGGGTCACCCGCGCCGGCCAGGTGACGATCCGCCCGCCGTGGTCGCCGCGCAGCGTCACGTCAGCCGTGTCGCTGTCGGCGAGCCCTGGTGCGGCCTGCTCGCCGGGGCCGGTGACCACGAGCAGGGTGCCCTCCAACGGCAGGCACCACAGCGCGTAGGCCGGGCCACCGGCGGTGCTCACCCAGCAGACCGCGGCCTTCTTCACCGCCTCGTCCACAAGCGGCGGCGTCACCCGCTCGTCCACCTCGTCACTCACCCCGCCATCCTGCCCCATCCCTCGCGGGTCAGCCGATGAACGGGGGGACGGTGATCTCGCCTCGGGCCACCGGCATGACCTGGCCGGAGACGGTCGCGCCCACCGCCAGCCCGCCGGACGCGGTCACCGTGCAGGCGAGCGTCGACGGGCGGTTGATCTCGATGCCCTGCCGGACCGTGTACTCCGCGCGGCCCTCGCCGGGCAGCAGACCGCTGGCGACCAGCCACACGCCCAGTCCCAGGGCGGCCGAGCCGGTCGCCGGGTCCTCCGGTACGCCGAGCCCCGGCACGAAGACCCGGGCGTGCGCGGTTTGCGAATCGGGCTCCCAGGAGAAGAGGCTGACGTGCTCCACTCCGTACCGCTGCGCCGCCGTCGTGTTCAACCGTGCCCGGGCCACCGCGTCCGGGCGTACCGGAAGGTAGGGGAATTCGAGGCCGCACCCGGCGACCCGCGGTGGCGGGCCGACGTGGTCGGGGCCGGTGAGGCCGACCATCTCCAGCAGCGGCTCCGGGTCGAGTTCCGGGCCGAGCGTGGGCGTGCCGCCGGTGAGCGTCGCGCCGGTGGCTGTCACCTCGATCGGCAGGACGCCGGCGCCGCACTCCTGGGTGATCCGGCCGGCGCCGAAGACGCCGCGCCGGCTCGCGGTCACCGCCGCGCCGACGCTCGGGTGCCCGGCGAAGGGCAGCTCGTCGGCCGGGGTGAAGATCCGGGCCCGGTAGGTGGCGCCCACCTGCGTCGGCGGCAGCACGAAGACCGTCTCGGACAGGTTGAACTCCAGCGCGAGCGCCTGCATCTGCTCGGTGGCCAGCCCTTCCGCGCCGAACACCACGGCCAGCGGGTTGCCGGCGAACGGGCGGTCGGTGAAGACGTCCACGATCTCGTAGCCCAAGGTCGACATGTTGTTAGAGACTAGGCCCTTAGGCTGGTGGCCGTGAGCACGCCGAACCGGGTCTACCTCGCTCGACTCGCCGGAGTCGCCGTTTTCGACCCCAACGGCGACCAGGTCGGCCGCGTCCGCGACGCGGTGGCCCGGATGCGGGCGACCCAGCGACCGCCGGAGGTGGTCGGTCTGGTCGCCGAGATGCCGATGCGGCGGCGCATCTTCCTGTCCATCAACCGGATCACCTCCATCGACACGGACGCGGTGGTGCTCGGCAGCGGCACGCTCAACCTGCGCCGGTTCGAGAAGCGCCCGAACGAGCTGCTGGTGCTCCAGGAGCTCCTGGACCGCCGGGTCCAGCTCGACAGCGGGCAGGCCGGCTCCGTGGTGGACGTGGCGATGGAGTCCAGCCGCGGCGGCGAGTGGGCGCTGAGCCGCGTCGCCGTGCGCGAGCACACCGGCCGGCTCACCCGCCGCGGCCACCTCCACCAGGTCGACTGGGACCGGGTCCGCGGGCTGGGCGCGGTCGGCGACAACCGGGGTACGGCGAACCTGCTCGCCGTCCTGGAGGACATGCGCCCGGCCGACCTGGCGAACGCCCTCCAGGATCTGCCCGACGCCCGGCGCAACGAGGTGGCCGCCGCGCTCGACGACGAACGCCTCGCCGACGTGCTGAGCGAGCTGCCCGAGCGCGACCAGGTGGAGATCCTGGCCGCGCTGGACCGTCAGCGCGCCGCCGACGTGCTGGAGGAGATGGAGCCGGACGACGCGGCCGACCTGCTGAACGAGCTGCCCCCGCCGGAGCAGGACGTGCTGCTGGACCTGATGGAGCCGGACGAGGCCGACCCGGTACGCCAGTTGCTGCGCTACGCCTCCGGCACCGCCGGCAGCGTGATGACCTCGGAGCCGGTGATCCTGCCGCCGGACGCCACGGTGGCCGAGGCGCTGGCCCGGATCCGGGAGGCTCAGCTGTCCCCCGCGGTGGCGGCACAGGTCTTCGTGGCCCGTGCTCCGCTGACCACGCCGACCGGCCGCTACCTGGGTATGGTGCATTTCCAGCGGTTGCTCCGCGAACCGCCGGCCGACCTGCTCGGCGGCATCGTGGTGAACGACATCGACCCGCTGCGCACGTCGACGCCGCTGCCCGAGATCACCCGCCGGATGGCCACGTACGACATGGTCGGGATGCCGGTGGTGGACCGGAACAACCGGCTGGTCGGCGCGGTGACAGTGGACGACGTGCTGGACCACTCCCTGCCGCGCGACTGGCGGGACCGGGACGCGGCCTCCCCCTCGTCCGCCACCGACGACGGCACCCTGGACGGCGACGATGAGTGATCAGCGACGCGGCGACCGGCTCGACCAGCCGCGCGCCCCGCGGAGCCTGCACCTGCCGCGGATCGACGCGGAGACGTTCGGCCGCTGGGCCGAGGGCATCGCCCGGGGCATGGGTACGGCGAACTTCCTCGTCTACATGACGCTGATCCTGGTGGCCTGGTTCCTGTGGAACACGCTGGCGCCGGCGAATCTGCGCTTCGACCCGTACACCTTCACGTTCCTGACCTTGATCCTCTCCCTGCAGGCGTCGTACGCGGCGCCGCTGATCCTGCTCGCGCAGAACCGGCAGGCGGACCGGGACCGGATCGCGCTGGACGAGGACCGGCGGCGGGCCACGCTGCAGAAGGCCGACACGGAGTACCTGGCCCGGGAGATCGCCGCGCTGCGGATCGCGATGGGTGAGGTGGCGACGCGGGACTTCCTGCGCTCGGAGCTGACCCGGCTGGGTGAGGAGCTGGACGAGGCGGCCGAGCGGCGGCGCAAGCTGGAGCGGCGGCAGCAGGAGCGGGAGGGCCGCCGGACGGGCGGCGGCGAGCCGCTGGACGAACCCCGGGACGATCTTGACGGCGACTACGCGCGGGACGGCCGCTACGAGGGCTGACCGCGGCCATCGAATCGCTCACACCGCCCCCGCCAGCGGCGGTGGCCGATGACCCGCGACGTAGCATTGCGGGCATGTCAGCACCCGTCAGCACCGTCTCCGACGCGATCCAGGCCGCCCTGGCCACCGTCAACGACCCGGAGATCCGCCGGCCGATCACCGAACTCGGCATGGTCCAGTCCGCCGAGCGTGGCGAGGACGGCGTGGTCCGGGTGGAGCTGCTGCTCACCGTGGCCGGCTGCCCGCTGAAGGACAAGCTGCGCAGTGACATCACCGCCGCCGTGGGCGCGGTACCCGGCGTGAGCGGTGTCGAGATCATCTTCGGGGTGATGAGCCCGGAGCAGCGCCAGGAGCTCCAGTCGAAGCTGCGCGGTGGCGGCGCCACCGCCGAGCCGGTGATCCCGTTCGCCCAGCCGGGCTCGCGGACCCGGGTCTACGCGGTCGCCAGCGGCAAGGGCGGTGTCGGCAAGTCCAGCGTCACCGTCAACCTGGCCGCCGCACTGGCCTCGCGCGGCCTGTCGGTGGGCGTGGTGGACGCGGACATCTACGGCCACTCGGTGCCGCGGATGCTCGGCGCCGACGGCGCGCCGACCCGCGTCGAGGACATGATCATGCCGCCGCAGTCGCACGGCGTGAAGGTCATCTCGATCGGCATGTTCACCCCCGGCAACGCCGCGGTGGTCTGGCGCGGGCCGATGCTTCACCGGGCGCTTCAGCAGTTCCTCGCCGACGTCTACTGGGGTGACCTGGACGTCCTGCTGCTCGACCTGCCGCCGGGCACCGGCGACATCGCGATCTCGGTGGCCCAGTTGCTGCCGAACGCGGAGATCCTCGTCGTCACCACGCCGCAGGCGGCCGCCGCCGAGGTGGCCGAGCGGGCCGGCGCGATCTCGCTGCAGACCCACCAGCGGGTGGTCGGCGTGATCGAGAACATGTCCTGGCTGGAGATGCCGGACGGTTCCCGGATGGAGGTCTTCGGGGCCGGTGGCGGCGCGGCGGTGGCCGAGTCGCTGACCCGCACGATCGGCGCGCAGGTGCCGGTGCTGGGGCAGATCCCGCTGGACACCCGGGTCCGCGAGGGCGGCGACGCCGGTCAGCCGATCGTGCTGGCGCAGCCGGACGCCCCGGCCGCGAAGGCCCTGTTCGAGGTCGCCGACCGCCTGGCCGTACGCCGCGAGTCGCTGCTCGGCAAGCCCCTGGGCCTCAAGCCCGCCGGCCGCTGACCCCGCCTCCGCTCCCGCCGCTCCCCGTCCCCGGGCCGGCCCGGGGACGGGGCCGGGGTCGATCATGAGGTTGACGGTCGCCGGGGCGGCGTGTCGCGCCGTCAACTTCATGATCGACGGCGCGATCGGGGGACGATCGGCGGGAGGGCGCTCGGTCAGGTGGCGTCGTCGTAGGACGGGCGGGGGGCCGGCGGCGCGGGGGTGGGGGTGCTGGTCGCCACGCTCGGGGTACGCAGGTCGGCGGCCTTGGCGACGTCCTTCAGCTCGTCGTGCACGCCTGTGACGTCCGAGCGCAGGTTGTCGTACATGCTCTGCAGCGGCTTGCGGATCGCCTGCTCGTCGTCCTCGCTGAGCAGGTGCTTGCGGATGAACGCCTTGGGGTGCAGATCCTCCAGCTGGATGTCCGTACCCAGCTCGCGGCTCAGGTCACCGGTCGCGTTGCGCGCCATGTTGCGCAGGTTGCGGACCATGCGGAGGCCGTCGCTGATCACGTTGGGCAGCCGATCGCCGAAGATCAACAGCGCCAGGAGCAGCAGGACGCCGATCTCCCACCAGTTCAGGTTCTCGAACACCGCGGCCTCCTCGTCCGTGTCAGGGCCAGACTACGCACGTCAGGTGACCATCGGGGAGGGGGTGACGGGTCCTCACTTCGCATCCGCGGCGAGCGTCACCGACGCGTTCTGCCGCGCCGACCCGCGCCGGTACTCGACTGTCACCACGGAACCGGGTGCGTACTTGCGCACCAGGGCCACCAGGTCGGTCGGATCGGTCATCGGATGGCCGTCCAGCCGGAGCACCACGTCCCCGGTACGCAGTCCGGCCGCCGCCGCCGGACCCGCCGGCTCGACCGCGTTGAGGCGTACCCCGCCGCCGGTGGCGCCGGTGCCGCCCACCTGGGCGCCGATCACCGTACGCCGGGCCTTGCCGGTGCCGATGATGTCCTCGGTGATCCGCTTCGCCTGGTTGATCGGGATGGCGAAGGCGAGGCCGATGTTGCCCGCCTCCTGCCCGTCGGCCACCAGCGACTTGATCGTGGAGTTCACGCCGACCACCCGCCCGGCGCCGTCCACCAGCGGGCCGCCCGAGTTGCCGTGGTTGACGGCGGCGTCGGTCTGGATCGCCGCGTAGTAGCGGGTCGGCCCGCCCGGCTCGCCGGCCTGCATGGTCCGGTCCAGCGCGCTCACGATGCCGGCGGTGACGGTGTTGGCGAGCGACAACGGCGACCCGATGGCGAGCACCGGGTCACCGACCGCGAGCGCGTCGGAGTCGCCGAACTGCACCGGGGTCAGCCCGCTGCGCGAGACCTTGATCACGGCGAGGTCCGACTCCGGATCCTGCCCGACCACGGTGCCGGCGGCGGTGCTGCCGTCGTTGAACACGACGGTGGCCTTGCCGGGGCCGTCGGCGACCACGTGGTCGTTGGTGACGATGTGGCCCTCGCTGGTCACCACGAAGCCGGAGCCCTCGCTGGTGCCGCCGAGGCTGACCACCCGGATGGTGACCACGCTGGGCAGGACCCGCTCGGCCACCCCGGCCAGCGACTCGGGCTTGCGCTGGGCCAACGCCGGGGCCTGGCCGGACTGCGCGCCGATCGTCGGCACGTCACCGCCGCGCAGGAACGCGTACGTCAGGGCGCTGCCCAGCGAACCGGCCAGCAGGGCCGTGACCAGGGAGATCAGCACCACCTGGCGCATCCCCGGCCGGGCCGGCAGGTCCGGGTCGGTGACCGGTTCCGGCTCCCCCGCCCCCGGTGCCGGCGCCGCCGGAACCACCACGGCGGCGGGCGCGTACGGGTCGCGCCAGGGGTCGGCCAGCGCGTCGGACCACCACGGCGACGCCGTCCGACCCGACGCGTCCTGCGGCGGTCGTCCGGACGCCGGCCCACCCGGCACCGGCGATCCGCCGGGCCGCCGCCAGTCCCAGCCGTCGGTCACGTCGGTGCCTCCCACTTCGTCCCGCTGGCCCCGCGCCGGCGGCCGGCGGAGCCGGACGACAGTGACGCGCGGGACCCATCCAGGATTACACGGATGACGCGAACGGGGTCAGGGGTTGCCCTCCGTGAGCACTCCACGGCGGACTCGCGGCTGCGCCGCTACCGGCCCGCCTCTACGCTCACAGTGCATACCGCCCCTCGCACCAGTCCGCCCCTCGGAGGTGTCCCATCGCCACGGTCGCCGGTCACGGCAGTTCGACGGCCCAGGCGCTCCACTTCGCCGAGTCTTTCGTCACCGAGGATCTCGTGCTGCGCACGGCCCGCGCCCTCGCCCACGAGGTGGGGGTGGAGGCGGTCACGCCCGGGTCGGGTGCCGCGCTGCGGCTGCTCGCCGCCGCCGGCAACGCCCGGGCGGTGGTGGAGATCGGCACCGGCACCGGGGTGAGCGGCGTGTGGCTGCTGCGCGGCATGCGCCCCGACGGTGTGCTCACCACGATCGACGTCGAGGTCGAATACCAGCGCATCGCCCGGCGGCTGTTCCAGGAGGCGGGCTTTCCGTCGGGGCGTACCCGGATCATCACCGGCCGGGCCCTCGACGTGCTGCCGCGGCTCGCGGACGGCGCCTACGACCTGGTCTTCGTGGACGCGGTAGCGACCGGCTTCGCCGCGTACGTGGACGCGGCGCTGCGGCTGCTGCGCCCCGGCGGCGTGCTCGCGCTCAACGGCGCGCTGGCGGCCGGCCGGATCGGCGACCCGGCCGCGCGGGACGCCGAGACGGTCACCGTGCGGGAGACCATCAAGGCGATCCGCGAGTCGGAGCACTGGGTGCCCGCGCTGCTGCCGGTCGGCCACGGCCTGCTCGCCGCCGTGAAGGCCTGACGAGGCCGGCTCAGCCCAGCGTGCCCTGCACGCCTGACTCAGGCCGGCGTGCCCTGCACGCCTGACTCAGCCCAGCGTCGCCAGCCAGCGCAGCAGCCCGCGCACACCCCAGCCGGTGGCGCCCTTGACCAGCTCGCCGTGCGTGTCGTCGGACCACGACGGCGCGGACATGTCCAGGTGCGCCCATCGGTCCCGCAGGTCGCCGGTGAACTCCCGCAGGAACAGCGCGGCGACCACCGAGCCGGCGCCCTGCGCCGGGGAGCTGTGCAGGTCCGCGATCTCGCTGGCCAGGTATTCCACGTAGTCGTCGGCGAGCGGCATCCGCCAGGCCCGCTCGCCGGCCGCGGTGATCGCGTCGAGCAGGCGGGTCGCGAGCGCGTCGTTCTCGCTGTAGAGCGCGGCGTGCCGCTTGCCCAGGGCCACGGCGTTCGCGCCGGTCAGCGTCGCCAGGTCGATCAGCAGGTCGGGCTTCAGCTCGTGGACCGCGTACGCCAGCGCGTCGGCGAGCACCAGCCGGCCCTCGGCGTCGGAGTTGGTGCTCTCGCTGGTCAGCCCGCCGTAGTGCCGGATCACGTCGCCGGGGCGGTACGCCGAGCCGCTGACCGAGTTCTCGGCGAGCGGGGCGAGCGTGGTGACCCGGACCGGCAGGCCCAGGTCGGCGGCGCCGAGCGTCGCGGCGATCACCGCGGCGGCGCCGGCCATGTCCTTTCGCATGAGCTTCATGGCCGGCACCGGCTTGATCGAGATGCCGCCGGTGTCGAACGTGATGCCCTTGCCGACGAGCACCACGTGGGTCCGCGCGTCATCGGGCCGCCAGTCCAGTTCCACCAGGCGCGGGCCGCTCGCGGAGCCGCCGCCGACGGCCAGCAGACCGCCGAAGCCCTCGGCCCCCAGCTCCTCCGGGCCGCGTACCCGCAGGTGCAGGCCGGGGCGCCCGGACGCGGCCTCGGTCACCTGGGCGGCGAACCACTCCGGGTTCTTGGTGGACGAGGGCATGTTCGTCAGGTCCCGGGCGAGCCGGGTCGCCTCGGCGGTGGCCCGGGCGGCGTCGAGCGTGCCGGCGAGCGCGTCCGGGTCGTCGACGAGCACCGACACCTCGGCCAGGGCGGGCCGCTTGCCGGCCTCGGTGAGGCGGAAGCGGTACGAGCCGAGCAGCAGCCCCTCGGCGAGGCCACGCAGCGCCGCCGTCGCGTCGGCGGGAAGCGCGATGGTGATCTGCGTCTCATCCTTCGCCGCGCGGGCCAGCGCCGCGCCTGCGGTACGCCAGTCACGCTCCTCGCCGTCGCCGACGCCGAGCAGCCACAGCCGCGCCGGGGAGCCACCGGGGCGCAGGTGCTCGCGTACCTCACCGGCCGCGCCGGTGAGCCGGGTGGCGGGGAGTACGGCGGCGGCCTCGGCCCGGACGTCGCCGCCGATCGGCACGGCGGTCGGGACCAGTCCGGGTTCGGGCGAGGCGGTGGAGTCCGGCGAGATCAGGGAGTCCGGGGAGTCCGACCCTCCGGGACGGACGGGCAGGACGAGAGCGTCGGGCCCCGAGGGCCCGCTCACCAGACGAATGACCAGCACGCTGGACCGTACCTCCGAAATGGGTTGAACAGGCGCATTTCGCCACGCGCCTGCCGAGGAAAGACCCTGAGCCACCGGGCACGCCGGTGGCTCAGGGTAGGACGAACCGCCCGCACGGCGGACGCCGTGCGGGACACTCCTCGAATCAGCCCGCGGCCGCCTTCAGCGCGTCACCGAGCGCGGTGGCCTCGTCGGGAGTCATCTCGACGACGAGCCGGCCACCACCCTCCAGCGGGACTCGCATGACGATGCCCCGGCCCTCCTTGGTGACTTCCAGCGGACCGTCGCCCGTCCGCGGCTTCATCGCCGCCATGTTGTCTCCCCTCAGACCTACACCAGGGTCGGTGAGTTGCCCCACAGCCACTTCGCCATCGCCATCCGCAACCATCGCGGAAGGCTCGACCAACGATTTTCCCTGATGAACACCGCCGGACCCAAACCGAAGCAGCATTGATGTAACAGCATCTAGCTTATCTTGGATAGGCCTGTCACAATGTGCGGTCATGCAGGCACGGTCGGCACTCTTCGACCTGTACGGCGACCACCTCCGGGCCCGGGGTGGCCGCGCACCGGTCGCCGCCCTGGTCAAGCTGCTCGCCCCGCTGGGGATCGCCCCACCGGCGGTACGCACCGCGGTCTCCCGGATGGTCCGCCAGGGCTGGCTGGAACCGCTCCGGCTCGCGTCCGGACCGGGATATTCGATCACCCCGAAAGCGGCTCGTCGACTCGACGAGGCGGCGTCCCGGATCTACCGGACCGGACGGCACAGCTGGGACGGGCGGTTCGATCTCCTGGTGCTCACCGCGCCCTCCTCCCGCCGGGACCGGCAGCGGCTCGCCGCGAACCTCGCCTTCCTCGGGTACGGCACGCTCGACGACTGCACCTGGGTGGCCACCCGTCCGGGTGAGGACGTCGACCTGCTGCTCGACGAGGCGGGCGTGCGCTACGAGCGGTTCACCGCCGCGCACGCGGCCGGCACACCGGGCGCGATGGGCGTGGTCCGCCGCGCGTGGGACCTGGCCGAGATCGGGCGGGCGTACGAGCGCTTCGTGGCCGAGCAGAAGCCGCTGCTCTCCGGCGTCACGGTGCGCAGCAGCGACGAGGACGCGTACGCGGCCCGGTTCCGGCTCGTGCACGCGTGGCGTACGTTCCTGTTCCGGGATCCGCAACTGCCCCCGGCACTGCTGCCCGAGCGCTGGCCGGGCACCAGCGCGGCCAGTTTCTTCGACCGGCACGCGGCCCGGCTCCGGCCGGCCGCCGACCGGTACGTCGAGCAGTGCCTCGACGCCGGCAACCGCCTCGCCCGACAGAAGGGTCGTTAGAACGTGACCGAGCCGCTGCTCGTCGACCGCACCGACGCCGTCGTCACCCTGACGCTGAACCGCCCCACGGCGATGAACTCGCTCGACGTGGCGCTCAAGGAGGCGCTCCGGGACACGCTGGCCGAGCTGGAGACCGACAGATCCTGCCGGGCGGTCGTGCTCGCCGGCGCGGGCGGCTCGTTCAGCGCCGGGCAGGACCTGCGCGAGCACGTGCGGACGCTGGAGACCTCGGACGCCGACCCGCTGGCCACGGTCCGGGCGCACTACAACCCGATCGCCGCCCGGCTGGCCAACCTGCCCAAGCCGGTCGTCGCCGCGGTACGCGGGATGGCCGCCGGGGCCGGCGCCTCGCTGGCGTTCCTGGCCGACTTCCGCATCGGCGGCCCGAAGACCCGGTTCCTGATGGCGTTCGCCGGCGTGGGCCTCGCGGCCGACACCGGCGCCTCCTGGACGCTGCCCCGGCTGGTCGGTCACGCCAAGGCCGTCGAGTTGCTGATGCTCGCCGAGCCGGTCGGCGCCGACGACGCCTGCCGGCTCGGCCTGCTGACCAGGCTGGTGGACGACGACGAGCAGGTGCTCCCGACCGCGCAGGAACTGGCCGCCCGGCTCGCCGCCGGCCCGACCGTCGCGTACGGGGCGATCAAGCGCCAGCTCTCCATCGCCGACGCGGGCACGCTCGCCGACGCGCTGGCCGCCGAGGCACAGGCGCAGGCGATCTGCGGCGCCACCGCGGACCACCGGGCCGCCACGGCAGCGTTCGTCGCCAAGCAGAAGCCGGTCTTCGAGGGGCGCTGACCGCACCGGGAACGCGTCGCGCACCCGCTCAGCGGGCCACGTAGCCGCCGTCGATCGGGATGGTGTGCCCGGTGACCCAGGCCGCGTCGTCGGAGGCGAGGAACAGGACCACGCCCGCCACGTCGTCAGCGGTGGGGATGCCGGGCTTCGGGTTGAACGACTCCATCTGCCGGCGCATCTGCTCCGGGTCCGGCGCGTTCTCGATGAAGTGCTCCACGAGCGGCGTCATCACCACGGTCGGGGCGACCGCGTTGACGCGAATCCCCCGGGCGGCGTACTCGACCGCCGCGGAACGGGTCAGCCCGACGATGCCGGCCTTGGTGAACGTGTACGGCGAGATGTTGTCCTGCGCGGTCAGCCCGGCAGTCGACGAGGTGTTGACGATCGCGCCGCCGCCGGTACGCAGCATCGCGTCGATGGCGTACCGCAACACGTAGAACACCCCGTCGCCGTTGATCCGGCGGACCTTCTCCCAGTTCGCCAGGTCCATCTCGTGCAGCGCCTGCTGCTGCCCGTCGATGCCGGCGTTGTTGAAGACGACGTCGAGCCGGCCGTACCGGCCGACCGCCTCGGCGATGCCGCGCTCGACCGAGGTGGCGTCGCCGGTGTCCACGGTCACCGCGAGCGCGTCCGGCAGGCTCGCCGCCACCCGCTCGGCGCCCTCGGTGTTGATGTCGGCGATCACCAGCTTGGCGCCCTCGGCGGCGAACCGGCGTGCCGTCGCCTCGCCCAGGCCGGACGCCCCACCGGTCACCAGCACGACCTTGTCCCGGAACCGCATGGCACCCCCTCCACCACGCCGGCCGGCGCCGGCCCCTTCCCGGACGCTACCGCCCGTGACGGGGGGTCAGTCGTCCTCTTCCGGATCCTGGTTGGCCTCGACGCCCAGCACGAACGCCTGCATGGCCAGCTCGTCGCCGTACGGCGAGACGAACGCCGGCAGCTCCCGCGGGCCCAGCTCCTGCACGTAGGACCAGAAGATCCGGACCGCCTCGGCGCGCGACGCGGCCTCGATCGGCAGGTCCAGGCTGACCAGCCAGCTGCTGCGGGCGGGCGGCGGGCCGAGCCGGTCGGCCAGCGACCGCCAGCGGGCCGGGTCGAGCGCCACGACCGGGCCGTCCGGCGCCGGGCCGTCGACCGGCACCGGCTCGTCGAGCACCCGCCGGGTGTACGTGACCACGAGCGGCCCGGCCACCGCGTCGGACTGCGGATCGTCCGGGTCCTCGGCGGTCTCGGACGACGCGGGCGCGACCCGGCCGAGCGCGACCAGCCGCAGCGGCTCATCGACCAGCACCGCCACCCGGTCGCCGGGCCGGGGGCGGGCCGCCTCGGACAGCCCGGTCAGCTCCAGCAGGTCGTGGTGCACCAGCCGCTCGGCCTCGAATCGCTCGGCGGGCAGCAGCACCGCCCAGGCGCCGGTAGTGGTCGCACCGTCTGTCGTCCCGCTCGTACGCGGCTCGGTGTCGGTCATGCCCCAATCCCATCACGCCGGAGGTGGCGCGCTCCGTCACACCCCGGCCCGGTCACCGCTCACGTGGCACTCGGCCAGGTGGTCGTCGACCATGCCGGTGGCCTGCATCAGCGCGTAGGCAGTCGTGGGGCCGACGAACCGGAAGCCCCGCTTCTTGAGCGCCTTGGCCATCGCGACGGACTCGGGGCTGGTGGCCGGCACCTCGGCGAAGGACCGGGGACGCGCGGCCCGAGGCGGGGGCGCGAACGACCAGAGCAGCGCGGACAGGCCCTCGGGCAGCTCCGACGCGGCCCGGGCGTTGGCGATCGCCGCCTCGATCTTGGCCCGGTTGCGAACGATTCCGGCGTCGGCCATCAGCCGGGTCACGTCGGTCTCGCCGTAGCGGGCCACCGAATCGATCCGGAAGCCGGCGAAGGCGTCCCGGAACGCCTGCCGTTTGCGCAGGATGGTCAGCCAGGACAGGCCGGACTGGAACGCCTCCAGCGTCAGCCGTTCGTAGAGCGCGTCGTCGCCGCGCAGCGGCCGGCCCCACTCCTCGTCGTGGTAGACGGCGTAGTCGGGGGTGCTCGCCCCCCACGCACAGCGCGGCAGCCCGTCCGCGCCGGTCACCAGGTCAGTCACGGCGTCCACGATAGGCCGGGCCACCGACAGCCCCGCCGCGCCGACCGCCGGTCAGGGCAGGCGGCCCTGCTCGACCAGCCGGGCGAACTTCTTCAGCGCCTGGGTCAGGCTGAACTTCGAGCCGGGCCAGAGCACCGGCCAGGCCACCCGGCCGGCCTTCCCGCCCGGCAGGTGGAACCACTCGTGCCAGACCACCTGCGTGCGGTCGCGGTCCATCGGGGTACAGCGCAGCACGCCGGGGCCGCGCAGCAGCTTGCCGCAGTGCACCACGCCGACCTCGTACGGCGCGTCGACCCGGACCACACGCATCTCGTCGCGGAGCACGGCCGGGCCGAGCGCGGTGACCGCCTCGACCAGGCTGCCCTCGCCACCGTCG
This sequence comes from Micromonospora sp. ANENR4, assembly GCF_015354395.1. Classification (NCBI taxonomy): domain Bacteria; kingdom Bacillati; phylum Actinomycetota; class Actinomycetes; order Micromonosporales; family Micromonosporaceae; genus Micromonospora; species Micromonospora sp. ANENR4. The sequence continues at coordinate 410,147 of NZ_JADKYQ010000001.1, forward strand.
CCCTCGACCACCCGGACCCGGGTCAGCGGGATCCAGTCCGACTGCCGCTCCCACGCGGTGAGCGCGGCGAACACCCGGTCGGCCGGCGCCTCGACGATCACCGTGGCGGTGACCTCGGCGGCACCCCGGCGGGACGCCTCGGTGAAGTCGTCGGCCGGTCTGCCGGCGCCGGTCACGCCGACTCCGAGCGGACCACCGAACCGCGCTCCCGGTCGTCGTCGGCCGGCCCGGCCGCGATCCCGTTCGCCGGGGAGACGGTGTCCTCGGTCGCCGCCGCTGCGGGGGCCTCCGCCACACCCGCCTCGGCCGGGGCGCGTCCCGGTTGCGCGTCGGCGTCGGTCCGGCCCGGCTGCCGGTCGGTGTCGGTACGGGCCGGCTGCTCCGGCGCGGACAGGTCGATCACCACCGGTTCGGGGGTGGACGGGCCGGGCGCCGGCTCGGTCTCGGGGCGGGTCGCGGCGGCCTCCTCGCGCGCCCGGCGCAGCGCGTCGGCGTCCTCGGTACGGCCGTCCCGCAAGGCCGCGTTCTCGGCCTCCAGGACGCCGATCAGCTCGGTCTTGTAGCCGATGTCGTACGCCGCCCGGCGCAGGGCCGCGTCGACCTGGCTCATCCGGTAGCCGCGCAGCGCCGTGTCGAAGCGGACGTCGGACACGTCCGACTCGTCGAGCGGACGGCTGCCGGGCAGGGGCACGGCCCGCCCGTCCGGCTCGGCCGGTGTGAGGCCCGGATCCTTGCCGGAGACCAGCACCGTCACCCCGAACACCACAGCCGCGACGGTCAGCGCGACGACCAAGAGGAGCAGAACCTCACCCATGCACAGATCGTGGCATGCGGGCCGGGATCGGGCGAGCCCTCCGGGACGTCCGGTCGGTAAATGCGTCCGGCGCACGGGACCGGCACGGGCGGCGCGGGCGGGACCGGATAGCGTCGGACCGGCCGGTGCGGTCCGGCGGCGAGGAGGCGGGCATGACCGGGGCGTTGCGGCTGGGCGGACGGACGTTCACCCCCGGTGAGCTGGTGGTGATGGCGATCGTCAACCGCACGCCGGACTCGTTCTTCGACCGGGGTGCCACCTTCGCCCAGGACAGCGCGCTGCGCGCGGTGGAACGCGCGGTGGACGAGGGCGCCGAGATCATCGACATCGGCGGGGTGAAGGCCGGGCCGGGCGACGAGGTGGACGTGGCCGAGGAGATCCGCCGGACGGTGGACACCATCGCGGCGGTCCGGTCCGCCTTCCCCGATGTGGTCATCTCCATCGACACCTGGCGTGCCGAGGTGGCCGTGGAGGCGGTAGCGGCCGGCGCGGACCTGCTCAACGACACCTGGTCGGGGGCGGACCCGGCGCTGGCCCGGGTCGCCGCGGCGACCGGCGCCGGGCTGGTCTGCTCGCACGCGGGCGGGCTCGCCCCGCGTACCCGGCCGCACCGGGCCGCCTTCGACGACGTGGTGGCCGACGTGGTCGGCACCGTCACCGGGCTGGCCGAACGCGCGGCCGGGCTGGGTGTGCGCCGGGACGGCATCCTGATCGACCCGGCGCACGACTTCGGCAAGAACACCCGGCACTCGCTGGAGATCACGCGGCGGTTGGCGGAGCTGACCGGCACCGGCTGGCCGCTTCTGGTGGCGTTGTCGAACAAGGACTTCATCGGCGAGACGCTCGACCTGCCGGTGCCCGAGCGGCTGGAGGGCACGCTCGCCGCCACGGCGGTCTCGGCCTGGCTCGGCGCCCGGGTGTTCCGCGCCCACCAGGTCCGCGAGACCCGCCGGGTGCTGGACATGGTGGCGTCGATCCGGGGCGACCGGCCGCCGGCGGCGACCCGGCGCGGGCTGGCCTGACCGGCCGGCCCGGCGCGTCAGGTCCAGCGCAGGACGCCGCGCCGCCAGGCGTAGAGGATGCCGAGCGCGACGATCGCCACGAAGACGCCCATCTCCACGACCGTGGTGGCGCCGAAGCCGGGCCGGTCGAAGACCAGCGCCCAGGGGAACAGGAACACCGCCTCGACCGCGAAGAGCACGTACAGATACGCGTAGACGTAGTAGCGGATCTGCATCTGGGCCCAGTCGCCGCCGACCGGGTCGAGACCGCACTCGTACGAGGCCCGCTTGCCCCACGGCTCGGCCGGCCGGCTCGGACGTAACACCCGGTTCGCCGAGAACGCCGTCACGAAGAAGAGCACGGCGGCGAGCAGCAGCAGACCGAGCGTGGCGTACGAGCCGAGATATCCGGTCACGACCGGAGCGTACCGGTCCCGTCCAGATGTCCCGGACACGTTACGAATTCGTTTCCTCGCAGGACTAGTGCTTGATGGCAAGTATCACCGAATAATGGGATCTCATTGATCGTCCCGGAGGACAGATGCCCCGCCCCCGCGTTGCGCCCGTTCGGCGGGTCGCGCTCCGCCGTACCCTCGCACTCCTGGCGTCAGCGCTCGTCGCGGCGCTGGTGGCGGTGGTGCCGGCCGGGGCCGTCGCTCACCCGGGACCGGCCGCCGCGCTCCGGGTGATCGAGCCCGTCGAGCCGGGCGGCGACCCCGGCGGCGAGCCGACCGAGCCCGCGCCCACCGGCGAGCCGACGGACACCGCGACGGCCCCGCCGCCCACCGAGCCACCGCCGCCTCCGACCACGCCTCCGGCGCCGGTCACCACCTCGCCGGCCCCGCCGCCGACGAGCGCTCCCGCCGAACCGGCGCCGACCACCGCCGCGCCGGCCACCACGGCACCGGCGCCCCCGCCGGTCGTGCCGCCGGTCAAGACCCCGCCGCCACCGCCGCCGCAGCCGGCCGGCGGGCCCCTGGGGGTACGCGTGACCACCGGCGACGTGGTCCTCCCGCCGGCCTACTGGAACGCCGACGCCACGGTGGCCACGCTGCTGGTGACGGTGGCCAACACGGGCGGACGGGCGGAGCGGATCAGCCTCGGCTACACGCTGCCGCCGGGGCTGACCGACGCGGGCACCCCGGGTTGCGAGCCGGCCGGCGACGGCAACCACCGCTGCGTCGGGTGGGACGCCGAGCCGGGTGCCCGGTTCAGCGCGACCATCCGGGTCCGGGTCGACGGCGACGCCTGGCGGACCATGCCGCTGGCCGGATCGATCCAGGTCACCGCCGTCGCACCCGGGGTGACCGGCGCGGCGTACGACGACGAGGGCTTCGCGGTGCTGTTCCCGCCCGGGCCGCCGGTACCCGGCATCTCGCTGCGCGCCGAGGAGGTGCTGTTCGACATCAGCGGCGCGCCCAGCACGCTCACCGTCCGGCTGGGCAACACCGGCAAGGTCGACGCCGCGGGCCGGATCGAGGTGCTCCTGCCCGAAGGGGTGACAGTGGCCGGCACCGAGAGCGGCTGCGCCCCGGTGTCGGCCGACCGGACCCGCTGCGAGCTGGGCGCACTGGCGGCCGGGCGGACCGCCACCGTACGCCTGACGTTGGCCGCCTCGGCGGAGGCGCAGCGGCGGGCGCCGCTGTCCGGCGCGGTGATCGGCCGGCTGGATCCGCGTAGCGGGCGGGACCGGCAGGTGCAGATGAGCTTCCGGATCAGCGCCGCGGCGGCGGACGCCGTCCCGCCCGGCGGGGCGCCGGCTCCGACCGGTTCGCAGGGCGTGCTCGTCGCCGCCGGCGAACGGGACCGCGACGACACCTCGGTCCGGGGGACCGCCGTCGCGCTCATCGCCGTGTCCGGTCTCCTGGTCGTGCTCGCGCTGACGCTGGCGACCCGTTCGCTGCGCCGCCGCAGCGACATCACCGTGCCGGAGCGTCCGATCACCGACCGGTGATCATGGATATGTGGTGATCTGGGTTACGGGTCCAGGTACTAAACGCTGCAAAGCAGGGCATACAGCGGCCCGATCCAGTCCCATACGTCGGACCTCGACCAAGGTGGCCCTAACGTGGCGACGTAGGCTCTGACGTGAGAATCGGAGCGGGCCGGGCCGGCGAGGGCGACGGCGCTCAGTTAAGCGAGGTGCGGGTGTGACCAAGCAGATCCGTCAGCTGGACCGGGTGGTCATCCGGTTCGCCGGTGACTCCGGCGACGGCATGCAGCTCACCGGCGACCGGTTCACCTCGGAGACGGCGCAACTGGGCAACGACATCTCCACGTTGCCCAACTTCCCCGCCGAGATCCGCGCTCCCGCCGGGACCCTGCCCGGCGTGTCGAGCTTCCAGGTGCACTTCGCCGACTACGACATCCTGACCCCGGGTGACGCGCCGAACGTCCTGGTGGCGATGAACCCGGCCGCGCTGAAGGCCAACCTGGCCGACCTGCCGCGCGGGGCGGACATCATCGTCAACACCGACGAGTTCACCCGGCGCAACCTGGCCAAGGTGGGCTACGCGGCCAGCCCGCTCGACGACGACTCGCTCGCCGGGTACGCGGTGCACCCGGTGGCGCTCACCTCGATGACGATCGGCGCGCTGGCCGAACTCGACGTGTCCAAGAAGGACGCCGAGCGGGCCAAGAACATGTTCGCGCTCGGGCTGCTGAGCTGGATGTACTCCCGCCCGTACGAGTCCACGCTGCGCTTCCTGGAGCGCAAGTTCGCGGCCCGCCCCGAGCTGGTGGCGGCGAACGTGGCAGCGTTCCGGGCCGGCTGGAACTTCGGCGAGACCACCGAGGACTTCTCCGTCCGGTACGAGGTCAAGCCGGCCAAGATGCTGCCGGGCACCTACCGGAACATCACCGGCAACGCGGCGCTGTCGCTGGGCCTGGTAGCGGCAGGCGTGCGTTCCGGGCTGCCGGTGTTCCTCGGCGCGTACCCGATCACGCCGGCCTCGGACATCCTGCACGAGCTGAGCAAGCACAAGAAGTTCGGCGTGGTCACCATGCAGGCCGAGGACGAGATCGCCGCCGTCGGTGCGGCGCTCGGCGCCTCGTACGGCGGCGCTCTCGGCATCACCACCACCAGCGGCCCGGGCGTGGCGCTCAAGAGCGAGACGATCTCCCTGGCGGTGGCGCTGGAGCTGCCGCTGGTCATCGTCGACGTGCAGCGGGCCGGTCCCTCCACCGGCATGCCCACCAAGACCGAGCAGGCCGACCTGAACATGGCCCTGTACGGCCGGCACGGCGAGGCGCCCGTCGCCGTGATCGCGCCGAAGTCGCCGTCGGACTGCTTCCACGCGGCGCTGGAGGCGGCCCGGATCGCGCTGACCTATCGCACCCCGGTGATCCTGCTGTCGGACAACTACGTCGCCAACGGCTCCGAGCCGTGGCTGCTGCCCGACGTCGAGTCGCTGCCCGACCTGCGGGTCGAGTTCGCCACCGAGCCCAACGGCGAGGACGGCACCACGTTCCTTCCTTACCTGCGGGATCCGCAGACGCTGGCCCGCCCGTGGGCGGTGCCCGGCACGGCCGGCCTGGAGCACCGGATCGGCGGTCTGGAGAAGGCCGACAAGACCGGCGACATCTCGTACGACCCGGCCAACCACGACTTCATGGTGCGGACCCGGGCGGCCCGGATCGAGACGATCCCGGTGCCGGACGTCGAGGTGGAGGATCCGGACGGCGACGCCCGCGTGCTGGTGCTGGGCTGGGGCTCGACGTACGGGCCGATCGGCGCGGCCTGCCGTGGCCTGCGTCAGCGCGGGCTCTCGGTGGCCCAGGCCCACCTGCGGCATCTGGCCCCGATGCCGGCCAACCTCGGCGAGGTGCTGAGCCGCTACGACAAGGTGGTCGTGCCGGAGATGAACCTCGGCCAGCTCGCCCACGTGATCCGGGCGAAGTACCTGGTCGACGCGATCGGCTACAACCAGGTCCGCGGCCTGCCGTTCACCGCCGCCGAGCTGGAGACGATGCTGGAAGAGGTCCTGAAGAATGTCTGAGCCCGTCGCCCTCAAGCTCACCGCCAAGGACTTCAAGTCCGACCAGGAGGTGCGCTGGTGCCCCGGTTGCGGCGACTACGCCATCCTGGCGGCCGTACAGGGCTTCATGCCGGAGCTGAACATCCCCCGGGAGAACATCGTCTTCGTCTCGGGCATCGGCTGCTCGTCGCGTTTCCCGTACTACATGAACACGTACGGCATGCACTCGATCCACGGCCGCGCCCCGGCGATCGCCACCGGCCTGTCGGTGTCCCGGCCGGACCTGTCGGTCTGGGTGGTCACCGGTGACGGCGACGCGCTCTCCATCGGCGGCAACCACCTGATCCACGCGCTGCGCCGCAACGTGAACCTCAAGATCCTGCTGTTCAACAACCGGATCTACGGGCTCACCAAGGGCCAGTACTCGCCCACGTCCGAGGTCGGCAAGATCACCAAGTCGACGCCGGTGGGCTCGGCGGACGCCCCGTTCAACCCGCTGTCGCTGGCGCTCGGCGCCGAGGCCACGTTCGTGGCCCGGACGATCGACTCGGACCGCAAGCACCTCCAGTCGGTGCTGCGGGCCGCCGCCCAGCACGAGGGTTCGGCGTTCGTGGAGATCTACCAGAACTGCAACATCTTCAACGACGGCGCGTTCGACCCGCTGAAGGAGCCGGCCACCCGGGACGACTTCCTGATCCGGCTGGAGCACGGCCAGCCGATCACGTTCGGCAAGGACGGGCAGTTCTGCGTCGTCCACCCGCCCGGTGGCTTCGGGCTGGAGGTCCGGGAGACCGCGAACACGCCTGCCGACCAGATCGTCGTGCACGACGCGGGCGTGGCCGACCCGGCGTACGCGTTCGCACTGTCCCGCCTGCCCGGCCTGGACCTGAGCAACACCCCGATCGGGGTGTTCCGGTCGGTCGGCCGCCCTTCCTACGACAGCGTGGTGCAGGAGCAGGTCGCGGCCGCCAAGGCCACCGTCGACAAGACCCCGGAGGAGCAGCTCGCCGCGTTGCTCGGCAGCGGCGACACCTGGACGATCCTCTGATCCGCCGCTGACCCGTCACACGCGAAGGGCGGGCCGTTCCCCCGCGGAACGGCCCGCCCTTCGCGTGTGTGTCGGCCCGGTCAGGCGGCCGCCGAGGCGGGCACCCACAGCTCGTCGACGGCCCGCTCGGCTGCGGCGAGGCTCTGCTCGAACAGCGGGATCAGCTCGGCCATCGCCGGGTTGACCGGGGCCAGGGTCAGCTCGGCGCAGATGAACCGCGGCTCCAGCCCGGTCAGGGAGAGGCCGTGCGGCAGCCACGGCTCGGCGTGGTCCCAGCCCTCCCGTGGGGTGCCCGGGCCGTACCCGCCACCGCGGCTGACCAGGACGACGAACTGGCGGTCGCCGAGCAGCCCGGCGTTCGTCACCGGGTCGTACGCGATGCCGGGGGCGATCAGGTGGTCGACCCAGGACTTCACGCTGCTGGGCGCGCCGTAGTTGTAGAGCGGGAGCCCGAGCAGGACGGTGTCGGCCTGCTTCACCTCGGCCACCACCTCCTCGGTCAGCCGCCAGGACGCCCGCTGCTCGGGCGTGTGCTGATCCGGCGGCACCATACGCGCGAGGCCGCTCGCCGTGTCGAGGTGCGGCAGCGGGTTTCGACCCAGGTCGCGGTAGGTGACCGTGCCGTCCGGGTGGGCGGCGCGCCACGCGGCGGCGGCGCGGGCGGTGAGCCGCCGGCTGATCGACCGCTCCCCGGTGATGCTGGAGTCGATGTGCAGTAGGTGTGCCATTGGTGATTCCTCCTCCGACGATCGTTCGTGTAGGACCAACTATTTATAGCAGGTCGATGTTCCCCGGGCCGCGTAAACTGGGTCACATGTCCGCCGCACCGGTCGAGGAGTCCGAGCGCCGCTCCGGGCCCCTGCTCGACCATCTGGCCCGGCGGATGCGGCTGCGCTCGGAGTCGGTGCTGGCCCCGCTGGGTCTGCGCCCCCGCCACCTGGTGGCGCTCACCGTGCTGCGCGACGCCGGCGGAATCAGCCAGCAGGCGCTCGCCGGCACGCTCCAGATCGACAGCACGAACGTGGTCGGGCTGCTCAACGACCTGGAGGCGGACGGCCTGGCCGAGCGCCGCCGCTCCCCGGAGGACCGTCGCCGGCACGAGGTACGCCTCACCGAGGCGGGCACGAAGCGGCTGCGCGAGGCCGAGTGCGCGCTCGCCGGAGCGGAGGAGGAGGTCCTCGGCGCGCTGGCACCGGGCGAACGGGACCTGCTCTACGACCTGCTGCGACGGGCCACCCAGGGCCGGTCGTCGACCTGCGGTGAAGTGATCGCGGAGGGTGGCCCGGGCGCCTGCTGACCGCGGGCGCTCAGCGGGGCGAGGGTCAGATCGCGGTGGTGGCCTGCGGCCGGTCGTCCCGGACGTGGACCAGCATGTCGCCGGTCTCGATCACCGCGCCGGCGCGGTCGTTCAGCGTGACCACCTTGCCCCGGCGGACCAGCGCGATGACCAGCGACTCCAGCTCACGCGGGGAGCGGCCCACCTCGTCGCGCTCGGCCGACCGCATCGCCAGCGCCATGCCCTGACCCGGAGTGAGCAGGTCCTCCACCACGTCGATCAGGGGCGGGGCCGAGGTGGACAGGCCGAGCAGCCGCCCGGCCGTGGCCGACGAGACGATCACGTGGTGCGCGCCGCTCTGCTTGAGCAGCGGCGCGTTCTCCGCCTCCCGGACCGCCGCGATGATGCGTACCTGACCGGCGGTGAGCTGCCGGACCGTGAGCGCCACCAGTACCGACGCGTCGTCGCTGTCCGTCGCGATGATGACCGACTTCGCGGTACGCACGTGCGCCTGTTCCAGCACCGACGAGCGGGTCGCCGAACCCTCGATCGTCACCAGCCCGTTGGAGGTGGCCTGCCGCAGCGCCGGCCCGCTCCGCTCGACCACCACGATCTTGGACTTGTCCGTGCCGTTCTCCAGCAGGGCGGAGACCGCGCTTCGACCCTTGGTGCCGTAGCCGCAGATGATGACGTGGTCCTTCACGGTTCTCCTCCACCGCGACAGGCGACGGCCGGTGCGGTACTGCTCGGTCAGGACTTCCAGGGTGGTGCCGACCAGGATGATCAGGAACAGCACCCGGGCGGGGGTGATGAACAGGACGTTCGCCAGCCGCGCCGACGAACTGACCGGCGTGATGTCGCCGTACCCGGTGGTGGAGAGCGAGACCACCACGTAGTAGAAGCAGTCGAGCAGGGTCAGGCCGCTCTCGTCCACGTCGCGGTAGCCGTCGCGGTCGAGCCAGACCACCGCCACGGTGGCGAAGACCAGGCCGAGGGCGGCGAGCAGGCGCAGACTCAGCGCGCTCAGCGGCCCCCGCCGTTGCGCGGGAAAATGGATCACCGTCGGTCCTGCTCCGCCACCTGCACGCCCTCAAGATAGCGGTTACGCCGCGAGCCGGCTGGCTGGGCCGGGCGCCCGCCCTCCTGGCCACCAGCGGTAAGGATTTCGTCACATCCATCGACGCGCCTGCGGGTGAGACTGATGACTCACCGATCGTGGCGAGGGGACGTCGGGATGCGTACACGCATGGCATTGACCGCGCTTGCGGTGGCAGTCGGGATGGTGGTCGCCGGAGCGCCGCCCGCAGTGGCGGACCGGCCCGGGGACGGCCCACCCGGGACGGCCCGGCCCACCCGGCCGAAGCCCACCGTCGTCCCGTCGCCGACCTTCTCCCCACGACCCACCGCCACACCGACGCCGACCGCCACACCGAGACCGACCACCTCCCCGACGCCGACCGTCTCGCCCACCGGTACGCCGACCGCCACCACGCCGGCGCCGATGCCGACGGCGAAGCGGACCGCCGTGGTGCTGCCGTCGCTGGACGGCCGGGGCAGCATCGCGTACGACGTCGACACGGCCGGGGTGGTGGTCGGAGCGGCGGAGGTGGCCGGCGGCTACTGGCACGCGGTGCGCTGGGTGGACGGGCGGATCGAGGACCTGGGGACGCTCGGCGGGCCGAACAGCCAGGCCCAGGCGATCGACAAGCGGGGACGCATCGTCGGCACCGCCCAAGCGGCCGACGGCAGCAGCCACGCCGTGGCCTGGGTGGACGGGAAGATCCAGGATCTCGGCCTGACCGGGGGCATCTTCTCCATCGCGTACGACACCGCGGGCGACCGGGTGGTCGGCGTCTACCACGTCACCGACAGCTTCTCCGGGCGGCGGGCGTTCGTCCGGACCGGGAACACCGAGATCACCATCGACGCCCCGCCTGGTGCGAGCGCGCTCGCGGTGAACGAGGCCGGCACCGTCGCGGGCACCTACGGCTACAAGGACTGGACCGATCCACCGTTCGTCAACCAGGCATTCGTCTGGCGCGACGGCGTCCTGCGATCGCTGGGCACGCTGGGCGGGCCCACGAGCGACGCGACCGGCATCAACGACCTCGGTCAGGTGGTCGGCACGAGCTGGACCGCGGACGGCCGGTTCGCCGCCTTCTTCTGGGACGGTACGACGATGCACCGGCTGGCCACCGCTTCGGCCTCCCCGACGGCGCAGGCCGTGAACGACTCGGGTCTGGTGATCGGCACCGACGGCACCGACGGCCGCGCGATGATCTGGCCCTCACCCACCGCGGCGTCCCAGCTGCTGCCCCTGCCGGACGGGGCGGGGAGCAGCGTCGCGATCAATGTCAACGACAGCGGCCTGATCGTCGGTCACGTGTCCTTCACCTCGCCGAGCTGGCAGCTCCGAGCGGTCGTCTGGCGTTGATCCGCACCTGCCCGGTCGGTACCACGGGGCCGACCGGGCAGGTGCCAGGCGTGTGGACGGGGCATGATGGGGACGTCCGGGACGCCCGACCGCGAGGAGGCCGGCATGTCGTTGCTGCGACGGGTGATCGGCGGGGTGCTCCGGCGCATCCGCCTGCGCCAGGGCCGCACGCTGCGCGAGGTGGCCCAGGCCGCCGGCGTCTCCCTGCCCTATCTCTCCGAGGTCGAACGTGGCCGCAAGGAGGCCTCCTCCGAGGTGCTCGCCGCGATCTGCCGCGCGCTCGGCATCCACCTCGCCGACCTGCTCGAAGAGGCCCGCGACGAGCTGCGCCGGGAGCGTCCGGCCCCGGTCGGCCCCGGGATCTCGGCGGCCCGCTTCGACCGGGTGCCGACCGCCCGCACCGGGCCGCAGCTGCGGGTCGGCCCGCCCCGGCTGTCCGTCAGCCGCCGTCCGGCCGTGTCGCCCCGGCAGCACGTGACCCGGCGGCCCGCCGTCTCGCTCCGGCCGCACGTCGCCCGCCGCCCGGTCACCGCCACGCCGCTGCTGGGCGGCGCGCTGCGGCCCTTCGGACTGGTGCCGGCGCCGCTCGGTGCACCCCTCGCCGCCGCCACGCCGATCGGGTTCGCCGGCGGCATCCGGATCTGGCCGGCTCCCTCCGCCCCGGCCGTCCGCCCCCGTCCGCGTACCTCCGTCACGCTGGCCCGGCGGCGGGCCCGCGCCGGCCGGCGGCGGCCGGTCGCTGCGTAGCTTCTGCCCAGGGCGAATCTGCCCCCGGCAGAAAGCCTGGGCCGCACGGGTGCGCCCGGCGGACGCTGGAGACCGCCGGGTTCCCGGGCGGTCCCCCGCCCACCGGCGGCACGGAGGTGGGCGGCGATGAGTGGCATCTGGATGCTCGACGAGGGGCAGCCGGCGTTCGGCGACCGGGTCTTCGAACGGCTGCTGAAGGAGCGGATCATCTTCCTCGGCACCGAGGTCACCGACGCGTCGGCCAACCAGATCTGCGCGCAGATCCTGCTCCTCGCGGCCGAGGACGCGGAGCGCGACATCTTCCTCTACATCAACTCGCCGGGCGGCTCGGTCAGCGCCGGCATGGCCGTCTACGACACCATGCGGTACGTCAAGAACGACGTGGCAACGCTGGCGCTCGGGATGGCCGGGTCGATGGGGCAGTTCCTGCTCTGCGCCGGTGCGGCGGGCAAGCGGTTCGCGCTGCCGCACTCGCGGATCATGATGCACCAGCCCTCCGGCGGGATGGGCGGCACCGCCGCGGACATCACCATCCAGGCCGAGAACATGCTGCACGTGAAGCGCACCATGCAGGAGCTGATCGCCCGGCACAGCGGGCGCACGCTGGAGGAGATCCAGCGCGACTGGGACCGCGACCGCTGGTTCACCGCCGAGCAGGCCCGCGAGTACGGCCTCGTCGACCAGGTGCTCACCCGCGTCGACCAGCTCGCGGCGTGAGCGGGCGCGGCCCGGCCGGTCCCGCACCGGCCGGGCCGCCCCTCGCCCGGTCAGGGGTAGCTGATCACCGTGCTGGTGCCGTACGAGCCGACGACCGGGGTGCCGACGTCGTTGATCGTGCGCTCGATGCCGCCGCTGCCGTCCAGGAACACGGTGATCGCGTCGTGGAACCGCACCCCGGCCCGGCGCGGCGCCTCGATCCCCCTGTCGCAGCGGATGTCCACGCCCTGGTTGAAGTACGAGTACACGCCCAGTCCCCACGCCTCGTGCGTGCGGACGTGGTCGGCCACCTTGTACGAGGCCCAGCCGTTGCCGGTCGGGCTGCGCCAGGCCGCCTGGCTCGGCGGGTCGTAGGGCAGCTCGCTCTGGTAGAACACGGTCCGGCCGCGCTCGCCGTTCCAGATCGTCTGCCAACGCTGGTAGTGCTCGACGAAGAGCCCGTACGCGGTCACGTCGTCGCCGTTGACGATCACGCCGGTGGCGGCGGTGTTGACGGTCCAGCCGATCGTGCCGGCCCGGCCGTGGTCGCCGCGCCAGGCCCAGATGTTGTCGATCAGCGTGTGCCGGCTGTGCACCACCAGGCTGGTCACCGCCCGCCCGGCGTACGGACCGCCGATGCGGAAGAAGACGTCCTGGAGCGAGATCGGGTTCGTGGCGTGCGACCGGTGGCAGTGCCGCGTACCGACCTCGACCAGCACCGGCGACTCGACCGGCCCGGCGTCCACGAGCACCCCGGCGATGCGGACCCCGTCCACGTCATCGATCCGCAGCGCCGCGTCCCCGCGGTCCGGCACCAGGCTCGGCATGCCGAGGCCGAGCACCACGGTGTCCGGGCGGCGTACCCGCAGGGCCCGATCCAGGTGGTAGACGCCGGGGGTGAGCAGCAGGTGCTTGCCTCGGGCCAGTTCGGCGTTGATGCGCTTGGCCGAGTCGGTGGGCCGGGCCAGGAAGAACGCGGACAGCGGCAGCGACGGCACCGGCGCGCCACCGGTGGCCCAGGTGGTGCCGGCGGTGTCGCGGCGCAGGCGCGGTACGGCGACCCGCCAGGCCCCACGGACGTCGACGAACAGGTACGGCTTCTCCCGGGTGACCGGGCTGGTCGGCAGCGTGGTGTACGGCGGGTCGGGGAAGCCCTGCGCGGGCGCGCCGATCACGCCGGAGAAGACCTGGTTCCACACGCCGTTCGTCCACTCGCCGCCGAGTTCGCTGTCCCGGGTGAGCCACTGCTGCTGGGAACCGTTGATGGTGATGCCGTCCACCTTGGAGTCGGCGATGTAGCCGCCGCTGGAGTAGCCGCCGTTGCCGGGCTCCAGCCACAGCACGCCCTTGACGTGCACCCGCCGCATCGGTGACGCCTGGGAGACGGCCCACTGGTTCGACCAGTCGGTCGGGGTGACAGCGAGGTTCTCCGCCGAGCGCCAGAAGTTGGTGAGCGCGGAGATGCCGGCGGGCGAGTTCGGGTCGGGCTGCCCGACCACCCGGACCGCGCCGTGGATCTCCACGTCGTCCGGGTGGGTGCCGAGACCGGCGACTGTCGTGTAGTAGCCGAGCCGGGCGTCCACCTCGTAGCGGCCGGGCTTGAACAGCACGGCGTACCTGTCGAAGCCCATCTCGTTGCGTTCCTGGGCGGTGAACAGCCGGTCCAGCGTGGACTGGATCTCCTCCACCGGTGTGCTCGGGTCGCACACGAAGACGTTCGGGCCGAAGTCGGGCTCGCGGGCGGGTCGCGCGGCCGGCGATGCGGCAGCGGCGCCGGCCGGGAGGCCGAGGGCGGTGAGCGAGGCCGCGGACGCGGTGAGTGTGAGGAAACGGCGGCGGGAGGGGTCGGGTGATCGCATCTGCCTGCCTGTTCGGTGATGGGACGGGAGAGCGCTCTCTCGGCTGTTCCTACCTCATCACCGTCGATACCGCCAGAGCCCGCCGGTTCCGGAACCGGCGGGCTCTGCTGCGGGCTGTGTTCAGGCGCGCTCGGCGCGCCGCTTCACCAGGTCGTCGACCAGCTTCTCGACGTAGTCGGCGGTCTCCTCCCAACGGGTGACCGCGACGCAGCGGATGCCCATCGCCTTGACCGGGTAGTCGTTGCCACCCACGTCCAGGCGGTCACCCACGAAGAGCACGTTGTCGATCTTCAGGTCCAGGTGCTCCAGCAGCTTCCGCATGCCGTACGCCTTGTCGACGCCCTTGCGGGTGACGTCGATCGACGTCGAGCCGCCGCCGCGCACCTCCAGGTCGGGCAGCTTCGCCGCGACCGCGTCCCGCAGACGCCGCTTCTTGTCGCCGTCCGGGTCCCAGCCGTACTTCTCAGCCGGCGGCGCGGACTGCCCCAGTGCGGAGAAGGTGATCTGACTGCCCCGGTCCTCGATGATGTCGCCCCAGGTCTTCGCCTCCCACAGGCCGAGCGCCTGCGCCGACTCGGTGAGCGCAGTGACCACACGGGCCTTGTCGGCCTCGGTCAGGTCCTCCGCGTAGACCTGCCGCCAGTCCCCGTCGGACCAGCGGTAGTAGCGGGTGCCGCAGGTCGGCATCAGGTGCAGCCGGTCGCGCTGCTCCTCGGTGAGGTCGAGGTGGGCGAGCACCTGCGACTGGAACTGCTCGAACCGGCCACCGGAGATGACCAGCACGTCCACCTCGGTGAGCAGGTGGCCGAGCAACTCCGCCATCCGACGATCGATCTGGGACTTGGAAATCGCCAGGGTGTCGTCGAGATCGAACGCCACCACTCGAAGATCGTTCACGAATACCTCATGTCGTCGCGGACAGGCCAGGACCTGCCAGGGTACCGACGGGTCCTGGCACCGGCCTGAGGGCCCGGCGGGTGACACGTCCCCTCGACGGAGCGTAACCCGGCGGGTCTCCGGGCGGCCCCGCTTCCCGCTCTCGGCCCACGTTGACGGGATCGTCGGCCGTCGATAGCGTTCGATGAAAATTACCATCATCGATGGGGGGCACCGGTGAGATTCCTTCGAATGCGCGGAGGGCTCGTCACCCTCGCCGCGACCGCCCTGGCAGCCACCACGGCGGCGATCGTGCCGGCCGCCGCCGCGCCCGCCGACGACATGTCCACGCTGGCGAGCTCGTCCACCTTCCCGCTGGCCGACCCGGACACCCTCCTGGCGAAGGACGGCTCGTACGTCACCTACGGCACCACGGTCGGCGCCGGGACCGGCGCGCGCTGCGGCGCGACCGGCAGGCTGTACGTACCGGTCCTCGTCCACGGCTCCGGCAACAGCGTCGGCATGGCCGACTGCGCGTCGCACGACGCCCTGCCGTCCGGCCCGGGCGCCTGGGCCGAGCCCGGCGGCGCGATCTGGGCACCGGGCGTCGCCCGCTTCGGCAGCCGGTTCTTCATGTTCTACACCGCCTCCCGCAAGGGCACGGGCCAGAAGTGCATCGGACGAGCGATCTCCGACAGCGCCCGCGGCCCGTTCCAGAACCAGGGCGAGTGGGCCTGCCCGGACGCCGGCCGGTGGGCACTCGACGCCAACCCCTTCGTGGCCGGCGGGAACCTGTACGTCACCTACCGGGACGACGCCATCGCCTCCGGAGCCGAGACCGGCATCTCCACCGTCCGCACCGACGGCGAGGGCCGCGCGATCTGGGACACCCGCCGGGACATGCTCAAGAGCACCGACATCACCTGGGACACCGCCAAGACCAGCGGCGGTACGCACGTGGTGGAGAACCCGTCGATGTGGAAGGCCGCCGACGGCGACTGGTACCTCATGTACTCGGGCAACAACTGGGACAGCGCCCGCTACGCCACGGGCATCGCCCGCTGTGGCGCCAGTCCCCTGCCCGGCTCCCGATGCACTCCCATCCGCGAAGGCGTGTCGCGGCCTTTCTTCGGCTACACCGGCAGCGCCGGACTCAACCCGATCAGCGGCCTGCCCGGCAACCACCAGGGCCCCGGCGGGATGGACGTCTTCGCCGCCGCCGACGGCAGCGAGCGCGTGGTGTGGCACTGGTGGAACGGCTCCACCCGCTTCCCGATGACCGGCGTCCTGACCCGCCCGTCGACCGGCTTCGTCGTGTCGTAGTCGGCGCGCCTGGTGACACGACTGCTCACCATGCGCTTCGACGTGGTCACGCTGGGTTGAACTGCTTCACGGAAAATTGCATTTGGCAAGAGATGGCACCGAAATTTTCTCGATGCGATGCATCTGCTTGTCAGGTACCCGACAGTGAATTGCCCACTCTTGTGCTAGCTGGCCGCCGGGAGGATGCTCGAACCGTCGAACGGCACTGCGTCGCCTCACACAGAGGGCGGCGCCCGGCTGCCACCGGACGCCGCATTCGACTCCACCGCTGCAACGGAAGGAGTCACGTTGACTGTAATCCCTCACGGGTCAGACTTCGAGACACCAGAGGACGAGGACGAAACCGTTGCCGAGCCGACCGACCGGCACCGGCTCATCCTGGCGTACATCAAGACGCTCAGTCCGATCATCGCCGCCGTCGTCGCCTGCATCGGGACACTGGTGGCAGCGCTGGTCCGCTGACCCGCCGGCCCCGCGCTCCGGCTCCGGCCGGACGCGGGGCCGTCCCGCGCTGAAAGGTCTGGCACACTGCGGCGATGCCGACGTTTGATCGACTCTTCGCCGAACATGTCGGCACCGGCCTGGCCCGCCAGATGGCGCTGGCCGACCTGCTCGGCGAGCGCGACTGGCAGCTCGACGTGCCCGACGGCGTCGCGACGTTCGGAACCGACCTGCGGTACCGCGTCCAGCTCCTCGGCACCGAGAGCCACAACGACGGCACCTGGCTGTGGGCCTGGGCCAACGAGGCCAGCAACCTCCCGCCGTCGGTACTGCATCTGGCCGGCTGGCTTCGCGAGTACGGGCACCGCCAAGGGGTCGCCGAACTCACCGAACCCACGTTCCCGCTCCAGCGCGCCGACGGACACCGCCTCGCCATGCTGGCGTCCGGCCTCACCGGCCACTGCTACTACCGCGGGCCGTACGACGGCGGCGCCGTCTTCTTCCACCTCGACGACGCGCCGCCGCAGATCACCGCGCCGGTCCGGCCGGAGCGGGTGCTGACCGTCCTGACCCAGGTCCTACAGTCCTTCCCGGTGGAGCACCGCGTCGCCGTCGAGTCGTTCCTGCACCAGCAGGGGTGGCGGCTGGATCGGGCGCCGATGTCGGTGACGGCGCAGGAGCGGGGTGGGTCGGTTCTGCGTGTCGACTTCGATGCGATGGGCCGGGTCAGCAACATGTCGGGAACGGTCAGCCCGTAGGCCAATCCGGTGCCGGGCAATGACCTCGCTTCACCTGTGCCGTCATGCGGGCTCCCAGTCCCGGCTCGGCTGTACGGACGGCCACACTTGCCTCCCGTTGGTTTGACGCGCACAGCGCTGAGGCATTCCAATGTGCTGCCGCGCCACAGGGAAGGGAGCGGAACCCCATGCCGCGGATCATTGTTCGTCGCGCCCTGGACACCGGTGGCCTTCTGCGCCGTATTGCGATCGAGATCGATGGGAAGGTAGTGGCACGCTTGAACCGTGGAGCCGTCCAGAGCGTCGACGTAACGCCAGGCCGGCACGTGGTACGGGCTCATCTGGACTGGCAGAGCAGCGCGCCGGTCGATTTGCACCTCGCCGACACGGAGACGATCGCCCTGGAAACGGCCCTAGCCGAACGATCGATGAGGTTCACGGCGACCGTCCTACAGCCTGGGAGCGGGCTCGATCTACAGGCGGTATGACCGACGCTTTACGAGATCCCCCGAGACCCGACATCGCCGGCAGTCCGATGTGTCCCGCCACGGGAGATGCTTGACGCTCGCGTCCCACCTGATGTCCGACATGATCCTCAGGCGCTCACGGAGACCTTCACGGTGGGCGACGGAAGGGCCGCGCGGTGAGACACAATGCGCCGATGGATGATCACCAACGCTGCCGTCTCTCCGTCAGCGATGACGAGCTGGAGCTTGCCGGTCCGCCGGCTGCGCTCCGCGCCCTCAGCCGCCTGCTACGCCATCATGCTGAGCCCTTTGAGGTGGCGGTCACCGACGGGGCCGTCAGTCAAGAGGCGACCGCGGGTCCGCTGCTTGTCAGTCTGCAAGGCGGGACAACGGTGCATTTCTCCGGCGGGCGTGAGTATCTCGACATCATCTGGGACGCGCTCGATGGTGTGGCTGAGCAAGCCGAGACCGCCGATGACCGGACAGTCCACCGGCATCAGCACATCGAGTACCTTCCTGGCGACGACTTCCGGTCGCCGGACTCAGTCCCGTTGGTCATCGTGTCCGACTGGCCAGAAGCGTAGGTGCGCGACCGCGCGGTGGGCACTGACAGCAACCAGGGCAACTGAGCAACCAAGGCCGACTGTCGCGCATGTGCTGGGACGGATCCGTCAAGCATGAGGTGGGACTCGGCACACCGGCAGTCCGATGTCGGGCTCCACTTGATGCGTGACACATCGGCTCCACTCGACTACTTACAGGTTCCCGCGCGGCGGACTGCCGCTGTTACACAGAGTTACTAGTCAGCCGGTCGCTGGGCGGACTCGACGGCCCACCAGAGGCGTGCGGTCAACGGCGGTGAGGCAGACGAGGTTGGCGGCAGTATGCCGTTGAACCAAGCGAGTGCTGTCGCCGACTCATCAGATCTGGCCGTTCCGGCTCCAGATCATGACGCCGGTGGGTCGCGGTTGACGATCGGTCCATCCGTGGAACAGGCGGATTGCGAGATGGTCGGAGCACCACCATTGATCATGTGGTCCCGATGCCTCAGGGACGGGTGGCAGTGCGGCGAGGATCTCGCCAAGGTGTGCATTGGTGATGTCGTTGGGGACCCACGCCTCCAGCGAGCTGGGTGGCACAGGCTCCCAGTCGTGCAGCTCGTCCATGAGCGCGTGTCCCTCGATCAGGTGATTGATCGAGGGACAGACCTCCAGGAAGGGACCGCCCACGCTCACCCCGAATCGGCCGTCAGTGTGCGCCAGGTAGAGCACGGGTGACGACACGCGCTCGCCGTACCACGCAAATGACCACCCCATGCTCTCTGCCCGAACCATGTCGAGCAGGTCGAATTGCCAGCAGCGGAGGGTGTCGCGGCGCTCGTCGCCGATGCGGACGCTGCGGCGAACGTCGTAGCGCAACCCGCCGAAGCGGGCGGCGAAGCCTTCCCGCCTGACGGTCAACTCAAGGGGCGCCGCAATCAGCCATCCCGACCGGGCCGGCACTTGCACAAAGTCGGTCAGCAGTCGAGGCTGCTCCGGCTGCCGGGTCCCGGCACGGCACAGGAACGCCTGAGCTCTCGGTGACAGACCTTCGGGGTCGTCGAGCACGTGCACATGAACTTCCCAGCAGCCTAGTGCTCCGTTCCCGCGAGCTTAGGACACACGCGTCAACGATTGCCAGTGAGCATGGTCGCCAAGGACGGCCGGCTGTTCCAGAGCGAGCGGGGCAACGTGGTTGCGGCCTCGACGTACTCCCGCGTCTGGGTGAAGGCGCGTCGATTGGCGTTGACCCGCGTCAGGTTGACTCTCCGCTCGCTGGTCGCCCGTATGACCTGCGACACGCTGCCGTGTCGCTGTGGCTCAACGCTGGCGTGCCGGCGACCGAGGTAGCGGAGCGGGCCGGACACTCCGTTGACGTGCTGCTGAAGGTCTACGCCACGTGCATCGACGGCGCGGAGGTCACCGTCAACGACCGGATCGCTGAGGCTCTGACCGGCGTGACGTGGCCCGTATGAGCGCCGTCGTTCCGGATCTTTCCCCGATCACGTCGGCTGACCTGGGCAGATGACTTCAAGGTCATTCCGCACCTGTTCCGCGACCTACGACAAACGGCGGCTTCCGGTGACCTACGCTTGCACACCTGTTCTAATTGAACGGCGTGCGGATTGCCAGCTCAGGCGACGTTCCTGCTGCGTATCGAGGTGCCCCCGGCAGGATTCGAACCTGCGACACACGGTTTAGGAAACCGATGCTCTATCCCCTGAGCTACGAGGGCGCGAGGGACCAGTCTAGCGACCTGAGGGTTCACCTGGGGTGGCAGGGAGTGGCAGGCGTTCACCCACGTCACCCGTACCCCTGTTCGCCCAGCCCAGGAGCACACCCCGAGCGCACGGACCCGGTTTGCGACCGGCGGTCGCCCAGAGTGACCCGCGTTGGCACCGGTTCACCCGGGTTGGCATCGGCTGGAGAGCACACACCGCGCACATCATCGGCGTGGACCGGTTCTCAGAGGATGGGCTGCAGGCGGTCGTCACCAGGTACGAGGCGACGCGGGCGGCTGCGTCGACCGAGCGGGACGAGCAGTTGCGGGCGCTTCACGCGGCCGGGTGGCGGCCGGCGGATCTGCAGCGGGTCACCGGGTACAGCCGGGAGACGATCCGGCAGGCACTCCGACCGGGGGTCCGGCAGGCGGCCAACATCAGCCGGCGCAGGACATCACCCCGGCACCGCCGGCGGACTACCGGCCCTACGGGGATCGGAAGCCCTATGTGGTTGCCGAAACCCTCGCCGCGCTGCACGGCCCGACCGACGGCACGGTGACGCTCCCGCATCACCTCGACTGGTCCAGGGACCGCGCGCCTGTCCAGCATGTACAAGGTGGTCCTCACCGAAGCCAGCACGGTCGAGGACCTGAACACGTGGCTCGATGCTGACCTCCTCCGGCGACTCTGGCCCAGCCTCTGGCTGCCGCCTTAGCTCCGCCAGCGCTGGGAGGACGCCTTTCCCGAACTCGCCACGACCCGCAGCGACGCGGCGTAGCGATGGAACCCCTTCCACGAACCGGCTCGCCCGCGCGGCCGGCAGATCGAACATCAAATGACCGCGTATCGAACCCATCCCGTGCCGCAGATCGAAAGCCAAGGCCAGCGGGGACAGCGGGTCCACACCCGCCTCAAGGTGATCATCCAGCACAGGTACTCCGGCTACATCTACCGCGGCGCGGGCACAAAGTTCGCTGCGGGCACGGCGACCTGGAGGTCGCCGTGCCCGCAGGTCTGCGCGTCGTGGCAGGGATCCACCGCCTAGCCAGCCACGACGTACCAAGGAATCTGCAGACTGCGGAGGCGTTCGGCCAATCGGCGCGGATGTCAAGCCCTCATGCGTCGACATCAGGAGGGCTCACGACCACCAGCCTGAAGCGGACGAGAGATCCGGCCGGACAGGAGATTCGTCTGCTCGTCGAGGGACGGGCGGTCGTCCTCGCCCACCCGCGCCGAACCATCCGTCGGAACCTCGGGGATCGGCGTTCCCTCGCACTCCGCTCCCCGTTTCGGCAGCCTTCCGTTCAGTAGGTAGTCGTCGATGGCGGCGTCGACGCAGGCGTTGGTGCCGTGGACGACGTGGTAGCCGTCGCGCGGAACGCTGAGGAGCCGGTGCCCGAGCAGGTCCGCCATCGCCCGGCCGCCCTCGTACGGTGTTTGCGGGTCGAACTCCTCCTGCACGACCAGCCCTGTCGGGTAGCCGCTGCGGCGCAGCTTCACCAGCGGCTCGACACGCTCCACCGAGCCGAAGGTGCACTCACGCGGAGAAACCGCCGACGCACCCCAGCCGTAGGGAAAGTGCTCGGAGAAGTAGCGCATGTCCGCGTAGTACACCTCGAGGTCGGCGGGCCATTCGGCCTCACAGTTGACTGCCTCCCAGACGCCGTTGCTGGTCGGCGGCGGGTCGGCCTGGATCTCCTGCTGAAGAGCCAACGCCCGGCCCAGGTCACCCGGCACGTCCGAGGACGTCTCGACCTGCTGACGCAGCCGGCTCGCCGTCGCTGCGAAGAAGTCCCAGTACGCCACCTCGTTGGTGGCCCCGATGAGGCCGTCGAACTCGGTGCCGTCGTACACGAAATCACCCTGGTCGATCGGGTGTTGCTCCAGCTTCGCCCGGGTCCGTTCGATCGTGGTGCGCACCTGCGACCGGGTGGTGCCCAGCCCGTAGATTCCGTTGCGCTCGGCCACCCACGTCATCCAGGCGTCGGCGGTCCTGCGTTGGGCGATTGCCTGTTGCTTCCACGCCTCCCGCCATATCCATTGCGGGTGGATCGCGGAGTCCAGGACGTTGCGGTTCAGTCGCTTCGGAAAAAGCGTGCCGTAGACGGCCGTCACGTACGTGCCGTAGGACTTCCCCATCAGGTTCAGCTGACGCTCACCCAGGGCCGCGCGGACGATGTCGAGATCTCTGGCGTTGTTGGCGGTGGTGAAGTAGGGACGCCGGGCACCGTCCGCGCGTTCGCATTGCTGATCACGCCTGCGGAACTCCTCGGTGTACGCCCGCATCTGCGCGTCGGTGAAGCGAGTCCTGCCGGACAACTGCACGCTCGTGCCCTCGCACAGCAGAGGCTGCGACTGCCCGACGCCGCGCGGGTTGTAACCGATGATGTCGTATCGCGCCGACAGCGCCTCGTACGCCGGATCCTCCGACGCGTAGATTCCCTGCCCGCCCGGCCCGCCGGGGACCTCGACCAGTACGCCGAGCCGGTTCGGCTGATCGCTCGCCAGGCGCCGGGAGAGCTCGACGGTCTCCCGGGGACCGTCCGGCCGCCGGTAGTCCAACGGCACCCGCACAGTCGTGCATTCCACCACCGGGGACGCGCTCTCGGCACGGGGAAGCGCGGACGGCGAAGCAGCCGGTGACCGCCTCGGTGGCACCGGCGGACGGGGGCAGGGTCCCCACTCAGGACGCTGCCCGTAGAACTCCGCCAGTCCGACCGGCACCGCGTCGGACTTCGGCGTGGTGTTCGCCTCGGCGAGAGGCACCACCGCCACGCACAGAGCCGCTGTCGCCGTGGCAATCAGACCGGCCTTTGCTCTCCGTTTCATTCCAAGCCCTCATTCTTTGCGGCAGGAGCCGCTGAAGCGGCCCTGCCGAACAGCACCGTCGTGGTGCCGGCGCTGGCCGTCACGGCCGCAGGGCGGTCGCGGCCGGAGTCCAGGTCGACTCGTCGGTGACGTCGGCGACCGTGATTCCCTCGGCGATCTTCTCCAGTTCGACCCGCGGCGGCGTGTTACCGGCCCTATCGGGGCTGACCTCGACTACAACTGCGCCGTCGGCGCTCCGGAACTGGCACCAGATGTCGACCTGCGGGCCGTCCCACCCAGGCCGGTCGGGTACGTCGTAGCACTTGGTCTCACCGGGCTCCGGCGTCTGGTTCGCGCTGCTACTCGGGATTACGGAGATGTGGAATCCGTCTCTGAGGCCACCCTCGGTCGCCTCGTACGGTGCGGTCAGTCCAGTGGCGGGCGCGGCGGACCTGGTGTACGTCGCGCCGCCGTAGTCGCCGGCGCGGGCCGCGGCAATGCCACCGAGGCCCGCCGTGGCGTGGGTGCCGATCTGCAACGGCACGTAACCGT
The DNA here is from genome assembly GCF_015354395.1 of Micromonospora sp. ANENR4. Taxonomy (NCBI): domain Bacteria; kingdom Bacillati; phylum Actinomycetota; class Actinomycetes; order Micromonosporales; family Micromonosporaceae; genus Micromonospora; species Micromonospora sp. ANENR4. The sequence continues at coordinate 433,463 of NZ_JADKYQ010000001.1, forward strand.
CCGGCAGGTAGCCCACCGTGAAGGGCAACAGGGCCGGCGTCGGCCTGCTGGGCTTCAGGCCTTCGACCAGGCCGCCCAGCTCCTCGAAGCTCGGCGTGGCCTTGTCGCCGGAGTACGACGTGACAGCAGCCCAGGCGTTGTCGGCGTACTCCCAGGCGAAGAGCTTGTTGCCGCCATCCACCGGGCGCTGCGGGTCAAGGCCGACCGGCAGCGTCGCCTGCACAGCCCTGCGACCGGCCACGGTGACGTTCGCGCCGTCCTTGATCCTGGCCGGGTCGAAGGCACCGGGCCGGTAGACGGTCAGGTAGGCCCAGAGGGACGGCTTCCCGGCGGCAGCCTTTTTCCTGTTCCGCTCGAATGCGTCGCCCTGTCCCTCCACCTCCTGGGCGGTCATGGGCTTGTCGTTCGAGGTGTGGCCGTCGGAGTAGACGGGAGCGATCTGGTACGCGGTGGACGCGACAATCGGGTCCTGCACGTGCAGCGTGCCGGCGTCGTACCCGGTGAAGGTGAAGGTGAACGACGCGGGGTCGGGCCACTCGGCCCCGGCCGGCTTGGACGCCGCCGCGCCGGCCACGAACGGCGCGGCCGGGGGGCTCTGCTGCGCACCCAGGGTCGGTACCACGAACGCACCGGCGACCACGGCCACGACGAGGCCCGCCGCGCCGGCTGACGCGAATCCGGCCCGACGGCGGCGCTGCGCCCGCCGCCCTGCCGTGATGATGTCGTCGACGGTGCGGGACATCGGCGGCTCATCGCCAGTTACCGCGTCCACGAGATCATGCAACCGCATGGGTCCACTCCTTTGTCGATGGTCTGTTGAGATTGGCGCGGTCGTCGCCGAGTGACTCGCGAAGCTTCGCCAGGCCACGGGACACCTGACTCTTGGCCGTGCCCACCGTGCAGTTCAGGACGCTGGCGGTGTCCTCGAGGCTCAGATCCAGGTAGTGCCGGAGCACGACTGCGGCTCGCTGCCGGGGTGGCACCGAGTCGAGCGCCGCCCGCAGGCGCATCCGCTCGTCGGTCGCACCGGCGGGGTCGCGCAGCGCGATGTCCGGCATGGCGTCACCGGCCGACCGCTCGCGCCGCCACGGCCGACGGGTCTCGTCGACCGCAGCCCGGTAGACCATGGTCTTGACGTAGAGATCGGGCCGGTCCAGCTTCCGCCAGCGGGGATAGAGCTTGACCAGAGCATTGGCCACGGCGTCCTCCGCCGCGTGCCAGTCACCGCAGGTCACGTACGCCAGCTTGCGCAGTGACGCCATTTCTGACGTCACGAACTCGCGGAATGCTTGCTCGTCTTCGGCTATCAAGTCCACTGCCTCCTCGTGACGGAGGTAGAACGGAACCGCCCACCCGGAAAGTTGCACCGCTCGAAGAAGCGGGCGGATCGACAGGATGATCGAGCGGGTTAGGGACAGCGCCTCGGCGTGAGGGTGGGGTTGGGATCGGTGTTGACCCGTAGCCGCACCGCAATGACCGGCCCGCGCGGGACGTGCCCCAACCGGACCGCCAGGCAGGTGACCTGCGCGGGCGCGACCACCAGGCTACGCAGGAAGCGCGCCGGGATCCGGGCCCGCGGGACCGGCTGGATCCACCTGCCGAAACGCCACCGGACGCGGCGGGTCAGCGGCGCGTTCAGGTGGCTGCTCACTGCGTACACCCGGAAACGCGGCCTCGACACGCGGGGCACGGCGCAGGAGATGTCGGCGGCGTCGGTGCTGAGGTCGAAGAGTGGCCCGGCCAGCGCCGTCAGCCCCAGGATGAGCGCCACCACGGCGCGGTGGAGCCGGCCGTCAGCCGGGCAGCGCCGCGCCGGCGGACTCGGGCCGGGAAGCCGGAAGACGGCAGCAATGCCGGCCCGGCTGACGGCGGGGCACGAAGAGATGAGTCGTCGTTGGCGTCATCGACCCCGGATCCACTGCAGTACGTCATGCGGGTGACTGCCCGGGTCCTCGATAGGGTGGAACACCTGCGCGATCCTGCCCTCCTCAACGACCAGGGTCTGCCGGCGGAGCATGGTACTTCCGGCCACGGTGAAGGTGGGTAGACGCAGGGCCCGGGTGAATTCCAGATCCTCGTCACTCACCAACGGAAACGGCAGACCAAGCCGCGCCACGGCCGCCTGCTGCTCCTCCCGGGACTGGGTCGAGACGCCGATGATCTCCGCGTCCAACGCGGCGAAGTCGCGGTCGAGGTCGCGAAATCGACAGGACTCGGCGGTGCAGCCGACGGCACCGGGGATCGTGGCCCAGGACTCGGGCATCTGGACGTCCGGCGAACTGATCCTGGGATAGCCATACAGCACGAGGTAGCGACTGCCGTTCGGCGCCCGGTCGATGGCCAGCCGGCCGCCGCTGGTTGCCCGCAAGGATAGGCCGGGTAGCACGGTACCGACCCTCGGGACGCTCTCGGTCACGTCTTCCTGCTCCAATGCTCGGCCTCCGGGCTGTCGCTACCGCTCGTCGACGCGCCGGTGCGCTTGGAGACCGCGCAGCGGCACCTTCAGGTTCGCCGTGTACACGTTCCTCATCCGCAGGCCGGACACGATGGAGGTGCGGCCGATCCTACGGAAGCGCCGACGATCGAGTCGACCGCACCGCCGCCCTTCCCAGCCTTGCCGGAACCATCGTAGTCGATATGGCGTGATTCTCACCACAGGTCGACACTTCGACCTATATTGACATCCTTTGTTCGCATCCTTACACTTCAGAGAATGCTCTCTTGATACCCGAAAAGCCCTTTTGAAGCAGTGCGATCATCGGTACGGAATAGGCGAGGAGCCTAACATGACCTGGTCGAATCTCGGATTCTTCGTGGCCGTCTGCGGCATCGACGGCAGCGGCAAGACAACTCAGGTGGGGTTCCTGGAGAGCAAGCTCGCGGAACGGGGAGAAGTCGTACGGACCCGGCAACCGACAGATCTATATCGTCAGGACCCCGTGGTGCGCACGGTCCTCGACATGGAGCAGGATGATGAGTCCGTGCTGCCCGAGATCGGCCTGCTGGCAGCCTTCGACCGCTATCGACACGTGCGCGAGGTGGTGAAGCCCGCGTTGCGCGCCGGAAAGGCGGTGGTCACGGATCGGTACGTCTACACCGGGTTCGCCTACATGATGGCTCGCGGGATGACCGTCGAATGGTTGACCACGATCTATCAATATCTTCCCGCGCCAGACCTCACCATCTTCCTCGACGTGCCCCCGGAACTGGCGATCGAGCGAATCATCATGCGCGACGGCTCTTCCAAGAAGCGGGAGGAACTCGATCTCGATCGGATGCGTGCCGTTCGCGACAACTTTCTCACTCATCCGTGGGGCGATGTCAATTATCACGTATTGGACGGTACGGCCCCACAGGAAGAGGTTCGTGCCCGAATCAATAAACTGGTCGATGCCTTCGACCCCAGATAGGAGTCGAAGGCGTCCTCATCAACTCAAGTACTCCACGACCCCCGCATGCACGAGCTCGTCGATCAGCTCGACGACATCGTCCACGATCTCCTCGGCAGGGATCTCGAAATCCGCGGCCACGAGATCACTTATTCGGTCCAGACTGCGCGATCCGTCGATGCCACGGAAAATGACCTCGGCAGTGTACGAAAGGGTCAGCGGCTCGCGGCCGTGGGCCTTCTCATGGTCCGGGCCGGCAACGATCAGCTCACCGCCGACACGGCGGAGACGCGCGTCAAGCCGCACGGAGGGAACTGCGGACGTCACGTCAACGCGGCGCGTCATTGATATTTACCTCCATGGCGATCCGCTGACACAGGCGTATCACGCTGATGATCCAGGGCTTTGGTGAACGCTCGTCGAGGTCACGCATCGTCTCGATCGCCCAGTACTCGTCGAAAGTCAGCACACTCTGGTCAGCGTTGCGAAAGCGGTTCGGACGCCACTTCGGCCTACGCCCCGGTTCGCCGTGTGCCGTCAGCAGGGCTTCGATCGACATCTCAAATGCCGTCCGCACCGCAAGAATAGCGTTGTGTACGTCATCCGCGGCCATCTGCCCCACCGCGTCCTCGATGAACGTATCCGACGTCTGCAGCGCGTGAGTGACGAGAATAGGAATCATCGCCGACTCCCGCAGTGGCTCCAAGACGTTCCGGTCGTACCACTCCTGACCGGATATGGGCAGTGCGTGCAACAGCCTTTCGATCAGGTCACGCTGCCGCATGTCCACGTTGGCGCCGCCGGTGTCCCCGGCCTCGTAACGACTCCAGGAGAACCGCTCGATGATCTGGCGGATCTGGCTCGTCCGCCAGTACTTCAAGTCCCATTGCACGCCGTCCACGACAAGGGCGTCAACCCCCATCTCGGCGACATCCAAGTCGACGGCCTCGCTACTGGCACCCAGTGCCGAGGGTTGATCGGGCATGATCACGTAAAGGTCGACGTCACTCGTGGCGTTACCCCATCCACGCGCCAAAGAGCCTGCGGCGAAAGCGCAGAGATGCGAATCCGGCAACAATCCGCGCTCGTGCAGGACAGCAAGGCCCTTTGACAGATCCACCTGCACGGTCATCGCTCCCCAATGAATGTCTGTGGCGTCACGGCAGCATACCTGCTTCCATAAAGGACTCACGCGTCCGCTGATCGTCCAACGCACCGACCTCAGTCAGGTAGCGCACCGTCGACATGGCAGCCGCCGCGATACGCCGGTTGGTCTCTGCAGCATCATGGGTTTCCATGATCACCGTTGTCGCCTCCGCGGTCGTCAGGCCGACGCCGACCAGCATGCGCAGTCCCGCGCCGTTGTCCGGGGCCAGAAAGGTCCTGATCAGCTCTGGAAACCACGGCCCGATCAGCTGTCGGTCCCTGCGGTCCAGGGCGCCCCAGAAGTAGGTCAACAACTTCCGGAAATAGGCATGGTGCCGTCCCTCGTCGAGAGCGTGGTCCTGGACGAGATCGCGTACCGCCCTCGGCAGCCTGGTATCTCTGGGCAGGTCCGCCAGGATGGTGGAGATCAGGGTCTCACTGACGATTGAGAACGCCAGGTCGACGTATCCCGCGGCCTGCGCGCCGAGCTCGTGGCGGATTTCGTCGAGCCTGGTGACGAAATAGGGATCCGCCGGGACGATGCTGGGCAGCTCGAGCGCCCTCTCGATCTGATGTGTCAGATCGTCCGAGAACTGGGCGTGCCAGGCCTCGTCGGTGGTGATCGCGAACGCGTCGGCCTTCATGCGATCCGGCAGCACGAGGCCGCTCCGGTTGCGCGCGATCATGGAGGTCACCGGGATGACCGCGACCGACTCCAATTCGGTGGTGAAGTGCAGGTACTGATAAAGACGCTGTACGAGCAGCGCGGAGGCCACCTCCGGGCCCCGGGCGGTGACAAGAGGGTGACTCGCGCTCGGCACGAGCTCCGGCGGGAAGAACAGGGAGCCGTCGACGTCCTCGCCGAGCAGCCGGCGGGGACCGTTGCGAACGCTGGCCTTGGCATCCCAACTGTTGAACGGGCTCCGATACACCGGTTCGTCCCGCACCGCGGCCGCGATCTCGGCGATCCTCGCCTCCATGCTGGCAACCCCGCCATACGACACCGCCTCGGCCATGTCAGTGCCCACCAACCACGACGTCCTGGCCGACCTTGGTCTCCGGACGTGGGCCCAAGTCCCGTACCTGCCGAATCGCCAGGACGCCGAAGCTGGCCACGAGGATGGCCACGCCGGCGCCCAGGAGGCTCGGCCGCTCGCCGACGACCTCCGCCACCGGACCCGCCACGGCCATACCCACCGGGATGAGCGCTACCGAGACCATCCAGTCGTAGGAGAAGACACGTGAAATCTCGCTCGACGGGATGTGTTGCTGCAACGTCGTGCTCCAGATGGAACCAAGGCCCAGCACGAGCGACATGAGGCCCGCCGCCACCGCGACGACCAGCACGGGTGCGCCGACGGCGATCATGATCAGCGGTAGCGCCCCGAGCGAGTTCGCCAGATTGCTGACCACGAGCGGTCGCCGCGGTCGAATGTTCAAGCCGATGAGCGCGCCCGCCAGAGCACCGATCGCCCCGCCCTGGACGATGGTCGCCCAACCCACTTCACCGCCGTGACCGCTGATGATGACCATCGGTCCCACGACGAAGTAGAAGCATCGCATCAGGTTCCAGATGCAGTACACGATCAGGTTGGCCCACAGCCAGGTGCGGCTACTCACGGCCCGCCAGCCCTGGACCAGATCGCTGACGAACGTCGACGGTTCCCGGGGAACGTGCGGGATGCGCAGCAGCGACAGCAGGCTGAGGTTGACCGCGAACGTCAACGCGTCGAACAGGAGGGCCCATCCGGCCCCGACGGTCACGACCAGGGTCGTCCCGATGACGGGGCCCAGCATGAAGGCCGAACGTCTCGCCAGACTCGCCAGAGCGTTCGCCTGCTGCAGGTATTCGCGATCCACCGTCGCCGGCACAATGCCGCTGGCCGCAGGCAGATACACGCCCAGCGCGCCACCGGCGAGCGCCGACGCCACCGCGATGTGCGCGATGTTCGGACGGCCGGAGAACAGCTCGACCGCCACGATCACCTGCGCCACGGCCCGCAGCGCGTCAGCCACCATCATGATCTTCTGGCGGGGCAGCCGGTCGGCCCACACGCCACCGATCAGGGTCATCGAGAGTTCGGCCAGCGCCGCGGCGCCGAGCACGATACCGAGATCGGCTGCGGAACCGGTCGCGCTGATGATCCCGAGGGTGAGAGCGATCGCGCTCACCGCATTGCCCAGCTGGGACACCGAGAGCCCGGTCCAGTAAAGTCGGAAACGCCGGTCCCGCAGGGGGGCGAACGTCCTGCGCGCCCAGCTGCTGTCCATCGTGGAATCGGTCGTCACTCAGACCACGACCTGCCGGGCGATCTGACGGCAGGTCGCCACGACCCGCCGAACCCAGATCGTGGGTTCGTCCGGCTGAAAGTCCTGCATCGTCTCGACGGCCCAGTAGTCCTCGAACGAGATGACGTCCTGTTCCACCGCGCGGAAGCGGCGAGCGCGCCATTTACCGCTCTGGCCGTACTTTCCCTCACCGGCCAGGAGCGCGTCGATGACGTATCCGAACGCCAGGCGGGCAGACAGCACGGCGCTCTCCACGTCGTCGGATTCGAGCTGGCCGATCGCGTCCTCGATGAACAGGGTGGTGTAATTCAACGCCCGGGAGACCATGAGCGACCGGATGGCCGTCGACCGGGTCTGCTCGCGCCGACGCTCCAGCCAGCTCGCGCCCGCGATCGGCACGGCGTGGTCGACCCGCTCGAGGAAGCGAAGCTCGGGCCAACTGAGTCGGTCGCCCGACACGTCGCCGGAGTAGAACTCCTTCCAGGAGACCTTGTCCAGGAGCTGATCGACCTGACCGTCCTGCCAGTATTCGATGTCCAGCTTCTGGTCGTTCGTCATGAGCCGGGACACGGCCACCGCGTCGGGCTGAAGGCCCACCCGATGGGCGGTCTCCACCCCGCTCGGCGCCTCGTCGCAGATCACATAGATGTCGATGTCGCTACCGGTGTTTCCCCAGCCCTGCACCACGGACCCGGCGACGAAGACCGCCTCGTAGCGAGACGGCAGCAGGTCATGCTCCACCAGCGCCAGGAGATGGTCGGAGTAGTCCTCAGCCATCGACGGTCGCTCCAGCTACACGCAGGATCCGGTGCTCCACGGCCTCGTAGACGAACGACTCGACATCCGTCCAGGAGCCGCCCGCGAGGTCGAGCAGGTCCTCGACCGACCGGACGCCGTCCACGCCGGCCAGGAATCGACGCCAGACAGGGCTCTCGGTGTCGATGACGTACTCGATCTCGCCGTTCAGGATGAGGAACCAGTCCTCGTCGTCCATCGAGCGCAGCAGGAGGGCCTCCGGGCCGAATTCGAGCACCGCCTTGTCGTGCACCACCGGTCGGTACCCCAAGTGCTCCGCGACGTGCCCGCTCTCCGGAGAGAGGTCGACCCCATCGATGGCGCTCAGCTTGATGTCCAGCGGACGCGTAACGATCGGCGCCGGCACCTCCGCCGCCATCGACGCGAGCAGCCCGAGGTTGATCGCCTGCAGGGCGAGCTCGACATCCTGACTCTCGGGTCGCTCCGTGATCCGATGCATGAGCTGCCGCACGCCGGCGGCGTCGAGGTGGTCGGCAGCATCGCCACCCGCGAGTGCCTCCTCGACCAGCGCGCCGCCGTCCTGCGACAACATGCGGGCCAGCATCCGGTACGTGTGCTGCTCACCGACGCCGTAATAGAACGGAACCTTCGGTCGATTTACGATCGAGGCCGGCAGCAGGTGCCGGGTGGCGTCGCGGAGGATGCGCTTGTCCCACAGTAGGCGGCTGCGCTGAGCCGCGGGAACGCCGACCACCAGCTCCACGAGGCGATGGTCGAGGAACGGGACGCGCGCCTCGATGCCGCTGCCCGCAGCGGTTCGGTCCTCGTGCCAGCAGTTGTACTGCTGGATCTTGGCGTACTCGCGTTCGAGGAATGCCTGGTAGGGATCGGGAGGGGTGGTGGCGCCAAGCCTGAAGACGACATCGTCCCGGAGGATAGGCTCCGCCAGCTGGCTCCACCAAGGGGCGAGTTCGGGCCGTTGGTAGATGGCACCGTTGCGCATCATCGTCGCCAGCGAACCCTCGAACGAGTGCCAGTCGCCCCCCAGGCCGTAGTCCACCGAGTAGCCGCCGTTGAACTCGTCCGACGCCGCGCCCAACAGCATCCCGCGCAGCTCGGGGCGTTCGGTTCTGGCATACCGGTGCAGTTCATGCTTGTAGAACTGCTCGACGCCGCAGAGCGGGGTCTCGAGCAGCCACAGAAGTCGCTTCCATTCGTCGACGGAGGGCACCCGGGCGGCGTCGAAGACCACCTGGTGGTTCGGTAGTCCCAGATGGTCGGCGACACGACGGGCGTTCGCCGCATCACCGTTGAGGTGGGTGCTGCCGCTCAGGGCGGTGAACGTGTGCAGCGAGGTGCTCCGCCCCACGGCCAGGGCCGCGACGGCGCTCGAGTCGATGCCGCCGGACAGGAACAGCCCGAGCTCGGCGTCTGCCGTTGCGCAGTCCGCCACGGACTCCGCCAACAGCGCACCGTATCGCTCGGTGAGCTCCCGGTCCGACATGCCCTCGCCCTCGCCAGCCGTGGGGAAGTCCCAGTAGCGCCGTTCCGTGGTGGCGCCCGTGCCGAGATCGATCTCCATCACGGTGGCGGCGGGTACGCTGTGGATTTCCTGGAACCAGGTGGTCTGTTCCATCGGCACCAGCACCGGGGCGGACGACATCATCGGATGGACGAGGGCTCGACCCCAGTCGACCTTCCGCGGCGTGCCTGGATCAGCGAACAAGGCTTTGATCTCGGAGGAAAAGATGATTCGCTCCGCAGTGCGGTGGTAATAGAGCGGCTTGATCCCGAAACGGTCCCGAGCCAGGATGAGCTTGTTGGCCCGCCGGTCCCACAGCACGACGGCGAACATGCCGTGCACATTTTCCAGGAACCGAATGCCATGACGGGCGTACTGACCCAGGAGGACCTCACAGTCGGACCCCGTCAGCAATTCCTGACCGGCTGCGAGCTGACGATGATTGTAGACCTCGCCGTTGGCGATCAGGACCAACGACCCGTCGGGGCTGACCAGGGGCTGTGCGCCACCCTCCGGATCGATCAGGGACAGTCTCGTGAACGCGAGGCCCACAGGGCCTTCGCGAGTGACTTCGCGGTCGTCCGGACCACGGTGCCCGATGGTGGTCGCGATTGTGCTGAGAACGGCATCCGCCGCGTCCGTCAGCGGGCACCCGTCAACACGCGCAAGCCCTCCGAGACCACACATGGTCGCACCCCTTCTTCCCGCGAATCACATCGTTCCGTGGTCTACGATGTGCCGGCGCTGCGGCCTGGTAGCCGCAGCGCCGGATACATCACTTGTTGTCGCGCAGGACGGTGCCGTAGGTCACCTTGGTGGCGGCCGGCTTCTGGTACTTCTTCATGGTATTCCTCCCTTCGATGTCTCGGGGACGACGAAACCCTAAGTCGGCCGCGCGAATCCCCACCAGCGATTCGGTCCACGCCGAACACGTCGTCCGGGTGCCGCGCGCGTCAGGGCCGGGATTAGCAGAGGTCCAGCAGGTCGAGAAGCGAGCGTCCGGCCTGGTCGAGTTCGTAGAGGACCTGCCCCCCGACCCTCCTTCGGAGCACCAGACCGCAGGCGTGCAGCGTCTTCAGGTGCTCCGAGACGGTGCTCTTCGCGAGCGCGAGCCGGCGGGACAGCACCGACGTCGTGCAGGGCACGACCACGGCACGCATGATGGAGGCTCGCCCACCGCCGATGAGCATGGTGAGAGCGTCCTCCCGCAGCCGTCGGGTCAGGTCCGGGCTGTCGCTAAGCACCGAAGCGCCCCGGGCCTGGAACGGAATCGCGATCCGGCCACGAGAATCGGTCGCCGACATCCTCAGGCCGCGAGCGAACATCATCGGCACGAGCACCGGACAGGCGTCCCGGCTCGGGACGGCGCCCAGGGTCCCGGGCACCTCCAGCAGGGGCGGGTTCCATGTGAAGATGCCGTGCAGATCAGCGAGCAGGCTGGCTCCACCCCGAGTGGCCAGCATCCGGGAACGCAGCAGCAGCTCCTCGTCGAGGACGGAGCGGATGGCTCCCCACCGCGAGGCCAGCGCGTGCTCCCAGAAGCGTGACACCTCGTCGGTGTACCACCGCAGCGATCCGTCCGGATCAGCGACGAAGCGGACCAGCGGGGCCGGGACCTCGTCGGGAAAGAGCCGGACGATCTCGGCACGTACCTCGTCCGGCGCGGTCGCCGTGGACCTGGCCAGCTCGTCGACCGGCGCGTTGGCCGATCCATCGGGAATGGGGGCGATGAAGCCGGGTAGCTGCGGCGCCGTGACGGCGTAGAGCTCAGCCAGTTCGGGTGGGAAGTGCTGCCAGGCGGCGCGTGCCCAGTCACTGAACGGCCAGCGCATGTAATGGGGGCCACGACGGAGGCTGACCAGACTCGCGGCCAGCTCCCAAAGGGGACTGAACGCGATCCGGATCCGGCCGAGCGTGGCGTCGTCCATGAGGACCTGCACCTGGCGGTCGCCCGTCGTACCCGTCCACACGTCGTACGGCAATGGTTGAGCTGCTCCCACGGACACCCCCGAAGTGTTGTCGGACTGCATCGACGGCCCTGTGCGGGCGGCGGGATCGATCACCTCGTGGTCTCCGCGCCGACTGCGTACGAGCCTAGGTTTTCGTCTCTGGTCCGGAAAGGACGCATCGATGAAGCTATGCTGCGATGACGGCCGGCCCGCTCCGGCGAGCCCGTCGCCGTCGTCCACGCCCGCAGCATCACTCACCGGCCGCGATCGAGGCCTCAGCGGAAGGATGGTCGCCGAGTGATCGAGGCGGTCGCAGGTGGTGCCCGGGTCGGTGTGCACGTTCCCCTCGCCGAGGTCGCTGGACACCTGCGTGACCAGTTCGTCGACGAGCGGGTACCGACCAGCCTCAGCGAACGGAGGCTGTCGATGTGGCCCCAGGCCGTGGCGGCCGACATCGTGCGTCGCACGACATGGCTCGACCTCGCCGCGTCCTCCGCCGACCTGGCCTCGGTCGTGCACGAGCTCGCCGCCGAACGCGCGGAGCTCGACCACGTCGTACTGCTCGGCATGGGTGGCTCGTCGCTGGCCGCGGAGGTGGTCGCCGTGGCCGCGGAGCAACCACTGCGCGTGCTGGACACCACCGATCCGCACCAGGTCCGGGCGGCGTTGGCCGAGGATCCCGCACGTCTCCTCGTGGTGCTCGCCAGCAAGAGCGGTGAGACCGTCGAGTCGGAGAGCCTCGGCCGCGTGTTCGTCGACCACCTGCACCGGCACCTGGGCAAGGCCGCGACGGCACGACACATCGTGGTGATCACCGACCCCGGATCCCGTCTGCACGCGACCGCTATGCGCGAGGCCTACGCCTGCGTGCTGAGCGATCCGATGGTGGGTGGTCGGTTCAGCGCCCTGGGACCGTTCGGCCTGGTGGCGCCCGGTCTGCTCGGCGCGGACATCGCCGCCGTCGTCCGGGCGGCCGCAGCCGTCCGGCCCTCGCTGGCGAACGACGCGGACAATCCAGGACTGCTGCTCGGCGCGGCGCTGGCCGCGGCGGCCGAACGTGGGCGGGACAAGGTGCTCCTGTGCGCGGAGGGCGCCGCGGTACGCGCACTGCCGAACTGGATCGAGCAGCTGGTATCGGAGTCGACCGGCAAGGACGGCCGGGGCATCCTGCCGGTGATCGGCTCGGCCCGGACCGCCGCGCCCGCGGATGCCGTCCGGGTGGTCCTCGGCGTCGACCCGCGCGGCACCGCCGACATCGTCGTCGACGCCCCGCTGGGCGCGCAGTTCCTCCTCTGGGAATACGCGACGACCGTGGCGTCGTACCGGCTCGGGGTGAATCCGTTCGATCAGCCGAACGTCGAGGAGTCCAAAGCAAACACTCAGGCGGTGCTGGCCGGCGACCATCGCGACGGCGGTGATGTTCCCCTGATCGTGACCGATGCCGTGGAGGTGCACCTCAACCCGGGCCAGGCCGCCGGCCCTGCTCTGTGTGAGCGCCTGGAAGAAGTGTTCGAGTGGCTTCTCACGATCTCGGAACCCGCCGGCTACCTGGCCGTCATGGCCTTCCTGGACCGGTCCGGCGACCAGCGCGTCGCCGAGGTGGCGCAGCGGCTGCGCGAACGCACGAGCCGGCCGGTGACCTTCGGCTGGGGCCCGCGGTTCCTGCACTCCACCGGTCAGCTCCACAAGGGCGGCCCGCCCACCGGCGCCTTTCTGCAAATCACTGCTGCGGCGCAGGACGATGTGCGGGTGCCCGGCCGACCGTTCGGACTCGCCCGGCTTCAGGCCGCGCAGGCCGAGGGCGACCGACTCGCGCTCGCCCGCCGTGGCCGGCCCGTTGTCCGGATGCATCTGCGGGATCGCCGGGCCGGCCTCGACGAGCTGACCGCCGCGGCTCGCCACCTGTCGTGAGCCGGCCGTTCTACCGACGCGGTACCCGCGATCGGCCGATGCGTCGCGCCACGTTCCCATGCTCGCCCCGCGGTCAGCTCAGCGACGCCGCAACCGCCGGCGTGGCCGCGTAGGCGAGGATCGCGTCGATCGTCTCCGGAACGGTGATGGCCTCATTGTCCAGGGAGACCGCGAGGCTGAGCGCGTCGCCGTCCCGGCACGCCTGCACGGCGATGTCGTACCGGTCGCCACGGGGCATGCCGCTCCGCATCGCCCGCTCCCGGATGAGCGCGCTGTCATGCGTGCCCTCCGTCAGGAGGGTCACACCCTGGGCTGCGCCGAGCCGTGAGACCGCGGCGTCGAGTTCGCAGTCGGTCAGGTGCAGACGCAGCAGGATGACATGTCCGGACACCATCGGCACGGTCACCGCGTTGGTCGACAGCGACATCTCCGGGATGATCTCTCGCAGGTCCGTGGCGTGGTGCGAGGGGCGGGCGTCGAAGACCGCGCTGTTGGTCACGCCCTTGGCCGCCTTGTCGGTGTCCGTGCAACACCGAATGATCGTGGCGTGAGCGCGCGCGATGTGGCCGACGCCGATCGCGGCCAGCGTCCGCCCGATCGCCGTGGTGTTGCAGCTGGCCAGCCGGGCACTTCGTAATCCGAATCCGATCTCCCGGTTCAGGGCCGGGTGCAGGACCGGCCCGAGTGAGCGATCGCGCTCGCCCCCGCAGTACCGCACCGCGACCCGCGCCGCTCGATAGCTGGCCGCACGCCCGGCGCCGCTGCGGCTGGGCCCGGCGTCGACGACCAGGTCGGCCTGCGCGAGCGCGTCGTTCCACGACCCGGCGACCGTGATTCCGGTGCCCTTGAACCGCTCCGGTGTCCCGTCGTCGGTAAGGAAGTAAGGCACGTCCGGTCGGGCGAGCACCCCACCGGTGAGCCGACGGATGCCGACACCGACCAGCTCGAGATCCGGATGCTCGGTCACGGCGTCCACCAGACGCTTCCCGATGACACCCATCCCCAGTACGGCGATCCTCATGCCCGACCCACCGCCTCCGCCTTCGACAGGGCCCGGTCGAGGATCTGGGCCGCCACCAGTCCGTCGCTGCACATGGCCAGAACCGGAAGCCGACGCCCGCGGGCCCGGGGGGTGTCGAGCAGCAGGGCCTCGGGCCAGTCGGGGCCTCGACCCCGGTCGAGCTGAAACTGGCTCGCGCGGGCGGTGTCCGCACACACCATCGCAGGCAACACGGCCAGATCACCGGTGATCGCTGTCCCGTCCGGCCATCCGCCGACGAAGTCGGCCACCACCAGCCAGCACCGCGACTGCTGGACCGTGATCACGCGCGCCGACCAGGCGACCGGTCGCACGCCGACCGTGTCCCCCGACCACGAATCCCCGATCCGTACGGCGTCGACGGGTCCCGCCGTAGCGGGCCCGCACACTCCCGCTGCTGGTGCGATCACCGTGGCGGAGCCGAAGACGGGCTCGATGCCCAGGCCGTCGATCAGGGCGCCGAGGATGACCTCGATGCGCAGCCTCGCGAGATCGGCGCCGTCCGGTAGGTCGACCGGGCGCCCGCCGATCGACAGCACGCTCGCCGCACCTTCGGCCGGTGCGACGTCCCAGCCCCGTCCGTGGGCTACCGACGTCAGTGCGCGGGCCAGCGGCCAGGAGGGATCGACACGGACATGTCGCCGTTCAGCCATCCTCTGCCATCCTCTTCGTGACGGAGTCACAGACGAAGTCGGTCACCGCGTCGGTGGTCGCCAGGCCGCCGAGGTCTAGCGTGGTCGGCCCGTCCTTCTTCGCCGCGAGGATGGCCGCCGAGACCGCCTCCCCGCGGCGATCCTCGCCGAGTGCGGAGAGGAGCATGGCGACGCTCTCGAAGAAGGCGATCGGGTTCACCTGCCGACGGTTCGCGAGGTGGCCGGCGTCGCCGTGCGCCGCCTCGGCGATGTGTACCCCGGTCCCGCTGTTGAGGCTTCCGACCAGCCCCAGACTGCCGGCGACCGCCGCGCCGAGATTGCTCAGCAGGTCGCCGAAGGTGTTCGAGGTGAGGATGACGTCGAAGGCGCCGGGGTCCAGCACCAGGGTGGAGCACGCGGTGTCGGCCAGCATGTCGTCGAACGCCACCTCCGGATGGCGGCCGGACACCTCCCGGGCCACCTCGAGGAACAGCCCTTCGGTGAGCTTGAGGTTGTTGGCCTTGTGCACGAGCGTGACCTTCCGGCGGTCCTGCCGGCGGGCGAGCGCGAAGGCGGTCTCGGCAATCCGTTCGCAGCCGCGCCGAGTAGCAATCTTGACCGCCTGGGCGACGCCGGGAGCCGCCCACCACTCAATGGCCGCGTACATGTCCTCGACGTTCTCGCGCACGAGCAGGATCGGCAGCGAAGGGTCGACGGGAATGGGACGGATGCACGCGTAGAGGTCGAGTTCCCGCCGCAGATAGTGGTTGGCGCTACGCACCGAGCCGCCACTGGGTGTCGCGAAAGGCCCCTTGAGCGCCGCTCCGTGGTGTCGCACCGCCTCGATGGTCTCGGCCGGGGCAGTGGCGCCGAACTGATGGTACGCGCCCAGACCGGCCGGCATGTCGAGCCAGTGGACGGACAGCCCGGTCGCCTCGACCAGCCGGCTGCCGGCGGCGACCAGCTCGGGACCGACACCGTCACCCGCAATTCTCACGATCGTACGCACTACGGCGACCCCCGTTCCTCGTCCTTGCCATCACCCGTCCGGCACTCGCCGGGCGGACTCCCGCACCATTGGTCGATCGCCGCGGCAAGCAGCGCCACCTCGGCTTTGGCGTCGCCGACGGTGTCCGAGGTCGCCACCTGCACCGTCGGACCGAGTCGGGTGCGGATCACCTCGCGACCGGCCAGCAGGTGCGCGACGAACACGCTCATCCGAGCGCCCGCCGCGAACAGCGCGTCGCGCAGCGGGACCAAGGTGGACCCACTGGAACAGACGTCCTCCACGACAAGGCAGTGCCTCCCCCGCACCTCGTCCCCGATCCGCGCGTAGAACGTGCCCGAGGCGTCCTTGTACTTGGCGAGAACCACCACCGGGAGCCCGAGCAGCCGCGCGACCTCCGAAGCCCGCAGCGCCGCTCCCGCGTCCGGCGCGACGACCACATCGACCTCACGCACCCAGTCGGGAGGCCGGCGGGCGAACTCCTCACCTGCGGCGATGTCCCGAACGGTCAGCCCCGGCACCGCCGGCCGCGCGCTGTGCCGGTCAACCGTGATCAGCGTGGTCACGCCGGCCGCCCTGAGCAAGGCCAGCACCAGCTGGCCGCTGCGCGGCTCACCCGGGCGCATTCGCCGATCCTGCCGCTGGTACGCCAGGTACGGCACGAAGCACGTCGGCGCGGCTCCCCCGACGCCTGCCACCGCGTCGAGCAGCTGGAGCAGGCTGATCAGGCGACCGTCCTGACTGCCGGAGGTCGAGTGCACGACCATGACGTCGCGACCGGACAGGTCCGTGCCGTCCGGGACGGACACGATCTGCTCGCCGTCGGGGAAGACGCGCCGATCGGCGAACACGGCGTCGATCCGTTCCGGCAGGTCGCGGACGCGGAAGTGGTCGTCCGGCCCGAACACGATGGCGCGGCTGGAGGATCCGCTCACGCCAAGCTCCTCGCGGCTTCCCGGATCGCCAGCGCATCGACACACGCCTCGGCCAGGTCCGGCAGGGCGGGGCCGTTCCCTCGTATCATCGCCGCCCAGGCGAGGAGCTGGCGGGCGAAGGTGGACTCCGGCCGGGTGGACCTGAACACGACGGTCTCCTCCCGTCCCGCGGCGTCCCAGTGCGTGACGGAGCATGCGCCACCGTCGTGCGCGTACGGCGACGGCATGGTCAGCTCCACCACGGCTCGGTCGGCGACGAGCTGCACGACTTCCCGGTAGCGTCCGTGTTCCGGCACCCGGGTGTGGGTCATCCGGACCATGAGGTCCGGGCGCGGACGCCAGCCGCAGGTCACCGCCGAGCCGTTCGCCCAGGAGGCCGCGTAAGCCACCCCTCCGACCAGGTCCAGGCCGGCCTTGCGCAGCAGAACATGGGCCAGGTTCACGTGATGGACCAGCGAACCACCCAACCCGTGCATCACGATCTCGGCCCGTTCGGGTCCGGCCACTCGCGCTGCGACCTCGATCGCCGAGGAGGGCGGCAGGCTCCGGCGCCGTACGATCTCGGGCACGAGGTGCTCGATCTGCGCGGGCGAGTTGGGATCGAGCACCCGTACGATCACCTCGCGGGCCTCCTCCACCAGCGGCTCCGCCTGCTGGAGGAAGCGCACGACCGCTTGCGAGTGGCGTTTCATGTAGCCGACGCCGACGGGGACGCCGGTGCGTACGCTGTGCTCGCGTAACGCCTCGACCTCGTCCGGGTCCACGCTGACCGGCTTCTCGCAGAGGACCGGTATGCCCGCGTCGAGGCATTCGCCGACCACGGCGACGTGGGTGTACCAGGGTGTCGCGCAGATCGCCGCCCGGGCGCCGGCCCGCACCGCGGCGGCGACATCCGGGTCGACCCGTACCGACGGGAACAACGCGGTGACCTCCCCCGCCCGGGCCGGATCCGGCTCGACGACCGAGACCAGCCGGAACTCGTCGGTCATCCGGACGAGCGACGGCAGGTAGGCGGCGTGGGCCACCCGCCCCGCGCCGATGAGTACAAGTGGAATGGCATTCGTCACGTTAGTCTCCATTCATGCCCGCCGATGACGTGCCGCCCTGCCTCGTGGATCTGCCGACGCCCACCTCGATCGACTGGCCGGCGCTGCTGGCCCGTCTGACCCACTGGGGAGGAATGCTGGTCGTCCGTCAGCAGATGTTCATGAGTGACGCCGCGGCGCTCGGCGCCTTCGAGTACGAGCTCGAGTGCGACCTCATCGAGCTGCTGCGGGCGCAGTTCGGTGACGTCAGCGTGCTCGCCGAGGAAACCTTCCACCGCACCGGCCGCCCGGTGGGTACGCCGGGACGGCTGCAACTGGTGCTCGATCCGGTCGACGGGTCGCGCTCGTACGCCGACGGCAGCGCCACGTACGCGATCACGCTGGCCGCGTTGCTCGACGGCCGGCCCCTCTTCGGCCTCGTGCACCACCCGGCCGAGCAGGTCACCTACGCCGCGGCTCGGGGCCTCGGCGCGTATCTCGGCTCCCGGCGGCTGGAGCCGCGT
This sequence comes from Micromonospora sp. ANENR4, assembly GCF_015354395.1. Classification (NCBI taxonomy): domain Bacteria; kingdom Bacillati; phylum Actinomycetota; class Actinomycetes; order Micromonosporales; family Micromonosporaceae; genus Micromonospora; species Micromonospora sp. ANENR4. Next base: position 451,586 of record NZ_JADKYQ010000001.1, read on the forward strand.
CGCACCGGGTCGCGGCGGGTGGCGATCCGGCAACGCGACCGGACGGGGCCGATGGCGCTCGCTGCCGAGAAGCTGTCCCGCCACGGCTACCTCGTCGAGGGGATGGCGTGCACCTCGCTGAAGCTCTGCTGGATCGTCGAGGGCCGGATCGCCGGACTCGTCAAGCCGGTGACCGAACGCAACGGCATCCTGTCGACCTGGGGTCTCGCCGCCGGCCAGCTCGTCACCGAGGAGGCCGGCTACCTCGTCTCCTCGCTGGACGGCTCCCCGTGGGAGTGGGCCCCGGGTGAGATCGTCATCGGCGATGCCGGTTTCCGCTCGGCGCTCGGCTTGCATTAGCGTCTCGGTCCGACCGGCGACCGGGCGGCGTCGCGCAGCCGGTCCCTGCGCATGTCGCCCAGGCCGAGGCGTAGCGCACCGTCCGCCAGCGCCAGCGCCTCGGCGAAGGCCCTCGCCTTGGGTAGATCCGCTCGCTCGAGCGCGGTCGTCAGGTTGCGCACGAGATGGTAGATCAGGATCAGATCCACGGCGTCCGGGTCGACCCCCTGGCGTGCGCAGGCGTCGTGCGCCTGCCTGCGGCACGCGGCGAACGCGACGTCGGTGGCGGGCAGCGGCGTGGAGAAGGTGGCCAGCACCGCCTGGAGGACGTACGAGCTGTCGTGGTGGACCAGATCCAGATCCACCCCGACCGGTGCCGGCGAACCGGTCTCCCGCCAGCTGTCCACCTCGGACGCGGCGAGGACGAGGTTGGCCGGCTTCGGGTCGCAGAAGAGGACCCGCGGGCCGGGCGCGTCCTCGATGACGGCCGGAAGCCGTGCCGTCACGTCACCACCGACCAGGCTCTCCATCCGCGCCAACGCTGCGGTGTAGCGGTCCGCGACCGGGAACGGCAGGCTCGGTGCCGCGTCGTGTCGGGCCGTCGCCTCCCGTACCGCGCGTTCCACGGCGACGAACTGGTCCAGCAGGTCCAGCCCGCTGCGGCGCGCACGGCCGGCGACCTCTGGGGCGTGACCGGAGAGATCCCGCAGGTCCACCGCAGCGGGCTGCTGCAGGGTCACCAGCGCGTCGCCGGCAATCCAATGTGGAACCAGCGTGTGGAGGTCGCAGCGGCGCAGCGTCGCCAGCACGACTCGCAGTCTCTGCCGGGCCACCGGGCCGTGCCGTAGCGGTTTGACGCGGAGAGGGACGAAGCCTCGCCCGGCCCATACGGGAAGAGCCGAGGCCATGATCGCGACCCCGTCGGGCCCGGTGTCCGCCACGACCAGGTGCTCCCCCGCCGCACCGGGCGAAGGGCCGGCCGGGAGCGCCCGCCGGAGCAGTTCGACGAGGGCCTCCTCGCCGTCGTCCCGGACAAGCGCGGCCACCAGCGGGCCGAGCGCCGCCCGGACCGTACGGCTCATGGCTGCCCGCGATGGGGCGACGCGAACTCCCTCTCGTAGCGGGTCAGCCGGCGCACCTTGTGCTTCTCGACGCCGTCGACCGTGCGGGCGCTGTCCGGGTCGTCGTAGAGCGGCAGGTCGTCGGCCGGTGGCCGGATGAAGCGCTCCTGGTCATCGCCGTACGCCCGCACGATGATGCGGCGTTCCCGAGTGAGCGACGCGGCCCACCGGGGGTCGTAGAAGCGGTAGCCACTGATCCAACTCGGCGTGTACGACAGGAAGAAGTTCACCCGGGTCGACGTGCTGTTGTTCGGCTGCACACGGTGCCAGAGGCTCGCGTGGAAGACGGTGATCGAGCCTGCCCGCGGTCGCAGCACCCGCTCCCCCGGCAACGCGCCGGTCGAGGTGTGCTCGCCCTCGTATCCGGGCCGGTGGCTGCCGGGCAGGTAGACCAGATTGCCCATCTCGTCGTGCGGAACGTCGGTCAGCCAGTATCCGATGCGGAGCTTGAGCGGCAGCACCGGCGCGAATACCCGGAACGGGACGGCCCGCGGACCGTCGATGTGCCAGTGGTTGACGACGGCACCCGGCTGGCGCACGATCATGTCGTTCTGGGACAGGCGCACGCAGTCGCCGAAGATGTCATACGCGAAGCCGATGTGCCGCTCGTGGTCGATCAGCTCCTGGAGACCCTGGTGCTTCAGCACCAGATCTTCGATCTTGTTGGTGTTCTTCGAGGAGGGCACCATGCCGGCCACCAATTGCCGGCCGATGTCGAGGTAGCGCTCGATCGCCTCCGGGGTGATGCGGTCGTCCAGGTGGATGAGCCCGTTCTCCTCGAACTCCTCCCAATCGGACTTGGTGAAGCCGGACGGCGCGGGCTTCAACGAGGTCATGTCAGTCCTCCGCTTCGGTCGGGTCAGGCGTCAGTTCGCGTGCGAGAAGACTGAGGAAGCCGCCCTGCCGCACACATCGCAGTTCCGCGGCCGTATCGATCCGGACCAGCATCTGCCATCTCCGGACACCACCGTCCGGGTCGGTGGCGCTCACCGACACCGTCGACAGCGGCGCCGCAGTGCCGAGGCCGCGGATCGTGAACGACTCGGTTCCGGTGAGCCCGAGCCGGTCCGGGTCGTCTCCGTCGAGGAACTGCAGCGGCACGATGCCGACGCCGACGAGGTTGCTCCGGTGGATCCGCTCGAAGCTCGTCGCCAGCACGGCACGCACACCGAGCAGCCGAGGCCCCTTGGCTGCCCAGTCCCGGGAACTTCCCATGCCGTAGTCCCGACCGGCGAGAACGATCACCGGAACACCGGCGGCGGCGTACTCCTGCGCCGCCCGGTACACCGTCGCCGTCTCACCGGACGGCGCCAGCCGGGTCCATCCGCCCGGCCGGTCCGGGGTGAGGCGGTTGCGGAACTTCACATTCGCGAACGTGCCCCGGACCAGGGCGTGATGATTGCCCCGACGGCACCCGTACGAGTTGAATTCCGCCACCGGCACGCCCAGGTCGAGCAGGTACCGGCCGGCCTCGGAGTCAGGGGCGATCCGCCCCGCCGGTGAGATGTGATCGGTGGTGGTCGAGTCCGGGGCGAAGACCAGCACCCGGGCGTCGATGACATCGCCGTGGCCGCAGTGGCCGTCCGGGGACACCAGCGGCGACGGCATCAGGTAGGACGAGTTCGACGGCCAGTCGTAACAGGGGCCGGACGGAGCCGTGATCGCGTGCCAGCGCGCGTCCCCCCGGAAGACGTCGCGCGAATGCCCCGACAGGCGCGCCACGGCCGACGACACGGATGCCGTCAATTCCTCCTCCGGCGGCCAAAGATCGGCCAGGTAGACCGGCTCACCGGCGGGGCCGTGTCCGAGCGGATCCCGTTCGACGTCGATCAACACGGTTCCGGCCAGGGCGTACGCAACCACCATGGGCGGCGACATGAGGTAGGCGCCGCTGATCGCTGGGTGTATCCGGCCCTCGAAGTTCCGGTTGCCGGACAGGACGGCAGCCGTTCCCGCTCCGGCCGCCACCCACTTTTCGACGGTGTCGTGCAACGGGCCGGAGTTGCCGATACACGTGGTGCACCCGTAACCCACCACGTCGAAGCCCAGGCGAGCGAGCGGTTCGAGCAGGCCGGCGGCGGCCAGGTAGTCGGTGACCCGCCGCGAACCGGGTGCCAGGCTGGTCTTGACCCACTCCGGCACCGCCAGGCCGCGATGGACCGCGTTCCGGGCCACCACCCCGGCGGCGATCATGAGTCTGGGGTTCGCGGTGTTGGTGCAGCTGGTGATCGCCGCGATGGCGATCGCGCCCTCGTTCGAATGCGGACGGTCGGCTCCGACGGAACGCTCGCCACGGTCCTGGCGGGACTGCTGGAAGCTCCGGGGCACCTCGGCGAAGTACAGCCGGTCCTGGGGCCGACGCGGGCCGGCCGCGCTGCCCCGCACGGTGGCGAGGTCGAAGGACCAGACATCCGAGTAGCCGGAGAGGTCCGGCGTTGTCCCGCCGTCGTCGAACAGGCCCTGCTGGCGGGTGTAGTCGGCGACCGTGCGCACGTGCGACGCGGACCGGCCGGTCGCCGTCAGGTAGCGGAGAACGGCGTCGTCCACGGGGAAGTACGCCGCCAGGCAGCCGTACTCGGGCGCCATGTTGGCGATGGTCGAACGGTCCTCGACCGACAGTGCCCGGATGCCCGGCCCCACGAATTCGAGAATGGTGCCGACCACACCGCGCTCGCGCAGGTACTGCGCCAAGGTCAGGGCGATGTCGGTCGACATGATGCCTGGGCGCGGCGCGCCGGTGAGCCGGAGCGCGATGACCGGCTGGCTCCGGACCGACACGGGGTGACCGAACATCGCCGACGAGGCCTCCACTCCCCCGACGCCCCAGCCGAGGACGCCCAGCGCGTTGATCATCGGGGTGTGAGAGTCGGTGCCGAGGACCGTGTCCGGCGCCAGGATGCCGCTCCGGTCGCGCAGCACGACGGCGGCAAGGTGCTCCAGGTGCATCTGATGGACGATGCCGCCGCCGGGTGGCACGATCCGCAGATCCGGAACCGCACCCTCGGCCCAGCGCAGGAACCGGTACCGCTCGCCGTTGAGCGCGAACTCCCGCTCCATGTTCCGATCCAGGGCGGCGTCGTTCCCGGACAGGTGCGCCTCGATGGAATGGTCCACCACCAGATCCACCGGCAGCGCCGGCCGTACCGCCGCGGCGTCACCGCCGGCGGCGGCGACCTGGGAGCGCAGGGCGGCCAGGTCGGCGAGGACGGGGATGCCCGAATGGTCCTGCAGCACCAGGCGGGTGGGCCACAGGTCGAACTCGACCGGCTCGCCGGACGACCCCGCGGCCACCAGGGCCGCCACTGCCTCCGTCGCTTCCGCGACGGAGGACGGCCGCGACGAGCCCGGCGCACGCAGAGCCGCGCGTACGATGTTCTCGGCGAAGATCCGGGTCACCCGGGGCGCCGTGCCGAGAGCGGGTACCCGCTTCTGCAGTTCGCCGAGGTCGACGATGCGGTCGCCCGGCGAGCCGGCGAGGTGGGAGAGCATCGGCTTCGCAGGCTCAGACCGCGAGGCGACGGTAGATCTCGACCGCCTCGGCCGGGGAGACCTCACCACCGACCTCGATCGACCGGGACCGGATCTCCTCCAGGCACGGCGAGAGCAGCTCGGGGCGGGGCGTCACACCGGCCTCCTCGAGTGCCCAGGCGACGAGCGCCCGGCCCGAGTGCTTGCCCAGCACGTACCGTCGCTCGCCGCCGACCAGATCCGGCGGGAAGGGCTCGAAGCTCGACGTGTCGCGCAGCATCCCGTTGGCGTGGATGCCGGATTCGTGCGCGAACACGTTGTCACCGACCACCGGCTGCCAGGGAGGCAGTTGACGGCTGGTGGCGACGCCGACGAGCTGGCTCAGTCGGGTGAGCTTGGTGAGATCGACACCGAGTTCGACGTCGTACCGCAGTTGCAGGGTGGCCGCCGCCTGGGCGAGGTCCGTCATGCCGGCCCGCTCGCCGATGCCGTTGATGGTGACGTGGAAGTAGCGGGCGCCGGCCTGCAGCCCGGCGATGGTGTTGGCCAGCCCCAGCCCGAAGTCGTTGTGGGTGTGGCACTGCAGGTCGATGGGCGCCGCCTCCCGCACCAGGCGGACGCGCTCGCCGTACTGTTCCGGCGTCATGACGCCGATCGTGTCGGAGAGCCGCAGCCGGTCGGCGCCCGCCTCGTGCACGGCGCCCGCGTACTCCTGCAGGAAACCGCCCTCGGTACGGGCCAGGTCCTCCGCACTGACCGAGACGAACGCACCGCGGTCCTTCGCCATGCTGATGAGCGACTTCGCGGTCTCCAACAGCCAGGAGCGGTCCTTTCGGACGCTGGCCTTGAGGTGGTTGTCCGACGTCGGCAACCCGATGTGGATGGTCTTGAAGCCCATGTCGAGCGACTTCTCGACGTCCTCGCGGACACCACGGTGCCAGGCGACCAGATGGGTGTTCTCGTCCTGGCGCTCGACGGTGGACTGCACGAACTTGAGCTCCTCGCCACCCATCGCGGGAATGCCGACCTCGAGCCACCGGACACCGGCGTCCAACAGCCCGTTGAGGATGTCGGTCTTGCGCTGGAACGAGAACGCGACGCCCGGCGTCTGCTCCCCGTCGCGCAGCGTGGTGTCCTCGATGATGATGTCGTTACGCATGGCGTCCCTTCCTGAGCTGTCGGTCCGTGTCGTCTGCTGCGTCACCGGCGTCATGCCCGGCTACCGGCCTTTTCGGGCAGGCCGGTCCAGGGCGAGTCGTCGAGGAGCTCGTCGGTCTTCACCAGGTCGAACAGGTCTGCCACGCTGGCGATGTCACTCTCGATCAGCCGGGTGGAGTCCTGGTGGGCGACATGGTCCAGCACAGCGGTCATCGCCTTGAGCGCCGCCCGGATGACCTGGTTGGCGTAGACGACCGCGTCCGCGCCGCAAGCGCGTAGTTGCCGGGCACTGACGCCCGGGTAGGTGGTGGGAATCATGAAGAGGGGAACGGTGATACCGGCCGCACGGACCGCCGTGGCGAACTCCGCGACCTCGTCCGCGGTCCGGGCTCGACTGTGGATGAGCAGGGCGTCGGCTCCCGCCTCGCAGTACACCTGGGCCCGCCGGATTGCGTCGTCCAGGCCGGCCGAGACGATCAGGGACTCCAGCCGCGCTATGACCATGAAGTCGTCGCCCCGCTGCGCGGTCTTCGCCACCGCGATCTTGCGCGCGAACACCCCGGCGTCCTCCAGGACGTTTCCGTCGCGGAAGCTGTTGCGTTTCGGGTACTGCTTGTCCTCGATGCAGACGGCGGCGATGCCTTCGCCCTCGTAGAGCTGCACCATCCGCCGGACCACGTTGACGTCGCCGAAGCCCGAGTCGACATCCGCGATGATCGGGACGTCGACCCGGCGACGCATGGTGACCGCCACGTCCAACAGTTCGGTCATCGTGAGCAGGCCGGCGTCGGGCACCCCCGCCGCCGTGCAGATTCCCAGGCCACCGGCCCAGATGGCCTCGAAGCCGTAGTGCTGCGCCAGGACCGCGGTCATGCCGTCGTGAGCACCCATCACCCTGACCGGATCGGGACCACCCAGCAGTGCGCGAAGACCCTTCTTCATTGCCCCTCCTCGAAGAGGTCCCGCACCGATGCGGGACGGGCGGAACGACCGGATGTGGGTTCGCAGCCACGGGCCGGCCGCGAATCGGCTAAATGCACCGCCGGCCGATTGCCTCCTGCGTCGGGCTCCGATGCCCGCTCCACATCACTTCTCATAGATGAAGACCGGCTTGAACTTGTAGGTCGAGATCTTCTCCCGGCCACCCAGAAACGCCTTTTCCAGGATCGAGCAAATCCCCACGACTTCACCGCCGAGGCTCTCGATCAATTGAGCCGCAGCCCTCGTGCAGTTGCCGGTCGCCACGATGTCGTCGTGCAACAGAATCTTGGCGCCCGGCGGGAAGAGGTCGGTACGCATCTCGATGTAGTCGGTCGCGTACTCGCCGGTGAACTCCCTGCCCACGGTCTTGCCAGGCAGCTTCCCCTTCTTGCGGATGGCGAGGAATCCGCAGTTCAGCCCAAGCGCCAGAGCGCCACCGAAGATGAACCCGCGAGCGTCCACCGCAGCCACGTAGTCCGGCTCCAAGGGCCGCGCCCAGTCGAGCAACTGCTGCTGCGTGAACGCCAGCGCCTCCGGATTCGCAAGCATCGGCATGATGTCGCGGAACTTGACGTTCTCCCGGAAGCCGGCGAGTGCAGGAATGGTCTGGTGAAAACGAGCGAGATCATTTTCTGGCTGCTGGCTCAGCATCTTGCCCCCGAATTCGATGTCACTGAACGGCCTTGAATGCACGCTTCGATGCGGACCCACCGGCCCGCTCGAAGCAGGGCTTCGTCTCCCCGCACGGCCCTTCTCCGAAGACGGCCTAGAGCCGGGAGAGCACCTCGGACACGACGTGTGCGGCATGCCTGGCGTCGGACTCGGACACGTCGAGATGCGTCACCATGCGGATCTCGGTGGCGCTGATCGCCGACACCCTCACCCCCGCCTCCGCACAGGCCGCCACGACCCGGTCCGGGTCGTCGACCGGCACGAGAACCATGTTGGTCTCGGGTTCCTGCACATCGATGCCGACGTCACGCAGCACGTCCGCGATGACGCGTGCGTTCTCGTGGTCCTCGGCGAGCCGATCGATGTTGTTCTCGAAGGCGTAGATCCCGGCGGCCGCGATGATGCCGGCCTGCCGCATACCACCGCCCATGCGGTGCTTCATGACCCGCGCCTCCGCGAGCCGGCTCCGGTCGAGGAGCAGGACCGAACCGACCGGCGCCCCGAGGCCCTTCGACAAGCAGACGGACAGGGTGTCGAAACACCGGCCGTATTCCGCGAGGGAGATGCCGGTCCTGACGTGCGCGTTCCAAATCCGGGCACCGTCGCAGTGCACGGCGACGCCACCCTCGTCCGCGAGTTTGCGGATCTCCTGCAGTTCGGGGAGTGGAAAGATCCGGCCGCCGGAGCGGTTGTGCGTGTTCTCCACCGCCACCGCCGCGGTGCCGATGCTGAACGGCTTCGGCCGCCTGATCATTTTTCGCAGGTCGTCCGGCCTGATCACGCCGTCGGAAGACAGCGTGCTGCGCGTCTGGATACCGGCGTGCCAGGCCAGCGCGCCGTCCTCGTAAAGCAGGAAGTGCGCGTCTGCGTCACACAACACCTCCTGCCCCGGCGCGGCGAGCAGGCGCAGAGCCAGATGGTTCGCCATCACACCGGTTGGCAGGTAGAGCGCGGCGGAGAAACCGAAGGCGTCGGCAAGCATGTCCTCGAGACGCGCCACGGTCGGATCTTCGGCGTAACAGTCGTCACCGACCTCGGCGGATGCCATCGCCCGACGCATCGCCGGCGACGGCTTCGTCACCGTCTCACTCCGTAGATCCACGAGTTCGCGTGCCATCGGTTCTCCCATGGCTAGAGGACGACAGGATGACCCCCGTGACTTCCCCTCGACTTTGACGTCAGAGACCTGCAGCCACGCAACGCATAAGTCGCCCATCGGGTCGTCATTGTCGATGGTAGATCCGTCCAAGACCGCAGCACAAGGTCGAAACATCATTACCCCTCGATGGCCCTCCGAGGCCACCGAATAACCCTCCCGCCACCTGGGAATCTTCGCCAAAAACCGCTTCGAGCCCGCGTGATTGACCGACCTTCGCTTATACGGAGCGTGTTCGCCGGCGGCGCCAACCGGGCGATCGATCGGCGCCCCCCAGGCAACGAGCAGGCATGCTATCATCGACAACAATCCAGGTCAGATGGCTCTTGAGCTGGGAAAATGCGGTATCGACCAGCCGATCAAGAGGTCAAAAGCGGTCCACGTCTCATTGCCTTGCTAAGACCGATAAGCGTGGGTAGGGTCCAACTTGATCAGGATATCTTCCCGTCACCGGAAGCCTGGCAATCATTAAACTGCGGGGGGCAGTCGCTCGACACTTTTACTTCTTGCGGACCGGTCCAGTGAATTCCTCACAGAATTCATCGGCCGGGTTCCTGCATAACCGGCCACGCTGGCGAGCCGGTTGTCGGTCTTATTCTGCGACGCATAAGATCGGGCCGGCTGTGGACAACTGGCCACTTCCTGACGCATTCTTCGAGCCTCATGGAGTTGTGCCGTGGACCCTGCCTACAAACCATTTGAGCTTTCCTCGTCGAGCCCAGTCGAAGCGCAGCTGATCACGCTCTGGTCGAAGCTCCTCGATCTGGACGACATCGGGCACGACGACGACTTCTTCGAGCTGGGTGGCGACTCGCTGCTCGCCGCCGAGCTGCAGCTACAGGTGGACGATGCCTTCGGGGTGGAGATCCCGTCGTCCGTGCTCTATCGCCAACCGACGATATCGGCGGTGGCGGCGGCGATCGAGGAGGCGAGGAAGACACCGGCGCCTGTGGATCTGTCCGACCCGGCGCTCTACGCCGACGGCCGACAGTTTGCGGCCTGGGCCTGGTTGCGCGAGCACGATTCGGTGCGGTGGCAGCCCTTGCCGGACCGCGGCGAGGATTCCGGCTTCTGGGCCGTCACCCGGTACGCGGACGTTCAGCAGGTGATTCGCGACCACGAGTCGTTCACCTCCGAGCGCGGCACACTTGTCAACCTTCTGGGCAAGGGCGATCCCGCGGCCGGCGCCCAGCTCGCCGCTACCGATCCGCCCTTGCACGACCAGCTACGGGCGCCGCTGCAGAAGGCCCTGGGCGCACGCCCGATCGAGGCGTACGGCGACGAGATAACGGCGGGCATCAAGCGGCTGCTGGCCTCCGGCGTCGACGGCGAGCCCTTCGACCTGGCCGCGGCGACGGCGCGTCTGCCGATGGTCGCCATGACCCCGATGCTCGGGTTGCCTCCTGCCGACACCGCCGATCTGATCCGGCTGGTGTCGATGTGCAACGCGGAGGAGGATCCGGAGTACCAGATCGGCGGGACCACGGAGGCGACGCTGCGACACGGCCACCGCGAGCTGTTCGCCTATCTGACCGACCTGGTTCGCCTCCGCCGACGTCGACCCGGCGACGACCTGGTCAGCTACCTCCTCACCGCAGAGGTCAACGGTGCGGTCCCGCCGATCGGAGCGATAGTCTCCAACTGCTACAGCATGCTGCTCGGCGCCGCGGGCACGGTGCCGCACGTGCCGACAGCCGCCATCGCCGAGCTTTCGCGTACGGGCGGCTACCGCGGCTGGGCCACGCGACCCGAACTCCTCGAGAGCGGTGTGGAGGAAGCCCTGCGGTGGGCGAGCCCGGCGAGCAACTTCATGCGTTACACGCGGCGCCCCGTCACCCTCGCCGACCGCAAGCTGCCGGAGGGTGTCGCCGTCGTGGCCTACCTCGGCTCCGCCAACCGCGACCCCGAGGTCTTTCCCGATCCGGAAACGTTCGACATCAGACGACAACAGAACCGCCACCTCGCCTTCGGGGTCGGCCGTCACTACTGCGTCGGCTCGCACCTGGCGCGCTACACGCTGCGGCGCTTCTTCCGCGAGCTGTTCGTGACGTTCGAAGACCTGGCGGTGACCGGGGAGGCCGTTCGGGTGCACTCGACGTTCCTCAGCGGCTTCAAGAAACTCGTGGTGACCGGCAACCCGGCACGGCGGCGGTCGTGACAGCGGCGCCGCCGCCCGCCGGGACCGCGAGCCGCCATCAGTTGCACGGCGCCGCCCTGCACGCACCTGAGCACGTCCTCGACCTGGTGGAGCCGTACCTCGGTTCGGATGCTCCCGCCGTGACCGACCACGAGGGCGGATTCACCTATCGGGAGCTTGACGAGCGGTCGGCGACGATTGCGCGGGTTCTGCTCAAGGCCGGCGTGCAACCGGGCGACCATGTCCTCATACACGCCCGGCTCAGCCGGTGGGCGGTGGTGGCGATGCTCGGCGTGCTGCGCAGCGGCGCCGCCTACGTCCCGGTCGATGCCGCCTTCCCCGCCGGGCGTCGGCAACACATCGCCCGCGCCAGCGGTGCCCGGTACGCCGTGGTGGAGAAGGGCCTGACCGGCGTGCCCCCGACTCCCGTGATGATCCCGGCAGACGTTCGTGAGGCCGGGTCCGGCACGGTGCGAGGACCGCTCGCGTACACCTGCTACACCAGCGGATCGACCGGGACGCCCAAGGGTGTCACCATCAGCACCCGGGCCTTGGCCGCCTCGACGGCGGCCCGGCTCCAGTACTACGACGCTCCCGTCACTCGGTTCGTGCTCTGCTCCTCCATCTCGTTCGACAGTTCGGTGGCGGGCATCTACTGGACCCTGGCCTCCGGCGGGGAGCTGGTCATCCCCAGCGACCGCCAGACCGACATCCTGGCGATCGCCCGCGCCGCCGCCGGCGCCTCGCACATGCTCACGCTACCGTCGCTCTACCGGATGATGCTGCGCGGAGAGCTGTTCACGAACGCCGTCGCGCCCAGAACCGTCATAGTGGCGGGCGAGTCATGCCCGCCGGACCTGCTGCGGCAGCATTTCGCGGCGGCGCCGGACAGCGAGCTGTTCAACGAGTACGGACCGACCGAGTGCACGGTCTGGAGCACCGTGCATCGCTGCCGACAGGAGGATGCGTCCGCCGAGAGCGTGCCTATCGGTCGTCCGATCCCGGGCGCGACCCTGTACGTCGAGAGCGCCGGCGATGCACCGGGAGAGCTGGTGGTCGGAGGGCCGGGTCTGGCCGAGCAGTACCGGACCGCAGGTGAGTTCCGCACCGGAGATCTGGTCTCGGTCGACACCGAGGGCCGGCTGCTCTTCCACGGCCGCGCCGACGACCAGTTGAAGCTGGGCGGCATGCGGATTGAACGCAGCGAGATAATCTCGGTGCTGACGAACTGCCCGGGTGTGGCGGAGGCCGCCGTCGGCGTGGCCGAACGCAACGGCAGGTTCGCCGTGCTGGGCGTGGTCACCGCGACGGATCCGTCGCTCACTCCGGGGACGGTGCGGGCGCACGCGCTGCGACACCTGCCCGGGGTCGCCGTGCCGGGGCGGATCGAGGTCCGCAGCCAGCTGCCGACGCTGCCCAACGGCAAGGTCGACCAGCGTGGCGTCGACCAGCTGGCCGCGCAGGCTTCCCCGCCGCGGACGAGAGGCCGCCGATGACCGCCCGTGAACCACGCTGGCTGCTGTGCCGACGTCGACGGCCGGCCGCGGCCCTCCGGCTCTACTGCTTCCCGCACAGCGGAGGGTCACCGGGCGAGTACGTTCGATGGGCCGACGCCGTCCCGGACACGATCGAGGTCTGGGCGGTCCAGCTGCCTGGGCGAGGAAGCCGGGGCGGGGAGCAGCCGATCACCGACCTGAACACCGTCGTCGAGGCGTTCGTGTCCGAGACCCGGTTGACCCCTCCGTACGCGTTCTTCGGCCACAGCCTCGGTGCCGGGATCGCCTACCACGCCGCCCGGCTCCTCCGCGACAGGTCGCTTCCGGAGCCGACGCGGTTGATCGCCTCCTCCTACGCCGCGCCGCATCTGCACCGGTCACCCATCTCTCTCGAGACAGCGAACGGCCCGGACCTCGTTGACGCCGTCACCCGCCTCTTCGGCGCGATTCCGGATGAGCTGCGCCACGATCCGCACGCCCTCGAGAGGCATCTACGTCCACTACGGGCCGACCTCACCATCGCCGCGACCCACCGCTATGTCGAGGACGCACCGCTCACCTGCCCCGTCACCGTGTGGTCTGGTCAGGACGACGGGGAAACCGAGGATCGGCTTGCGGCCTGGATCGACCACACGGTGGCAGCATGCACGTTCCGCCGGTTCCCTGGCGGGCACTTCTACTTTCGTGACCGTCTGCCGGAGTTCCTCGCCGACCTCGGTGCGACCCTGATGCGGGACCGGACGGGATGACCCCGGAGCGGATGACGACTCCACCCCGAGGTCGCCCCGTCCCCCTCAGCGTCGACGGTAATTAGGCTCGTCGGAGGTGATGACCACGTCATGCGGGTGGCTCTCTTGGAGACCGGCGCCGGTGATCCGGACGAACTGACCACGCTCTTTGAGTTCCCGCACGGTGGCGGTCCCGCAGTAGCCCATCGAGGATCGCAGGCCACCGACCAGCTGGTAGACGACGCCGGACAGCGGCCCCTTGTAGGAGACCCGGGCCTCGATGCCCTCCGGCACGAGCTTGTCCGCCTGGCTGATATCAGCCTGGAAGTAGCGGTCCTTGGAGAAGGAGCGGGCACGCATGGCCGCGAGCGAGCCCATCGCCCGGTACTGCTTGTAGCTCTCCCCCTGGTGCAGGATCAGATCGCCGGGCGCCTCGTCGACGCCAGCGAAGAGGCCGCCGATCATCACGGCGTCGGCACCGGCTGCGATGGCCTTGGGGATGTCGCCGGAGAGCTTGATGCCGCCGTCGGCGATGACTGGGATGCCATGACGAGCGGCGGCCTGCGCGCAGTCGTAGATCGCGGTGATCTGCGGCATACCCACGCCCGAGATGACTCGGGTTGTGCAGATGGACCCCGGGCCGGTGCCGACCTTCACCGCGTCGGCGCCCGCCTCCACGAGCGCGTCAACGGCGTCGCCGGTGGCGATGTTCCCGCCGATCACCTCGATGTCGAGGGAACGCTTGATCGCGGCGACCGTGTCGAGCACACCCTGCGAGTGACCGTGCGCCGTGTCGACGACCAGGGCGTCGACGCCGGCCGCGACGAGGGCCTTCGCGCGCTCGACCGAGTCGTCGCCGACCCCGACGGCGGCGATCACCCGAAGGCGACCCTCGGCGTCCTGTGTAGCCGAGGGGAAGTCCGTCTTCTTCAGAATATCCTTGATCGTGATGAGCCCGCGAAGAATCCCAGCCTCGTCCACGATGGGCAGCTTTTCGACCCGGTGTTCGCCGAGAAGCTTCTTCGCGCTTTCCAGATCGGTCCCCACCGGCGCGGTCACCAGAGGAAGGCCCCGCATCACCTCGGCGATCCGCACGTCGGTGCGCTCCACGAAACGCAGATCCCGGTTGGTCAGAATGCCGATCAGCCGGCCGCTGTCGTCCACGATCGGTACGCCCGAGACCTTGTAGTGCGCCATGATCTCGAGTGCCTCTGCGACATCGCGGTCGGCGGTGAGCGTCACCGGGTCTGTGATCATTCCGGACTGGGTCCGCTTGACCTTGTCGACCTCGGCGACCTGATCCTCGACGCTCAAGTTCCGGTGCAGCACGCCGATGCCGCCCAGCCGGGCGAGCGCGATCGCCATCCGGGCATCGGTGACGGTGTCCATTGCCGCCGATACCAGCGGAATAGCCAGCTCGATCGAGGGTGTCACGCGTGTGCGGGTGTCGGCAGACGCGGGCGTGACCCGCGAATGAGCCGGAATGAGCAACACGTCGTCGAAGGCGAGACCGGCCTTGGCCATTTTGGAGGGGAACTCGTCAGGCATGGACGGATACTACGGTACCGGGATTCGCTCATCGTGGAGCCGATGCCGATGCGACTGATCACCTCGCCATCGCACGACATCGGTCGCGCGGGGCGATCCGGAAATCGGTGATGACGGGAGAGGAAGGCTTCGACTCTCGGCGACGACGCACCGTCCTGACCACACTCTCGATCACACAGACCATCGGCTACGGCATCCTCCTCTACTCGTACGCCGTGCTGCTCGAACCAATGACCCGCGATCTGAGCAGCTCACCGGCCGTGGTGACGGGCGCCTATACCGCCAGCGTCCTCACCGGCGCGGTGGTCGCCGTACCGTTCGGGAGGTGGCTCGACCGTCATGGCGGGCGGGCCTTGATGACCACCGGTTCGGTGGGCGGCGCCCTGCTCCTGCTCGCCTGGTCCCGGGTCGAGACCGTCGCGCAGTTGTACGTCGTGCAGTGCGGGATCGGCATCGTCGGCGCCGCGACCCTCTACGACGCGGCCATCCCAGTCGTGGTGTCGTGGTATGGCACACGCACTCGGCCCCGTGCACTCCTGACCGTCACCGTGGCGGCGGGCTCCGCCAGCACAATCTTCCTGCCGCTGTCCGGCTGGCTTGTCGAACGCCACGGATGGCGTACGAGCCTGGTGGTTCTCGGCCTCCTCTATGCCAGTACCATTCCGCTGCACACCCTGGTACGCCGACCGCACCGCCGAATCGGCACCGCCGGACCGCAGGCGGCCCCTGCGCCGGGCCGGTCCGTGGCGTTACGCGACAGGGCATTCTGGCTGATCGCGGTGGGCCTCACACTAGAGACGGGCGCCGTCAACGCCTTCAATGTGCACATCGTCTCGGCGCTGGGCCAGTGGGGACACAGCCCGGCGTTCTCGGCCGGGATTGCGGGGCTGTTAGGCGTATTCTCGGTCGCTGGGCGTCTCGTGACGACCGGGCTACGACGTTGGTGCGCGACGGCCATGTTGACCGCAGCCGTGTTCTGTCTGCAGGCCTTGGCCGCGTTCTTGCTGCCCGTCATCGCCACGAGTCCGTTCGGAGCAATCGGTGCGGTGATCGGATTCGGCATCGGTGCCGGCGTCGGTACCATCGCTAAACCGATCCTCCTGTCCGAGCGCTATGGCTCGCAGGACTATGGGACTCTCGCCGGAATGGTCGCCATTCCGATGACGCTGGCGAAGGCGGGCGCCCCGCTGGCCGCGAGCTTCATCAACTCGTCAACGGGTGGCTACCAGCTCGCGCTGGTTTCGATCGGCGCTTGCTGCATGCTGGCTGCAGCGGCCCTCACCGCAACGGGAACCCCTCGTACCATTCCGGCTCTTCGAGGTTGAGAGAGGACGCGGCCGATCGTCTTGATGACGCGGTTGGTGCCGTTCGGGCAGGTCGGATGCGGCGCAGGCGGACGAAGGGGCCCTCATGCACCCGGCTTTCTGCCGAACGGCCACCAGCGCCGGCCATCGACCGTCGAAGAGATCGGCTCGTGCCCGTCGTGCCCGGGCGTGTCGTACGCCGCCGTGTGGGTGGGCATCCGCTGCGCGTACCGGTAGATGACTCCGGACTGCTCCTTGATCACTGCCAGTACGTCCTCCTTGTCGGTCAGCACATGCAGGCCGAACGGCGACGGCGGCATCGGATGCAGCGCATGACGTCCGCCAGACGGGCTGAAGTCGACCCAGGTGACTCGACCGTTCTCCAGCAGTCTGACCCAGTCGTCCTCGGTCGCCTCGTCGGCCGGAAACCTCATCGCGGCCAGGAAGACGAAGTGCTGGCTCACGACCTGCACCCCCCGGGCGTGCAGTGCACGCGAGGTACGGCCCGCCGCGTCGAGCAGCGGCTCGACGACATCGGTCATCGAGAAGTATTCGATCTTCACCTTCGGCAGCGCGACCTCGGTGATGGTGCCCGCGACACGAAGCACGCCGTGCTTCTGCAACGGGTTGGTCGCCGAGAGAACTTCGACCGCTATGCGCACCGGCTGGCCGCTCGCCGCGTCGAACTCGACGGAATCCAACAGCTGATCGAGCTCCAGAGCAACCTCATTGCGCCGCTTCGTCACCCGCCTGGGCACGACACCGTCGTCCGGAACGAAGACGAGATGGACGAGCCCGACCGCCGTTCCGCCTCGATGCAGCTCGTCCATGCAGTCGGCATCCGTCTGCTGCCGACCGGTCAGGCGTTGGATCGGTGTGCGCTGGTCCACGGCCACGATCTCGGAGCCGTCGTACATCACCGCTTCCAGCATGGGCTTCTTCGCCGCCCCCGCATTCCGGGCGGCCGGGGTCCGCACGTCCACCGGCACCGGATCGGGAGCCGGTACGACACGCGGCCGCCGTTCGACCACGGGTGCCGACGCGGTGGCGCGCGGCGACTCGACGACCTGCCCCGGTCGCTCTCGAGTCGACGCCGGACCCGCAGCCGAGGCCGGGGACGGCTCGGGACCGAGCGCCGAAGGGCTCAGGTAACCCTCTTCGATCAGAGCGCCGACCCGATCGAGGAACGCTGACTCGCTCAGGGCGATCTGCGGCTGCTCGTCGTACATCTCGATGAGTGTGTTGACAGTGCTCGCGACTCTTCCGGCGGCGGTCGGCGAGCTGCCGTTCCGGGAGTCCCGTACGCCGGTGCCGAAGATCCGCGCCCACAGACGTCTGCTGGGTGGCAGGTCGCGCAGGCTGTCGAAGACGTTGCGGAGCTTCTCCCGGTCGTCGGACACCACCACCAACCCGATGACGCCCCGCGGCGCGAAGAAGTGGCCGGCCGGCATCGCTGCCTCGACCACAGTGCTCACGAACGCGCGGTCCCACTCCGGCGTGAGCTTGAAACGGGGAGCGAGCCGCACCGTGACCAGATCGTAGAGCACCGGGTCGGTACCGATCTGCGCCTGCACCTGCCGACACAGCTCCTCGGCAGGCAGCGGCAGCGGACCGACGGGAACGATCACCACCAGGAAACCGGCCCAGTCCTCCTCGGCGGGCCAGTACGGGTTCATGCCGACGGAGCTCATGACGGGCGCTTGGCCGACGGGGGCAGGTTCAGCGCGGCAGCGACCCTCGCTGCCGCCGAACGTCGACCCGTGACGGTGGCGCGGGCCGATGGCGCGACCGATCCGGTGGCCTTTGCAGGCTGGCCGTTGCCGGGCCAGAGGCCACTGCCCTTGCCGGTGCTCTGGGGCGGCTGGACAGCCATCTGCCTCACCTTCTGCTTCCACGCTTCGACCTGGTCAGTGGCGAGTTCGAGCATCACCGCTTCGACTTCGTCATGAACCGCCTCAGCAATCCGCTTCTTGCGCTTCTCCAGATCCTTGTCGATGTACTCCTGTCGTCCTGCTGCCTTGACGACCTCCTTGGTGTCGAGTTCGTCGATCTGGTCATAGGCACTGGGTGGACCGAGGATGGACAGCGACTTGATCGCGACAGGCAGTAGCTCGATCATGAAGAACAGTGCGGCGACCAGTAGATGAGCCAGCTTCGCCCAGCCGTTCTCATCCCCCAGGTGAGCCAACGCGACCAGGCGTGCCAGCAACCCCGTGTTGTCGGCGGCCTCCTTGTTGCTCGTGTCCAAGTCGCTCTGGATCGCCGCCTGGAGGATGTCGCGCTGCTGACGCAGGCCCGGGAGCACTCGTTTTGCCTCGTCCTGCGCCTCGGAGACCGTCCGGCCGCTGTCTCGGCGCAAGTCCGACCGGGCCTTCTCCAGGGCTGCGAGCTTCGTCTGGACGAGCTCCCGGGCCGCTGTCGCGTCCTTCTCCTTCCGGTCGTACTCCCGCCGAAGCGCCCGGGCACGCGGGCCATCGCCCCGCTTGCCGCTGCCGGCTTCGCAGAGCTCACCGTCGAGTTCGCACCGCCAGGCAGCCCACGCCTTCTCTGCGGTCGCCTGTTTTGCCTGGTAGTCGGTCGTGGCCTGCTTGTGCTCCGCCTCGGCTGCGGCCAGGACGGGTGAGCTGACCGCGACCTCGCCGGCGAGGTATCGCTCGTACTTCGTGATCTCCTCTTTGAGATCCGCCAGCTCCTTCTGCCGGTTTCCCTCGGCCAGTACGATCGACGCACCCTCCGCCTTCCTGATGTTGTCGAGCGTCATCTGCTGTTCGATCTCGTCGGCGAAGATGCGCAGCGTCAGCGGAGTCGAGATGACCAGGCCGAGCAGAGCCGCCATGAGAATCCGCGGCAGGACCATCCAGAAAAGCAACCACCTGCTGCCGGTCGGCTTCAGACTGAGGATCAGCGCACGGTCGACGACCAGGATGATCACGCCCCAGAAGATGCCGATGAGCACCGCGCCGGCCACACCGACGCGCAGCCCGTCGGTCATCGCGAAGGCCATCGACACCACGGCCAAGCCGGCAGTGGCGAGCAGCACGAGCCCCAGCGCCACGAAGCGGGCCTGGTCCTTGGCCACACCGCCTCGGCTGATCTGCTTTGCGCGCGCGAGCACACCCGGGTCGGCACCGCCGAGACGAGCCAGAAATGTGCTGGATCTCTGCATATGCATCAGTCCTTCAAAGTCTTCACGGGGGAGGGAAACCGTTGGCGGAGGCCTTCTGCTTGGAATCCGCACGAAGCTTCTGTGCTGTACGCCGCAGCATTTCGCGGATCGCGGCGTCGACCCCGACGTCGGCGGCGCGGTAGGCGCTCCCGATCACGTCCCGTAGCTGCTTCGACGTGTGCGCCTCAGGCACTGCCGGCGCGAGGTCAACCGGCGGCACCTGCGGCCAGTGCAACGGTGGCAGCGGAACGACGTCCGCCGCGGGCAGTGGGTACGGCGGAAGCTCTGCGTGTGTACGAGGCAGCCGCATCACCGGCAGGTCCGGCAGCACGACCGCGGGCGGGTTGACCGAGACCTGCACCGGCGGCATCTCGTAGTAGTGCAGCCGGCCCGCCGGTCCTTCGTCCTCGCCGTGGTCGTTGACGACTGCTACCCGGATCTCGCACGCAGTGGGTGGCTTGACGGGATAGCCGTTCGGGTAGCCGTCGGGGTCGATATCCCCGACGGCGAAGTTGTTGACATCGCTGAATATGCGGACCGATCTGGCGCCCCTGTGCTGCCAGCGGACGAAGACCTCGGAGCCACGCAGCGTCACGTCGGTACTGAGTTCCGCGGACAGCAGTGTCGGTGGGTCAGCAAGATCGAGCACCCGGCCGACGAGATATTCCTTGATCTCCTGGGCGGTCGGCCGCTGGGCACGGTCGTCACTGAGCGCACGGTTGAGCAGGTCGATTCCTACCTGGTCGAGCAGGCCCGGGGGGACGAGCGGGCTGGCCGGATCGTGCAGCTGGGTGGATCCGCGGCCGGTGGCGAGGCCCCGGATCACGCACAGTGCGAGTTTGTAGACGTCGGTGAGCTGGTCCTGCAGCTTCTGCTTCTTGTGCCGCACCTCCGGCGGCACGAAGAACGGGGTGTTCGGCTGGATCCGGGTGGCGTCGGCGACATCGGCCACCCCGTCGCAGTCCATCAGCAGGATTCGTGGCGGATCGGTGGCCACGGCGGCGTTGCGCAAATTCATGTCGCCGTAGACGAGACGCCGGCCGCCTCGTGGCCGGTGGATCACTTCGATCGCGTACGCGAGGCGGGCCATCAGGGCCAGGCGGACGAGTTCCTTGTCGGCCGGTGCGCGGCTCTTGTCGAAACCGTTCTCCTTGGCCTGTTCCGAGTCGGCGCCGAGCAACTGGAACTCGAAGACCCGGCGTCCGCCATTGGCGTCGATGAAGAAGTCGTCGGGGATGCACCGCATGAGCATGCCCACGTCGGTGCCCTTCTCATGGACCATGGCCAGCGGCCACACGGTGAGGAGGTCGAGTTCGGCCTGCTCCGCCGGGCTCATCGCGTCACGCAGCGCGACAGCCTGCCGCATCGTGCTGAGCATCGGTCCACGGTTCTTCGCGTCGACGGACGGCAACAGCTCCTTGAACGCGAGCCTGCCCGGCACCTCAGGAATGTGGTCACCGACGAGATGCACCTGTGCCATCCCGCCCTGGCCGAGCGGCTTGAGTGTGCCCAGCCGGCGTCTGTCGATGCGGATCACGGCCGGCTCGCCTCGAACCAGACACCGACGACGGTGCGGTCGTCCATGTGCCCTTTCCGCGCGAAGCCGACCTGCTGAGCGAAGGTGAAGACGTCGGGGGCGGTGGCCCACCAGCCGGCGAGGGTCTCACGCACCTGCACGGAGCCCTCGAGCGGGACGCCGACGCCATCGGTCATGAGGAAGATCGGTCCGTCGCCGAGGAGGTGCTCGGCCGTCCTGAGCCGAGGATCCGCATGCGGCAGTGCCCTGACCCGGCCGGAGTGCAAGCCGTTGTCGTCGTCGTAGGCGTCCGGATCGTGCGTCAGATTCCGCCACCGGCCGTCGGCCAGTACCCAGGCCGACGAGTCGTCGGTCCAGGCGACGGAGACGTGCCGTTCGGCCGGATCGAGACATACCGCTGCGGCCACGAGGGTTGTCGCCATCCGGACGCCATCAGGGACGTGATCGAGGTGCGGACGGCTCCCGGCCGCCGCGACGAAGTCCTTGAGACGCTCGTTGACCTCGTTCACGGCGATCTGCCAGTCACCGTGACGGAGGTAGGCGCGAGGTACGTCGGCCGCCGCGAACCCGGCCGCCTCCTGCGACAGGGGGAACTGCCCGACGCCGTCGCAGACGGTGACGACAAGCGTCATCGTGGACGGGTCGAAGACCACGGAGAAGCGGTCCTGCCGCGGCTGATTGCGATAGCGATGCAGGATTCCTCGTACGCTGGCGGCACGGACCTGTGCGCCTGGCACTCGAAAGTCGCTCAGCTCATGATCGGCCGAGTCCGGGAAGCGCGTGGGCGGGCCGGGTTCCAACTGCGTGGCGGCACGGCCCGGATCGCCGATCACGTACGCACCCGCCCCGGGTGTCTCGGTGCGCCGCCACACGTCAGTCGACAAAGCTGCCCTCCAGTTCCGGCGACGCGTCGGTGGCCGGCGGGGTGTACTGGAACGTCCCGACAGTGCCGCTCAGGCTGGAGGAGAGCACCGAGGTGCCGATCATTCCGGAGATGGCCTTGAGCAGGCTCGGGACCGATGCGCCCTGCTTCGCCAGAAAGTAGCGTCCCTTCTTCTCACCGAAGTTGGGGTAGGCGAGGGCCTTCATCGACTCCTCCGTCGCACTACGGAATCCGAACGGTGTGACGTACGGGTAGCGGGGGTTCCCCTGCTTCGTGACCGGGTCGTACCCGAGCAGCTGCTGAAAGACCTGCAGGTGGTCCCTGCTCGTCGGCTCGCCGTCGGTGAGGAAGAAGATGCACGGACGGAAGACCCTCTTGCCTTCGTTCTTCAGCCGGACCCGATCGGCCTCGAAGGCCCGGTGGAACTCCTGAAAGGCAGCGGTGTAGTTGGTCAGGCCACCACAGCTCAGGGTCTGCAGTTCCATCGCGCTCGGGAAGTTGAGTGGCATCACGGTGCGAGCGGTGTCGTCGAACGCGATGACACTGAGCATCGCCAGGTCGTCGGCGACGGGGTCCTTCATGATCTCCTGGCGCAGACCGGCGAGGCCTGCGTTCAGATCGGCCATGTCGCCGCACATGGATCCGGAGACGTCACAGACGATGTAGAAGGGCATGACTACCTGCCCCTCGGTGGCCCGCTCGGACATGGCTTCTCCTCCGATGGTCTTGGGGGACGGCGGAATCCCGCCTGCTCCTCCCTGACGGACAGCCCGCCCCTCAGCGGATGAGGCTGCCCTTCATGCCGCCGACGGCGTCCTTCGCGGCGGCAGGTACTGAGGCTTGCCACTGCCGGTACTCAGCGCTGAGCCGATGACCGAGGTGGCGATCGCGCTCAGGACCTCCGGGACCACGGCGCCATCCCGGGCCAGGAAGTAGCGGCCGCGCTTCTCGCCGAAGTCCGGGTACGTGAACTGCTGGGACCGGTTGTGAAACAGGTGTAGAAGACCGTCCCGCGGCCACAGCGAACCGAAACCATGATCGGGAGATCGGCGTACTCGCCCGGGGCGGCCGACCGGATGACGGCGTGGCCCTGGCAGTGGCGCAAGACCTTCCAGCTGCCCATGTCGAACCTGATCCTGATCATGCGACCGGACATCTCACGCAGTCCCCGATCGACGACGAGGGCATCCATCTCGCCAGTCCGGCCGCCGCGTCCGTCGAAGACGAAGAGCTCCGGGAACGCGAGCGCCAACAGGTCACCGGCGAGGTCGGACACGTAGAGACAGCCGCCGGCGTCGACGAACTCGGCCAGCTTGCGGGGATCCACCACGTCGGGGTGCCGCAGTTGACGAACAAGAGTGAGCAGTCGTACGAACCCGAGAAGCTCTGGTATTCGACGCACAGCTCCAATCGAGAGCCGGCAGGCGGCGCCGGACCTGACAGGCATCGCACGGCAACTACTGACGGACGGCTGTCCGTCAGTAGTTGCCGTCGGGACAGCCGGGGTGGACGGGCTGTCGACAGCCGTCGAGGGCATGTCGCCGTCATCCGACGTCGACAAGATCATGATGGAGTGGCAGCGCATGAGGGACGCGAAGAAGTCGGTTGCCGGCACCGGCTGGCACCAACAGATCAGCACAAACGGTGGTCCCGTCTATGCCACACAGACCGGCGACGTCAACGTTCACGAGACGGCGGCTCCTGACGACCGGATCCGCGTCCTCATGCTCGCCGCCAATCCCTTGGCCACCGCGCGGCTGGCCATCGACGAGGAGGCGCGGCAGATCACGGAGCGACTACGCCTCTCCCGGGACCGGGAGGCGTTCGAACTCATCACCTGCTGGGCGGTCCGTCCGATGGATCTCCTTCAGTACCTCAACCAGCACAGCCCGCACATCGTCCACTTCAGCGGCCACGGCGATCGCACCGGGGAAATCCTGCTTTCCGCAGATGACGGCATCGCCCGATCCGTCAGTCTCGCCTCTCTCGCGGAGCTCTTCCACGCCACTGGCGACAACCTTCGGGTCGTTGTCGTCAACGCCTGCCACTCCGCCAACGCGGTGCAGGCCCTCAGTCGATACGTCGACTACGTCGTCGGCATGAACGCGGCCATCCCCGACGACGATGCCATCGCATTCGCCGCTTCCTTCTACTCCGCTCTGGGCTTCGGCCGGACCATTCCGCAGGCGTTCAAGCAGGCGGTCGCCATGCTGGGCGTGAGCGGCTCCGCCGATCCGCGTATCGCCGAACTGGTGGCACGACCGGGCGCCGCACCGGAGCTGATGGTGAAGCCGCGATGAGTTCCGGTCAGAAGGGGACCCCACCCGGGTCGGGCCAGAACATCAACACGAACTCGGGCAACGTCTACGCCACCCAGACCGGAAACATCAACATCAACAACAACCTTGCGCAGAAACGCGGACCGCACCTCGACACCAAGGCGCTCCTGGTCGTCCTGCCGGCCAACGTGATCTTTTTCTTGTACGGGATGTCGGCCTACACCGGGCGGAACACCAGCGGCGACAACTGGCGCGCGGGGATATTCCTGTTCATGCTGCTGTTCACGCTAGGAATGATCGGCAGATGGGTCCGCCGCCGCTTCTGAGTCCACCCAGTACTGAGGCCGCCCTCGACTACGCGGACCCCGCCGGCGCGGGACCGGGATGGAGTGCGGCGACGGCCCGCATGGCGACGTCGACGGAGGCCTGAAGGTCCTCGCGGCTCGCGCCGGCAGCGGCGTGGACGGCGTGCCCCTCGCTGAGCGCCATCACGAACCGGGCGAGCGCCCGGCTGTCCAGGCCGTCCGGGAGATCGCCCTCCTTCGCCGCACGGGACAGCCGTTCTTCGAGCGCGGCCTCGGTGGCCGCCCGGCCGGCGGCGAGGATCTCGGAGATGCGGGCGTTCTCCGGGGAGCAGGCCAGGCCGCCCTGGATGGAGAGGCAGCCGGCGGGGTGGCCGCCGGCGGTCAGGTTGTCGGCACTGGCGCGCAGGAAGGCTTCGATCGCGGCGTACGCGGTGGGTTGTTCGAGGGCGGCGCGCGCGTTCGCGAGGTTGGTCTCGTGGTAGCGGTCGAAGGCCCGCCTGAACAGCTCCTCCTTGCTGCCGAACGCGGCGTAGAGGCTGGGCCGGTTGATGCCCATCGCCCTGGTGAGTGAGCTGAGCGACGCACCCTCGTACCCCTGCTGCCAGAAGACCTCGGCGGCCCGGTCGAGGACCGTCTGCTCGTCGAAGGCCCGCGGCCGTCCCGGGGTCGGAGTCTCAGCGCTCATACCCCGACTATACCGCTCGGTACAGAACGTGACCCAGCCCACGAACCGATCGGTACAGAAACCTGTTATGGTGATCCCCGAACCGATCAGTACAAAACTGGGAACACGAGGGAACAGCATGACCGTCACGTTGATCACCGGCGCGAACAAGGGCATCGGTTTCGCGACCGCCAGACAGCTTCTCAACCTGGGGCACGTCGTCTACGTCGGAGCGCGCGACACCGGGCGGGGCGAGGAGGCCGCCTCGGCTCTGGGGGCACGGTTCGTGCCGCTCGACGTGACCGACGACGACTCGGTGACAAAGGCGCTGGCGACCATCGACGCCGACGAGGGGCGGATGGACGTCCTCGTAAACAACGCGGGCATCGCCGAGAACGGCGTCGTCGACGGGCCGACCGCCCTGCGCGTCTTCGACACCAACGTGGTCGGGATCGTCCGCGTCACGGAGGCGGCGCTGCCGCTGCTGCGCCGGTCGTCCAATCCGACAGTGGTCACGGTGTCGAGCAGCGCCGGCTCCTTCTGGGCGGTCACCAACCCCGACCGGCCGGAGTACGACCTGACGTCACCGCTCTACTCGGCGTCGAAGTCCGCCGCCACGATGATCACCCTCCAGTACGCCAAGTCCCAGCCGGGGATCAGGTTCAACTCGGTCGAGCCGGGCTACACCGCCACCGACCTGACCGCCGCGATCGGCGGCGGCAGGACCCCGGCGGAGAGCGCCAGGACCGTCGTACGCCTGGCGACGCTTCCCCCCGACGGCCCGACCGGAACCCTCCAGGACGACTCCGGGCTCCTGAGCTGGTAGCCGTCCGCCCCGACCGCGATCCGCACATCATCCGCACAGCAGAGGAAGAGTGACATGACTCAGCACGATCTCCGCGACTGGTACCTGCGCTACGTCGCCGCACTGAACGCCCACGAGTTCGACGGCATGGACGAGTTCATCAACGACACGGTGATGCTGAACGGCGAGCCGGGCACCCGGGACGACGTCATCGCGGTGCAGAAGCACGACGTGGACGCCGTTCCGGATCTCCGCTGGACGGTCGAGGAACTGCTGTTCGACCGCGACCGGATCGCCGTCCGCGCGATCAACCACGGCACACCGGTGAAGGAGTGGCTGGGCGTACCGCCCTCCGGCGCCTCGTTCGAGATCGTCGAGTACGCCATCTACAAGGTCAGCGACGGTCGGTTCGTGCAGATGACCGCTTTGCACGACTCGGCCGAGATGCTCCGGCAGCTCACCGCCGCCCGCTGAGGGACACCGACGATGACCACCATCGGCATCATCGGCGCGGGTGAGGTCGGCGGCCAGCTCGCCCGCGCGGCGGTAGCGGCCGGGTACACGGTCGTGATCGCCAACTCCCGGGGGCCGCACACGCTGACGGACCTGGTGGCCGAACTCGGGCCGTCGGCGCGGGCGGCGTACGCCGCGGAGGCGGCGGCAGCGGGCGACTTCGCGATCGTCGCCGTGCCGCTCAAGGTCGTGAACGACATGCCGGTCGAGGAGCTGGCCGGCAAGGTCGTGCTGGACACGAACAACTACATGGTCTGGCGGGACGGGAACATCCCGGTCCTCGACTCCGGCGAGAAGACGGTCCACGAGCTGCGCCAGGAACAGCTCCCCACGTCGAAGGTCGCGAAGGCGTTCACCCACATCCAGGCGCCCCGGCTGCTCACCTCGGCCCGGCCCGCCGGCGCGCCGGACCGGCTGGCGCTGTCCGTCTCCAGCGACCACCCGGAGGCGGTCGAGCTGGTGACGCGGCTCTACGACCGATTCGGCTTCGACACTGTGGACAACAGTCCGCTCAGCGAGTCCTGGCGTACCGGCCCGGGCCAGCCGGCGTGGCTCCGCCATGCGCACCAGAACCGCGAGGAGCTGGCGCTCAACCTGAGGAGGGCGCGGCGGTTCGCCGGCGCGTGACTCCGGCCGCCACCGCCCGGTGAGGTTCTCACCGGGCGGTGGCGAGGTCGACGAAGCCGTGCACGAGGGACCTGCGGTCGCGCCGCCGCCACGCCACGACGAGCGGGCTCGGCGCCACGCCGTCCACCGGGACGACGACGATGCCGGGTACGGGGGTGATGGCCAGCGGGGCCAGCCCGATCGAGTCCGACCACAGGACCGCCTGGATGCACTCGCGGACGGTCCGCACCACGGTGTCGGTGCCGTCCACGGGTTCGCGACCACCGGTCCAGTAGTCCCGCCACACGGGGTCGACGGTGTCCGGGACGCGGAACCAGCGGCGGTCCCGCAGTTCGTCGAGCCGCACCCGGTCCCGGGACGCGAGCGGGTCGGTCGTCCGCAGGACGACCCCCACCGGATCCCGGCGGAGTTCGGCGACGGCGACCGTGCCGGCGGTGAACGGCCCCCGGGTGAGCGCGACGTCGACCAGACCGCGGTCCACGCCCACCGTGGGGTCGGTGAGGTCGCCCTCGACGACGCGGATCTCGACGCCCGGGTACCGGGAGCGGAAGGCGTCGATCAGGGTGCTGCCCGCCCGGTCCACGCTGTCCGCGAGCGTCCCGATGGTGATGCTGCGCGGCTCGGCCGCCGGGGCGACGAGCGACGGCAGGGAATCCATGCGGGCGAGCAGCTCGCGCGCCTCCGGGAGCAGCACCTGACCGGCGGGCGTCAGCGTCATGCCCCGGACCGAGCGGTTGAACAACTCGACGCCGAGTTCGACCTCCAGGCGCTGGATCGCCCGGCTCAGGGGCGGCTGCGAGATGTGCAGGCGGGCCGCCGCGCGGCCCACGTTGAGCTCCTCGGCCACCGCGACGAAGTAGCCCAGAGAGCGCATGTCCACCACCGGGGAACCATACCCTCAAGGTATTGCCGCCCCCGATCAGGTGTTGGACGCCGACGCGCCACCGGCTGTCGAATCGACCGGTGAGAAACGCGAAGAGGCACGACAGATGATCTACGTGTGGAGCGCCGTCGCGCTCGCCGGTGTCGCCGCCGCGCTGGTCGCCGTCCGGTCGTTCCGGCCCGCGCCCTTTCCGGCGCCGGAACCGTGGACGGGTCCGCTGCCCGACGCCGCACCGCCACCCGGGATGGCGATCTACCAGTTCCCCACCGGGACGTACGAGAATCGGGCATTCCTGGCCTACCGCGGCGGCGCGTTCGGCGACCGGCGACGGTTCGCCGCCACCGCCGTGCTCGTCCGGCACCCGCGCGGTGACCTGCTGATCGACGCCGGGTTCGGCGCGGACGTCGAGGCGCATATCGCGGCCATGCCGTCCTACCGGCGCACCCCGCACGAAGTCGGCGCGACCGTCCGGGACCAGTTGCGGGCGCGGGACTACGACATGGCACGGCTGCGGGGTGTCGTCATCACGCACGCCCACTGGGACCACGTCAGCGGCCTGGCCGACCTCGACGTGCCGATCTGGCTGAACCCCGCGGAAGGCCGGTACGTCGACCGGGCCGCCGATGCCGCCGTGTTCCGGGAGGTCGCGAGCCACCGCCGGATCCACCACTACACGTTCGACGGCCCGCCGTACCTCGGCTTCCCCGCCAGCCACGACGTCCACGGCGACGGCTCGGTGGTGATCGTGGAGGCGGGCGGCCACACGGACGGCTCGGTCGTGGTCTTCGTCAGCCTGCCCGACGGGCGCCGGTACGCCTTCATCGGCGACCTGACCTGGCAGATGGAGGGCGTGACGCTCCGGGCGGAGCGCCCGGCGCTGCTGCGGATACTCGCGGACGTGGACGCGACGCGGGTCCGGGAGGGCCTTCGGCGCATCGTCGCGCTGGCCGGCCTGATGCAGGTGGTGCCGGCCCACGACGTCCGTGCCCACGACTCGATTCCCCTGTGGATCGGCTCGGCGGACCAGGGCTGACGACGGGGGCCCGGCGCGGAGAGCGATCCTCCGCGCCGGGCCCTGGCGTCGGGTCCGGTCAGGCGGCGCAGGTGGCGGTAGCGCCCTGGCCGGTGCCGGTGCCCTGGAAACCGAAGTTGGTCGTCTGGCCGGCGCCGACCTGCCCGTTGTAGCCCACGTTCGTGAACCGGACGGTGCCGCTGGTGCCGCTGGCCTGGGCGTTCCAGGTGCCGGTGATCGCGGCGCCGCCAGGCAGCGCGACGGTCACGGTCCAGCCGTTGATGCTCGCCGAGCCGGCGGTGACGTTCACGCTCGCGGTGAAGCCGCCGTTCCACTGGTTGACAGCGACCGACGCGGAGCAGCCGTTACCGGCCGGCGGCGGCGTGGTCGGCGGCGCCGTGGTCGGCGGAGCGGTCGTCGGCGGAGCGGTGGTCGGCGGATTGGTCGTCGGCGGCGCGGTGGTGGGCGGCGGATTGGGCGCGCCGTTGGCCAGGCTGAAGGCCAGGTCCGGCTGGAACGAACCGGCCGTGTAGCGGCAGCCGTCCGCTTCGCCCGGCGGCTTCACCCATAGGTACGCGTCGATGTTGGCGTCGCCGGTGTTCGTCGTCGGGTACTGCCCGATGCGCCGGTCGGTGTTGTCGTCGGCGCACCAGTCACCGGCGGCACCGCCGTTGCGGCTGGTGTCGATGACCTGCCGCTTGCCGGAGATGCCCATGCCGTTGAGCGCGGAGATGACGGCCCGGCCGAAGTTCGCCTCGCTGGACGTGGGGTTGAAGTTCGACACGTTGGTGAAGAAGCCGTCGGCGTACTGCACGCCGGCCGCCCGCAGCCGGTTCGCAGTGTCGTTGGCGCTGTTCCAGGTCGAGTGCCCGCCGTCGAGGTAGACCTTGGCGTTGGGGTTGCCCGACTTGATGGTCTGGGTCGCCGTGGTCAGCGCCTGGTTGCGCGCGCTGAGTTCGCTGGGGCTCAGGCAGGTCTGGAGCGCGAGCGAGTCGGTCTCCAGGATGATCAGAACCGTCTGGTTGCCGAGCCCTCTGGCGAAGTTGGACACCCAGGTCTGGTACTGGTTGAGGTCCGGCGCGCCACCGGCGCTGGCCCCACCGCAGTCCCGGTTGGGGATCTCGTACACCGACAGCACGGGAATCTGCTGTGCCGCGTTGGCGGCGCCGATGAAGCTGGAGACCTCCGACTGGATGGTCGACGGGTTGAAGTTGGCGTACCAGCGCGCCTGCGGCTGACTGGCGATCTTGTCGCGGATGACGGCGGCGCGGGAGTCGCCGGGGTTTGCCGCGACCCAGCGGACCACTGCCGAGCTCGGGTCACGGTAGAGCGATCCGGACACCGTTCCGGCGGATGCGCCACCGACGGCGAAACCGACGCCGGCCGCGGCGAGGCCCGCGACGGCGGCCACGCTGATGGCCGCTGATCTGCGGCGGGACGAGAGGATAGCCACGTCGTGTTTCCTCCTGATCACATAGACGTATCTAAGTTTGTGGGAGCGTTCCCACGACGGTAACGGAGGCGAGCGTCGATGCCAAGATGTGAACGCCTGCCACTGGCCCGTAATGTGGCAGCGATCGACGAGGCAGGCGTGGGAGGAAGACCAGGCATGACGGCGCTACCGGGCCAGCAGGCGAGCTCGTCGGTCGCCGGGCAGCCCGCCGACGAGGATCTACGGGCGCTGTTCGGGCAGTCCATCGCCGTGTTCGCGGCGCTTGCCGGGCCGACGCACGTGGTGGAGGCGGCGAACCCGGCGTTCTTCGCCGCCATCGGCGAGGAACGCGCCCGTACCGGGGTCGCCCTCGCCGAGTTGATGCCGGAACTGGACGGCCAGGGCTTCATCGCCCTGCTGGACGAGGTCTACCGCACGGGCGAGTCGTACACCGGCCACGACGCCCGGATCATGCTCGGCACCGGGTCGCAGGCGCGGGAGGCGTTCTTCGACTTCACCTACGAGGCGCGCCGCGACGCCGACGGCACGGTGACCGGGATCCGCGTGATCGGGGTGGAGACCACGCAGGTCAAGCACGCGCAACGGCTGATGGCCGAGCACCGCGCGATGCTGGAGCAGATCGCCCGGCAGGCGCCGCTGGCCGAGGTGCTCGACGGGATGGCCCGCTGCATCGAGAACCTCGCGCCCCAGGAGGTGCTCGCCTCCGTCCTGCTCGCCGACGCCGACGGCCGGCACCTGCGCCACGGCGCCGCGCCCAGCCTGCCCGACTTCTACAACCAGGCCATCGACGGGATCGCCACCGGCGAAGGTGTCGGCTCGTGCGGCACCGCCGCGCATCGGCGGGAACCGGTCATCGTCACCGACATCGCCACCGACCCGTTCTGGGCCGACTTCCGCGACCTGGCCGAGCGGGCCGGGCTGGCCGCCTGCTGGTCCACGCCGATCCTCGCCCGCGATGGCAGCCTGCTCGGCACGTTCGCCATGTACCACCGCACCCCGCGTGTCCCGCGCGACGCCGACCTGGCGCTCGCCCGGGTCTTCACCGGCACCGCCGCCCTGGCCATCGAACGCCACCACATCGAACAGGCGAAGGCCGACGCGGACGCCCGCGCCCGGGCCGCCCACGACGAGCTGGCCCGGGTGGTGCGGGCGGAGCGGGAACTACGGGCCGAGGCGGAGCAGCGCGCCGCCGCGGCTGCGGAACTCACCGCCCGGCTGCGCGCCGCCGCAGCCGCGCAGGCCGCCACTCCGCGCCCCGAGCGGTGTCAGCTCGGCGGCGGCGACGGCTGCACAGCACCCGCCGAGATCAAGATCGCTGACTCGTGGGGCGACTCGGCATGGGGCTGCCCGCTCCACGTCGAGGAGGCAATCATCAACGTGCGTTCGGTCTTCATCGCCAACGAGGAACTCGGCGGCCTGGCCGCCTACGTCAATCGCTGACCACTCGACCGCGCCCGGCGGCACCCTCGGGGAGATCGGTGCGCCGCGGCCGGGGCCGTCACGCCCTGCTGACGGCCTAGCGTCCGTCGGGCGCGCCGGCCGGCTCACGAGCGGGCTGCGCCGCGGCGAACGGGCTCCGCAGACGGGTCATGGATTCGACGCTGACGTCCGCGATCGGACCGCGCTCGTCGTCTGTGGCACCGACCCCCTCCACACGGAAGGGGTTCAGGGCGAACGTGTTGTCGGGCACGAGGTGCTCCAAGGGAATCTGCACGGCAGCGCTCGACTCAGTCGTCGCGGCTGGGAAACCGTGGGAGAAGCAAGCGGTGGCGATCAGTCATCGGTACCCCGCGTCGTCAGCCTAGCGCGCATCGGCCGGACGGGCGCACCACGGCCGGAATCGGCGACGTGCTCAGAGCTGGACGACGTGGCCGACCCGGGGTGGCGTACGGCCCGCGAGGACGTCGAGCCACGCGTCCCGCAGCGCCTCCGGACCGGTGCCGACCCGCACGTCGAGCCATCCGCTCACCACCTGGGAGAACCGCTGCCAGGCGTCGGCGAACCGCTCGTCGAGGCCGTCGCGACCCCAGTCCTGGCTCCGCTTGCGGATGCGCACCGGCGCGAAGAAGACCTCCCCGGCGGCACCCGCGTTGGGTGTCTGCTGGGTGAGGCCGACGGCGATGTCCCGGACCAGCAGGCCGCCGAGGTGCGCGCGCAGGGCGGCGCGGGTAGTGGGTGAGCCGGACAGGTCGAGGTAGACGGTCGGTACGGCGTCGAGCGTGCCGATGTCGTCGTAGGAGAGGACCTCGTCGTAGCAGCCGAGCGACCTGGTGAAGGCGAGGTTGCCCCGCGAGGTGAGCCCGATCAGGCGTGGGCCGCGGCCGTGCAGTTCGAACGCTGTGGCGTACGCCGTCTTGCTCGAAGCGGACGACAGCACGAGCGACCGCGCACCGTAGGCGTTCTCGTCGATCACCTGGTCGGCGAGCATGAACGAGGTGAAGAACAGCGGCCGGAACAGGATGAGCAGGTCCTCCTGCTCCGCCCGGTACGCGGGGTCGCCGTCGGTGGACCGGTAGGCGTTGTACGGCGAGGGCAGGCCGGCCCGGTGCGTGCTGGCGTCGCGGAATCCGGACTCGTCCACCCGGTCGGGGCGTACCACCAGGTGACCGGCGGGCGGCAGGTAGCCGTAGACTCGCCGGCCCGGCTCGACTCCCGACACTGTGGATGCAACCACCTCGGCGAAGCCCCACAGCGGCGGCAGCCCCCACTGCCGGTCCAGCCCACGCGGCTCGGGCGGGAAGAACTCCCAGTAGCGCATCGCCTCGCCGAGCACCGCGTACGTCACGTTGTTGGCGGTCAGGCCGACCCGGTCCACGCGCAGCAGCGCCTCCCCGTCGGCGAGGGCGGGCACCGCGCCGTCGGCGAGCGTGGTGCGGGAGAGGTCGGCACGGGCCACAGCGAACGTCCACGAGTCAGCCATGGCCTGACGCTAGGCAGACGCGAAACTCCAGACAAGTGCACTGGGAGTGCAAAATCCCACTCGCCCCCGTCGTTGCGCACCGCCGGTTCACAGGTAACGAACACCGGTCAGCTCCGCCGCCGCAGCCCAGAGGCGCTCGCCCACGGCCGGGTCGGCGGCCTGCCGGCTGAGCCGCGCCTCGGTGACCGGACCCCAGGTCTCGAAGAACCGGGACGGACCGAAGAACTGGCCGCCGCGTACCTCCGGGTCGGTCGCGGCCCGCAACTGCGGCAGGACGCCCCGCTCGACCGGCTGGGTGGCGAGCGATCCGAGCCGCCCGATCATCCGGCCGAGCCGGCCGCGGTGTTCCCAGGCGCGCGGCGTGAGGTTGCTGCGGGTGAGACCGGGATGCGCCAGCGCGCTGACCACAGGCGACCCGGCCGCGCGCAGGCGGCGATTCAGTTCGACGCCGAAGACAGTGGTGGCGAGCTTCGATCGGCCGTACGCGGCAGAGGCCCGGTAGTCGCGCTCGGACATCAGGTCGTCGAAGTCGAGCCGTGCGTTGCGGTGGGTGAGGGAGCTGAGGCTCACCACCCGCGGCGCCCGCGCCCCGGCGAGCGCGTCCAGCAGCAGGCCGGTCAGCGCATAGGGGCCCAGCATGTTCGTGGCGAACTGCAGCTCGAAGCCGTCGGCGGAGGTGCGGCGCGGGCCGAGCAGCACCACACCGGCGTTGTTGACGAGGAGGTCGATCGTCGGGTGGTCGGCGGTCAGCTTCGCGGCGAACGCGCGTACCGATTCGAGGCGGGCCAGGTCCAGCTCGCGTACCTCGGTGTCGCCGCCCATGCGGCGGGCGGCCTCCCGGCCGGCGGCGGTGTTCCGCACGGCCAGTACGACGTGGGCGCCGCGGCGGGCCAGTTCGGTGGCGGTGACCAGGCCGAGGCCCGAGTTCGCGCCGGTCACGACGGCGACCCGGCCGCGCTGGTCGGGGATGCGGTCGGTGGTCCATCCGGTCATCTGCTACTCCTCGGGTCCGGCGGTCGCGTTCAGCGATGACGCTAGGAGCGATCCGGGCGGTCTCGGTCGTTCGCGGTTGCCTAGGTCCGCGGGACCTACCCTGGGCGGGCGGCGTCGCGGCAGACTGGCGGCATGAGCAGCAGGCATCCGTACGCACGCGAGCTGGGCGCCTTCCTCCGCGCCCGACGTGGCCGACTGCGTCCGCGCGACGTCGGCCTGGAGCCGGGCGGGCGGCGCAAGGTGACCGGCCTGCGGCGGGAGGAGCTGGCCCTGCTGGCCGGGCTGAGCACCGACTACTACCAGCGGATGGAGCAGGGCCGGGAGGTACGCCCCTCGGACGACGTCCTGGACGCGCTCGCCGGCGCCCTCGCTCTCGACGACACCGAACGCCGGCACCTGTTCACGCTGGCCCGGGCCGCCCGGCGGCCGATGCCGACCCGCGTCGACCACGGTCCGGAGCGGGTGCCGGACGGCACCCGGCGGCTGCTGCGGGTGATGGACACCCCGGCTGTCGTCCTCGGCCGGCATCTGGACCTGCTCGACTGGAACCCGATGGCGCAGGCGCTGCTCGGTGACCCGGCGGACCTCCCGCCCGGCCGACTCAACATGCTCCTGCTGCTGTTCGACGACGCGCTGACCGGGGGACGGAGTTGCCCGGACTGGGAGCGGCAGGCGCTGGACTACATCGGGATGATGCGCGCCGCCGTCGCCGACGACCCGACCCATCCCCGCGCCACCGCTGTCGTCGGCGAGCTGAGCATCCGAAGCGCGGAGTTCCGGCGGCTGTGGGCACGGCACGACGTCCGCGCCTCGGTCAGCGGCACCAAGACGTTCCGGGTGCCCGGACTGGGCGACATCGTCCTGGACTGGGACACCTATCCGCTGCCGGGCAATCCCGGCCCGGTCGTGCTCGTCTTCACCGCCGAGCCGGGCAGTCCGGACGCCGATCGGCTACGACTCCTGGCGTCGTGGCGCGCGACCCGCCCGGCGTCCGCTGACGTCGACCCGGCCTGATCCGGTCACCGTCCCCGGTTGAGGCCGACGATCGCGCCGTTGAGGGCGGTGGCGAAGAGGGTCCACGCGACGTACGGTGCGAGCGCCGCTCCGGCGGGACGGTCGGTGCGCGCCGCGCGGCGCAGCAGCACCAGGTTTGACGCGTTGAGCGCGGCGATCTCGGCCAGCGCGGCGCCGGGCCTGCGGGCGCCGAAGAACAGGGCGGTCCAGCCGGCGTTGAGCGCCAGGTTGAGCGCGTAGCCGCGGGCGAAGGCGGCACGCTCGGACCCTTCGGAGCGGTCCAGCGCCCGCGCACCGGCGACCGCGATCAGCCCGTACAGCGGGGTCCAGACCACTGGGAACGCGGCCGACGGCGGCTGCCAGGCAGGCTTGCGCAGGCGGCGGTACCAGCGCGACGAGGTGCCGGTGGAGGTGGCGGCGGCGCCCGCGGCGGCGGTCGCGGTGACCGCCGCCGCGGTCTTGACCAGGGTCGGTACTCGCATACCGCTCAGCTACCCGGCCGGCGGCGAATAAACCCGCGCCGTTTGAAGATCCGCTTCCAGGTGCGCCTCGACGCACAGATCCTTCACCGAAGCAGGCGGAACTCGTAGACAATTTTCATGCCCTTCGATAGCCTCGCCATTCAGTGATGCTTGTCGATAGGAGGCCCCATGCGACGGCTCGTGCTCTCCTTCACGCTGGCGGCGATCGGCGCCGGGGCCGTGGTACCGGCCCCGGCCTCGGCCGCGCCCCGCCCGGCACCCGCGCCCGTCACCGAAGCGGTGACCGCGAAACTCCTCGGCCAGGCCGACGCCGCGACCCGGACCGCCGGGCCGCAGCGGACCCGGGTCACCGTCACCCGGGCGAGCGGCGGATGGGCCTTCGGTACCGCGGTGCTGCTGGCGGACCGGTCCGCCGACGCGCACCCCACCGGGTCGGTCTTCCTCGCGCGGGCCGACGGCAAGGGCTGGACCGTCGCCTTCGACGGCGAGGCGTCGTTCGGTGACCTGGCCGCCGCGTCACCGCTGGTGAACAAGGACGAGAAGGCGGTGTTCACCGCGCCCGTCGCCCCCATGTACGCGGGGAGCGACTTCCGGACCGGCATGGCCCTGCCGTTCGCGGTCGGGCAGACGTGGACGCTCACCGGCGGGCCGCACGGCTGGGGCGGCGGCGCGCCGTGGAGTTCCGTCGACCTCGCCGGCGGCGACCAGGTGGTCCGAGCCGCGCGGGCCGGAACGGCGTACACGATGTGCACCGGGTGGATCCGGGTCATCCACGACCGGGGCTACTCGACCGACTACTACCACCTGTGGAGCAGCATCTCCGTAAACGGCGCCGCCGTCGGGCAGGGCGCCTACCTCGGTTACACCGGCACCGACGTCACCTGCGGCGGCTCCGCCACCGGCCGGCACGTGCACTTCGGGCTGCGGCAGAACTCGGTCTACGTCCCGATCGCCGGGCACGGCATCGGCAAGTGGGACTTCGTCAGCGGCGCCGGCGAGTACCAGGGTGGCGCCCGGCACGGATCCGCCTACGCCGGCGTGGGCGGCGCCGTCTACAACTACGGCGCGCTCGGCTTCAACCAGGGAGTCGTCGACGCCAACGGCGGCGGCACGCTGACCCGGCGCTCCGGTCCCGGAACGGGGTACGGCGTCCTCGGATCGCTCGCGGACGGCGCCACGGTCACCGTCTCCTGCTCCGCCAACGGCACCTCGCACACCGGCCGGTACGGCACCACCGCGTTGTGGGACCGGCTCAGCGACGGCAGCTGGGTGTCCGACGCCTACCTGTCCACCGGCGTCAACGGGCCGATAAACGGCTGGTGCTGACCACTCCGGGCCGCGCGCGACCGCGCGCGGCCCGACGTCGCCGGCCGTGCGTGCGGACAGCTCTGACTGCTACCTTCCGGACGCATGGACGACTCCCCTCGCTGGTACCGCCCGGCCCCCGACGTGCTGCTCACGGTCGGCAGCGCCACCGCGCTGCTCGGCTACCTGATCCCGTGGTTCCGCGCCAGCCGCCTGCACCAGTGGTCGTACTCGGGCTGGGCCTACCTGGAGACCGAGGGCGGCTGGACCTGGCTGGTCGTGGTGTCCCTGGTGATCGCCCTCCTCGCCGGCCTCTGGGCCGGGCGGAGCGTGGCGTGCGCCAAGCTCGCGGTCGGGGCGGCGGTGGCCGGGATGTTCCTCGCCGGTGCGGTGGTCGCGGTGAGCCTGGGCGCGCTGCCGGAACGCGACAGCATCAACTGGGTCGGTGAGCTGCCGTTCGAGATGGGGATGCCGCTCATGGCGACCGGATTCGGGGCCGTCGTCGCCGGGGCGCTGGGCACCGTACGCCGCCCGGTGCAGGAGTGACGCGAGGTCACGCCGCCGGCAGGTCCACCACCCGAGTGGCCCAGCGGGCCATCAGCGCCGGGTCGTGGGTGATGACCAGGACCCCGGCGCCCTGCCGGCGCTGGTAGTCGCCGACGACGGCGGCGACGTGCGCCTGGGTGGAGGCGTCGAGCATCGCGGTGGCCTCGTCGCAGAGCAGGTAGTCCGGCCGGTGGACCAGGGCGCGGGCCAGGCAGGCGCGTTGCAGTTGCCCGTCGCTCACCGCGTGCGGGCGGCGGGTCAGCAGGTCGGGCGTCAGTCCGACCAGGTCGGCCAGCTCCGCCGCGCGGGCCGCCGCCTGCTCACGCGGTGTGCCGGTGGCACGTAGCGGCTCAGCGACGATGTCGGCGAGGCTGAGCCGCGGGTCGGTGGCGGCACGCGGGCTCTGGAACAGGATCGCGACACGGGTGCGCAGTTCCGCCGGCAGGCGGTGGCGGACGCCGCCGACCCGTTTCCCGTCGATCGTGACGTGACCGCCGTCCGGGGCGTGCAGCAGGGCGAGGACACGGGCGAGAGTGGACTTGCCGCTGCCCGAGGGGCCGCGCAGCCCGACCGTCTCGCCCGGGGCGATGTGCAGTTCGACCCGGTCGAGGACGCCCCGCCCGCCGTACGCGACGGAGACCTGGTACGCGGCGAGCCCGGCGGCCGGCGCGGCGCCCGGGGCGGCGGCATCGGTCGCGCCCGGAACCGTGAGCGTCATGCCGGTACCTCCTCGCGGCGCGGGTGGTGACAGGCGACCGAGCCCGCGCCGTCGGCGGCCAGGCGGGGCACTGTCGCGCAGGTGTCGGTGGCGCGGACGCAGCGCGGGGCGAAGGCGCAGCCGCCGGGCAGGTCGGTGAGCGCCGGCGGGTGCCCGGGCACCGGCACGAACGCGCGGTCCGGCAGCGCGTCGAGCAGCCCGGCGGTGTACGGGTGGGCCGGGTCGTCGAACAGCCCCTCGGCCGGGCGGTGCTCGACGATGCGGCTGGCGTACATCACCGCGACGGTGTCCGCGACGCGGCGCGCGGCGGCCAGGTCGTGCGTGATGAGCAGGACGGCCGCGCCGGTGTCGCAGCGGCGGCGCAGCAGGTCCAGCGTGTGGTCGACGAGCGGCCGGTCCAGGCCGGTGGTGGGTTCGTCGGCGAGCAGCACCGGCGGGTCCGGTGCGAGAGCCAGCGCGGTGGCGAGCCGCTGGGCCATGCCGCCGGACAGCTCGTGCGGGTACCGGTCCAGGTCGGCCGGGTCGAGACCGACGTCGGCGGCGATCCGGTCGGCGGCGGCCGGCGCGTCGCGGCGGGTGTGCCCGTGCGCGCGCAGCGTCTCCTCCAGCAGCTTCCGCCCGGTACGCACCGGGGTGAGCGCGGTGGCGGGGCTCTGCGGGACCAGGCCGACGCCCCGGCCGCGTACGTGCCGGGCGAGGTGCCGCTCCCCCGCGCCGATCAGGTCGACAGCCTCGCGTCCCGGCGCGTGCAGGCGGGCCTGCCCGGTGACTGCGGCGTTGCGCGGCAGCAGGCCGAGCAGGGCGTGCGCGAGGACGGACTTGCCGCACCCGGACTCGCCGACCACCGCGAGCAGCTCGCCGGGCCGCAGCGTGAGGCTCAGGTCGGTGACGGCGTGCACGAGCGCGTCGCGCAGCCGGAAGCGGACGGTCAGCCCGTCGACGGTCAGCAGCGCCGGGGCGGTCACAGCTGCAGCTCCGCCCGTACGCGCGGGTCGAGGCGGTCACGCCACCGGCCGGTGAGCACGGCGAGCGCCAGCGTGGCCGCCACGAGCAGGAGGCCGGGGACGATGCTGGCCCACCAGGCGCCGGTGAGCAGCGACCGCTGCCCGTCGTTGATCATGTTGCCGATCGAGGCGAGGTGCGGCGGCAGGCCCAGGCCGAGGAACGACAGCGCGGTCTCGTGCCAGACGGCGTGCGGCACCATGAGCGTGGTCGCCAGCGCCAGGCGCGGCAGCACGTGCGGCAGCAGGTGCCGGGTGAGCACCCGAATGCGCCCGGCACCGCCGGAGATCGCGGCGTCCACGAACGGCCGGTTGCGCAGGCTGAGCAGTTCCGACCGCACGATCCGGGCGGTGGACAGCCAGTGCGTCAGCGCGATGGATGCGATCACCGCCCCGAGGCTGGGGCGCAGCATCGCCACGATGAAGATGCCCAGCAGCAGGTGCGGCAGCGCGGCGACGGTGTCCACGACGCGCATGAGCGCCCGGTCGACCCAGCCGCCGACGCTGCCGGCGACGGCGCCGACCAGGCCGCCGATGACCGCTGCGACGAGCGCGGCGACCGCGCCGACGAGCAGCGAGACGCGCAGGCCGTAGAGGCTGCGCAACGCCACGTCGCGGCCGAGGTCGTCGGTGCCGGCCAGGTGCTCCGGCGAGGGCGCGAGGCGGGTACGGGAGAGGTCGACGGCGCTCTGGTCCAGCGGCCACAGGAGCGGGGCGAGCAGCGCGGCGGCGACCACACCGGCGAGCACGACGACGGCGGCAGTCGTGCCGATGCCGCCGGTTCGGCGCAGGCGCCGGACGCGCGCGGGAAGGGCGAGGTCAGTCATCGAGGCGTACCCGGGGGTCGGCGGCGGCGTAGGCGAGGTCGGTGAGGAGGTTCGCGGTCAGCACCACGACGGTGGTGACCAGGGTCGTGGCCGCGAGCAGTGGGAAGTCGGCGCCCAGCGCGGCCTCGACGGTGACCGCACCGAGGCCGGGCAGGGAGAACACGGTCTCCACCAGGACCGCGCCGCCGACGAGTTCGGGCAGGTGCGTGCCGACCAGGGTGAGGAACGGCAGCAACGCGGTCCGCAGCGCGTGTCCGAACAGGACGACCCGGCCCGGAAGCCCCCGGGCGCGGGCGGCCAGGACGTGGTCGTCGCGCAGACTCTCGGCGACCGCGTCGCGGACGAACAGCACGAACCACGGCGCCTGGGAGATCGCCAGCACCGTCACCGGGAGCACCAGGTGCCGGGCCACGTCGGCCGGGTCGGTACCGGTGGCGGTGATGTCGGTGAGCCCGCCGGCGGGCAGCCAGCCGAGGCTGAGCGCGAACACGGCGATCGCCGCGAGGCCGATCCAGAACACCGGCATGGACTGCACGGCGTACGCGACGGCGCGCAGCGCCCTGTCGAACCAGCCACCACGGCGGTACGCGGCGAGCGTGCCCAGCAGGACGCTCGCCACCAGCACCAGGGCGAGCGCGGTGCCGACGAGCAGCAGCGTCCAGCCGGCCCGGGCCGCCAGCACGGACGTGACCGGCTCGTGCCGGCTGGTCGACCAGCCCAGGTCGCCGCGCAGCAGGTTGCCGATCCAGCGGGCGTACTGCACCGGCAGCGGATCGTCGACACCCCAGTTGGCGCGGATCTGCGCGAGGTTCTCCTCGCTCGTGGTGAACGCCGCCGCGCCCGCGTACTGCTGGGCCGGGTCGATCGGGGAGGCGGCGCCGAGGGCGAACATGCCCATGCTGGTGGCGGCGAGCACCGGTACGGCGACCAGCAGCCGCCGGCGGATCACAGTGCCCGCCCCGGCCAGCCGTCGCCGGCCGGTCACGGCTGCCGTCACCGCTTCTTCGTCCAGGTGTGCACGTTCCACCAGATGCTGTTGGCGACGTCGTGCTCGTGCGGCTCCACCCGCGGCGTCACCCCGGTCACGGCGTCCTTCAGCACGTAGGTGTGCTGGAGGTAGGTGAGGAACACCCACGGCACGTCGGCGGCGAGCTGCTTCTGGAACGTGGCGTACGCGGCCTTGCGGACGGCCGGGTCGGCGCTGTCCCGGCCGTCCTGCAGCGCGGCGTCGGTGACAGTGGACCGGTACGAGCCGGGGTTGAAGAAGCCCTGCCCGGCGAAGGCCGAGCTGAACAGCTTGTAGGAGACGAAGTCCGGGTCGTACGGGGTGCCGTAGCCCATGATCAGGGCGTCGTTCTTCATCCGCGGGGTGATCGCGTCCCAGGTCAGCCCCTCCGGCGTGACTTTGATGCCGACCTTCTTCGCGTCGGCGGTGACGGCCAGCGCGAGTTCCTTGCGCAGGCTGTCGGTGGCCGGGTACATGAGCGCGAACGCGGCCTGCCGCCCGTCCTTGACGCGGATGCCGTCCGGGCCGGGCTTCCACCCGGCGGCGTCCAGCGCGGCGGTCGCCGCGGCGGTGTCGGCGGCGGGCCGGCCGGTGATCGACGACTCGGCGTATTCCGACGTGGGCGGCACCGGCCCGAACGCGGGCTCGCCCGCACCGCCGAGCACCCCCGTCACCATCGCCTGCCGGTCCACGGCGACGTTCAGCGCCCGCCGGATCGCGAGGTCGCCGGTGACCGGGTTGCCCATCGGCAGCATGACGCCCCGGTAGTCGGCGGTCGGCACCCGGTGCACCCGGTAGCCGTTCCGGTTCTCGAACCCGGAGGCGAGCTTCGGCGCCAGCTCCGCCGCGTCGAACTCGCCGGCGCGCATCCGCTGGGCCCGGACGTTGTCGTCGGCGACGAACGCCACCACCACGCCGGAGTTCGCCGGTTTGCCGTCCCAGTACGTCTCGTTCGCCGCGAGCAACAGCCGGTCACCAGGGGTCCAGGAGGTGAACCGGTACGGGCCGGTGCCGACCGGCTTGCGGTTGAACGCGGCCTTGTTGACGTCCTGCCCGGCGAACGCCTTCGCCGGGACGATCCCCAGCGCCAGCCGTTGCAGGAACGGCGCGTACGCGTACTTCAGGGTGAACACGACAGTCGCCGGGTCGGGCGCGGTGACGGAGGCGAGCATGTCCAGATCGGAGCGCAGCGTGGAGTCGACTCTCGGGTCGAGCACCGCCTGGTAGGTGAACACCACGTCCTGGGCGGTCAGCGGGCCGCCGTCGTGGAACAGCACGCCCTCGCGCAGCTTCGCGGTGACCGTCTTCCCGTCCGCCGAGACGGTGG
Source organism: Micromonospora sp. ANENR4 (assembly GCF_015354395.1). NCBI lineage: Bacteria > Bacillati > Actinomycetota > Actinomycetes > Micromonosporales > Micromonosporaceae > Micromonospora > Micromonospora sp. ANENR4. The sequence continues at coordinate 493,939 of NZ_JADKYQ010000001.1, forward strand.
GCAGCTCGCGGGCCAGGGCGGGCGCCAGTTCGTTGCGGGCGTCCCGGGCGACCAGCCCGTCGAAGATCAGCGACGCGCCGTCGACGCCGTAGTTGAGCACCGGGTTGAGCGTGTCCGGCTCGCCCGCTGTGGCGACCACCAGCGTGCCGGCGCTGCCCGTCCGTCCGGTCGAGGCCGTCGGCGACGAGCAGCCGGCAACGGCGAGCAGGGCGGCGAGTGCCGCGGCCACGCGTACGGGCTTGGGCTTGATCGCCACCGGCAACCCCTCGAACTCGTCCTAGGTAGCGGGCGGGCGCTCCGGCGAAGATCAGATCACCGGGTGCCCGAGCGCCCGCCCACTTCTGCCACTATTCGGTAGTTGCCAAGCATATGCAATAGGGAGCCATCGACGGCGGACGGCCCTCCGGGCTCGGGCGTCCGCTCGTGAGGCGGCCACCCGGCGCGCTGAATATGCTCAGAGCGTGGAGGACAGCGAGCAGGCGGTGCTGGCCGGGATGCTGCAGTCGGCCGAGGACGCCGCCCCGGTGGAGGCGGTCGAGGCCGTCACCGGCGTCATCGCCACGACGCTGAACGCGCGCGGCGTCTCGCTGCTGATCGCCGACCTCAGCGGCCGTGCGCTGGTCCGGCTGACCCACCAGCCGGCCCGTGGCGGTCCCGGCCGGCGCCACGGCGAGGAGGACGCCGAGGTCCTCCCCTTCGACGGCGGACCCTACGAACGCGCCCTCCGGCAGCAGGCCCCCGAGGTCGTCCCCGGCGACGGCACGTGGACCGTGCTGGCACCGGTCACCGACCGCGGAGAGGCGATCGGCCTGCTGGAGATCGACCTGCCCGACGAGCCGGACGACGACGTGGTGAACTGGGTAGCCCGTACCGCGCACGCGCTGGCGTTCGTGGTCATCGCCAACCGCCGGCACACCGACCTGTTCGAGTGGGGACAGCGGACCACCCCGTTCAGCCTCTCCGCCGAGATCCAGCGCCGTCTGCTGCCCGCCTCGTTCACCTGCGAGGGCGGCGCCTTCACCCTCTCCGGCTGGCTGGAACCCGCCGCCAGCGTCGGCGGGGACACCTTCGACTACAGCCTCGCGCGGAATCTGCTGCACCTCAGCGTCACCGACGCGATGGGCCACGGCGTGGCGAGCGCGCTCACCGCCACCCTCGGCGTGGGCAGCCTGCGCAACACCCGCCGGCGCGGCGGCAGCCTGATCGCCCAGGCCGAGGAGGCCAACCGGGCCGTCGCGGAGCACGCGAACGTACGCGGCGCGTACGTCACCGCCGTACTGGGCCGCATCGACCTCACCACCGGCCGCTGTGAGCTGCTGAACGCGGGACACGTCCCACCGCTGCTGGTCCGGGACGGCCAGGTTCTACCCGTGGAGTTGCCCGGCAACTTCCCGCTCGGCATGTTCCCCGGCGAGAGCTACCGCAGCGGAGAGCTGGCCCTGCTGCCCGGCGACCGGCTGGTGATGGTCACCGACGGCATGCGCGAACGCAACGCTGCCGACCTGGACCTGCCCGGGGCGCTGCTCAGCCTCACCCACCTGCATCCCCGCGAGGCGGTCCGCGCGCTGTCCGACGCGGTGCTGGCAGCCGCCGGGCCGGCGCTGACCGACGACGCCACGCTGCTCGTCGTCGACTGGTACGGCGGCCACGGGCCGCGGCGCAGCACCGCCGGCGCCGACACCACTCGCGTCAGTCCCGACGAGGAGCGCTCAGCGCACCGCCGCCGGTGAGCCGTCCTCGGCGTCCCGCACGGTGCCGAAGAGCGGGATGACACGGTCCACCGAGGTGATCGAGAAGACGTTGCGGATCGACTGGCGGACGACGGCCAGACCGAGCCAGCCGTCGCGCTCCCGCAGGTTCTTGTAGACGAGCACCAGTGCGCCCAGGCCGCTGGAATCCACGAACCCGACCTGGGTCAGGTCGACGACCACCGTCCGCGCACCGGCCTCCACCACATCGAGCAGCCGGTCACGCAGCTGAGGCGCGCTGGCCATGTCCAGATCGCCGGCGACCTCGATCACCGGGCCGACGCGCCCCTGCCTGGTCGCCACCGAGAACTCCACCACTCCCCCTCAACCGCGCCGCAGAAGGCATCTCACTTCTACCCACCGTGCCAGAAATCCGCCCTGATCGCCTCCCGTAGGTGCGCAACGGCTCAGCGGCCTCGCCGCGACGTGGTGGAGGACACCTCAGTGCCGGTCGAGCCCAGTGCCGGAGCGGGAATCCACACCTCGGTGGCGGCCCGGCGGCGCTCGGCGAGGCGTACCGCCGGACGCATGGCCAGGCCCGCGACCACGAACAGCCCGCCGAGCACCAGCCAGCCCGGCGTGCCCCAGCCGAGCAGCAGCGAGGTCAGCAGCACCGGGCCGAGCATCCGGGCCAACTGCGGCGCCATGCCGAAGAAGCCCTGGTACTGCCCCTGCCGGTCGGGGCGGGCCAGGGTGAAGCCGACCTCCCAGCCGCTGGCCGCCTGCACCATCTCGCCGAACACCTGCACCAGTGCCGCGCCCAGCAGCACCGCCGAGGCCACCCACGCGCCGCCGACCACCCCGGAGACCGCGTACGCGCCGCAGGCGACAAGCAGGACCCAACCGGCGTGCCCGCTGGCCCGCGCCGCCGTGCCGGGATCGGTCACCCGGCGGGCCACCCGGACCTGCCACAGCACCACGCACAGCATGTTCACGGTGAGCACGATCGCGCCCATCGGCGCCGGGGCGTCGGTCCGTTCCGCGATCCACAGTGGCAACGCCAGGCTGAGCAGCGGCATGTTCAGGCACATCACCGCGTTCAGCAGGGTGATCAGCGCGTACGGGCGGTCGCGCAGCACGGCCAGCCGTCCCGGCTCGGGTCCGGCCGGGACCGGCGCCGCCGCCTCGGGCAGCCGGCGCACCAGCAGGGCCGCGGCCAGGAAGCTCGCCGCGTCGAGCGCGAAGGCGGACAGATACGCCGGGCGGCTGTCCGCCCAGAGCACGAGCGCGCCCAGCCCGGCCCCGGCGGCCAGGCCGGCGTTCGAGACCGACTGCAACCGGGCCCGTACCGCGGTGCGCCGCGCGGGCTCGATCAGCCCGACCAGCAGCGCCTGCCGGCTGGCGGTGAGCCCGGCCTGGCAGGCGGCGTAGCAACAGGCGAGCAGCACGAACAGCGGGAAGGAACGGATCACGAGGAAGCCGCTGAGTGCGGCGGCGGTGGCGACGGCGAAGACGACTGTCATCCGCCGCGCGCCGTAGCGGTCTGCCAGCTGGCCGGCGGGCACCCCGGCGAGGATGCCCGTCGACCAGCCCACGGTGAGGGCGATCCCGACCTGCGCCGGGGACAACCCGACCACCCGGATGAAGAACAGCGCCGAGCAGGCGTAGAACGCGCCGTCACCCACCGAGTTCGCGAGCTGGGCCAGGGCCAGCACCCGGACCCGGCGGCCGGTGTCGACATCGGTCATTGCTCGTCCCCCGTTCGTCATGCTCCTTCCTTCATCCAAGACCTGCGGATTGGCTCGCAGAAGCGCCGATTCCAGGCGATTCGATTGGGCCAATGTAGTGTCGTCGCCGTGGACGTCCACGTCAGCCTGGCCGGTCCCGGCGACCGCGCCACCCGGATCCACAGGCAGTTGCTGGAGGCGATCCTGGACGGCCGGCTGCGGCCCGGGGAACGGCTGCCACCCACCCGCGAACTGGCCCGGCGCCTCGGCGTCTCCCGCAACACGGTCGCCGTCGCCTACGAGCGGCTGACCGCCGAGGGGCTGCTCACCGCCCGGGTCGGCGCGGGGACGTTCGTCGCCGACGAGCCGATCGCCCGCGCCCGGCCCCGTCCCGCGCCGGCCGGTGGGGTACGCCCCCGCGCGTTCTGGGCGTCCGCCGAGCCGGCGCCCACCGCCGCGCCCCGCCCGGGACACGACTTCCGGGCCGGCACCCCTGACACCGGGCTGTTCCCGCTGGCCACCTGGCGGCGACTGGTCGCCGGGGAACTGCGTACCGCGACGATCCGGGGCGGCTACGCCGACCCGGCCGGGCACCGGGGCCTCCGTAGCGCCGTCGCCCGGTACGTAGGTCTCGCCCGCGCGGTACTCGCCGGGCCCGACGACGTCGTCGTCACCCACGGCGCGCAGCAGGCGCTGGACCTGATCGCCCGGGTGATGCTCGAGCCGGGCGACCGGGTGGCCGTCGAGGACCCCGGCTATCCCCCGGCCCGGTGGCTGTTCGCCGGCCACGGCGCGCGGGTCGTGCCGGTACCGGTCGACGACGAGGGCATCGACGTACGCGCGCTACCAGGCGACGCGCGGCTGGTCTACGTCACCCCGTCGCACCAGTTCCCGCTGGGCGTCCGGATGTCCCCGGCCCGCCGGGCGGCGCTGCTGGACTGGGCGGCGACCCGGGACGCGGTGATCGTCGAGGACGACTACGACACCGAGTTCCGCTTCTCGGCGCGCCCGCTGGACCCGCTGCAGACGCTGGACCGGGCCGGGAAGGTGGTCTACGTCGGCACGTTCTCCAAGACGCTGCTGCCCATGCTGCGCCTCGGGTTCCTGGTCGCCCCCGCCTCGCTGCGCCCGGCGCTGCTGGCCGCCCGGCAGCTCACCGACTGGCACGGCGACCACACCACGCAGGCCGCACTGGCCCGGTTCATCGGCTCCGGCGAGCTGGCCCGGCACATCCGCAAGGCGACCCGGGTGTACGCCGAGCGGCGCGACCTGATCGACGCCGCGCTGCGCTCCGACCTCGCCGGCTGGCTCGACCCGGTGCCGTCCACGGCGGGCCTGCACCTGTGCGCGCGCCTGCGCCCGGACGCCGGCGTCGACCTGCCGACTGTCGTCGCACGGGCGGCCGAGGCCGGCGTCACCGTACGCGAGATCGCCGGCTACCAGGCGGGGCCGCCCGGCCCGGCCGGTCTGGTGCTCGGCTACGGCGCCGTCGCCACCGCCGACGTACCCGGAGGGCTCCGGTTGCTCGCACGCGGTTTCCGCGGCTGACCGGCGGCGGCGCAGATTCGCCGCGTCCTCTGAGCAACCCCGGGAGCCACACATGGCGTGACTATCCCGAATTCGATCGGAGGTCCGAATGAGTGATCGCGACACGGCGTTCGCGGAGTACTTCTCGGCGAGGCACCACGCCATGCGCGCCACCGCGTATCTGCTCTGCGGCGACTGGCACCGCGCGGAGGACCTGGTCCAGACCGGGTTCACCAAGCTGTACCTGGTCTGGAACCGGATCGCCCGGCACGAGGCGCTCGACTCCTACCTGCGCCAGATCATCGTCCGGTCCTTCCTCGACGAACGGCGGCGGGGCTGGTGGCGGCGGGAACGGGTGGGCACGCCCGACGCCGATCCGCCGGTGCCGGCGAGTCCGCACGAGGACCGGCTCGTGCTGCTCCAGGCGCTCGCCGCCGTACCGCCCCGGCAGCGGGCCGTCCTGGTCCTCCGCTACTGGGAGGACCTGCCGATCGACGAGGTGGCGGCGCTGCTGAACTGCTCGCCGGGAACGGTGAAGAGCCAGTCCGCCCGCGGACTGGACACGTTGCGCGGCCTCCTGTCACCCATGCACTCATCGAGCGAGAAGGGGCAACGATGAACGGAGACCAGCTGCGCGAGGCGCTTCGCGACGAGATGCTCGGCGTCGCCGCGCCACCGCGACCGAGCACGGACGCCATGCTCCGGACCGCTCGGCGGGCGCGCAACCGGCGCCGGGCCGTCCAGGCGTGCGCCGGGTCGGCGACGGCCGTACTCGCCGTCGTGGGTGTCGTGGCCCTCGCCAGCCCGGGCGGCGGCGACCGGCGCCCGCCGGCCGCGCTGCCGCAGGCCGCCCCGCCGCCGTCGGCGGACACGAGCGCCGAGCCGATGCCGACCGGGCCCGACGGCCTGCCGCAGGAGGACCGGACCGCGCGGGCGGGCACCCGGTACGACCAGGCCGCCCTGCTGCTCGACCGGCTCGTCACAGTGGTGCCCGACGGGTACACCGCCGAGAAGACCGTCTCCACCGAGACCGGGAAGGAGACGCTGGGCACCCATCAGGCTGACTTCACCGGACGGGCAGACGGCGTCGAGCTGTGGAGCTACCTGGCCTCGGTCGACGTGGCGAAGGGGACGTGGAAGGGGCGCCTGCTCACCGAGGTGCACACCGCGGGCAACCTGCTGCCGTCCGAGCCGTGTGCCCTGGCGCGCGAGTTCTGGGGCATGGGGGGCGAGTGCCAGCCGGTGACGATCGGCGACGCGACTGTGGGCGTGGTGGTCCGGCCCGGCGCGGACGACCGGTTCGACCAGTGGGCCGCCTACCGCCACCCCGACGGCGTGGTGGTCTTCGTCGCGCAGGGCGCGTACGACAGACAGGCGCCCGCGTCACCGCTGCCGTTCACCGCGCGCGACCTGGCCGCTGTCGCCGTCGACGAGCGGCTCCATCTGCGGTAGCCCTGCCGCGGGCGCGGCTGAACTACCCTCGCCGCCGTGGACACTCTGGAGATCGATGCGCCTGTCGTCGGCGTGACCGTCTACCCGGACCGCGCCCGGGTCACCCGCCGCGGCCGCGTCCGGCTGACCGCCGGCGACCACCGGGTACGCGTCGCCCCGCTCCCGCTGGGCCTGCGCCGGGACTCGATCCGGGTGGGTGGCCGGGGCGCGGTGACGGTGCTCGGGGTGGACATGGCCGCGTGGCGGCAGGCCCGCAGCACCGACGCCCAGGTCGTCGAGCTGGAACGGCGGCGGCGCGACCTGTCCGACGAGCTGGCCGAGGTCGGTGACACCGACGCGATCGAGGACCAGCGCGGCGATTTCCTCACCCGGCTGGCCGAGCGGGCGGGTGGCACGTACGCCCGGGCGCTGGCCGCGGGCGACGCGGCCCCGGCTGACGTCGCGGCCTTCACCGACTCGGTGGCCGGTCAGCTCGCCGAGTCGCGGGCCCGGCGGCGCGGGCTGGCCCGGCGGCGCGCCGAGCTGGCGGAGGAGCTGGCCGCCGTCGACCGGGAGCTGGACGCGGCGCGCGGCAAGCGGGAGCCGGACCGGCTGGCCGCCGAGGTGTCCGTCTCGGTGGACGCCGACGAGACCGAGGTGGAGCTGGAGCTGACGTACCTGGTGGACGGCGCCCGCTGGACGCCCTCATACGACCTGCGGCTGGTCGAGGACACCATGACCGTCACCTGGTTCGGGCTGGTCAGCCAGGGCACCGGGGAGGACTGGCCGGAGTGCGAACTCCAGCTCTCCACCGCCCGCCCGGCGGCGGCGAGCGGCGTACCCGAATTGTCGCCCTGGTATCTCGACCGGTTCCGGCCGGAGCCGCCGATGGCCGTGTCGACCGCGTCGTTCGGCGGCACGGTGCCGCCCCCGGCGCCCGGCGCGGCGCTGGCGGCGGGCCGTCCCCGCGCGGCGCGGGCCGCGGCGCCGCCGGTGCGGGAGAGCGTCGCCGAGGTGGAGCAGGGCGTGACGGCGGCCACCTACCGGCCCGCGCGGCCGGTGGCGGTGCCGGCGGACGGCAGCGCGCACCGGGTGACGATCGCGGTGCTGGAGCTGCCGGCCCGGCTGGACCACGTGAGCGTGCCGGTACGCGCCGCCGAGGCGCACCTGCGGGCCACGGTCCGCAACACGTCGGACCACACGCTGCTGCCCGGCCCGGCGTCGGTCTTCCACGGTGCCGACTTCGTGGCGGCGACGCGGCTGAAGACATGGGCGCCGGGCGAGGAGACCGAGCTGGCGCTCGGGGTGGACGACCGGGTGCGGGTGGAGCGGAAGCTGTCCCGGCGCACCGAGAGCAAGGCCACGCTCGGGTCGACGCGGCGGCGGGAGGTGGAGTACCGGATCACTGTGGCGAACCACACGTCCCGCCCGGCCACTGTGGAGGTGCGGGATCAGCTGCCGGTGTCCCGGGACGAGTCGGTGGTGGTACGCGAGACGACGCTGACGCCGCCACCGGCCGAGCGTACGGAGCTGGGCGAGCTGATCTGGCGGCTGTCGCCGGCGCCGGGTGAGAGCGGCGAGATCGCCCTGGGCTTCCGGGTGGAGCTGGCGAAGGGCGTCGAGCTGACCGGCTGGCGGGAGTGACACGACGGGGCCGCTTCCGCGACGTGCGGAAGCGGCCCCGTCGGGTGCCTCAGATGCGGCGGCGGCCGTAGAGGCCGGCGAAGACGGCGACACCGATGGCGGCGAAGCCGACCTGGAGCGCCAGCTCGATCCAGTCGATGCCGGGGGTGTCGTCGACGCCGAACGCGCCGGCCACCAGCGTGCCGACGAACGCGGCGACCACACCGATGAGCAGGGTCAGCCAGATCGGGATGTTCTGCTTGCCCGGCACCACCAGGCGCCCGAGCGCACCGATGATGAGACCGATGATGAGCGCGGTGAAGAAGCCCGTGATCTCCACGAGAGGCGTCCCTTCCCTCAAATGTGTTGGCGTCAGCCTGGTTGCCCCGATCAACCAGTCGGTCAAACCCGGGAACCGCTTTCGTCACGGAACTGTCATGACCGTCTCTGATCAGTGGTCCGAGGGCTGCCGGCGGCGCGGCGCGCCGGGCGGCTCCTCCCTGTCGATGCGCAGTTCCCGCTCCAGCTCGGCGATCACCATGCGCAGGTCGTCCAGGCGCTGGCTGATCGCGATCCGGTCCACCTCGTCCGGAATCCCGTCCCCGTCGGAGTCGTAGTCGGACGCCAGCCCCTCGGTCATCTCCAGCCGGCGCGCCTCCTCCATCGAGTTGACGATGACGGCGATGAGGATGTTCAGCAGGAGGTTCACCGCGATCATCACGAAGCTGACGTAGTAGAGCAGCGTCCACGGCGACACCTCCAGACCCTGTTCCAGCAGGTCCGGCAGCGTCTCCAGGGACAGCAGCACGAACAGCGTGACGAGCGAACGGCCGATGTCGCCGTACTGCTCGGGGTAGCGGTCGCCGAAGATCAGCCAGCCGGCCATGCCGTACACGTAGAGCGTGACGGCGGCGAGCGCGAGGAAACCCGCGACACCTGGGAGGCTGCGCCACAGCGCCGCGACGATGGTCCGCAGGCCGGGTGAGAAGCGCACCAGGCGCAGTACCCGGGCGACCCGGATGAACCGCAGCACCGCCGAGTCGCCGTGCAGGCCCGGGACGAATATGGCCGCTGTCACCAGCAGGTCGAAGACGTTCCAGCCGTGCCGGAAGAAGTCCTGCGGGCGGCGGCCGTACGCGAGCACCCGGATGGTGATCTCCACGACGAAGACCGCCCGGAACATCCACTCCGTCCACCGCAGCACCGGCCCGGCCGCGCCGAGGTTCGGGTACGTCTCGATGCCCAGCACCACGCCGTTGGCCATGATGAGCACCACGATGGCCACCTCGAACGGCCGGGACGCGACGATCCGGGCACAGTGGCCGGCCAGCCCACGCTTTCCGTCACTGGTCCGTCGCCCGCCGCGCGGTGCCGGAACCGTGTCCCCGATCAGCGTTCCCCTCCGGAGGGCCGGAGCCGGACGACGCACGCACGACGGGGGGTAGCCACCCGGACACTTTAGTGGATCACCGAGGGCGGGCGGCCGGGGCCGAGACGCGCCGGGCCTGGCTCAGAGCCAGCCGCGGCGCTTGAACAGCAGGTAGAGCGCGCCGCAGACAGCAAGCATCAGGGTGACCGCGAACAGGTAGCCGTACCGCCAGTCCAGCTCCGGCATGTGGGTGAAGTTCATCCCGTAGACGGTGCCGATCAGGGTGGGCGCGAACAGGATGGCCGCCCACGCGGAGACGCGTTTGATCTCCTCGTTCTGCTCGAAGCTGGCAGCGGTCAGGCTGCGCATCTCCTCGTTCTGCGCCTGCGACACCAGCGTGGCGTTGACGGTGAGGATGTTCTGGAGCAGGTGCCGGAACCCGTCCACCCGCTCCACCACCTGGGTCAGGTGGTCGGCCACGTCGCGCAGCCGGCGGCGTAGCTCCTCGTCAGTGCCGTACCTGTCGAAGCCGTGCGTGAGCGCGTCGACCACCTTCAGCAGCGGCCGGGCGGCCCGCTGGAACTGGATCACCTCGCGGCTCAGCTCGTAGATGCGGCGGCTGGCGTTCGGGTCGCCGCCGAACACCTCGGTCTCGATCTCGTCGATGTCGTTCTCCAGCCCGGCCACCACCGGCGCGTAGCCGTCCACCACCCGGTCGAGTACGGCGTAGAGCACTGCTTCCGGGCCGAGTGCGAGCACCTCGGGTTCGGCCTCCAGCCGCCGCCGTACGCCGGCCAGGTCGGGCGTGCCGCCGTGCCGCACGGTGATCACGAAACCGGGGCCGAGGAACAGGTGCAGCTCGGCGAACTCGACCGCGTCCCGGGCGTCCAGGTAGCGGGCGGCGCGCAGCACCACGAACAGGGTGTCGCCGTAGCGTTCCAGCTTGGGACGCTGGTGGGCGTTGATCGCGTCCTCGACGGCCAGGTCGGGAAGCTGGAACTCGGCGGCGAGCGAGGCCACCTCCTCCCGGCCCGGCCGGCGCAGCCCGATCCAGGCCATCGCGTCGTCGAGCTGTTGCAGGCAGCGGAACGTGTCGGCGAGGCTCACCGGCGACGCCCGGCGTACGCCGTCGACGTAGACGCCGCTGTCGACCAGCCCGTCGGGTCGCTCCGGCTCGGCCGCGCCCGCGTCGATGGCGTGCTCGTCCAGGCGGCGGCCGAACCCCTCCGAGGACCGGTTGTCCGCCATGCCCCTCCCCCGCTGCTCGGCCGGGTCGCCGAGTCCCCCGCCCGCGCTCGCGCAAACGTCAGGGTCGGTAGCGGTAGCCCATGCCCGGTTCGGTGATCAGATGCCGGGGCCGGGCCGGGTCGTCCTCCAGCTTGCGCCGCAGCTGGGCCATGTACTGCCGCAGGTAGTTCGTCTCGTGGTGGTACTCCGGTCCCCACACGTCGTGCAGCAACTGGCGCTGGCTGACCAGCTTGCCCGGGTTGCGCAGCAGCTTCTCCAGCATGGCCCACTGGGTGGGGGTGAGCTTGACCTCGACGCCGTCGTCCCGGGTGACCGTCCGGTCGGCCAGGTCGACGGTGTTGCGGCCGATTCGCAGCGCCGGTACGGCGGGCGTGGCCGGGGCGAGCCGCCGGGTCACCGCCCGGATCCGGGCGAGCAGTTCGTCGACGCCGAACGGCTTGGTCACGTAGTCGTCGGCGCCCGCGTCGAGCGCGGACACCTTGTCCTCGCTGCCGGCCCGCCCGGACAGCACGATGATCGGCACGGCGGTCCAGCCGCGCAGGCCCCGGATGACGTCGGTGCCGTCCAGGTCGGGCAGGCCGAGGTCGAGCACCACCAGGTCCGGCGGGTGGGCGGCGGCGGCCTTGAGCGCGGTAGCGCCGCTGCCTGCGACCTCGACGTCGTAGCCCCGGGCCCGCAGGTTGATCCGCAGCGCGCGCAGGATCTGCGGCTCGTCGTCGACGACCAGGATCCGGGTCATTCCTGCGGCCTCTCCGGCTGGGTGGCGGCCGGCAGCCGCAGCACCAAGGTGAGACCGCCACCGGGCGTGGTCTCCGGGGTGATGCTGCCACCCATCGCCTCGGCGAGTCCCCGGGACAGCGCCAGCCCCAGGCCCACCCCGGTCTGGTTGTCCCGGTCGCCGAGGCGCTGGAACGGCAGGAAGACGTGCTCCCACTGGTCCTCCGGGATGCCCGGCCCGGTGTCGATCACCCGCAGCTCGACCTGTCCGGCGTGTGCGCTGCCGGTGATCGTCGGCGGCCTACCGGGCGGGCTGTGCCGCAGCGCGTTGGCCACGATGTTGACGAGCACCCGCTCCAGCAGGCCCGGGTCGGCGAGCGCCGCCGGCAGGTCGGCCGGGATGTCGGTGGTCACCTCGGCCGCCGCCGGGCCCAGTTCGTCGAGCGCCAGGGGTACGGCGTCCTCCAGCCCGATCGCGGTGGCGCTCACGCCCAGCGCGCCGGCCTGCAACCGGCTCATGTCGAGCAGGTTCGCCACCAGCCGGCTCAGCCGGTCCAGCGACTCGTCGGCGGTGGCGAGCAGTTCCTCCCGGTCGTCCGCGTCGAACTCGACGTCGTGGCTGCGCAGGCTGCTCACCGCCGCCTTCGCCGACGCCAGCGGCGTACGCAGGTCGTGGCTGACCGCCGCGAGCAGCGCGGTCCGCATCCGGTCGGCGGCGGCGAGCGGACGGGCGGTCGCGGCCTCCTCGGCCAGCCGCTCCTGGCGCAGCGCGACGGCGGCCTGCGCCGCGAACGCCTCGACCACCCGCCGGTCGGCCGCCTCCAGCCGCCGGCCGGCGAGCACCACGCTCAGCCGGTCGTCCACCGGCACCACCGTCTCGCCCGCGCCCGGGCTACCGGGCGGCCGGTCACCGACGCTCGCCACCACCCGCCAGGCGTCCGCGCCCCGGGCGCGCGCCGGGCGTCCGCCGGCCTCGTCGGTCAGCTCCAGCACGCTGACCGCGCGCAGCCCGAACGTCTCCCGCAGCCGGTCCAGCAGCGCGGGCAGCGGTCGCTCGCCGCGCAGCACGCTGCCCGCCACGGTGGCCAGGGTCTGCGCTTCGGCGGAGGCCCGGGCCGCCTCCCGGGTACGGCGAGCCGCCACGTCGACCACCCAGCTCACCGCGATGGCGACGCCGACGAACACGCCCAGGGCGAGCAGGTTGTCCGCCTCGGCGATGGTGAGCGTCCGGTACGGCGGCGTGAAGAACCAGTTGAGCAGCAGCGATCCGCCGAGCGCGGCGACCAGCGCGGGCCACAGTCCGCCGACCAGCGCCACGCCCACGACACCGGCGAGGAACAGCAGGATGTCGTTCGTCAGGGTGAGGTCGGGCAGCGTCCGCAGCACGAGCGTGAGCAGCGGCATGCCGAGCACCGCGAGCGCGTACCCGATCAGCCGCCGGCGTCGCGACAGCGCGGCGGGCACCGACGTGCCCCGGCGCCCGCGGCCCGCCTCGGGGTGGGTGACCAGGTGCACGTCGATCGGGCCGGACAGCGCGGTGGTGGTCACGCCGACGCCCCGGGCGAACACCTGCGCGAACCGGCCCCGGCGGCTCGCGCCGAGCACGAGCTGGGTGGCGTTGACGCCCCGCGCGAAGTCGAGCAGCGATGCCGGGATGTCGGTGCCGAGCACCTGGTGGTACGTGCCGCCGAGGCTCTCCACCAGCACCCGCTGCCGGGCCAGCTGGGCCGGGTCGGCGCCGGCCAGCCCGTCGCTGCGGGCCACGTGCACGGCGAGCAGGTCGGCGCCCTTGCTGCGGGCGGCGATCCGGGCGGCCCGGCGGATCAGCGTCTCGCCCTCCGGGCCGCCGGTCAGCGCGACCACCACCCGTTCCCGCGCCTCCCAGGTGTCGGAGATGCCCTGCTGGGCCCGGTACGCGTCGAGCTGCTCGTCGACCTTGTCGGCCAGCCAGAGCAGCGCCAGTTCGCGTAGCGCGGTGAGGTTGCCGACCCGGAAGTAGTTGCCGAGCGCGGCGTCGATCTTGTCGGGCCGGTAGATGTTGCCGTGCGCCATCCGGCGGCGCAGCGCCTCCGGCGTCATGTCCACCAGCTCGACCTGCTCGGCGGCCCGGACCACCTGGTCCGGGACCGTCTCCCGCTGGGTGGTGCCGGTGATCTGCGCGACCACGTCGTTCAGTGACTCCAGGTGCTGCACGTTGACCGTCGAGAGCACGCTGATCCCGGCGTCGAGCAGCTCCTGCACGTCCTGCCAGCGCTTCTCGTGACGGGAGCCGGGCACGTTCGTGTGGGCCAGCTCGTCCACCACGACCACCTCGGGCCGCCGGGCCAGCACCGCGTCCAGGTCCATCTCGGTGAACTCGACGCCCCGGTAGGTCATCGCGCGGCGGGGCACCAGCTCCAGGTCACCGATCATCTCGGCGGTGTGCCGGCGGCCGTGCGTCTCGACCAGGCCGATCACCACGTCGGTGCCGCGCTCGGCCCGGCGCTGGGCCTCCTCGAGCATCGCGTACGTCTTGCCGACGCCCGGGGCGGCCCCGAGATAGATCCGCAGTTCACCCCTGCCCACAGCGTCCATCCTCCCTGACCGGCCGGGAGCGGCCCCGGGTCTTCCCCGGGGCCGCTCCGGTCGCTGTCGCGTCAGCGCGCCGGGAACGCCTCGTCCAGCGCGAGGTTGAGTTCCAGCACGTTCACCCCGGGCTCACCCATGAAGCCCAGCGCCCGGCCGGTGGTGTGCTCGGCGACCAGCCGCCGTACCGCCGCCGGGTCCGCGCCGCGCTCCCGCGCCACCCGGGCCACCTGGATCTCCGCGTACGCCGGGGAGATGTGCGGGTCGAGGCCGCTGCCACTTGCGGTGACCGCGTCGGCCGGTACGGCGGGCCGGGCCGGGGCGTCCCCGCGTACCGGGGTGACGATGCCGCCCTCCGCCACGTAGTCGTGGCCGGGCTGGGCCGCCTCCACCGGTACGCCCTGCCAGGTGGTGACGAACGGCGTCGCCGGCGCGGCCTGGTTGACGCTCACCACACGGGTGATCGGGCCGGTGAGGCCGTCGGCGCGGAACACGGCGAGCACCGCGCCCACCCCGTCCGGCGTGCAGTACGGGCGCCGCCCGTCCACGCCGTCGAGGTCGCCGATCGCCTTGCTGCGCGCGCAGACCTGGGTGAGCAGGCTCGGCGTGGAGCCGGCGGGGTCGGCGGCGAGCGTGTCCACCACGCTCTCCGGGCCGAGGTTGCTCGCCGCGGTGGAGGTCGGGTCGTAGCCCTCCCCGGCGGCCGACGGGCGGGACTGGAAGTAGCGCGGGATCGGGTTGCCGTCCGCGTCGGTGAACGACTGGCCGATCAGCGAGCTGCCGACGGTCCGGCCGCCGACGGTGAGCAGTGAGCCGTCCGCCCTGCCGTCGAGGCCGGGCAACCGGCCGACGGCGACCAGGGCGAGCGGGTAGAGCAGGCCGAGCAGCACGGTGAAGACGAGCACCGCGCGCAGGGCGGCCAGGTGCTGGGAGAGCCAACTGGGAAGGCGCATCACGAGATCCCCGGGACGAACTGGACGAGCAGGTCGATGAGCTTGATGCCGACGAACGGCACCACGATGCCGCCGAGGCCGTAGAGCCACAGGTTGCGGCGCAGCAGCGTCGAGGCGCCGGCCGGGCGGTAGCGCACGCCGCGCAGGGCCAGCGGGATCAACGCCACGATGACTATCGCGTTGAAGACGACGGCGGAGAGGATCGCCGACTCGGGGCTGGCCAGGCGCATGATGTTGAGCCGGTCCAGCGACGGGTAGATGCCGGCGAACATGGCCGGGATGATCGCGAAGTACTTCGCGATGTCGTTGGCGATGCTGAACGTGGTCAGCGCACCCCGGGTGATCAGCAACTGCTTGCCGATCTCCACGATCTCGATCAGCTTGGTCGGGTCGGAGTCGAGGTCGACCATGTTGCCGGCCTCCTTGGCGGCCGACGTGCCGGTGTTCATGGCGACACCGACGTCCGCCTGGGCCAGCGCGGGCGCGTCGTTCGTGCCGTCGCCGGTCATGGCGACGAGCCGGCCGCCCTCCTGCTCCTTCTTGATCAGCGCGAGCTTGTCCTCTGGCGTGGCCTCCGCGAGGAAGTCGTCCACGCCCGCCTCGTCGGCGATCGCCTTCGCGGTACGCGGGTTGTCGCCGGTGATCATCACGGTGCGGATGCCCATCCGGCGCATCTCGTCGAAGCGCTCCCGCATCCCGGCCTTCACCACGTCCTTGAGGTGGATGACGCCGAGCGCCCGGGCCGGCTCCCCGGCCACGTGCTCGGCCACCACGAGCGGCGTGCCGCCGGTGCCGCTGATCGCGTCGACCAGTTCACCGACCTGTTCGGTCGGGTGGCCGCCGTTGTCGCGTACCCACTTCATCACCGCGGCGGCGGCGCCCTTGCGGATGTGCCGGACGTCGCCGCCGGCGTCCAGGTCGACGCCGCTCATCCGGGTCTGCGCGGTGAACGGCACGAACGTGGCGTGCGGGATGAGGCCGGGCTCGCGCTCGCGCAGCCCGTACTCGTTCTTCGCGAGCACCACGACCGAGCGGCCCTCGGGGGTCTCGTCGGCCAGGCTGGACAGTTGCGCCGCGTCGGCGAGCGTGGCCGCGTCCACGCCGTCCACCGGCAGGAACTCGGCGGCCTGCCGGTTGCCGAGCGTGATCGTGCCGGTCTTGTCCAGCAGCAGCGTGTTGACGTCGCCGGCCGCCTCGACCGCCCGGCCGCTCATCGCCAGCACGTTGCGCTGCACGAGCCGGTCCATGCCGGCGATGCCGATCGCGGACAGCAGAGCCCCGATGGTGGTCGGGATGAGACAGACCAGAAGCGACACGAGGACGACGCCGGTGACGCCGGAGTCGGTGATCGCCGCGGTGTCCGGCGCGGCGGCCTGGTAACCCTTGGCGAAGATCGCCATCGGCTGGAGTGTGACGACGGCGAGCAGGAAGATGATCGTCAGCGCGGCCAGCAGGATGTTCAGTGCGATCTCGTTCGGCGTCTTCTGCCGGTTGGCGCCCTCGACCAGCGCGATCATCCGGTCGATGAAGCTCTCGCCCGGCTTCTGCGTGATCCGGACGACGATCCGGTCGGAGAGGACCCGGGTGCCGCCGGTGACCGCGCTGCGGTCGCCGCCGGACTCCCGGATCACCGGGGCGGACTCGCCGGTGATCGCCGACTCGTCGACGCTGGCGATGCCCTCGACCACGTCGCCGTCACCGGGGACGACCTGACCGGCCTCGACCAGGACGACGTCACCCTGCCGCAGCTGCGGCGCGGGCACCGCCTCGTCCCGGTACGCGTTCGCGGCGGCACCCGGCGTCCAGCCGACCAGGCGGGTGGCGACGGTGTCCTGCTTGGCCCGGCGCAGCGTGTCGGCCTGCGCCTTGCCGCGCCCCTCGGCGACCGCCTCGGCCAGGTTCGCGAAGATCACGGTGAGCCAGAGCCAGACGGTGATCGCGATCGCGAAGACGGACGGGTCGGCCACCGCGAGCACTGTGGTGAACAGCGCGCCGATCTCCACGATCAGCATCACCGGGTTGCGCCACAGGGTGCGCGGGTCGAGCTTGCGCAGCGCGTCCGGCGACGACCGGAGCAACTGGCGAGGGTCGAGCAGTCCGCCGCCGACCCGGTCGCGGCGGCCCGGCGTGCCGGGAGCCGCGGTGTCGCCGGTGACCGGCGCGTCGGCGGTCTGCACAGGTGCTGTCATGTCCTTGTCTCTCATGGTGGTCACAGCCCTTCGGCCAGCGGGCCGAGCGCGAGTGCGGGAAGGAAGGTGAGCGCGACGAGGACCACCGTGACGCCGACGACCATGCCGACGAACAACGGCCGGTGGGTCGGCAGGGTGCCCTCGGAGGCGGGTGTGGGTTGCTGGCGGGCCAGCGAGCCGGCCAGCGCGAGCACGAAGATGATCGGCAGGAACCGGCCGAGCAGCATGCAGAGCCCGAGCGCAGTGTTCCACCACTGTGTGTTCACGGTGATGCCGGCGAACGCGGAGCCGTTGTTGTTGCTGGCCGAGGTGAACGCGTAGAGCACTTCGGACAGCCCGTGCGGTCCGGCGTTCAGCGCTGTCGAGGCGTTGCCGGTGGCGAACGCGGCGGCGGTGCCGGTGAGCACCAGCGCCGGGGTGATCAGGAAGTACATCGAGGCGAACTTGATCTCGCGCGAGCCGATCTTCTTGCCCAGGTACTCCGGGGTGCGCCCGACCATCAGGCCGGCCACGAACACCGTGATCACCGCGAGGATCAGCAGCCCGTACAGGCCGGCGCCGACACCGCCGGGGGCGACCTCGCCGAGCATCATGTTGCCCAGCGTCATCATGCCGCCCAGCGCGGTGTACGAGTCGTGGAACGAGTCGACGGCGCCGGTCGAGGTGAGCGTGGTGGCCGCCGCGAACGTGGCCGAGTTCGACACGTCGAAGCGCACCTCCTTGCCCTCCAGCGCCGCGCCGACCGCCTGCGGCACCGTGCCGTCGCCGGCCAGCTCGAAGACGTTTGTGAGGGTGACACTGGCGAACGCCAGGATCGCCATCACGGCGACGATCGCGTAGCCCTGCCGCTTCTGCCCCACCATCCGGCCGAAGACCCGGGGCAGGCTGAACGGGATCACCAGGATCAGGAAGATCTCCAGCCAGTTCGTCCACGCGGTCGGGTTCTCGAACGGGTGGGCGCTGTTGGCGTTGTAGAAGCCGCCGCCGTTGGTGCCCAGCTCCTTGATGACCTCCTGGCTCGCCACCGGCCCGCCGGTGACGGTCTGGGTGCCGCCGGTCAGCGTGGTCACGTCGGTGCCGCCGGAGAGGTTCTGCACCACGCCTCCGAGCATCAACACGAGCGCGCCGAGCACCGCGATCGGCAGCAGGATCCGCAGCGTGACCCGGGTCAGATCGACCCAGAAGTTGCCCAGCTCGCCGGTACGGCTGCGGGCGAAGCCCCGGACCAGCGCCACCGCCACGGCGATGCCGACGGCGGCCGAGACGAAGTTCTGCACCGCCAGGCCGGCCATCTGCACCAGGTGGCCCATCGTCGACTCACCCGAGTACCACTGCCAGTTCGTGTTGGTCACGAACGACACGGCGGTGTTCCAGGCGCCGTGCGGCACCACCGGATCGAATCCCAGCGAGAGCCACAGGTGGTTCTGCAGGCGCTGGAACGCGTACAGGAACAGCAGGGAGACGGCCGAGAAGGCCAGCACCGAGCGGGCGTAGACGCCCCAGGTCTGCTCGGCGGCCGGGTCGACCCCGACCAGGCGGTAGATCCCCCGCTCGACCCGGGACGACCGGGTTCCCGCGACCACGCGGTGCATGTGGTCGCCGAACGGCCGGTGCACGGCGACGAGCGCCGCCACCAGCGACAGGACGAAGAGCACGCCGGCTGTCGTCATGCTCATCAGAAGCGCTCCGGGAACAGCAGGGCGACGACCAGGAACACGCCCAGGCCGATCGCCAGCACCAGGCCGACGGCGTTGACGGCGTTCACAGCTTCTCCACGCCCCTCACCACGAGGGCGAGAGCCGCGAACAGCCCCACCGTCAGCAACACGAACAGCACGTCAGACACGGCTGATCTCTCCTAGCGGAAGATGTCCTCGCGACCGCCTCCCGGCCGCGCCGGGCAATCACAGCGCCGTATCCGGCGCACGGACAGGGGTCTTGACGCGACCATCACGCGCGGCCACGGTTTCTTGACGCGCTTTTCACGCCGTCTCCGGGGCCGGTGATCCGGGTCACCGGCCGGGCCTCGGCGCCGATCGACCGGAGGTGCCGGTAGCCGGCGCCGAGCACCGCGGCGAACCCGATCGGCACGGCCCGGGACCAGGCGTCACCCGGGCCGGTCAGCTCGCCGTAGCCGTGCGCGAGGAACCCGACGAAGACCGCCGCACCCAGCGCGGTCACCGCCGCGACCGCGCGCAGATCGGCCACCACAGCGGCGTACGCCCCGACGACGCCCGCCATCGCCAGGACCCGCCCGGGCCGCTCGCCGGGTGTAAACACCCCGGCCGCCATCAGCGCCGCGCCGACCACCACTGCGGCGCCTGCGGCCACCCGGAATCCGGTGCACCCGTCCGCCCGTTCTCGTCCCATTTCCGCCTCCCGCGTCGGTACGTCCTTCGCGGGCCATACCAACCGGGCCGGGTGCGCACGGTCGACTGCTTTGACGGATCCGGTACGGGCGGGCCGGGGCTTTTCACGCCGCCTTCACGGACCGCCCGGCGCGGGGCCGTCACGAGCCGGTCCGCCGCCTACGCTGGCCCGGTGACCACCGAACTGACCCTGCTGTCGGACGTGGTCTGCCGAGGAGTGCCGGTGGGCGGCGCACGGCTGCGCGGGCTGCTGGCACTCCTGGCCGGCCGGCTCGGGTCCGGCTGCGGCACCGGCGCGCTCGTCGATGCGCTCTGGCCGGACGACCCGCCCCGGCATCCGGTCAAGGCGTTGCAGATCCTGGTCTCCCGGGCCCGCGCCGAGCTGGGCGCCGACCTGATCGTCCGGACCGCCACCGGTTACCGGCTGGCGCTCACCGACGCGCAGGTGGACGCGGCGGCAGTGCTGCGGCACGCCGCGGCGGCGGCCCGGCACGCCCGCGCGGGTGCGCACGCGGAAGCCCTCGCCGAGGCGGAGGCGGGCCTGAGGAACTGGTCCGGGCCGCCGGCCGACGACCCGGGCGAGGGCGATCCACTCACCGCGTTGCGTGCGGAGAGGGCGGCCACGCACCGGGAACTGTCCCGGGCACGGGCGCTCGCGTTGTCCCGGCTCGGACGGTCCGCGGAGGCGCTGCCCGGGCTCGCCGCGCTGGCCGCCGGGGGTCCGTACGACGAGGAACTGCTGGCCGAGCTGCTCCGCTGCGAGGCAGCGGTGACGAGCCGGTCGGCGGCGCTGAACCGGTACGAGGACTACCGCCGCTCGCTCCGCGACGAGCTGGGCGCCGAGCCGGGAGCGGCGCTGCGCGAGCTGCACCGGGAACTGCTCGACGGGGAGAGCCGGGTGGCCCGGCCCGGCATCCCGTACGAGCCGAACCCGCTGCTGGGCCGCGAGGGCGACCTGGCCTCGGTGGAGTCCCTGCTGGCCGGCTCCCGGGTGGTCTCCGTCGTCGGCCCGGGCGGGCTGGGCAAGACCCGGCTCGCGTACGCCGTGGCCCGGCGCGCACCGCAGCGCAGCGTACGTCTGGTGGCGCTCGGCGCGGTCGCCGTCGACGGCGACGTGCCGGAGGCGGTCGCCGCGGCGCTGGGGGTGGGCGAGCCGGTGGCCGGGCCGGTCGGCGCGCTGCCGATGCCCGCCGACCCGGTCGCCGCGATCGTGGCGGCGCTCGGACCGGGGCCGGTGCTGCTGGTGCTGGACAACTGCGAGCAGGTGGTCCGGGGCGTCGCCGAGCTGGTGGCGGCGCTGCTGGCGGCGACCCGGGAGCTGCGGGTGCTGACCACCAGCCGCACCCCGCTGGGATTGACCTCGGAGGCGGTGCACGCGCTGCCCGAACTGCCGCTGGACACGGCGGTGCAGCTGTTCACGCAGCGGGCCCGCGCCGCCCGGCCGGGCGTTGTGCTGCCCGCCGACCAGGTGGCCGAGGTGTGCCGGCATCTGGACGGGATGCCGCTGGCGATCGAGCTGGCCGCAGCCCGGGTGCGGGCGATGAGCGTGCCGGAGCTGGCCCGCCGCCTCGACGACCGGTTCGGGCTGCTGCGTGGCGGCCCCCGGGACGCGCCACCACGCCACCACACGCTGCACGCGGTGGTCGACTGGAGCTGGAACCTGCTGCGGCCGGAAGGGCGGGCGGCGTTGCGGGCGCTGTCGGTGTTCCCGGACGGGTTCAGCACGGAGGCGGCGGACCGGGTGCTCGGCGAGGACGCGCTGCCGGTGCTGGAACACCTCGTCGACCAGTCACTGCTGCGGGTGGAGGAGACGCCCGACGCGATCCGGTTCCGGATGCTGGAGACGGTGCGGGAGTTCGGCGCCGCCCGCCGTGCCGAGGCCGGCGAGGACGAGCGGGTGGTGGCGGCGTTCCTCGCCTGGGCCCGCGAGTTCGGCCTCGGGCACCACGAGGCGCTGCTCGGCGCCGAGCCGTTCACCACGGTCGCGACGGTCCGCGCCGAGCAGGACAACCTGGTCGCCGCGCTGCGCCTGGCAGTGGCCCGGTCCGACGCGCCGACGGTGGCGGGTGTCGCCGCCGCGCTGGCCGCCGTGTGGACGCTGGACACCAGCTACACCCGGATGCTCGCGCTGGTCGCCGACACCGACTTCCTGCTGTCCCACTACCGTCCGGCGCCGGAGTTCGTGGCGCCGGTCCGTACCGTCGCCGTGCTCGGCGTGGCGCACAACCTGATGATCGCCGGGCGTCGCTCGACCCGCTCGCTGGTCGTGCTGCGCCGCCTGCCGCCGCCCCCGCCGGACACGGTCGCCGGTGCGATGGCGGTGGTACTGGGCGCGCTCCCCGAGATCGGCGCCGACCCGGCCGTGCTCACCGCGCTGCGCGCGCACCGCGAACCGCTTGTCGTCGCGATGGCGAACGCCCTGGCCAGCTACCTGCTGGAACAGGCCGGCCGGCCCGACGACGCGCTCGACGCGGCCCGGCGGATGCTCGACGCGGTGGCGCACCGGCCGCTGCGGTGGCTCCTGGTGCTCGCCCACTCCCGGGTCGGCGAACTCTGCATGCAGGCCGAACGCTCGGCGGAGGCCCGGGACAACCTGACCGCCGCGCTGGACCTGCTGGCCGACTCCGGCCCGTGGTGGGACCGCCTCCAGATCCGCTGGAGCCTGGTGCTGGTCAACCTGGCGCTGGGCGAGGTCGACGAGGCGGAACGCTGGCTGCGGCTGGCCACCACCGATGCCTGCGACAGTCGATACGACGCCGTGCCGGTGCCGGACGACCAGTACGGCATGCGGGCGTACGAGCGCGGCATCCGGGCCGAGTTCGCGCTGGCCCGGGGCGATGTCGAGGCCGGACTGGCCGGCTGGCGGGAGGCGCTGCACGGGTTGCGTCAACCGTCGGATCCGCTCGTCTGGTCCGGCCCGCCCGGCGACGCGCCGTGGCATCTGGAGATCCGGGCGGCTGCCCTGGCCGCGCACGCCCGGTACGGCCGGCTGGACCTGGTGCCGGGGCTCGCCGAGACGTTGCGCCGCCGGAGCGTGACCCTGCTGGCCGACCCGATCACCGACCCGCCCGGTTTTCTCGTGCAGCTGCCGCTCCACGGGTCGCTGCTGCTCGCCCTCGCCCTGGTCGAGCTGGACCGGTCGGGCGGTACCGGCGACGGTGCCGCCGGCGCCCGGCTGGTCGCGCTCGCCGAACGCTTCGGCTACCTGCGCAACTTCCAGCCCACCATGTCCTCGGCGGCGGCCCGCCGGGCGGCGCGCGACGCGGACGCGGCGGCGTACGACGCGGCCAGCGCGTCGTACGCCGCTCTCGACCACGACGAGCTGCGGCTCGCCGCCGTGGCGGAACTCAGCGGGAGGGATCCCGGTCGTACAGCCGGCGCGCCCACAGGTAACCGAGCAGGCTGATCCCGGCGCACCACGCCACCGCCACGAGCGCGTCACCGCCGTCGACCGGGCCGGCCAGGAGCAGGCCGCGCAACGTCTCCATGATCGGGGTGAACGGCTGGTGCTCGGCGAACCAGCCGAGCCACCCGGGCATCGAGCCGGTCGGCACGAACCCGCTGCCCAGGAACGGCAGCAGCAGCAACGGCATGGGCAGGTTGCTGGCGCTCTCCACGCTCTTGGACACCATGCCCAGCGCCACCGACAGCCAGGTGATCGCGAACGCGGTCAGGGTGAGCAGCCCGACGGCGGCGATCCACTGCGCCGGGGAGGCGTCCGGCCGGAATCCGACCAGCAACGCGACACCGACCACCACCGCCAGGCCGAGCAGCGTCTGCGTCACCGCGCCGACGACGTGGCCGGTGAGGACCGCCGCGCGGGCGATGGACATGGTGCGGAACCGCGCCACGATGCCCTCGGTCATGTCCATGGCCACCGCGATCGCGGTGCCCTGCGCCGCGCCGGCCATGGCGAGCAGCAGGATGCCGGGGGTCACGTAGTCGGCGTACGCGGACCGGCCCCCGGCCACGTCGCCGAGTCCGTTGCCGAGCGTGCCGCCGAAGACGTAGACGAACAACAGCAGAAAGATCACCGGCAGGGCGATCACCACGACGGTCAGCGACGGGTAGCGCACCGCGTGCTTCAGGTTGCGGCGCAGCATGGTCGCCGAGTCGCCGATGGTGTGGGCGAGCGTGCTCATGCGGTCACCTTCTCCTCGGTCGGGTGGCCGGTGAGGGCCAGGAAGACGTCGTCCAGGTCGGGGGTGTGCAGGCTCAACGAATCGACAGCGACACCGGCGGCGTCGAGCCGGTCGAGGAGCCCCCGCACCCCGCTGACGCTCCCGTCGCCCGGCACCCGCAGGGTGAGGTCGTCGTCGTGCCGGGTGGCCGCCGGGAACAGCCCGGCCGCCGCGGCCAGGTGCGCCGCGTCGGTGAAGTGCAGGCGTACGTGGCCGCCGGGCACCATCCGCTTCAGCTCGGCCGGGCTGCCCTCGGCGACCAGCCGACCGCCGTCGAGCAGCGCGACCCGATCGGCCAGATGGTCGGCCTCCTCCAGGTACTGGGTGGTGAGGAAGACGGTGGCGCCCTCGGCCACCAGCTCACGGACGATCTGCCACATGGCCCGGCGGCTGCGCGGGTCCAGGCCGGTCGTCGGCTCGTCCAGGAAGATCAGCCGGGGGCGGCCGACGAGCGTCATCGCCAGGTCCAGCCGGCGCTTCATCCCGCCCGAGTATGTCGCCACCGGCTTGCCCGCCGCCTCGGTCAGGTCGAAGCGGGCCAGCAGGTCGTCCACCACCCGCCGTCCCTCGGTCCGGCCCAGGTGCCGCAGGTCGGTCATCAGCCGCAGGTTCTCCGCGCCGGTGAGCAGCGCGTCAACGGCGGAGAACTGGCCGGTCACGCCGATCGCGGCGCGTACCCGGTCCGGTTCGGCGGTCACGTCGTGGCCGGCGACCCGGACGGTGCCGGCGTCGGGGCGGATCAGTGTGGAGAGGATCTGCACGGTGG
This sequence comes from Micromonospora sp. ANENR4, assembly GCF_015354395.1. Classification (NCBI taxonomy): domain Bacteria; kingdom Bacillati; phylum Actinomycetota; class Actinomycetes; order Micromonosporales; family Micromonosporaceae; genus Micromonospora; species Micromonospora sp. ANENR4. The sequence continues at coordinate 518,291 of NZ_JADKYQ010000001.1, forward strand.
TGGTCTTGCCGGCGCCGTTCGGGCCGAGCAGGGCGAACACGGTGGCCTCGGGTACGCGCAGGTCGACACCGTCGAGCACCACCTGTCTCCGGTACGCCTTGCGCAGCCCGGACACCTCGACCATCGCGCCGGGAGAGTTCGTCGTCGTCATGCCCGCAACCGTGACGGCAGGCAGGATCAGCGCGGTTTCACGACGGTTTCACGCCCCGCGACGACGTGTACGGATCAGCGGGCGGCGGCGCGGGAGACGAGTGCCTCGGCCACCTCGCGCAGCTTGCGGTTGGAGTCCTGGGAGAGCTTGGCGAGCAGCGTGAACGCCTCCTCGGCCGAGCAGCGCCGCTGTCCCATGATGATCCCCTTCGCCTGCTCGATCACCGCCCGGCTGCGCATCGCCTCCTGCATCTGCCGGGCCAGCGTCGCGGTGCTCTCGTAGAGGTGCGTGTTGGCGAGCGCCACCGCCGCGTACGCGGCGAACTCCTCCGCCAGCTCGATCGACGCCTTGTCGAACGCGTCGGTGGATCTTCCGTATACGTTCAGCGCCCCGGTGACCGCCTCCTGGATCGGCAGTCCGATCGACAGCGAACTCTGCACGCCCGCCGAGCGGGCCCGCGCCGCCCAGCCGGGCCAGCGCGGCTCATCGGTCAGGTCGGGCAGGGAGATGCTCACCGCGCTGACCGAGGCGTCCAGGCAGGGCCCGTCGTCGTGCTCGTACTGCCACTCGTCCAGGCTGCGGGCCAGGTCGCTGGTGTAGGCGATGGCCCGGCTCGCGCCGGCCTGCACCAGGGAGACGGACACCTCGGCGCTGCCCGGCACCGCCCGGTTCGCCAGGTCGGCGACGCGCGCCAGCACGTCGTCGAGCGCCACCTCGTCGAGCCGGATCCGACTCAGCTCCGCGAGGGCTTCGCCGGGGTCGATGCGGGGGGCTTCCATGCTCTCGTCCTGTCCTGACGGGGATCATCGGCAGCGCTCGTTGCGATGACGGTACCCGGGACCGGCGGGTCCGAACTCGTCCCACGCTGCGATGTCCACCCCGTCGGCGTATCTTCGGATACGGGTCAAGACATGCGCCCTCCTGCTCCCGGCGAGTGCCGCCGGGAGCCTCCTCGGACGTTGAGGTGGGGGTGCCGTGTCCGACGAACAGCCGATCATGTGGCTGAGCTGCCACGCGGGCACGGACGTGACTCAGGTCTCGGTGGCCGGCGAGGTGGATCTCAGCAACGCGCATCTGCTCACCGAACTCGTGGAGACGGCCGTCGCGGCGCCCGCCCCGCTCGTGGTGATCGACCTCGCGGAGGTCAGCTTCTTCGGCGCGTACGGCACGAACGCGCTGGTGCTGGCGCATCGGATGCTCACCCGGCACGGCCGGCGGCTGATCCTGCACCGCCCCTCCCCGGTGGTCCGGCGCGTCCTCGCCGTCACCGGCACGCTCGGCGCGTTCGAGGTCGTCGATCGCCCGGCGCTACCGGCCGCCGGCCACGCGTCGGCACGTCCCGTCCTACCGACCCGTTCCGGGTCGTAGAGTTGTCCCGGTAGTCGACGTCCCGTCCGGGGCGTCACGAACGAGCGTCAAGAAGCGGCGCGGTCCCGATCTCCGTCAGGAATCGGGACGCCGGTCCGTCACCACGGGCCGATCCCCACCACCAGCCGTCGCGCCCCTCGCGGGCCGGCGGCGTCGCTTCGCACAAGGACGTCACCGCTCATGCCGCAGGACCACCCCGACCTCGCCGCTGCCTTGATCAGACTCGGTCGGATCAAGTACGACGAAGTCGACCTCGACGTGGTGTTGTCGACCATCGCCCAGGTCGCCAAGGACACCCTGCCCGGGACCGCAGAGGTCTCGGTCACCCTGGTCCAGGGCACCGAGGCGCACACCGCCGCGTACACCGGCGAACTGGCACTGACGCTCGACGAGTGGCAGTACGCGCAGGGCCGCGGCCCGTGCCTGGACGCCGCCACCACCGGCACCGCCATGCTGGTACCGGACATGGCGGCGGAGAGCCGCTGGCCGGAGTGGGCGGCCCGGGCGCACGCAGCGGGCGCGGCCAGCTCGCTGTCGATCGGCCTGCCCATTCAGGAGGCGATGGTCGGCGCGCTGAACATCTACGGCGCGTCCCCGGGCGTCCTGGACCGCCAGGTCGAGCTGGCGCAGACGCTGGCCGGGTACGCCGCCATCGCGCTGGCCAACGTCCACCTCTACGAGAGCACGGCGACGCTGGCGCAGCAGATGCAGGAGGCGATGCAGAGCCGGGCCGTGATCGAGCAGGCGAAGGGCATCATCATGGGGCAGCGGCGCTGCTCGGCCGACGAGGCGTTCGCCATCCTGGCCCGGGTGTCGCAGGACTCCAACCGCAAGCTGCGCGAGGTCGCCGAGTCACTCGTCGATCGCGCGGTGCACGGACCTCGTGACTGAGCGTGAGGTCAGCGCGGCATCGCCCGCCAGCCGGAGCCGCTCGCGCGCCACGCCCCGGCGAGGATCGTCGCTGAGCCACGACTCGGGCACTGCTGAATCTTCGACCGGCCGCTCGCTCCGCCGATCTGCGCCTGGACCTGCCACTGGCTTCCGTCGGTACGGATGTATACGTCGCGCCGTCCGCGAGGGTTGCTGACGCCGTTCCACCAGTGTTCCTCGACCACCATGCGGTGACCGTACCCCAGGAGACCCGGACGGGCCCAGACCGGAATTCCGTTGCTCCGCGTCACCGGGGGGCGGCACCCTCCACTGATGACCTCACCGGACCTGCCGCGCCAGTTCACCATCCGCGAAGGCGAACTGCGCATCCTCAACCCGATCGACGACGTCAAGCTGGCCACACTGGGCCGGGCGATCCGATTGCGCCCCGGCGACGAAGTGCTCGACCTGTGCAGCGGCAAGGGGGAACTGCTCTGCACCTGGGCCCGGGACCACGGGATCACCGGCACCGGGGTCGACCTGAGCACCGCCTTCACCGCCGCCGCCCGGGAGCGCGCCACCGAACTCGGTGTAGCCGACCGGGTACTTTTCGTGCACGGCGACGCCGCGGCGTACATCCCGGAGCGTCCGGTCGACATGGCCGCCTGCGTCGGTGCGACCTGGATCGGCGGCGGGGTGCCCGGGACGCTGGAGCTGCTCGGCCGGGCGTTGCGGCCGGGCGGCATGGCGCTCGTCGGCGAGCCCTACTGGCGGCGTGACCCGCCGGACGACGAGGCGGTCACCGGCTCGCACGCCCGGTCCCGCGACGAGTTCACCGACCTGCCCGGCCTGGTCGCGTCGTTCGGCGAGTGCGGCTGGGATCTGGTCGAGATGGTCCTCGCCGACCAGGACAGCTGGGACCGGTACGCCGCCGCGCACTGGCTGAACCTGCGCCGCTGGCTGGACGCCAACCCGGACGACGAACTGGCCCCGGAGCTGCGGCGGGAGCTGACCGAGGACCCGGTGCGGTACGTCCGCTTCCAGCGCGAGTACATGGGGTGGGGCGTCTTCGCGCTGCTGCGCCGCTGAGCTGCTTAACGAGCGGCTACGCAGGGTAAAGGCAGATCATGGGACAGTTGCGCACCTCGCCGCCGCCGCCACAGGCCACCGAGCTGGAGCAGTGGGTGCTCGACAGTCCCGAGGATCTTCGTGGGCTGCGCGCCTCGCTCCGTGACGCGCTGAACCGGCACGGGCTGGTGCAGGGCGAGAATCTGGACGAGGTGCCACACCTGGTAGTGCTCGTCGCCACCGAGCTGGCGAGCAACGCGCTGCGGCACGGCCGGCCGCCCACCATCGTCACGCTGCTCACCACCGACGACCGGTTCCTGCTCGACGTGGCCGACCACGACGTCAGTTCGGTGCCGGAGCTGACCGACATCAGTCCGACGGACTCGGGCGGGCGGGGTCTGTTCCTGGCGCAGTCGGTCTCGCTCGACGTGGGCTGGTACGCCACCGAGAAGACCAAGAACATCTGGGCCTCGTTCTCCCGGTGAAGGGCCGGGGCGGCCGCCGGGCGAGGGCTCAGCGGTCCCCGGCCGGGATCGGGTCGTCGTACTGGCCGGGCGGTCCGGACAGCGGCTCGCCGCCCACGATCGGCCACGGGTTCGGTGTGCAGCCGTGCAGGCCGAGCGTCTGCTGCACCATGACCGGCGCCGGACCGCCGGCCCGGGGGCAGCGCTCGTGGCCGCGGCCCAGCCGGTGGCCGACCTCGTGGTTGAGCAGGTACTGCCGGTATCGGGAGAGATCGCTGACGTGCGGCACCCCGTACACCCAGCGGGCCACGTTGATCACCACCTGGTCGCCGTTGCGGCAGGACGTGTAGCTGTCGCTCGGGTCGCCGCACAGCCGCCCCCTGGTGACAGGCGTGGTGAGCAGCACTGTGAAGTCGGCGCGGTCGTCGCGGCCCACCCGTTGCAGCCGCCACCGGCCGTCGCCGGTCCAGCCCCGCCGGTCGGCGAGGGTGGCGGCGACGTCCCGGGCGAACCGCTCCACGTCCACGTTGCGGATGCCGTCCTCGACCGCGACCCGGTAGCGCAGCAGCTCACCGGAGCGCCCGGCGACCGCGCCGACCGTGTCGGCGGTCCGGAAGGTGCCGTCGCCCCGGGCCGGGTAGCCGATGCCGGGGGCCACCCGGCCGGCCGCCGGAACCGGTGTCGGCGCGACCGTCGGCGTGGGACGCGCGTCCGGCGCGGGCGCGCTCGGTGCCGCCGCCTGTACGGTCCGCCGCACGTCGATGCGGTCCAGCAGGTCCGGGTGCCGGGCGGCGTACCCCCCGGCTGCGAGCGCGGCACCGACCAGGACCACCGCCAGGACCCGTGGTGATCGCGGCCTCCGTCGTCGCCGGTGCAGCCCCCGGTCGTGCCCGCCCACGTGATCTCCGTCCGTCGCGCCGCCCCGCTCCGGGCAGGAGTACGGACGGCGGGCCCGGACGGTTGAACGGCGGGCCGGGTACCGTCGGTGCCGGGGTGGGCGACCTGCCGCCTGTCGGAGTCCAGGGAGAGCCACCCGTGTCACCAGCCGAGCGACTGCTCGACGCCGCCGTCGCGACCGCGCGCGGCACCGACGTACGCGCTGCCGAGCGAGCCCTCGACGGCCTCGTGGTGGCCGACGGCGCGGCGGTCGACGCGGCGCTGCTCGCCCGGCTCACGCGGGACGTGGGACGGCTCTGGCCGCGCGGCTGGCAGCCCGCCGACCTGGACCGGCTCGCCACGCGGCGGCTCACTCCCCGCGGTGCCCGGCTGCTGCGCGACGCGATGGCCGCGCAGCGGCGCACGCTGCCCGCGCCCGTCCCGGCCTGGTTCGACGAGCAGCTCACCGAGACCGGCGCCCGCTGGGACGACGACGCGGGCTGGCTGGACCGGCGGGCCTACGGCGACCGGATCACCGCGCTGCGGGACGCGGTCGACGCGGTCGTCCTGGTGGTGGGGCTGCCGCCGATCGCGGTGCTCCGGCCGCCGCCCGGCTCGGCCGGTACCGCCCTGGCCGCCACGACACCGAGCGGTTCCCGGATGCTCGACCGGGTACGCGCGCTGCTGGCGAAGGCCGAGTCGACCGGCTACCCGGCCGAGGCGGAGGCGTTCACCGCGAAGGCGCAGGAGCTGATGGCCCGGCACAGCATCGACGCGGCGCTGCTCGACGCCGGGGCCGACCGGACCGGCGGCCCGGGTGGCGTGCGGATCGGCGTCGACGCCCCGTACGCGGCCGCGAAGGCGCTGCTGATCCAGGAGGTCGCGGCGGCGAACCGGTGCGAGTCGGTCTGGTCCGACGACCTGGGCTTCGCCACGGTGCTCGGCTTCCCGGCCGATCTGGCGGCTGTCGAACTGCTACACACCTCGCTGCTCGTGCAGGCCACCGCCGCGATGCTGCGCGGCCGGGGCGAGCGCGGCAGGGCCGGCGGGCGGCGTACCAAGGGCTACGACGAGTCGTTCCTCAACGCGTTCGCGCTACGCGTCGGCGACCGGCTGCGGGAGGCGAGCGCGGCGGCAGCGGAGGAACTCGCCGACGACCGGCTGCTGCCGGTGCTCGCGGCCCGCTCCGACGCCGTCCGGGAACGCGTCGACCAGCTCTTTCCCGGTACCACCCGGCACCGCCTCCAGGTGCGCGACGAGCAGGGCTGGGTCTCCGGCACCAGCGCGGCCGACCGCGCCTCGCTCGACCCCGGCCGTCCGGCACGCCGTCCGGTTCGCGGGGGCCGCTGACCTTCCCGGGTGATGATGTCGGATCGGGCGGACCGGCTCCGACCCGTCTGCGAGGCGCCACCGCCGGTGGCCCGCACCCGAGGAGTACACCGTGAAGTACATGCTGCTGATCTGGAACCGGCCCGGCTTCGTGGAGGAGCTGTCCGAGGCGGAACGCACCGCGATCTTCGGTGAGGTCGACGAGATCATGAAGGAGCTGACCGAGTCCGGCGAACTGGTCGGCGGCGAGGCGCTGGCCCACCCCTCGCAGACCCGCACGGCCCGCCCGGCGGCCGGTGGCGGCGCCGAGGTCACCGACGGGCCGTTCATGGAGAGCAAGGAGCAGTTCGCCGGCTACCTGACCGTCGACTGCGAGACCCCGGAGCGGGCCGCCGAGATCGCCGCGCGCTGGCCGGACGTACGGCACGGTTTCGGTGTGCTGGAGGTGCGCGCGGTGATGGAGCAGGCCGGGACGGAGATGTGACATCACCTGTGGTCGAGGACCTGCTGCGTACGCTCGCGCCGCAGGTCCTCGGCGTGCTCGTCCGCCGGCACGGCCAGTTCTACGCCTGCGAGGACGCCGTCCAGGAGGCGCTGCTCGCCGCCGCCGTGCAGTGGCCGGAGCAGGGCCTGCCCGACCACCCCCGCTCCTGGCTGGTCACCGTCGCCACCCGGCGGCTCACCGACGAGTGGCGCAGCGAGCACGCCCGCCGGGAACGCGAGGTGGCTGTCGCGGTCCGGCAGCCCGCGTACGCGGCTGTCGTCCCGCCCGCCGACGAGGAGACCCCGAGCGGCGACGACACGTTGAAGCTGCTGTTCCTCTGCTGCCATCCGGCGTTGCCGGTGAGCGGGCAGGTGGCGCTCACGCTGCGCGCCGTGGGCGGGTTGAGCACGGCCGAGATCGCCCGCGCGTACCTGGTGCCGGAGGCGACGATGAGCCAGCGGATCCGCCGGGCGAAGCAGCGGATCGAGGCGTCCGGCGCGCGTTTCACGCTGCCGTCCCCGGCGGACCGGGACGAGCGGCTGGCCGCCGTGCTGCGGGTGCTCTACCTGGTCTTCAACGAGGGTTACACCGCGTCCAGCGGCGAGGCGCTGCACCGGGCCGAGCTGACCGCAGAGGCGATCCGGCTGACCCGGGAGCTGCGCCGGCTGCTCCCGGACGACGGCGAGGTGGCCGGGTTGCTGGCGCTGATGCTGCTCACCGACGCGCACCGGGCCGCCCGTACCGGGCCGGACGGCGAGCTGGTGCCGCTGGCGGAGCAGGACCGCAGCCGGTGGGACCGGGACGCCGTCGCGGAGGGGGTGGCGCTGGTGACCGAGGCGCTCACCTGGTCGGCGCCCGGGCCGTACCAGGTGCAGGCGGCGATCGCCGCTGTGCACGCGGAGGCGCCCACCGCCGAGGACACCGACTGGCGGCAGATCGTCGCGCTCTACCGGGTGCTGGCGCAGGTCGCGCCGAACCCGATGGTCACGCTCAACCAGGCCGTCGCGGTGGCAATGGTGGACGGCCCGCGTGCCGGGCTGGCGCTGCTGGCCACGCTCGACGGCGACGACCGGACCGCGGGGCACCACCGGCTCGCCGCCGTCCGCGCACACCTGCTCGACCTGGCCGGTGACCGTGCGGAGGCCCGGGCCGCGTACCTGGCCGCCGCGCGGGCCACCACGAGCCTGCCGGAGCGGCGTTATCTGGAGGTACGCGCCGCGCGCCTGGCCGGTGACCGGCCGCGCTGACCCGCGCCCGGACAGCACTCCGGGCCGGCCCGTGGGCCGACCCGGTGGTGTGTGTGCGTCGCGTACTCAGCTCTTGAAGGCGTCCTTGATCTTCTCGCCGGCCTGCTTGAGCTTGGCGCCCGCCTGGTCGTTGCGGCCCTCGGCCTCGAGGCGCTCGTTGTCGGTCGCCCGGCCCACGCCCTCCTTGACCTTGCCCGCGGTGTCCTGGGAAGCGTTGTCGATCTTGTCGTCCAGACCCATGATGACCTCCACTGATGCGCTTGCCTGACGACAACTTGTTACCCCCTCGGCCGTCGGCTCAATCCCCTCACCCGATCGGGCGGAAGCTCCGCAGCCGCAGGCTGTTGCCCACCACGAACACCGACGAGAACGCCATGGCCGCCCCGGCGAGCATCGGGTTGAGCAGTCCGGCCGCCGCCAGCGGCAGCGCCGCGACGTTGTAGGCGAACGCCCAGAACAGATTGCCCTTGATGATCCCCAGCGTCCGCCGGGAGAGCCGGATGGCGTCCGGGGCGGCCATCAGGTCGCCCCGGACCAGCGTCAGGTCGGCCGCTTCGATCGCCGCATCGGTGCCGGTGCCCACGGCCAGCCCGAGGTCGGCGCGGGCCAGCGCGGCGGCGTCGTTCACCCCGTCGCCGACCATGGCGACCACGCGGCCCTCGCGTTGGAGCCGCTCGACCACGTCGACCTTGTCGGCGGGCAGCACCTCCGCGATCACCTCGTCGATGCCGACCTCGGCCGCCACCGCCTTCGCCACAGTGGTGTTGTCGCCGGTGAGCAGCACCGGCTTCAGGCCCAGCTCACGCAGCCGCGCGACGGCCGCCCGGCTGGTCGGCTTCACCGCGTCGGCCACCGCGAGCACACCCCGGGCCCGCCCGTCCCAGCCGGCCAGGATCGCCGTCCGCCCGGCGGCCTCCGCGCCGGTCGCGGCCCGCACGACCTCCTCGGGTACGTCGAGACCCCGCTCCCGCAGCAGCCGGGCCCGGCCGACCACCACGGTCCGGCCGTCGACGGTGCCGGTCACGCCCAGCCCTTCGGCGTTGGCGAACTCGCCGACCGGCGGCAGCGGTCCGGCTTCGGCCGCGGCCTCGGCGACGGCCCGCGCGATCGGGTGCTCGGAGGCGGCCTCCAGCGCGCCGGCCACCCGGAGCAGTTCGTCGGCGTCCTCGCCGTCGGCGGGCAGCACCTCGGCCAGCGCCATCCGGCCGGTGGTGACGGTGCCGGTCTTGTCCAGCACCACGGTGTCGACCCGGCGGGTGGACTCCAGCACCTCCGGCCCCTTGATCAGCACGCCGAGCTGCGCGCCACGGCCGGTGCCGACGAGCAGCGCGGTCGGGGTGGCCAGGCCGAGCGCGCACGGGCAGGCGATGATCAGGACGGCCACCGCGGCGGTGAACGCGGCGGTCGGCCCGGAGCCGGTGCCGAGCCACCAGCCGAGCGTGCCGGCGGCCAGCGCGATCACGATCGGTACGAACACGCCGGAGATCCGGTCGGCGAGCCGCTGCACCGCCGCCTTGCCGGTCTGTGCCTGCTCCACCAGCCGTGCCATCTGGGCGAGCTGGGTATCCCCGCCGACCCGGGTGGCGCGGACCACCAGGCGCCCGCCGGCGTTCACCGTGGCGCCGACCACGGCGTCGCCCTGGCCCACCTCGACCGGCACCGACTCGCCGGTGAGCATGCTGGCGTCGACCGCCGACGTACCCTCCTCGACCACACCGTCCGTGGCGACCTTCTCGCCGGGCCGGACCACGAACCGGTCCCCGACCGCGAGCCGGCCGACCGGGATCCGGGTCTCCTGCCCGTCGCGCAGCACCGCCACGTCCTTGGCGCCGAGTTCGAGCAGGGCGCGCAGCGCCGACCCGGCGGTGCGCTTGGAGCGGGCCTCGAAGTACCGCCCGGCCAGGATGAACACGGTCACCCCGGCGGCGGCCTCCAGGTAGATGTTGCCGGCGCCGTCGCCGCGGGTGATGTCGAGGCTGAACGGGTGTTTCATCCCGGGCATGCCGGCGTCGCCGAGGAACAGCGCCCACAGCGACCAGCCGAATGCGGCCAGCGTGCCGAGCGAGACGAGCGTGTCCATGGTCGCCGCACCGTGCCGCAGGTTGACCAGTGCGGCGCGGTGGAACGGCAGCCCGCCCCAGACCACCACCGGGGCGGCCAGCGTGAGCGAGGCCCACTGCCAGTAGTCGAACTGCCAGGCCGGAACCATGGCGAGCACGATCACCGGCACTGTGAGCACGGCGGAGACCCAGAGCCGGGTACGCGCGGTGCGCAGCTCGTCCACCGGCTCCCCGGCCGCTGCCGCCTCCGCCTGCTCGGGCGGCGGCGGCACCACGGCGGTGTAGCCGGTCTTCTCGACGGTGGCGATCAGGTCGGCCGGCGCGATGTCGTCGGCGTACCGGACGGTGGCCTTCTCGGTGGCGTAGTTCACCGTCGCCTCGACGCCGTCCATCCGGTTGAGCTTCTTCTCGATCCGGGCGGCGCAGGACGCGCAGGTCATCCCGCCGATCGCCAGTTCGATCAGGTTCGGCGCGGTGGGCAGCGCCTTTCCCGTGGCAGTCATCGCGGCACCTCCGGCGCTCAACTGTGCCCGTGCCCCGGAGTGCCGTGTCCGGCGTCCGGGGTCGGTGCGGTGGTGGATGCCGGCGCGGCGGGCGGCGGCGCGGTCCGGTCGCCGGCGAGGACGGTGAACTCGGCGGTGTGCACCGCGTCGCCGTGCCGGAAGTCCAGGTAGAGACGGTACGCCCCGGCCGAGGGCACCTCGGCGGCGAACGTGACCGCCGGACCGGCAGGTGTGCGCCCGTCGCCGGGCGTGCCCTCCGGGTGCACGTGCAGGTACGCCAGGTCGCCCTGCCGCAGCGCCACCAGGTGGCCGTACGCGCCGAGGTAGGGCGCAAGGTCGGTGACCGGCCGCCCGTCGCGGCTGACGGAGAGCGTGAGCCGGCTGGTCCGGCCGGGCTCCGGCGTGCCGGTCAGGGTGACCGTGTAGCCGTCGACTGTGGTGCTGGTCGCCGGCGCGGGCAGCGGCCGGGCGGTCAGCTCGCCGGGGACCGTGACGTCCAGGCCGAGCGTCAGCGGCTCGCCGCCTTCGGGGGTGAAGTCGGCGAACGCCCGCCAGACGCCGGGGCCGCCGAGCGGTGAGGCGACCCGCCAGGTGCCGTCGCCGGCCATCTCCGGGTGGACGTGCCGGAACCCGGACAGGTCCCGGCGGGCGACGATCAGGTGCATGCGCTTGTCGTGGGCCACCTCGAAGCGGGTGACCGGTGCGCCGTCCGGGCCGGTGATCCGGAAGGCGAACTGCCCGGCCGGGGCGTCGGCGGGCTGGAACGTGTAGCCACGCTCGGAGACGAGCAGCCCGCCGGGCAGGTGCGCGGAGGCGCCACTCTCGTCACCGTGGCCGGTGTCGCCGGCCCCGTGTTCGCTGTCGGTGTCGTCGTGTCGGGTCTCGGCGGCCGGGGCGACGGGATCGGCCAGGTTGCCGATCCCGTACGCCGCGCCGAACACCGCCACGAGGCCGAGCGCGAAGCCGCTGAGCTTCGTCGCCGTGTTCATGGTGTCTCCTCGGTTGTCGCGGGTCCGCCGGACCCGTCACGCACCGACGAGGTCGTAGCCGGCCTCGTCGACCGCCGCGCGGACCGCGTCCACGTCCAGCGGGTTCTGACTGGTGACGGTGACCCGGCCGCCGGCCAGGTCGACCTGGACGTCGGTGACGCCCGGAAGTGCGCTCAGCTCGGTGCTCACCGAGTTGACGCAGTGCCCGCAGGTCATGCCGTTCACCTGGTAGGTGGTCTCCATCTCGCCCTCCGATCTGATACCCCCCAGGGGTACGTTCCGAACGTTAGCATACCCCCGAGGGGTACGCTATCCTCGGTTTCATGACCGCGCCGTCCAGCCCGACCCGGGGCTACACCGCCAGCAAGGACCAACTCCTCGCCCGGCTCCGCCGGATCGAGGGCCAGGTCCGTGGCATCGAGAAGATGGTCGAGGACGACCGTTACTGCATCGACGTGCTGACCCAGATCTCGGCCATCCAGGCGGCGCTGGACAAGGTCGGCCTGGGTCTGCTCGACGGCCACGCCCGGCACTGCATGCACGAGGGCGCCGCCGAGGGCCGGGCCGACGAGATGGCGACCGAGATGATGGCCGCCGTCGGCCGCCTGATGAAGCGCGGCTGAGCGGGGACCTCCGACCCTCGGACCAGGGCACATCGACCCGTGCCGGCGCACCCGGGCGGACGTACCGTCGACGTGGCGGGCAGGCCGGCCCGGCGGACCCGCGGTGACGGACGGAGGGCGGCCCGATGATGTGGCAGAGCCCGATGATGGGCTGGATGTGGATCTGGTCCCTGCTGGTGCTCGCCGTGCTGGCGGGGCTCGTCTGGGCGGCCGTGCGGTGGACCGGCCCGCAGTACCTGGGCCCGACGACGGCGCGGCGCATCCTGGACGAGCGGTACGCCCGTGGCGAGATCGACGAGGACGAGTACCGGCGACGCCGGGCCGGCCTGGCCTGACCACGCGGGGCGAGCGTCAACGGCCACGGTGTGCGGGACCGGACGGCCGGGCTGCCTACCATGTGCGGGCGACGACCCGGACGTGGTCGACACGTCCGCCCCGGCCGGGTGACCAGACCGGTCCGGCGGACCAGGCGTCGCCGCGACCGTTGGGAGAGACCTCATGGGTGCCGACCACACCCGCCCCGCACCCGCCGCGCCGCCGGGCGTACGACGGCTGCTCGTCGCCGTGGTGGTGCCGCTGTTCGCGCTCACCGTGATCGCGGCGCTGGTGCTCTGGCCCCGGCAGGACCGGGAGCCGGTCGGCGGCGCGGACGTCCCCCGCTACCACGGCACGGTGACCCGGGTGGTCACCGAGCCCTGCCCGCCGACGCCGGAGGCCCCGGAGGGCGGCGGTGGCCCGTGCGGCACGGTGACGGTCACCGCCGAGCAGGGCCCGGACGCGGGCCGGCAGGTCGAGACGCCGATCCCGGCCGGGCCGGGCGCGCCCCGGGTCGCGGTCGGCGACGAGGTCGTCCTGGTCGAACTGACCGACCCGGCCGACCCGGCGGTGAAGTCCTACAACATCGCCGAGCACCAGCGCGGTACGCCGCTGATCTGGCTGATGGTGCTGTTCGCCGCCGCGATCGTGGCGTTCGGCCGGTGGCGCGGGCTCGCCGCGCTCGGCGGCCTGGTGGCCAGCTTCGCCATCCTGCTCGGCTTCGTGCTGCCTGGTATCGGCGCCGGCCAGCCGCCGCTGCTCGTCGCGATCGTCGGCGCCGCGTTGATCATGTTCGTGGTGCTCTACCTGACCCACGGGATCACCGCACAGACGTCCGTCGCGGTGCTCGGCACGCTCGGCAGCCTGGTGGTCACCGGCGTGCTCGGCCTGCTCGCCACGTCCGCCACCCACCTGACCGGCTTCGGCAGCGAGGACGCCACCACGCTGTCCATGTTCCAGGGCGGCGTGGACCTGCACGGACTGCTTCTGGCCGGCATCATCATCGGCTCGCTGGGCGTGCTGGACGACGTCACGGTCACCCAGGCGGCCACCGTCACCGAACTGGCGCACGCCAACCCCGGACTGTCCCGGCGGCAGCTCTACCGGGCCGCGACCCGGGTCGGCCGGGCCCACATCGCGTCCACCGTCAACACCATCGTGCTGGCGTACGCGGGCGCCTCACTGCCGCTGCTGCTCCTCCTGGTCGCCGACTCCCGCCCGGTGAGCGAGATCCTCACCAGTGAGTTCCTCGCCCAGGAGATCGTCCGCAGCGCGGTGGCGACGCTCGGCCTGATCGCCGCCGTACCGCTGACGACCGGACTGGCCGCGATCGTGACCACCGCCGGGCGGCGCTCGCCCGGCGCGGAGCCGGCGCCCGCCGCGCCCCGGCCGCCGGCCGGACGGGACGACGCACTGGAGGCGCTCGGCGGCGGGAAGAGTACGGAGGCCGCATGGTGACACTCCGCAGCGTGACCATCGAATCTAAACGCGACGCTGGTCACGGTGTGCCACGGCGAAATCTCGCTATTGGTCGGCTTCCGGACGTAGATCCTCACGAGTGCTGTCAGGTAACCTCGCTGCCGGTCACCGCCGAAGGCGCGCACCGGCGCCAGCGGTGCCGCCGCCCAATCGCCCACGGGCGAACCGGGGAACCAGGTACATGGGGTGAATCCGCGACAGCGGTAGGGGCCACTTCCGTCCCGAACCCGTCAGCTAACCCGGTCGGCGGCCGACGGAAGGGAACACTGTGACGGCACCCCTGCGCCGCTGGCTGACACCCGTGGTGGCCGTGCTGGCCTCGCTAGCAGTGCTGGCCGGCCCGAACCCGGCGACCGCGGCCCCCGCCGCGGCGGCCCCCGGCACCCCCTCGGGCCACGAGGAGGACGGCGATCCGCCACTCATCACCGAGGCGATCGACTCCGCCAACCGGAACTTCCTCCAGGCCAAGGCGAAGCTCGCCAAGTCCCAGGACCGCCAGCGGCGGCTGGCGGCCGAGGTGAAGACGGCACAGGCCGAACTCGACGCGCTCAGCCCGCAGGTCAACCAGCTCGCCGCCCAGTCCTACCGGACCGGCCGGATGGGTGCGATGGCGATGCTGTTGGAGAGCAACTCCCCCGACTCGTTCGTCCGCCGGGTCAACGCCCTGGACGAGCTGAACCTCCTCAACGCGCAGCGCCTGGCCGCCATCAACGCGGTCAAGACCCGCGCCGAGCAGGCCAAGATCGCGCTCGACGCCGAGGTGCGTGAGCAGGAGAAGCAGAAGAACGCGATGGAGCGCGAGAAGGTGCAGGCCGAGCGCGCACTGAAGCTCGTCGGCGGTCTCGGCTTCACCGGCGGCCTGGTCTCCGCCACCTCACCGGTCGCCAAGATCGCTCCCGGCCGCACTTCCGACGGCGGGTGGAAGGCCGAGTCGTGCAGCGAGGACGACCCGACCACCTCGGGCTGCGTCACGCCGCGCACGCTGCACGCGTACAAGGAGGTCCGGCGCGCCGGCTTCAAGCGCTTCGTGGGCTGCTACCGGCCCGGCGGGCCGTGGGAGCACCCCAAGGGCAAGGCGTGCGACTGGTCGCTCCAGAACAGCGGCTTCGCGCCCTGGCACAACAACGACACCCGCCGGTACGGCAACGAGGTGGCCGCGTTCCTCATCCGCAACGCCGACCGGCTGGGCATCTACTACGTCATCTGGAACCGGCAGATCTGGTTCCCGGCCACCGGCTGGAGTTCGTACAGCGGGCCGTCGAACCACACCGACCACGTCCACATGTCGCTGCTCTGATCCGGGCACCACGAAAAAGGGCCGCCCGAGGGCGGCCCTTTTTCTCGTCCGTACGGGTCAGCCCGCCAGCGCCGGGTCGGCGGGCGCGGCCGGGGCGGGCAGCGGGGCCGGGGACTGCGCCACGGTCCGCACCTCGCCACCGGCGAGCCGGTACGACATGCCCACCACCGTGCAGCGCCCGGCGGCCACCCGCTCGGCCAGCACGGCGGACCGGGCCAGCAGCGTCTCCACGGTCTGCGCGATGTGGACGTCGATGATGCCGTCGAGGTCCTCGACGCCCTGGCGGGCGGCTCGCAGCAGGCTCGGCGAGACCGCGTCCACCACCGCGCCCAGGTGACCGGCCGGGGCGGCGCCGGTCCGGACCCCCTCCCGGGCGGCCTGGACCGCGCCGCACGAGTCGTGCCCGAGCACCACCACGAGCGGCGTGCCCAGCACGGTGACGGCGTACTCGACGCTGCCGAGCACCTCCGGCCCGGCGGTGTGCCCGGCGGTACGCACCACGAAGAGGTCACCGAGACCGCGGTCGAAGATGATCTCGGCGGCGAGTCGCGAGTCGGAGCAGCCGACGATCACCGCGAACGGGTGCTGGCCGTCGGCCACCGCCGCCCGGTGCCCGGCGTCCTGATTCGGATGCTGCGGGACGCCCGTGACGAACCGGTGATTACCGGCACGCAGCTCGGTCAGTGCCTGTTCCGGGGTGCTCGGCGTCATGTCCCTCACCTCGTCTACCTGGGGAACCACCAGGCCGAACGGCCTCGCGACCCACGGTCACACGCCCCTCGGGGTCCGTCAAGATTCGTGATACGCATTTCATACTTTCCCCGTCGCCGGACGCACCGGCACGCGCCGATTCGGCCGGTGGCGCGGGTGGCCATAGCATGACCATCATGGCGACCACACCAGTTGAGGACGGGAGCCGCCGTAACTGGACCTTCCTCACCAACCACGGCCATGTGCTGCTGGCGATCGCACGCAACCCCACCGCCCGGCTGCGGGACGTGGCGGACGAGGTGGGCGTGACCGAGCGGGCGGCCCAGGCCATCGTGGCCGACCTGGAAGCCGGGGGTTACCTGCGGCGTACGCGGGTGGGACGGCGCAACGAGTACACGATCAACCCGAAGGGCCGCTTCCGGCACCCGGCCGAGGCCGACCAGCAGGTCGGCGCGCTACTGGCCCTGTTCGCCGCCGAGCCCGCCGGGGACGCCGCCGCCGGCCGGTGACCCGGCCGGCACCACGTGTGCCCCGCGCGGACGGGCGCGGCGGGTAATCTCACCGCGTGCGCGACAGCTTGCGGCCGGGCGCGACCACGGGACGCGTCCGGGCCGGACACCGGATCAGGTCCGTCCTTACCGGAGCGGCGGTGGCCGCCCTGCTCGGCGGCACGCTGGCGGTGCCCGCGCCCGCGCTGGCGGCCCCGAAGTGCGGCCCGGCCGGCGGCCCCGCACCCACCGAGGTGCCGTGGGCGCTGAGCCGTCTCGACCCGGCCGCCGCCTGGCGGCTCGGCAAGGGCGCCGGCATCACCGTCGCGGTGATCGACTCCGGGGTCTCACCGACCCATCCCCTGCTGCGCGGGCGGGTGCTGCCGGGTGAGGACTTCAACCAGCTCGTCCGCCTGAAGGGGCAGTGCGACCTGGTCGGCCACGGCACCCTGGTCGCGGGCATCATCGCCGGCCGGGAGGGCACCGGCACGCCGTACACCGGCATCGCGCCGGAGGCGAAGATCCTGCCGCTGCGGGTGCTGGCCGAGAACAAGGAGAACTTCGACCCGGACGTGCCGGCCGAGATCGGCAAGGCGATCCGCTGGGCCGTCGACCATGACGCCGACGTGATCAACCTGTCTCTGGTCACGCTCGACGACCCGGCGCTGAAGTCCGCCGTGCAGTACGCGCTCGGCAAGGACGTGGTGATCGTCGCGTCCGCCGGCAACCGGCAGGAGAACCGGGAGGACCGGCCCGCCTATCCGGCGGCGTACGAGGGTGTCGTCGCCGTCGCCGGGATCGACGAGCAGGGCGGGCACGTCGGCAGCTCGGTCAGCGGGGACTACGTGGACATCGCCGGCCCCGGCCTGAACATCGTCGGGCCCGCGCCGCAGGGGCCGGGCTACCGGGGCGAGCCGCAGGGCGGGACGAGCTTCGCCACCGCGTACGTCTCCGGGGTGGCCGCGCTGGTGCGGGCCGCGCACCCGGACATCAGCGCCGACGAGGTCGCCTACCGGCTGACCCGCACCGCCGACAGCCCGCCGGACGGGCACAACGCCGAGGTCGGCTACGGGATGGTCAACCCGTACCGGGCCGTCACCAGCCTGCTGGGCACCCGCAGCGACCCGCCGCTGGGCGCGATGCCGCCGCCGGCGCCGCCGGCCGACCCGCTGGCCTGGCAACGTACCGTCGCGATCTGGGTCGCCGTCGTCGGCGCGCTGCTGGCCGGCGTCCTGCTGACGCTGCGGCCCATCCTGGTACGCGGACGGCGGCGCGGGTGGCGGCCGGGCCGGCGCGACGTCCCGCAGGACGCCTGACGATGCACGACGGCTCCGCCCGGCGCGAGCCGTAGCGGAGCCGCTGTGGACCGGTCGGGGGTCAGTTGCCCCAGACCTTGGAGTTGCTCATCTCCGTGGTCATGTAGTTCTCGCGCGCGATGCCCACCGCGCCACCGATCTCGTTCAGGACCTTGTTGATGTCCCGCACGGCGGCGTCCCACTGGGCCTGGTGCTGCTGGTAGGCGGCCCGGTCCTGGCCCTCCCACTCGAGCTTGGTCAGCATCGCCCGCAGCGTGTCCAGCTTCTCGTCGATGGTCCGCGAGATGGCCTGCATCTGCTGGTTGCTGCTCTCCAGAACAGCGTAGTCAACCTTGATGCTCATCGATTCCTCCTCTGCCTGTCTTCGCGGATCACGGGTTGAGCGCAGCGTGGAACTTGTCCAGCATCTGCTGCTGCTCTTCGTCGTTGACCTGGTGCGTGGTGCCCGACTTGTCGAGCAGGTCCGCGATGTTGTCCATCGCGGTCAGCAGCTTCGTCGTGTCCTCGTTCCAGCGAGTCATCAGGCTCTGGAAGCCCGTGGACGCCTGGCCCTTCCAGGCCATCGCCAGGTCGTCGACCACGTTCCACAGCTTCTTGAGCTCGCCGTCGACGTCGCTGCGCGTGGACCGCACGTCACTCGCGGCGGTGTGCAGAGTCGCTGCACTGACCTCGAACGCCATGCTTCACACCCTTCCGTCATCTTGTGGCGGCGGTTCCGCCGCGCCCTCCCCCGCGGCAAGGCGTACACACCCCACCGACGGACACTTCATCCGAACCGTAGCGGACGACGTCCAACCCGCGCAGCCCTGCTGACCCATCGTCGTATTCCGACATGCCACTGTCGACGGTCGCGGACCGCACCCCCTCCGTACCAGGTGGACGGTCGAGGGCGAGGTCAGGACCGATCGCGTGATGATTTGACGATCGTCGACACGCCGAAGGCCAGCACCGCGACCAGCATCACCACCACGACCCACAGCACCGGCTTCTCGAACGCGCGCTGGAACGACAGCACCAGCAGCGCCGCGCAGGTGCTCAGCGCCACCATCTCGGCGGCCCGTCGCAACCGCGCCGAGCGGTTCAGCCCGGCGAACAGCATCAGGACCACGAAGACCGGGATGGTCAGCAGGACGTACAGCAGCAGCGAGAAGTGCAGGGTGTCCACGCGTCGCTCCCGTCACCCGTAGAACTTGGAGTCCCGCAGCCAGTCGATCTTGATGTCCTTGATGTCCGGGTCGGAGCCGGTCGGCGCCCAGCCGGGACGGGAGTCCGCGGTGAACGTGAACCTGCTGTCGGCGTGGAAGGCGGCCATCAGCGCGTGCAGCAACGCGCTGATCTCGCCGAAGACCAGGACCAGGATGGCGGCGGTGGCGGCCAGGCCGGCGATGCCGATGGCCTGAGCCAGCGCGGTGGTCGCGGGGAAGAACTGGAGCGCGATCGAGGCGATCACCGCGACCAGGATCGGCATGAGCGCCTGGGCCAGACCGGAGACCGCGTCGTTGTACGCGTCCCGGGCGGCGGTGAGCGTGTCCCGGTTGGCGGCGAACGCCTCGGCCAGCGAGTTGATCTCCGCACCGAGCTTGCGCAGGAACAGGTCGAACGCGTCCCGGTCGTCGAAGTCCCACTCCGCCGCGTCCGGCGGGACAGCCGCCATCGCCGCGCCGAACTGGTCCGCGCCGAGCAGACGGGCCGCTTCGTCCCACTTCTTGATGGACTCGTTCACCTCCTGGTTGTCGAACGACTCCAGGTAGAGGATCGTGCCGATCAGCGCCGCCGAGGCGGCGATCCAGACCAGGTTGCCCTTGGCGATGGCCGCCGCCGAGCGGACCGGCGCCGTGGTCTGCGCGACCGACACCGAGCCGGTCACCGTCCCGGACGCATTGGCGATGAGGATCTCCGGTGGCATCAGGCGTCCTTCCCGTGGCGGACCCGGCCGATCACTTGACCACCCAGGGCTGATCCGACTTCTCCCAGTTCTTCGCGCTCTGTTCGAGCTGCGCGGCGGCCCTGCGCAGATGCTCCACGCCGGTGCGGACGTTGTCCAGGTGCCCGTCCACCGCCGCGTTGTGCCGCTCCACCGCGCCGGTGCCGAACCAGCTCAGCGCGCCACCGGGCAGCTTCACCTCGGCCAGCAACGTCTCGACGTTGCGCAGGTATTGGATCGGGCCGTCCGGGGCGTCGAGCCGCTGCCCGGCCTTCCGGATCGCGTCGACGTCGACCGTGTTCGGCATCGTCGGCTCCTCTCGCTCAGCGCCGCAGATTGCGGGTCGGGTCGGACAGGTCCACCCCGAACTGGCGGAACCAGCCCTCCGGGGTGAGCGTGCCGTCCTGCGCCCGGCGGACCATCTCGGAGTCGCCGAGCATCTCGCCCAGCATCTCCCGCTGCCGCTCCTCGAAGGCGGCGTAGGCCGCGTCGATCGCCGCCTGCATCGCCTCGGCCAGGGAGAAGCTGTCCAGCCGCATCGCCCGCGCGTTCAGCTCGACGTCGCCGACCTTCATGTCGCCGTCGACCGTCACGCGCACCAGGCCGTCCGGGCTCTCCCCGGTCACCCGCAGCTCGGCGCGCTGCCGCTGGACCTCGGCCAGCCGGCGCTGCTGCTCCTGCGCCTGCCGCAGCAGACCCTCCACGGCGGCACCGAAACCCGACGGGCTGCTCATGGACGCGCCCCTTTCCACTCGCGGCTGTCGATCGGGCCGACGCTACCGGACGGGCGGCCCGCCGTCCGTCCCGTCAGGCCGGTTCCGTCCACGCGGTCTGGATCAGCTGCTGGCCGTCGCGGCGGCGCACGAGCGTGCCCCGGCCCGGCGGCTGCGGGGTCGGCCGCAGGTTGCCGAACACCGCGCCCTCCTCCCTGCTGCCGGACATCAGCAGGCCCGGCGAGTCCAGCTCGCGCAGGCGTTGCAGCACCGGCTCGTACAGCGCCCGGGCCACACCGCCGACCCGGCGCGTGACGATCAGGTGCAGGCCGATGTCCCGCGCCTGCGGCAGCAGCTCGTGCAGCGCGCTCAGCGGGTTGCTGCCACCGGAGGCGACCAGGTCGTAGTCGTCCACCAGGATGTACAGGTCCGGGCCCTTCCACCAGCTCCGGTCACGCAGCTGCGCGGTGGTCACGTCCGGGCCGGGCAGCCGGTTCTGCAACGCGCTGCGGATCGAGCCGAGGCCCTGGCTGAACACCTGGTTCGACGGCGCGTAGTCGAGCAGGTGATCCCCCTCGACCGCGCCCAGCAGACCACGCCGGTAGTCGGCGATGACCAGCCGCGCCTGGGCCGGGGTGTAGCGCTCGGCGATCCCCCGGGCGATCAGCCGCAGCAGGTTCGTCTTGCCGCACTCGGCGTCGCCGAACACGGTCAGGTGCGGCTCGCCGGCCAGGTCCAGGTAGACCGGGGCGAGCGCCGACTCGTTGACGCCGATCGGGATGCCCGGGGCGGACCTGTCGACGACCTTCGCCAGCTCACTGACCGCCAGCTTGCGCGGCAGCAGCCGGACCTTCGGCGCCGGCTGTCCCGGCCAGTTCGCCGCGACGTGACCGGCGAGCGCCACCGACGCCTCGGTCAGGTCCTCGATGTCACGCTTGCCGTCGATCCGCGAGATCGCGGTCAGGAAGTGCAGCTTGTCCCGGGTCAGACCGCGACCCGGCGCGCCCACCGGCACATTCTGCGCGGCCCGCCTGTCGATCTCCGACTCCGACGGGTCACCGAGCCGCAGCTCCAGCTTGGTGCCGAGCAGGTCCCGCATGTTGATCCGGATCTCCGCCCAGCGCACCGCCGTGATCACCACGTGTACGCCGAAGCCGAGGCCCCGATTCGCCAGGTTGGTGATCGTCTGCTCCAGCTCCTCGTACTCCTGGCGCAGCGTGTTCCAGCCGTCCACCACGAGGAAGACGTCACCGAACGGGTCGTCGGTGAACTCACCCGCCGCCCGGCGGCGCCGGTAGCTCGCCACCGAGTCGATGCCGTGCTGGGTGAACCGGTTCTCCCGCTCGTCGATCACGGCGACCACCTCGGCCACCGTCCGCCGGACCGCCTCGACGTCGCGCCGCCCCGCCACACCCGAGGTGTGCGGCAGCCCGTCCAGGCTGCGCAGCGCGCCACCACCGAAGTCGAGGCAGAAGAACTGCACCTCGCGCGGCGTGTGGGTGAGCGCCAGCGAGGCCAGCATCGAGCGCAGCATGGTGCTCTTGCCGCTCAGCGACGCCCCGACGATCACCACGTTGCCGCCGGCCCCGGCCAGGTCCACCATCATCGGGTCGCGGCGCTGCTCGTACGGACGGTCCACGATGCCGACCGGCACCGCGAGCCGCCCGCGGCCCGGCCAGTCGGCGGTGGTAAGGCCGTACGTCGGGTGCACGCTCAGCTTCGGCAGCAGCTCGGCCAGCCCGGACGGCTCGGCCAGCGGCGGCAGCCACACCTGGTGTGCGGGCTTGCCCCGGCCCTTGAGCTGGTCGATCAGCACGTCCAGCATCGCCACGGCCTTGCCGTCGCCGCTCTGCTCCGGCTCCGGAGCGGCCTCCGCCGGGCTCGGCGCCGCCGGCACCGGCACGTAGTCGATGCCGTACGGGACGATCCGGCGCTGCACCTGCGCCCGGGTGGAGCGCTGCACCTGCCCGGGCGCCCGGTACGGGCCGGACACGTAGGCGGCGCGGAACCGCAGCATGGTCGCGGTGTCGGTCTTCAGGTAGCCGTGACCGGGCGCGCTGGGCAGCTCGTACGCATCCGGCACGCCCAGCACGATCCGGCTCTCCACCGCCGAGAACGTGCGCAGACCGATCCGGTACGACAGGTGCGTGTCCAGGCCGCGCAGCTTGCCCTCCTCCAGCCGCTGCGAGGCGAGCAGCAGGTGCACGCCGAGCGACCGGCCGAGGCGGCCGATCATCACGAACAGGTCGATGAAGTCCGGCTTGGCCGCGAGCAGCTCGGAGAACTCGTCACAGATGATCAGCAGGCTGGGCATCGGCTCCAGCTGCTCACCGGCGGCCCGCGCCTTCTCGTAGTCGTACCGGGAGACGTAGTTGCCCGCCGCCCGCAGCACCTCCTGCCGGCGGTTCATCTCACCGGCGAGCGCGTCCCGCATGCGGTCGACCAGCGGCAGCTCGTCGGACAGGTTGGTGATCACCGCGCTGGTGTGCGGCAACGCGTCCAGCGAGGCGAACGTGGCGCCGCCCTTGAAGTCGACGAGGACGAAGTTCAGCTCCTCGGACGAGTGCGTCACCGCGAGCGCCGCGACCACCGTACGCAGCAGTTCGCTCTTGCCGGAACCGGTAGCGCCGATCACCAGGCCGTGCGGGCCCATGCCCTCGTGCGCGGACTCCTTGAAGTCCAGCTCCACCACGTTGCCGTCCGGTCCCAGGCCGAGCGGGATGCGCAGCCGGTCGCGGTGGCTGCGCGGACGCCAGGTCTGCCGGGTGTCCACAGTCGCCGCGTCGCCGACGCCGAGCAGGTCGGGCAGCTCCATGCTGCGGGCAAGCGGCTCCTCGGTGCTGGCGCCCTGCTGCTGGGAGAGCCGGAACGGGGCGATCTGCCGGGCCAGCCCCTCGGCCGCGCTCAGGGAGAGCCGGTCCGGCCGGCCGAGCCGCGACGTGGCGGTGCCGCGCACCAGGTCCAGCCCGGTGCCGTCCCCGGCGTCCAGGCAGAGCAGCCAGCGGCCGGCGTCGCGCGGGACCGCGCCGGACAGGTCGAACACCGTCGTGCCGAGCAGGCCCGGCCCGGTCAGCGCGCAGGTCGCCGAGACCTCACCGCCGTCCAGCACCACCACCACGTGCGGCGCGGTGGTCAGCGGCTTCGCCTCCGGCGCGAACCGGGGCCGTCCGCCCAGGTCCTGGGCCAGCGCGGTCTCCGCCTCGTCCAGCGCGGCGAACACCATCCGGCGCGCGCCGGCCGCGTCCGTACGCCCCGGGTGCTGGGCGTGCGGCAGCCACTTCACCCAGTCCCAGGCGGCCTGCCGGTCCGGCGCCGCCACCACGACCACCAGGAGGTCCTCCGGGGCGTGGAACGTGACGAGCTGGCCCAGCGCGGCCCGGGTCAGGTCCAGCACCGGCTCCCGGTCGCCGCGCAACGCGATCCGGCTGAACGCGCGCAGCGACAGCGCGGTCGGCAGATCCGGCACGCTGGAGTGGGCCCGGACGAACCGGCGCAGCGCGATCGCGCTCATCGGCTCCAGGTCCTCCACCGGCTTGGTCTCCGGCGGCACGATCTCCACCGCCAGCCGCTGCGGGCCCAGTGCGATCCGCACCTCGCCGAAGTCGTCCTCGGTGATCCGCCGCTCCCAGAGCCGGCGCGAGGCGGCGATCGACCAGAGCGCGTCCGGCTCCGGGTGCCGCCAGGTCATCGCGGCGCGCTGCTGCTCGGCCGCCCGCCGGGTGCGCTTGCGCATCTGCGCCAGGTAACGCATGTAGTCGCGCCGCTGGGCGTTCAGCTCGGCCTTGTCCTTGCCGCCGTTGCCGAGCGTGCCGATCGCCATGCCCAACATGGACACACCGAACAGACCACCCGCGACGTACGTCATCATGCCGCCGCCCCGGCCGGCGTAGAGGAACGCCATCGCGCCCACGCCGCAGAGCATCGGCAGGATCATCAGCACCTGGCCCATGCCCTTGGCCTGCGGCTCCGGCAGTTCGGGCGGGGATTCCAGCAGCACCTCGCCGCGCGGCAGCGCGGGCCCCGGTTGACGCGGAAGTCGGCGGAACACCACCGTACTCACGGCTCTCCCCTCCCCAGAAGCGGCCCTGATCGTGGTCTGCCACCGCCGGTGAGCGTCGGGTGGGCAACCTGTGCGACCGCCATCGTAGGTAATCTCCGTCAGGCGTCGTGGACCCGTGGGGCGCGACGCCGACGGCCCAGCGGATCGTATGCGAGCACGAGGAGGCCACTGTGGCGACGAAGACGGCGACCGGCGGGCTGAGCCGGATCACCATCGTGGCGCCGCGTACCAGGATGGATCTGGCGCTGCCGTCCGACGTGCCGCTCGCCGACCTGCTCCCCACGCTGCTGCGGTACGCGGGCGAGGACCTGGCCGACGAGGGCGTACGGCACGGCGGCTGGGCCCTGTCCCGGCTCGGCGGTCAACCGCTCGACGGTGGCCGCACCGCCGCGCAGCTCGGTGTCCGCGACGGCGAGGTGCTCTACTTCAACCCGCGTGCCGCGACCGCCCCCGAGATCGTCTTCGACGACGTGGTGGATGCGGTCGCCACCTCCACCACCCAGCGGGCGGGCGCCTGGCAGGTGGGCACCACCCGGGCGTTCGCGGTCCTGCTGGCCGCCTCGGCGTTGGCCGGAGGCGCGGTGGCGACGCTGCTCACCGGCCCGCCACAGCTACCCGGCGCGGCGGCCGCGTTCGTGGTCGCGGTGGCACTGCTGGTCGGCGCCGCGGTGCTGTCCCGCGCCGCCGGCGACAGCCGCACCGGCGCGGTGCTGGCCCTGGTCGGAATCGGGTACGCGGGCGTCGGCGGCCTGCTGGTGCTCGCCGGTGAACGGACGCTCGGCGAGCTGGCCGGCCCGCACGTCCTGCTCGCCGGCACCGCGGTGGTGGTCTTCGGCGCGATCGCCGCGCTGGCGGTCGGCGACCGCCTGCCACTGTTCCTCGGCGCGGTCGGTGTGGGCGGCGCGGTCGGCCTCGGTGCGGTGCTCAGCCTGTCCTTCGACATCGGCGCGGCGGCCTCGGCGGCGGTCGTGGCGACTGTCGCCTTCGGCGCGCTGCCCGCGCTGCCGATGCTCGCCTACCGCCTGGCCCGGCTGCCGGTGCCGTCCATCCCCACCGGCCCGGACGACCTCAAGACCGACACCGAGTCGGTGGACGGGCCGTCGGTGCTGCGCAACAGCGAGCGCGCGGACGCGTTCCTCACCGGCCTGCTGTGGACCGTCTCGCTGCTGGTGCTCGGCGGCGAGGTGGTGCTGGCCGAGGACGGCCGGCTCCCGGCGGTCCTGCTCTGCCTGGTGCTGGCGCTGCTGTCGCTGCTGCGGGCCCGCCCGTTCCTCGGCCGCGCCCAGCGCACGCCGGTGCTGCTGGCCGGCACCGTCGGTCTCGGGCTGGTCGCCGCCGCCACCTTCGCCGCCGGCTCACTGGCGGTACGGCTCGGCCTGATCCTCGGCGGCCTGGCCGTGGTGGCCGTGATCAGCCTGGTCTACGGCCTGACGGTGGCCGGCAAGCGGATCTCCCCGGTCTGGGGCCGGACCCTGGACATCGTCGAGATCCTGCTGATCATCGCGCTGGTGCCGCTGGCCGTCTGGGTGTGCGGCGCGTACGGCTGGATCGTCAACCTTCGACCGTGACGGTCCCCATCGCGGTGCCGACCGGCGCGGTGGCGTAGACGCCCGGGCCGTGCTGGCCGTCCAGCGGGCGGGCCGGCACGCCGGCACGCCGGGCCATCTCCCGGACCGCCTTCACCAGCGCCTCGGCGTGCCCGTCCATGGCCGCCACCCGCAGCAGCGGCGGCACCCGCCGGCCGCCCGGGAGCACCACGGCGGCGACCGTGTGCGAGGGCGCGGAGGTGGAGGTGACCGCGTCCACCAGCGCGCCGAGCGAGCCGTTGGGGCGTACCCGCAGGGCCAGGCAGCGCTGCGTCCAGCCGCCCCCGCGCAGGCTGGTCCACGTCTCCACCGGGGACTCCGGCGCCAGGTCGAGCCCGGCGCCGGACACCACCGCCGCGTGCAGCTCGTTGCGGTCGAGCACCCGGTGACCGAGGCCGGCGGCGTTGAGCGCCTTGCCGAGCCGGCCCACCCCGGCCGCCACCGTGCGGTGCACGCCGCGCAGGCCGCCGCCCCGGCTCACCGCCTCGGCCCGCGCGTCGGACACCGACAGGCGCAGCGCCACCCACACGGTCCGGTACGCCGACGGCGGCGCGCCGGGTGCCGGGTACCAGACCAGGGTGTGCGAGACGACCTGGGTCTGGGTGACCGGGCCGGAGAAGTCGGCGAGCACCGCGAGCGCCCGGTCCACCACCGCCGCATCGATCGAGCCGGCCGGCGCCCCGGGACGGCCGGTCAGCGCCAGCGCGGCGAACCAGCCCCGGTCGTCCTGCCCGATGCCGAGCCGGGTGCCGCGCTCGGTCAGTTCCACCACCGTCAGCTCGGGGGCGAGCGCGGCGAGCCGCGGGTCACCGCCCGGCGCCGCGCCCCGGGCCCGGTCGCGGCGCCGGCGCAGCCGGCGGCGGAGCATCAGGTCCTCGTACCACCAGCGGCCGCCCCGGCGCGCGAACGCCGCGGCCACTGCCAGCAGCGCCAGGACGCCGACCGCCGCGAGCAGCCACGCCGGGCCGGCGGTGGCGAACCAGACGGCGAGCGCCGCGCACTCCACCACCACGAGCTGCCCGACCACGACCGGGCCGAGGCGTCCCCGGCGGCGCTTGTCGGCCGGGGTGACCGGCCGGTCCGGCGGCACGGCGGGAGCGGTGGCGGTACGACCGGGTGGCGCCTGGAGCTGCGTCATCGGTGTGCGTCCCTTCTGGACATCCTGGGCATCCGCCGGGCGGGTGCGGTCGTTCGGGCGGCGGACGGGGTCCGGCGCACCCCCGACGGCCCCTTATCGTAGGGAAGCCCGCGGCGCTGTTCGGACCTGTCGCCGCGGACCCACCCCCGCCGGAGGTTAGTCATGCGGACCCGCCGCGATCAGGTGCAGGCGTACCGCTTCGTCACCCGCCGCATCGTCTCGGCGCTGCTCTCCGGTGATCCGGAGACGAACGACCTGCCGATGCGCCGCCTCGGCATGGCGGTGTTCGGCAGCGTCATCGCGGCCGCCGTGGTGCTCGGCGGTGTGGGCGCGTACGGGCAGCTCACCAGCAACTCCGCGCCGCTGGAGCCGAACACGCTGGTGATCGAGCGGGAGACCGGCGCGACGTACTACTTCGGCGAGGACCAGGTGCTGCGCCCGACGCTCAACTACGCCTCGGCGCGGCTGATCGTCAACGACGCGGCGGCGCAGCCGCGCACCATGTCCCAGGCGTCGATCAAGGACCGTCCACGCGGGCGGCTGGTCGGCATCGTGGGCGCCCCGGACGACCTGCCGGACCGCAAGTCCCTGGTCGGGCTGCCGTGGTCGGTGTGCGACGTACCGGATCCGAACGACCCGCAGCGCTCCACCACACACCTGGTGATCGACCGCGCGCTGCCGGGCGGCACGGCACTGACCGACCGGGCCGTGGTGGTGCGGACCAGCGACGCCCGTTACCTGCTCACCGGCGGTTCCCGGCTGCAGGTCGCCGGCGACGAGCAGGCGCTGGTGGCGTTGAAGATGGCCGGCGCGACGAACCTGACGGTCGGGCAGCAACTGCTGAACGCGGTGCCGGTCGGCCCGGTGCTGCGCAAGCCCACGATCGCCGGGGACGGCAGCGCGAGCGGCCTCACGGTGGCCGACCGGCCGGCCCGGATCGGCCAGGTCTACCAGGCCGCCGGCCAGTACTACGTGCTCACCCGCCAGGGCCTGGCCACAGTCCGCGAGGTCACCGCGCTGCTGCTGCTCGGCAGCGGCGGCGAGGTGACGCAGATCACTCCGGACGAGGCGGGCCGGCTCCTCACCGACCAGCGGCTGGACGCGGACGGCCTGCCGGCCCGGCTGCCGACGCTGCACGAGGTCCGGCCGGGCCGCACCGTGCTGTGCGCCACCTACCGGCCCGGCCCGGCCGGTCAGCCGCCGACCACCACGCTGGAGGTCTTCGACTCCCCGCCGGCCGAGCTGACCTCGGCGACCGCGATGCCGGCCCGGCAGGGCGCCCGGGACGCGGTACGCACCGCCGAGAACGTGCTGCTACCGGGCGGCAAGGGCGTGCTGGTGCAGGCCACGGCCGGGGAGAGCGGCAAGGCGGCGGCCGGTTCGACCGTCTACCTGATCACCGCCCAGGGCATCCGCTATCCGCTCGGCACCGCCGGGGGCGACGCGAAGAGCGCGCTCGGGTACGGCGACGTGACGCCAGTGGCCGTACCGGCCTCGCTGCTGGCGCTGGTGCCGACCGGCCCGACGCTGTCCCGCGAGGACGCGATGACCTACTTCGATGTGTCGGCACCCCCGGGGGCCACCGCGACGCCCTCGGCCGGGGGCGCGGCGGCGCAGGTCCAGGGCGGTTGAACGGCCGTCGGCCGATCCGAAGTGGAGGAACCCCGTCACGGGTCGCCCGGGTTGGCTCGCTTCGACTAACCTGAGTACGGCGAACGGTTATCGACGATGACTACGGGGATGCAGCCATGACGGGGCGCACGACGGTAGACGTACTGTCCTTGGAGGACTTCCACCAGCGGCTCGAGCGGCGCCTGCACGAGGCGGAGTCGGTGTTGCGCAAGCTCAACACCCAGATGCAGTGCCGCCCGCCGGCGCTCGGCACGTTCACCGACGCGACCGACAACGCACGTCGCTACTCCGAGACGCACCAGAGCTACGTCAACCACGTCGACCGGCTGCGCCGGGCGATCCTGGCCGCCCGCGAGGCGACCCACAAGATCATGACGAACTACAAGACCGCCGAGGCCCGCAACGCCGCCGCCGCGGCCGACATCGCCGCCGCCCTCTCCGGGCTCAACGAGGCGATGAAGCAGCCGAAGGAGGACCCGCGTGTCTGAGTACACCCGGCGCTACGAGCACGTCAGCCACGAGGAGCTCTACCAGGGCGTCAACGCCGGCGACCCGAAGCAGATCGAGGCGCTCAGCGCCCAGTGGACCTCCCTGAAGGGCACGCTCGACGACCTCGGCCGCGACCTGACCGCCGACCTGGAGGCGCTGGCGAAGACCTGGACCGGCGACGCCGCGCGGGAGTTCCACCGTCGGCTGGACATGGTCGTCCGCTACTCCGGCAACCTGTCCGAGGGCATGACCGGCATCCGGCAGGGCCTGGACATGATGTCCAGCGAGCTGCGGGCCGCGCAGTCCAAGGCGGAGAGCCCGGAGAAGACCGACGACAACGACAAGCTGCTCTCCGGCGCCGGCAAGGGCTTCCTGATCGGCGGCGCCCCGGGCGCGGTGATCGGCGGGATCGTCGGCCACCAGCAGGACAAGGCCGAGCAGGAAAAGGCGCACCAGCGGATGGTGCAGGTCGTGGCGAAGCTCGCCGAGGGCTACGACTTCTCGGCGTACGGCCGCATCGTCGTGCCGGACCCGCCGGAGACCGAACTGCCCGGCCACACGAGCAACGGCGACCCGACGCTGCAGAACGGCCCGTCGGTGAAGACGCCGTCGTCCGGCCCGAGCCTGGGCAGCTTCGGCCCGGGCGCCAACGCCACCGCCACCTCGTCGGGCGTGCACCACACGGCCCCGACCGGCGGTACGCCGGGCGAGGGCACGCCCGGTGCGGGCACTCCGGGCGGCCAGCCCGGCGCCGGCGCTCCGGGTTCGGTGCCGACCAGCGGCACCGTCGACCCGGGCGGCACCTCGCTGGCCGGTGCCGCGCCGCTGACCAGCACCGTCGGTGGTCCGACGATCGGCGGCGGCCCGGGCTTCGGTCCAGGCGGTGCCGGCCCGACGACGATGAGCGCCGGCGGACCGGGTGGCGGGCTCTACGGCGCCCCCGGTGTGCTGAGCACCGGCTCGCTCGCGGGCACCGGCACCAACGCGGCGTCCTCGGCCCGCTTCGGCGGCATGTCCGGCGCGGAGAACCGCTCGGCGGCCGGCACCGGCCGGCTCACCTCCGGTCGTGGCCTCGTCGTCGACGCCGGAAGCAAGGGCGCCGAGCGCACCGGCGGCGCCACCGGGCGGCCCGCGATGGCCGGCCGCAGCGGCGTGCTGGGCGGGCGCGGCGGCCACGGCGACGACGAGTCCGACGGCCGGCTGACCTGGCTCACCGAGGACGAGATGGTCTGGAGCGACGGCGACGCCGCCCCGCCGCCGGTGCTCGGCGGCAACTGAGCCCGGCCTTCACGAGACGGCGCGGCACCCCGGAAGGGGCGCCGCGCCGTTGCGCGTCGGGCCTGCGCGGATGTCCGTCCACACCGACCCGTGGGGTGGCTCACGTAACCCGCAAGATCCTTGAGCTGCGGGATCGTCCGTCGACCGATAGGTTGAACAGGTGCTGCCCGTAGCGTTCACCCCGTCCACCTGGACGGCGACGCTGCGCCGGATCGCCCGCACGGCTGTGGCCGGCCTGGTGATCATCGTCGGCCTCCAGGGCATCGCCGCCGCACCCGCCCACACCGCTGCGGCCTCGCACGCCACAGTCGTCTCGCACGCCGTCGCGATCGAGCACGTCGCGGCGCGGCAGGCGGTCACGACCGGCGCCGCGCGTTCCGCCGGCCTCCCGGCCGCCGACGCGACGACCGCTGCCCCGCGGACCACCGGCCCCGGCACCGGCCCGGCCGTCACGGAAGCCCTCTCCACCGACTCCGCCGGGCGCGTCCCCGGCGTCGAGGTCGTCGTCGCCGCCGACCCCGGCCGGGCGGACATCGCCCGTCGCGGTCCGCCGCGCGCCTGACCGGGCGCCCCTTCCGGTACGCCCCGGCGCGGCCCCACCGGCCGCACGCCTCGCGCCCTGCCGCGCGTCCCGTCGCGTCCGAGTCACGACGCGCACCCGCCCGGATGTCCGGGCCACGACCGTTTATCGTCCTTCGTTCCACCACGAGGTGCTGGTGATGCAGACCGTCTTCTCCTCCGTCCTGCCCGACATGCCCGCGGTCGCCGTGATCTGGCTGGTCCTGCTCGCCGTGGCTGCGACAGTGGTCACCGCGCTGATCGTCCGCCCGTCCCGGTTCCGCTCGGAACTGATCGACCGGATCAGCGACGCCGCCCGGCCGAGCAGCATCGATCGGGCCGAGCGTGCCCGCGTACGGGACCAGGAGCAGATCCGCTACGCCGACGAGGTGGCGGTGGCCGCGTCCCGTGCCACGGCGACCGCCGAGCGGAGCCGATCCGAGTGGCTGACCGCCCAGGAGGAGGCCGAGGCCGCCTGGCAGGCGTACCAGGCGGCCGAGGAGGACGTCCGTCGCCTGAGTGCCGCCGCGGCGCTGCCGCTGCCCCGGACCGCCCGGACCCCGGCCGAGTACGCGGACCGGGAGCGCTGGCTGCACCGGGCCGCGATGGACGCCCAGTGGCGGAACGAGATCACGGTGCGGCAGCTCAGCGACATCCTCGGCGGCAACGGCTGGGACCCGAGCCGGCATCCGGTGGAGCAGGAGCTGCTGCTGCGCCGGCTGGTCCGGGACAACATGGCGGCCCGGCACCGGGCCGCGATGCAGCGGGAGCAGGCCGCCTGGCAGGCGGCCGAGCTGGCCGCGGCGGCGGCGCAGAGCCTGCGTGACGAGGCGTTCGCGGCCCTGCACCCGGTCGCCGAGCCGCAGACGGAACTCTCCATCGTCGGGTTCGCCGGCCCCGAGGCCACCCGGGAACTGCCGACCGCGGCGGGCGTGGAGACCACTCGCGAGCCGACACCGGTGGCCCGGGGCCGGGCGGCGGTCGTGGCCTGAGAGCACCGTGGCCCGGGCTCGCGGATGGATGACTTCCGAGCCGTTTGTCGGCGGCGGCCACAGGAAGTAGCGGACACCACCGAGAACGGGGAGGCTCGGAGCTTCGACACCGCGCGGCCCGGGCCCGGCTCGGCTAGCGTGGTGGCGTGTCCCGTGAAGCCTGGGTGCTGGTCGTCCTCGCCGCCGTCCTCGCGGCGGCCATGCTGGCCGGGGCGGTACTGCTCGCCATCCGGGTGGTCCGCACCCGCCGGATGCTCGGCGCGCTCGGCGCCGGCGGCAAGGTCGCGTTCTACGGCGCGCTGATCTACACGATCCTGCCGGTGGACCTGCTGCCCGACCCGATCTACCTGGACGACATGGGCGTGCTGGCCGGCGCGCTGTTCTACCTGGGCCGGCTGGTCGCCAAGCACCGCGCCGAGCAGCGGGCCGCCGGGGAGTCTCCGGTGGCGACGTTGCCGCCCGGCGCGGCACCCCGCCGCTGAGACGTCACCGGCACGGAACGAGGAGACGACATGGCGGCACGGCACCGGCTGGATCCGAACGACGAGCGGGTGGCCCGCTTCTTCGCGGACCGGCACCTCGCCACGCTCACCACTCCGCGTGCCGACGGCACTCCGCACGTCGTACCCGTGGGAGTGACCTTCGATCCCGCGGCCCGGCTGGCCCGGGTGATCACCTCAGCCGGGTCGGCCAAGGCCCGGCACGTCGCGGCGGCCGGGCCGGACGGCGTCCCGGTCGCGGTGTGCCAGGTCGACGGCCGCTGGTGGCTGACGGTGGAGGGCCGCGCGGTGCTGCGCCGCGACCCGGAGTCGGTGGCCGAGGCCGAGCGCCGGTACGCCGAGCGGTATCGCACGCCGCGCCCGAATCCGGAACGGGTGGTCATCGAGATCGCGGTGACCGGGCTCCTGGGAAGCCTCCCCGACTGAGGCGTCTGTCCGGTTCCGCGGTGGCACCGGTCACGGCCGGAAATGAGCCGCAGCGGCAGGGCGGTTGAACTCTCCGTACGCCGAGCGCCACTCCTGGTGCCGCGTCTCCCGCACGGAGCCGTCGACCCCCGAATGGAGCCTCGACCATGAACCCGATCATCCGTAAGTGTGTGCTGTCCGTCGCCGGTCTGGCCGCGGCCGGCGGTGCCGTGGCCGGTCCGGCCGCCGCCCACGCCGCCCCGGTCAAGGGCAAGGGCGACCGTGCCGCCGACTACGAGTACCAGGCACAGCCGAACTACTTCTACTGCGGTCCCGCCTCGACCCGGATCGCCCTGTCGGCCGAGGGCAGGGACGTCAGCCAGGACGAGCTGGCGACGAAGCTCGGCACCACCGAGAACGGCACCGACTCGGCCATCGACATCACCCGCGTGCTCAACGAGTACACGGGTGGCAAGTACAGGACCACCGAGATCCGCGACGACGTGGCCACCCGGGACCAGGTCGAACGTCTGCGCGCGGACATCCGTACCGCTGTGGACGACGACCGCCCGGTGGTGGCGAACATCCTGGGCGGCGCCCGGGACATCGACGGGGTGGAGCACAGCTACCCCGGCCACTACGTGACTGTCGTGCGGTACGAGGGCGACGGCGACCGGGTGCTGATCGCCGACCCGGCCCGGCCGGACGAGCCGACGTACTGGATGGACGTGACCGAGCTGGCCAACTGGATCGCCGGCCGCGGCTACAGCTCCTGACCCGCACGGGCCGGTCCCCTTCTGGGGGGCCGGCCCGCCGTCGAGGTACGTCAGCGGCCGGTGTCGCCGTCGCCGGTGCGCTGCTGCGCCATGTCGACGCCCTTGTCGATCTGCGCGTCGTACTTGCCGCCGCTGCGCTTGTCCGCCGCGTCACCGGCCTTCTCGATGCCCTGGTCGACCTGCTTGTCGTGCTTGTCGGCGAAGTCCTTGGCCTTGTCCATGAAGTCACTCATGCCCGATCTCCCTTCGATACGGTGAATGCCTTCCCGGAGGCCGGGGGCACAAACACCGGGTGGGCGGTTACGTCCCTGGTGTCGGATCGGCCCGCGTCGGGTACCAACGGCCCGGATCGAGGAGGGCGACGTGGACGACGACGCTGGCATAACCGGGCGGGCACCGACCGCCGGACCGCGGCAGACCTGGGCGGGACTTCCCTGGCCGGTACGGACGGCGGTCACCTGGAGCGCCTGCCTGCTGGTGGTGACCGCCGGGCTGTGGCTGCTGGGGCAGATCGCCGTACTGCTCGCGCCGCTGGCGGTGGCGCTGGCCGGCACGCTCTTCCTCGCCGCGCTGCTCGACCCGATCCTGGTACGCCTGCGCCGGCTGCGGGTGCCGGCCGGGCTCGCCGCACTGCTGAGCATCCTGCTGCTGCTCGGCATCCTGGGCGGCGCCGGCGTCCTGGTCTGGAACCTCACCGCGAGCCAGTTCAGCGAGTTGAGCCAGCAACTCGACGAGGGGTTGCAGCGCACCCGGGACTTCGTCACGTCCAGCCTGCCGGTCACCGACCAGCAGCTCGACCGGCTCGTCGAGCAGATCCGGCAGGGCCTGAGCAGCGGCGCGCCCGACCCGGTCGCCGGTGCGCGCAAGGTCGCCGAGGTGGCGGGCGCGGTGCTGCTCGCCCTGGTGCTGCTGTTCTTCCTGCTCAAGGACGGCCGCTCGATGTGGCGCTGGGTGCTGCGCCGGCTCACCGGCCCGCGCCGGGAGCTGACCGCCGAGGCGGGACGGGCGGGCTGGCGGACGCTCGGCGCGTACAGCCGGGGCACGATGATCATCGCGGCCATCGACGCCATCGGCATCGGGCTGGCCCTGGTGGTATTGCGTGTCCCGCTGGCCCTGCCGCTCGCCCTGATCACGTTCCTCGGCGGGTTCGTACCGATCATCGGCGCCACGGTGGCCGGTGCGGTGGCGGTGCTCGTCGCGCTCGCCGCGAACGGTCCCACCACCGCGCTGCTGACGCTGGCCGCCGTGATCGCCGTCCAGCAGATCGAGGGCAACCTGCTGGAACCACTGGTGATGCGGCGGCAGGTGCAGCTGCACCCGGCGGTCATCCTGGTGGTGGTCACCGCCGGCACGCTGGTGGCCGGGGTCGCCGGGGCGTTCGTGTCGGTGCCGATCGCGGCGGTGCTGTGGCGGGTGCTGGACACCGTCCAGCGGCACCGCGCCGCCGAGCGGAGCGGCTCCGACGTTCCCGCACCGACCGCCGACCCGGGCCGCGCCGCCGAGGCGGCGGGCTGACGGCGCCGGTCAGGCGGGGTGTGGCTGGCGCAGGTGCGTGGTGAACCACGTACCTGCCTGGTCGGCCACCTGCTCCAGCGTGCCGGGCTCCTCGAACAGGTGCGTGGCGCCGGGCACGATCCGCAGCTCGGCGACCTCGCCCAGCGCGTCCCGGGCCTGCTCGTTGAGCACGATCACCTGCTCGTCCAGGCCGCCGACGAGCAGCAGCGTCGGTGCGCGTACCGCGGTCAGTGAGCTGCCGGCCAGGTCGGGCCGGCCGCCCCGGGAGACCACAGCGCCCACCCGGTCCGGCCGGGCCGCGGCGGCGACGAGTGCGGCGGCGGCGCCGGTGCTGGCGCCGAACAGTCCGATCGGGAGCCGCCTCAGCTCCGGGTCGGCACCCATCCAGTCGACGATCCCGGCCAGGCGCTCGGCCAGCATGCCGATGTCGAAACGCAGTTCGGCGGTGATCTCGTCCCGGGCCTCCTCGTCGGCGGTCAGCAGGTCGACGAGCATCGTGGCGAGCCCGCGTTCGTTGAGCGCGCGCCCGACGGCCGTGTTGCGCGGGCTGTGCCGCGAGCTGCCGCTCCCGTGAGCGAACAGCACCACCCCCCGCGCCTCGGCAGGCACCACCACGTCTCCCACGAGCCCGCCGTCCACCACAGGCACCGAGACCTCACGCATCTCCTCCACCCCCCTCTCGCCCACCCCCGCTCTCCCCCACGGCATACCCCCCACCCCGACGATCATGAAGTTGACGGCCCAGAAAGCCCCCGCCCCCTATCGGGTTGATCATGAAGTTGGCGGCAGATTCCGAGATCCACAACGCCGTCAACTTCATGATCGACGGGGACAGCAGGGGAAGACGGACGCGCGCGGGGTTGCGTTGACGTCGGCGGCAAGGTTTAGCGTCAGCCTGGCAGTGAGGGACGGGGGGGCGGCGGATGCGGATCGGGGAGCTGGCGCAGCGGGCCGGTACGAGCACCCGCACCCTGCGCTACTACGAGGCCCACGGCCTGGTCCGGCCGAACCGGTCCGCCAACGGATACCGGGTCTACGACGAGGCGGAACTACGCGTCGTCCGCGAGATCCGGTCCCTGCTGGCGATCGGCTTCGGCCTGGACGACATCCGCCCGTTCGTGGCCTGCCTGCGCGCCGGAAACGACTCCGGTGACGTCTGCCCCGATTCGGTGGCGGTGCTGCGGCGCAAGCTCGCCGAGGTGGACGACTACCTCGACCGGCTGGGCGACGTCCGCCGCCGGCTGCACGACCAGCTCGCCCACGCGATCGCCCAACGGGAGGAAACATGCCTCAGGACACGGGGACCGGCCGGCTGAACCCGGTCACCGACGACACGTTCGCGGCTACCGTGCTGGCCGCCGACCGGCCGGTGGTGGTGGACTTCTGGGCCGAGTGGTGCCCGCCGTGCCGGGTGGTGTCGAAGCACCTGGCCGAGCTGGCCGAGGAGTTCGGCGACGCGCTGCGCTTCGTCACCCTCAACACCGACGAGAACCCGGCCACCGCACGTGCGCACCGGATCATGTCCGCGCCGACCATGCTGGTGTTCCGGGACGGCGAGGTGGTCGGCTCGATCGTCGGCTCCCGCCCCAAGGACCACCTGCGGCGCAGCTTCGCCCAGCACGTGGACGGTTGAGCCCGCACCCGGACGGTTGAGCCGCCGCCGGGCGGGAACGCGGCGGGGTGACCACGGACCCCGACCGATCGCGAGGATCGTCATGGCGAAACAGGACAGGTCCCGGGAACAGGAACTCACCGACCAGGAACGCCGTAAGCAGGAGCTGAAGGACTCGCCGGACTGGGCCGACCGCGCCTCGACGGCGCGGACGTCCGACGATCCGCGGGCCACGGCGCCGCGCGACGCCGGCAGGCGTCCGTCGAACGGCCGCCAGTTCTGAGGTACGCGTACCGAGCGGTCCCGCCCGTCGTGGCGGGGCCGCTCAGTTCGCGCGTTCCGGCAGGTGCATCAGCGGCGCGCGGCCCTGCGGCTGCTCCGGCTGCGCCCCGCTCGGGTGTGCCGGCGGCACCGCCACGGTCACCGGCTGCGCAGAGGTGACCCGCAGCGGCTCGCCGTGGTGCCGCAGCTCGACGACGGTGTCCGGGCCGCCGTTGCGCAGCGAGTACGTCGTCTGGTGCGGCCGCACGTCGACCCGCAGCCGCATCCCGTGCCACTGGAGCGAGAACTCCAGGCGGCTGAGGCGGCTGGAGAGCCGGGGCGCGAAGGAGAGCATCCCGTCGTGGTCCCGCAGCCCGCCGAACCCGGCGACGAGCGCGATCCAGGCGCCCGCGAGTGATGCCATGTGCACGCCGTCGCGGGTGTTCTCGTTGAGGTCGTGCAGGTCCATCAGCGCGGCCTCGCGCAGGTAGCGGTGGGCCAGTTCGAGGTAGCCGACCTCGGCCGCCAGCACCGCCTGGGTGCAGGCGCTCAGCGACGAGTCGCGTACGGTGCGCCGCTCGTAGTAGACGAAGTTGCGCAGTTTCTCGGCGGCGCTGAACGCGTCGCCCCGCCAGTGCATGGCGAGCACCAGGTCGGCCTGCTTGACGACCTGCTTGCGGTAGAGGTCGAAGTACGGATAGTGCAGCAGCAGCGGGTACTTCTCCGGCGGCGTGTGCTCGAAGTCCCACTCCTGGAAGCGGGTGAATCCCTCCACCTGCTCGTGCACGTCGGTCTCCGCGTCGTACGGGACGTGCATGTCGTTGGCGGCGTCCCGCCATGCGGCGGCCTCCTCCTCGGTGACGCCGAGGTCGAGCGCCTGGTCCCGGTAGCGCATCGCGCAGTCCGCGGCGGTACGCAGGTTCCGCTGGGCCATCAGGTTGGTGTAGACGTTGTCGTTCTTCACCGCCGTGTACTCGTCCGGGCCGGTGACGCCGTCGATGTGGAACCGCCCGGCGCGGTCGTGGTGGCCGAGCGAACGCCACAGCCGGGCGGTCTCGACGAGCAGTTCCAGCCCGATCTCCCGTTCCAGCGCCTCGTCGCCGGTGACCAGCACGTAGCGGCGCAGCGCGTCGGCGACGTCGGCGGCGATGTGGAACGCGGCGGTGCCGGCGGGCCAGTACGCCGACGACTCCGGCCCTTCGATGGTGCGCCACGGGAAGGCGGCACCTTCGAGGTTCAGCGTGCGGGCGCGTTCCTGGGCCTGGGCCATCGTGTCGTACCGCCACTGCAACGCGTCGCGCACCGCGCTGGGCTGCGTGTAGGTGAGCACCGGCAGCACGAACATCTCGGTGTCCCAGAACGCGTGGCCGTCGTACCCGGGGCCGGTGAGGCCCTTGGCCGAGATCGGCCGCCGTTCCGCGCGGGCGCCGGCCTGGAGGACGTGGAAGAGGCCGAACCGGACGGCCTGCTGCACCTCGGGGTCGCCTTCGACGCGCACGTCGGCGGCGTCCCAGAACGCGTCCAGGTATTCGCGCTGGGCCCGGCGCAGGCCGTCCCAGCCGTCGAGCCGGGCTGCGGCGAGCGCCGCGCCGACCTGGTCGCGTAGCGCCGGGAGGGACCGGCGACTGGACCAGCCGTACGTGAGGTACTTGACCACGCGCAGCGTCTGGCCGGGCTTGAGCACGCAGCCGATGGTGGTGCGGACCCAGTCCTCGTACCCCTCGCTCTCGATCGTGGTGCGTTCGGGCCCGTCGACGTCGTGGCCCATCGCGGCGGCGACCCGCAGGCCGCTGACCTTGGTGCGGTGGATGAGCTGCCCGCCGTCGTCGGTGGTCAGCTCCTCCTCGGCCTGCAACGGCGACTCCAGCACGGCGGCGACCCGGGGGTCGCGGCTCTGCGGCGGCAGCGACTCGTTGGCGACCAGCTCGGACTGGAGGATCAGCCGCAGCGGCCCGTCGACCGGTTCGACCTCGTAGTGGATCGCCGCCACCGAGCGCTGGGTGAACGACACCAGGCGGGTGGTGCGGACCTTGACCTCGCGGCCGGCCGGGGAGCGCCAGTGCAGGTCCCGCTGGAGCGTGCCGGCGCGCATGTCGAGGACCCGCTCGTGGGCGAGCAGTTCGCCGTAGCGCACGTCGAGCGGCTCGTCGTCGACGAGCAGCCGGATCAGCTTGCCGTTCGTGACGTTGACGATGGTCTGCCCGGACTCGGGGAAACCGAAGCCGGCCTCCGCGTACGGCAGCGGGCGCAGCTCGTAGAACGAGTTCAGGTAGGTGCCGGGCAGCCCGTGGGGCTCGCCCTCGTCGAGGTTGCCGCGCAGCCCGATGTGCCCGTTGGAGAGCGCGAACACCGACTCGGACTGGGCCAGCACGTCCATGTCGAGCTGCATCTCCCGGACGTGCCAGGGCTCGACCGGATACGCCCGTTCCCGGATCACGCGGCCGCCTCCGGGGCGAGCAGGTCGGCGAGGTCGGTGACCACCACGTCGGCGCCGTGCGCCAGCAGTTCGTCGGCCTGGCCGACCCGGTCGACGCCCACCACGTACCCGAATCCGCCGGCCCGACCGGCGGCGACGCCGGCGAGGGCGTCCTCGAAGACGGCGGCCTGCGCCGGTTCGACGCCGAGCAGCCGGGCGCCTTCCAGGAACGTGTCCGGGGCCGGTTTGCCGCGCAGCCCGCTCGTGCGGGCGACCACGCCGTCCACCCGCGCCTCCAGCCAGCGGTCCAGCCCGGCGGCGTGCACCACGGCGGCGCAGTTGGCGCTGGCGGAGACGACGGCACGGCGCAGCCCGGCCGTGGTGGCCGCCTCCAGGTAGCGCACCGAGCCTTCGTACACCTCGACGCCGTGCTGCTCGATCCGCTGGAGCAGGACGACGTTCTTGCGGTTGCCGAGGCCGTTGACGGTGTCCGCCTCGGGCGGGTCGTCAGGCGATCCCTCGGGCAGCGTGATGCCGCGCGAGGCCAGGAATGTGCGCACCCCGTCGGCGCGCGGTCTGCCGTCCACGTACCGGTTGTAGTCCGGTCCGCTGTCGAACGGGTGGAACGGCTCGCCGGTTTCCGCCGACCGTCGCCGCAGGTACGCGTCGAACGTCTCCGCCCAGGCGGCGTTGTGCACCTTGGCGGTCTGCGTCAGCACACCGTCCAGATCGAAGAGACAAGCGCGCACGTGCGCGGGGAGGCCCAGCATCGCTTGAATCTATCCAGCCCTCGCACCGGGCAAACACCATTCGGCGCTCAGCGGTTCGGGCGCAGCGTCCAGATCACGGTGAGCGAGGAGGTGAGCGTGCCGTCCTCGGTGTGGACCTCCACCTCGACCGGGAACTCCGGCCGCCGTCCGGCGTCCAGCTCCGCAAGCACCTCGGCGGGTACGCCGCCGAGCCGCGCCGTCGCCAGCACCGGCCCCATCGCCACCTTGAGGTAGCGGATGGTCGCGGTCACGGCCAGGGGTACGGCCCGGTCGAGCACCTGCCCGAACGCGGCCAGCACAACAGCGCCCGAGGCGGTCTCCCCCAGCGTGAACATGGCCCCGGCGTGCGGGCCGCCCACGTGGTTGTGGTGCGCCGGGTCGTCGGGGAGCCGGACCACGGCCCGGACCCCGCCCTCGGCCTCGGGCGCCACCTCGACGAACTCGATTCCGAGCGTGCGGGCGAACGGCACGGCTTCGAGGAGACCGGCCGCCACCTGGCGAGAGTCGATACTCATGCCCGAACGCTACTCGCCAGTAACTTCCCCGGCAAGGCATCGGGTCACGATGTCCCAATGTCACTAACTAAGTGACATCCGCGTCGACAAACGCTAGGCTTGTCTCTTATTAAGAGACATTAGGACATGAGATGATCTACGCCACCCCAGAACTCAGCGATCACGACGAGACCGTGCTGGCGGAGGTGCATGACATGCGCCGCACCCTCGCCGATGTCCTGCGCACTCCTCGCCGGTGGACCGGTGGCCTCCGACGCACGATGTTGGCCCGCGCGATTCTCGGCTCCAACAGCATTGAGGGCTACGTGGTCGCCGAGGACGACGCCGCCGCCGCGCTCGACGGCGAGGAACCGCTGAGCGCCGACGACCGGACCTTCGCCGAGATCCGGGGCTATCGGCAGGCTCTGGGATACGTGCTGCAAACCGCCGGGGATTCGCACTTCCGCTTCGAGACGTCGGTGATCCGCAGCATGCACTACATGATGCTCTCGCACGATTTGGGCAAGAGCCCGGGGCAATATCGCAAGGGCTCGATCTATGTACACGATGAGCGGACCGATGAGCGGGTGTACGAGGGCGCGGACGCTGACCACGTACCTCACCTCATGGAGGAACTAGCCGAAGATCTACGGTCGGACGTGACCGCCTCCCCGCTCGTCAAAGCAGCCATGGCGCATCTGAACCTGGTGATGATCCATCCGTTCCGCGATGGCAACGGGCGGATGGCACGCGCCCTTCAGACGCTGGTGCTTTCCCGCCGCGCAATCGTTGAGCCAGCCTTCTCCAGCATCGAGGAATGGCTGGGCAGCAACACGGAGGACTACTACCGAGTGCTGGCGGTTACCGGACGGGGCCGCTGGAACCCCGAGGGTTCGGCGCACCTCTGGGTGTCGTTCAACCTGCGCGCCCATCACATGCAGGCGCAGACCGTCGCGCGCCGCTTCGATGAGGCGTCTGGCATCTGGTCGAAGTTGGACGCGATCGTTGGCGAGAACAGGCTCCCTGAGCGGGTGACCGATCTGCTCTACGAGGCAGTCCTGGGCTATCGCATCCGCCGCTCCGGGTACGTCAAACTTGCCGATGTCGAGGATCGGACCGCATCTCGTGATCTGGCCAACCTTGTCGAGCACGGGCTACTGGAAGCACGTGGCGAACGGCGGGGAAGGCACTACGTCGCCGGTCCCACGCTGGTGATGGTGCGGGAACGGGTCCATGCTCAGCGCAAGCCGATCAGCGACCCCTATCCGGCCATGCCGGTCGTTCTCGCGACCGAGGCTGCCAATACGACCGGCTCAGGTGAGCGGTTGTAACCACGGTCCATTTCACGGCGCTGTCCGGCCCGGTGATCAGTCCAGCGGCGTTTCGGCGGCTGCCGACTCCGGGTAGCGAGTGGCCCATGAACCGCGATCTCGCGCGCGGGCTGACGGTGGCGTGGGCGCTGCCGGAGTTCCGCGACGGGCTGCGTCACCTCGTCGACCTCGACGAGGTGACAGTGCTGCTGGCCGCGCTGTCCCTTCCGGACCGCGACCGCGAGGTCGAGCGCAGCGCGCTGGGCCTGCTGCGGTCCGGGCTCGACAGCACCGAGGTCCGGGAGGCGGTGTTGCTGCTGCTGGAGCGGGACACCGTACGCCGGCCGCTCGTCGCCGCGGCGGTGGAGCCGCTCGCCGACCGGCCCGGCCTGGTCACCGCCGTCACGTCCGCGGCCGAGGATCCCCGGGTACGCCACGAGGTACGGGCGATGCTGGACAGCGCCGACGTCCGCGAGCTGATCTGGCGGGCGGTCGACGACCAGGTGAGCGACAACCGGTTCGGGCTGATCCGCCGGGCGGCGGTACTGTTCGTCAGGCACCCCAGCGCGCGCCGGCTGGGGTGGGCCCTGCGCCGGCACGGCGTGCTCCGCGAACTGCGCCACAAGGCGTGATCCGGGGAGCCATCGCGGCCGTCACTCGTACCCCATCGCGGGGATGATCTCGCCCAACTCCCGCTCGACGTACGCGCGGGTGCCGGCGTCGAACTGGTCGTCGCGGTGCGCCAGCTTGTCCGCCTGGAACGTCAACGCGGTGACGGCGTCCTCGACGCCGAGCCGCTCGAACAGGGCCCGCCGCTGCCCGGGCCAGTCGGCCGCGAGGTCCTCCGCCTTCACCTCGACGTATCGCCGGCCCGTCAGGTCGGCCGCGTTCCTCCAGGCCAGCCATCGGTGGTAGACCGGCACGAGGTAGGCGAGCACCCCGTCGACAGTGGACGGCGCCCACGGTTGGGCCAGGTGGGAGGCGAGCACCGAGACCGGGTGACGCTTGATGTGCACGATCGTCGCCTCGGGCACCAGTTCCCAGAGGAAGTCCAGGTTGAAGAGGTTGAACGGCGTCTTCTCGCACCAGGTCGGCTTGCCCGCGTCGGCCGCCGCCCCACCGAACAGGGTGTCGACCAGGCCCCGTAGGACGCCGATCAGTTCGCTCCGGTCACTGAAGTACCTCGGGACGGCCCGCCGTCGGCTGGCCGGCCCGAACGGCCCGGCGGGCCGGTCGCCGTCGCCGAAGCCCTCCGCGGGCGCGGGCTCCTCGAAGGCGTGCGCGATGAGCTGCGGCCAGAGCCGGTGTACGGCGTCCCGGTACCGACCCACGCCGACCAGCTCGGGCACGGTCTTGCCTCGGTCGTCACGCCGCCCGGGCACGCGTACGGTGAGGAAGTCGCTCAGCCGGTGCAGCGCGTCCTCGCCGACGATGGGGTCGTACCGGTCGGTGAGCGCGTCGGCCAGGTCCCGCAGGCCACCCGGTTCGACGAGGAACTTGGTCTCCATCGGGATCCGGTGGATCAGCGGATGCTGGCCGATGACGTCGGCGATCCGCGACGTGCCCGAACGACCAGTGCCCGCGACGAAGACCGGTGAGGGGGACGGCATGGACGGCAGTCAAACTCCCGGCCCGGCGCGGGGGCAATCCATTTATCCCCGCCGCGATCGGCTGATCGACCTCCTGGCCGACGCGGTCGGGTCCGTCACAGTGGCGCACCCGACGCGGGTCGCCGTCGACGGGCCGCCCGCCGCCGGCAAGACCACGCTCGCCGACGAGCTGGCCGCCGCCCTGCGGGCCCGCGGCCGGTACGTCATCCGGGCGACGGTCGACGACTTCCTCTTCCCCCGGGCACGGCGCTACCGACGCGGCGAGTTCTCGGCGCAGGGCTGCTACGTCGACACCCACGACCACGGGACGCTCAAGCGGGTGCTGCTCGATCCGCTCGGTCCGGGCGGCGAGCGGCGCTTCCGGCACACGGTCTACGACCACGCCACCGACGAGGTGCTGTCCCCGCCGCTCACCACCGCTCCCGCCGACGCCGTGCTGGTGTTCGACGGCGTCTTCCTCCTGCGCCCGGAACTGCT
Organism: Micromonospora sp. ANENR4; assembly: GCF_015354395.1. NCBI lineage: Bacteria > Bacillati > Actinomycetota > Actinomycetes > Micromonosporales > Micromonosporaceae > Micromonospora > Micromonospora sp. ANENR4. Next base: position 562,445 of record NZ_JADKYQ010000001.1, read on the forward strand.
CGACCGGTGGGAGCTGCGCGTCTTCGTGTCCACCGCGCTCGACAAGACGGTGGATCGTGCCGTGATCCGCGAGAGCCGCGTGTCAGCGAGAGCCGACGTGGAACGGCGCTGGCGGGAGCGTTACCTGCCCGCCCAGCGGCTCTACTTCGCCACGGCCCGCCCGGCCGAGCACGCCCACGTCGTCGTGCACAACGACGATCCCCGGCAGCCGATCTGGGAGACCCGGACCCACCCGGGTGGCAGGCTGGCAATCATGGACAGGAATCGGGTGGCCGCCTGGATCGCGGCGTACGAGCAGGCGTGGCGCACACCGGGAACGGCGGCGCTGGGCACGATGTTCACCTCCGACGCGACCTATCGGCAGGGGCCGTACCGGGATCCGGTCGTCGGCCTGCCCGCCATCACCCGCATGTGGGACAGCGAGCGTGACGGACCCGACGAGGTCTTCGAGATGACATCGGAGATCGTCGCGGTCGACGGCGACACCGCTGTGGCCCGGGTACAGGTGCGGTACGGCGACCCCGTGCACCAGGAGTGGCGCGACCTCTGGATCATGCGGTTCGCCGAGGACGGCCGGTGCGTGTCGTTCGAGGAGTGGCCGTTCGCGCCGGAGAAGCGGGCCGCCGCCGGCTGAGAGACCGGCCGCCTATTCGGCGAACATCTCCCCGAGGATGCGTTGCGCCTCGGCCGACTCCTCCGCGTCCTCGGGGTCGTCGAAGGTGCGGGAGTAGGTGGAAAGCGTCTTCCAGAGGGCCCAGCCACGTCCGCGCGCCCAGGTCGCGTCGTCCACCGAGAGCCGCTCGCGGAACGCCGCCCGGCCCTCGGCGGTCAGCAACGTCCAGGCGATCGCCAGGTCGCAGGCCGGGTCACCGACGCCGCATGTCCCGAAGTCGATGACGGCCGCCAGCCGGCCGTGCGCGAGCAGCAGGTTCCCCGGGGCGATGTCGCCGTGGAACCAGCGGTCCACCCCGTCCCAGCGGGCGCCGACCGCTCGCGCCCAGATCTCGCGTATCAGCGCGGCATCGACGTGGCCGTCCAGCGCCACGAGCGCATCCTCGACCTTCTTGTCGTACGTGCGCAGCGTGCCGCCCCGGAACCAGTTGTGGACGCCCGGCTGCGGACCACCGGCGGCGTCGACGTCCCGCAGGGCCGCGAGGAATCCGGCCAGGTCGAGGGCGAACCGCACCGGGTCGGCGATCCGGCCCACGGCGGCGGTCTCGCCGTCGAGCCAGCGGTAGATCGACCACGGATACGGGTAGCCCGCACCCGGTTCGCCCTTCGCCAGCGGTGCGGGGATTGGTAGCGGCAGCCGAGCGGCGAGGGCCGGGAGCCACAGGTGTTCCTTCTCGACAGCCAGGGCGTACTCGGCAGCGCTGGGCAGGCGCGCCAGCAGCTCGGGGCCGAGGTGGAAGGTCCAGTTGTCCCAGCCGCCCTTGGCGACCGGTTCGATCCGGAGCTCGGCCAGGTGCGGGAACTGGTCGGCGACCAGGCGACGCACCTGCGCCACGTCGACGGCGGTGCGCCGTGGCGGGGGACCGAGATCCGGTACGTCGGTCACGCCCGTTTGGTGTGCGCGACGAACGCCGCCCAGCTCGACGGCGTGAACGTCAGCGCCGGCCCCTGCCGGTCCTTGCTGTCCCGCACCCCCACCACACCGGGCAGGTTGTCCGCCACCTCGACGCAGTCGCCGGAGTTGCCGCTGCTGCGGGTGCTCTTGCGCCAGATCGCGCCGGTCAACTCCATCGCTTCGCCGCCTCCGAGATCGCCGCCAGAGTCGCCCCGTGCGGCATAGCTTCCGCACCCACCGACTCCCAGGTTTGCCGAAGTGATTTTACGTCCGCGTGCCGCTCCACAATCGTGCCGTGCAACTGGTTGTCCAGGTAGCCCACGTCGTCACCGTCGGCGGGGGTCGCGAGCACGAAAGCACCGTTGAGCCCCGGATAGGCACCGACCGCTTCCGGCACCAGGTGCAGGTGCACGCGAGGCCGACGACCCACCTCGACCAGATGCGCCAACTGCTCCCGCATCACCTTTGGGCCGCCGACGGCGCGAGTGAGCACCGAATTGTCGAGCACCGCCACGAACTGCGGCGGCGCGGGGCGGTCCAGCACCGGCTGGCGAGCCAGGCGCGCGGCTACCTGCTGCTCCATCGCATCACCGACAAGTGGGCTAGCGCCCTCGTGCAGCGCACGGGCGTACTCCTCGGTCTGCAACAGGCCGGGCACCACCAGCGGTTGGAAGCTACGCAGTGAGGCAGCCTCCTGCTCGATGCTCACCCACTCGCGGAACCACGGCATCAGCGCCTCCTGCATCAGCGCGTCCCGGATCCGCACCAGCAGGCCGCCGCCGTTCAGCACCTCGTCGCAGCGCTCGGTGAACTCGGCGCGCGGCGCGCGGCGGCACTGCTCGACGGCCGCCACCAGCGACGCCGAATAGCTCACCCGCTCGCCCAGCGCCTCCTGGGTAAGCCCCGCATCGGTACGTAACCGGCGTAGCTCACCGGCGAACAGTTCCCACAACGGCACACGGATCATCTGCACACCTCTGCACACGGCTGCACACGGAAATCGGCCGGTCGGACGGCCGGGAAGGTGGGGGTGGAACGCCTTCCGACCCTAGCGGCGCGGTGACGAGACTGTCACGCAGTGGAGCCGAATTCGTCCGGTTCCCGCTACCGAGAGGAGTTGCGCCGTGCGACTGCGCTGGTTCCGCTGCCGGGGTGCGTCGGCACCGACACTGCCCCACCGGGTACGGGGCGACAACCTGCCGGAGTGGATGCGGCAGCCGACGCGTCCACTGCCGACGATGGGCCCCGGCCGGGTCGGCAACCTCACCCCGGCCCAGCAGTGGCGGGCGAACGGCGGTCGCTGGTCCGTACCGGAGCAGCGCGGAGGCGACGCCGACAACCGGCGAGACGGCCACCACGAGGAGCGCCGGTGATCAGCCACCAGCTCGGGCAGCCGCCGGACGGGCCCAGGCCCGATCGTCCCCGGCCGTATCCGTTGCACGCCACCCCGCACACGCCGCTGCGTCCGATGTGGTGTTGCCGGGCCTGCGGCCAGCCGTGGCCGTGCCCGATGGCCCGCCTGCTGCTCAAGACCGAGTACGAGGACAACCAGATCGGCCTGGCCATCTACCTGTGCGGGCTGTTCTACGAGGCCACGCGCGACCTCTACCGGCTCAACCCGGACGACGCGCCCGCCCCCGCCGACATGTTCGCCCGCTTCGTCGCCTGGGGCCCGCACCGGCGGCCGATCATCCGCGGATGAGCCGTCCGCCCGTCCGCGGATGCGACCGGCAGTTCACCGCCAGCCGACGTCGATACGGTCGCCTCGCTCGTCGAAGAAGTGCAGCGCGTCCATCCGCACCTGCACGGCGAGCGGGTGCCCGGGCGACACCTGCGGGTACGGCGCGAGCCGTACCGCCAGTTCCGCCGGACGACGGTGGTGGCGGCCCGGGTCGGGCAGCACGCTCGTCCGGTTGCCGCCGCCTCCGCCCGCCTCCGGGGCCGGGGCCGACGACTCCGTCGCGCGGCCGGTGAGCCGCTGCATCACCTGGTTGAACCGGCGCAGGCCGCGCTGGCCCGGTGCGGCCTGCTCGACCGGCGTGCCCATCTCGTCCACCACGATCGCGGTCGCGCCGATGTCGAGGAACGCGAGCGACTCGTGGCCGTGGTGCTCCAGGTAGCGGATGCGCCCGTGCAGCACGTCACCGGCGGTGTCCGGGGCGACCGGGGTGAGCGCCTCGGCGCGCATGCCGACCACGATCCGCTCACCGTGGTAGTGCGCCACCGCACGGCTGCGGATGTCGTCCCAGGGCAGGTAGAGCGACTGCTCACCGAGGTTCAGCGCGACGTACCGGTCGAGGTGGACATAGACCGACGCCTCCAGCAGGTTCATCCGCGGGCTGCCCAGGAACGCGGCGACGTAGAGCGTGGCCGGCCGCCCGTACACCTGGGTGGGGGTGCCCACGTCCTGGAGCACGCCCTTGCGCATGATGGCGACGCGGTCGGCCATGGTCAGCGCCTCGGCCTGGTCGTGGGTCACGTAGATGGTGGTTACGCCCAGTTCGCGGGTGAGTCCGGAGATCTCCGCCCGCAGTTCGGCGCGCAGCCCGCTGTCCAGGTTGGAAAGTGGCTCGTCCATCAGGAACAGGCCGGGCCGGCGCACTATCGCCCGCCCCATCGCGACCCGCTGCCGCTGGCCGCCGGAGAGCTGGCTGGGCTTGCGCCCGAGCACGTCGCCGATGCCGAGCGCGCTCGCCACGTCCTGGATCCGCTCGCCGCGCGGGGCGGGCTCGACGCCGCTCAGGCGCAGCGGGAAGCCGATGTTGTCGCCGACCGTCATGTGCGGATAGAGCGCGAAGTCCTGGAAGACCATGGCGATCTTCCGGTCGCGCGGTGGCAGGTCGTTCGCCAGCTCACCGCCGAGCATGATGGCACCGGAGGACGGGTCCTCCAGCCCGGCCACCATGCGCAGCACTGTCGATTTGCCGCATCCCGACGGGCCGAGCAGCACCATGAACTCGCCGTCGTTGACGTCCAGATTGATGGTGTCGACCGCGACTGTTCCGTCCGGGAACACCTTGGTGACATCCTTGAGCGCGACGGTCGCCACCGTCACCTCCCCAGTTCTTCGCCCCAAACCCGGGAATGACTGTGACCAGGATCATCTGATTCGCACATCGGGTAAACGTGCCATGTTCAGCTCGTGACAGTCCTATTAAGCGGTATTCGCCGGTCTCTGTCGTTAAGTGACCTGCCGGTAACCCCTTTTACGGCGATTCGCCGAGGAACACGCGGCGCACCACGCGCTCGGCGGCGTGGCCGTCGTCCAGCGCGCAGAACCGCGACCGGAACGCCGTCCGGGCCAACTCGGCCGCCTCGTCGTCGACCGCGCCGGAACGGAACACGTCGAGCAGCCCGGGGAAGTCCCGCGCGACCGCGCCGGGCGGCTCGGCCAGCAGGTCGAAGTAGACGCCACGGGCAACCCGGTAGGCGTCCCAGTCCGGCGCGTAGACCACGATCGGCCGGTCCAGCACCGCGTAGTCGAACATCGCCGAGGAATAGTCGGTGACCAGCACGTCCGCCGCCAGGTAGAGGTCCTCCACCCGCTCGTACGCGCTCACGTCCAGCACGCCGTCCGCCGCCGGCCCCCGGGGATGCCGCTCCCGGTCGTGGAAGTAGTGGCTGCGCATCAGCAGCCGGCCCCGGGGCCCGAGCACGTCGAGCATCCGGTCCGGGTCGAACGGCGGCCGCCACCCGGGCAGGTGCTCCCGGTGCGTCGGCGCGTAGAGCACCACGTACTCGTCGGGTGCGATGCCCAGCGCCGCGCGGACCTGGCCGCGGTCCTCGGCGGTGGCCAGCGCCAGCCGGTCGTTGCGCGGGTAGCCGACCTCGAGCGTGGTGTAGTCCGCCGGGTACGCCCGCTCCCACATCTGCGTGGAGAAGCTGTTCGAGGTGATGCTGTAGTCCCAGCGGTCGACCCGGCGCAGCAGGCCGGCGAAGTTCATCCCCATCGCTCCCACCGGGTAGCGCTGCTGGTCCAGGCCCATCACCTTGACCGGCGTGCCGTGGTGGGTCTGCACGTGCACCGACCCGGGCCGCTTGCGCACGAAGTCCGGGAAGTTGACGTTGTTGACCAGCCAGCGGGCGCGGGCCAGGACGCGGTGGTACTCGCGGCTGCCGGCCACCACGTACTCGACGCCCGGCGGCAACGTGGCCACCCGGTCGCGGCGGACGACCCACACGCCGCGTACCTGCGGCGCGAGCCGGCGGGCCGCCTCGTAGATCGCCGCCGGGTTGCACGAGTAGCCCCGGTACCAGTAGGCCGCGTACACGGCGAGCGTCGGGTCGATCGGCCGGTGCAACTCGGCCCGGTAGTACTCGCCCAGCGCCAGGTCACGCGCCCGCCGGGCGGTACGCCGCACCACAGGTGTCACCCGTCGCCGGGCCCGCCGCGCGGTCCGCCGGGCCGTCTCCCCCGCCTGGTGCGCCTCGCGCAACGCGCTGAACGTCCGCCAGCGCCCGGCCGCCACCAGCCGGTGCTTGAGCCCTTCCGGGCCGGGCGGGACCGGGTAGCCCTCGGACGGCAGGAACCGCACGTAGTCGGCGTGCATCTGGGCGAAGAACGGTGCCCGCAGCTCGGGCGCGATCCGGTCGCCGTTGCCGAGCACCGTGAGGTAGTGCCAGATCATCCGCTCGAAGACGGCCGGCCGCAGTCCGGTCACCTGCCAGCGGTCCATCAGCCCGAACACCCGGTGCCACTGCGCGAAGACCTCGAAGTGCCGGTCCCCCCGGGTCTTCGTGATCGCGCCGGTGCGGCGTTGCCGGTAGTTCAGGCAGATCCGGTCGAGTACGCCGATCCGCCCGGCGGCCATCAGCGCCGGATAGCTGAACGACACGTCCTCGTACCAGCCCGGTTCGAAGCGCAGCCCGCGTTCGAGCAGGAACTCCCGGCGTACCACCCGGTTCCACGCGGTGTGCAGCAGCTTCAGCGTCTCCGGCCGGTCCCGCAGCGTGAACGTCGTCGCGCCGGGCGGGTCGGGGAACACGTCGCGCATCGCGCTGCGGGTGCCGATGTTGTTCCAGTGCGCCCGGACGTGGTCGACGATCAGCACGTCCGGCGCGGTGTCGCGGAGCCGGTCCGCGACGTGCGGCAGGCAGCCGGGCACCAGCCAGTCGTCCCCGTCGACGAACCACACGTACTCGCCGACGGCCCGGTCCAGCCCGATGTTGCGGGCCGGACCGAGCCCGACGTTCTCGGCGAGCCGCACCGGGCGGACCCGGGGGTCACGCAGCGCGTACTCGGCCAGGATCTCGCCGCTGTCGTCCGGGGAGGCGTCGTCGACACCGATCACCTCGATGTCGCCGAACGGCTGGTCGAGGATCGAGTCGAGGCATTCCCGCAGGTAGCCCTGCACCTTGAAGGCCGGCACGACGAAGCTGATCAAGGTCACCCCGGCCCGCCCTCCGTCAGCCCGGCGAGCGCACACCCCCACGGGCGCGGGCCGGCAGGACCACCCAGGCGAGGACCACGCTCGCGACAAAAACCACGAGAAGGTACGCACCGAGTGTAGCCAGAGCGATACTCGCATATCCGGCGATCAGCCCGATTACCAGCAACACCGAACGTGCCGCCCAGCCCAACGTGGCCGCGTGCAGTGGTGGTGCCGACTGCCGCTTCTCCAGCCGGGCGGTCAGGTCGTAGTGCAGCAGCGTGAGCACCAGCACGTACCCGAAGATCAGCCATGCGGGCGCCCGGCCCGCCACGCCGATCGCGATCGCGAACAGGTACTCGGCGGCTCGCAGCGCAGCAGGCACCAGCCAGTCCAGCGACCCGTCGTGCGACGCCCGCGAGCCCTGGGCCGCACCGAGCAGCAGCACCAGCGCGAGCACCGGCACCCAGATCGGCAGGTCGCCGCCGCCGTGCACCGCGAGCAGCGCCCACACCAGCGTCCCGGCCGCGCCGAGCGCGCCGAGCACCGCCAGCAGCAGCGGCCGTCGTGCGACCGGCAGCGTCCGGGCCAGCAGGCCGTCGTCCCGGTGCAGAGCCGCGTCCACGGTGGCCATCACCGGCACCCGCATCCACCGCGCCCGCAAGGTCCGCAACCCCCCGGTGTACGCGAACGCCAGCGTCCCCCAGACCAGCACCGCGACCAGCGCCACCAGCGGCCCGAACAGCGCGGCGGCAATGGCGATGAGCGCCCACCGCTCCCCGATCGGGAACACCACAGTGCGCTTCAGCCAGTACGACACCGAGCCGGTGTCCGCCTGCACCCGGGTCGACGCGGCGTTCAGCTTCCCGCCGATGCCGCCCGCGTCGGCGCTCACCACCTTCGGCCGCCGGGCCGCCTCGTCGTGCAGCGCGCCGTACCAGGTGTCGGTCATGTGCCGCACGGTCTGCAACGTCATCGCGGCGAGCGCCAGCGCCCAGCCGTAGCGGAATCCGGCATGCGTGGCGCCGAAGCCGAGACCGGCGTAGACCACGTACTCCTTGAACCGGTCGGCCATCGTGTCCAGCCAGCCGCCCCAGGCGCTGAAGTGCCGGGTGTAGCGGGCGAGCTGCCCGTCCACGCAGTCCAGCACGAAACCCAGGTAGAGCAGGACCGCACCGGCCACCAGCGCCGGCCGTCCACCGGTGCCGAACAGCACCGCCGCGGCCACCGCGAACGCCACCGAGACCAGGGTGACCCCGGTCGGACCGATCCCGATGCGTGCCGCCGCCTTGGTGACGTACGGGGACCAGGTGCTGACGAAGAACGTGGTGAAGAAGTCGTCCCGCTCCTTCACCGACAGCTTCAACTCGGCGCGGTCCTCGTCGACGGCGGCCACCGCCGCCTCGGCCGCCTCCCGCTGCGCCTCGTCGCCCACCCGGTGCGCCACGAGCAGACGTACCCGGTGGGCGAAGATCAGCGTGCCGCGGGCGGCGAGGCCGGCCACGAGCCGGTCCACCGCGTCCAGCGGCCCGCCCCCGGCGGTGCCGGGCGCGGCCGGGGCGGCCAGGTCGGACGGCGGCACGTCGGGGACGGTACCCGCGGCGCGGCGGGCGGCCTCGGCGAGCGCGGGCAGGTCGGCCGCGCCCACCCGCAGCGCGCCGCCGAACACGCCGCTCGGGTCGGCGGCGCCGACCTCGACCACCTGCCCGCGCTCCTCGCGCACCGTGGCCTGCCCAGGAGCGGGCGGATCGGTGAGCACCAGCGCCACCGTCGGCCCCACCGGGCTGGTCGCGAGGTGCTTGAGTACGGCGGTGTGCGCCACCAGGTCAGCGCCGCTCACCAGCACCGGCCCGGTCGCGCCGGCCACCAGGTCGGCCAGCTCGGTCAGGTCGGCGGCAATACGCACGTCGTCCGCCCCGGCCCGGCGCCACTGCGCGGCCAGCCGCTCGGTGAGTGGTTCCCCGGCAGGTCGGCCCGCTGTCGGCTCGATCGGACGGCCCGGCTCGGCCGGACGGCCCGGCGGCTCGGTGAGGTGGCCCGCCGCCGGTTCGGCGGCGAGCACGATCGCGAGCGTCACCGCTTCGCCGCGTCGGCGTAGGCCGCCAGCGCCTCGTCGATCGTCCCGTCGACGATCAGCCGTCCGGCGTCGAGGTACAGCCCCCGACGGCAGAACCGGGTGAGGTCCTTGTCGTTGTGTGACACCAGCACCAGCGTGCGCCCTTCCGCGAGAAGTCGCTCGATGGTCGCATAGCACTTCGCGCGGAACTCCGCGTCCCCGACCGCTGTCACCTCGTCCACAAGCAGCACCGGGTGCGGCAGGTGCGCGATCACCGCAAACCCGAGCCGCACCTTCATCCCCGACGAGTAGTGCCGCACCGACGTGTCGATGGCCCGTTCCACCTGCTCACCGGCGAACGAGACGATCTCGTCGAAGTGCTCCCGCAGGTACGCCGACGACAGCCCGTGCAGCCCGCCCACCAGGTAGAGGTTCTCCCGCCCGGTCAGGTCGCCGGAGAACCCGGCGGACAGTTCGAGCAGCGGCGCCACCCGGCCGTGCACCCGGATCGAGCCCTCGTCCGGGATGAGCACACCGGCGATCAGCCGCAGCAGCGTGCTCTTGCCGGTGCCGTTGCGGCCCACCACGCCCACCGTCTCGCCCGGCTCGACCCGGAACGACAGGTCACGCAGCGGCCAGAACCGGCCCGCGTCCGGGTCGCGGGCGCCCCGGTGCACGATCAGCTCCCGCAGCCGCAGCTGACGGCGCCGGTTGCGGACGAACCGGATGCCGAGCCCGTCCGCCTCGATGATCGGAGCCATTCAGAGTTCCTTCAGCACTGCCGGTTCGAGGCGGTGGAACGCCCACCAGCCCAGCGCCAGCACCAGCACGCTGCCGGACACCGTGATCGTGAGCAGCCGGGCATCGGGGAACTCGTCCGGATACCAGACCGCGTGGTGCAGCTGGAAGATCCCGACCAGCGGGTTCAGCTCGTACCCGATCTTGAGCCAGCCCGGCATGCCCGACTCCCGCACCAGGCCGAGCGGATAGATGATCGGCGTCGCGTAGAACAGCAGCCGGATGATCAACCGCATGGTGCGTTCGATGTCGCGCATCAGCACGTTGCCCGCCGACAGCAGCAACGCCAGGCCCACCAGCAGCACGAACTGCACCGACACCGCCAGCGGCAGGGCGAGCAGGCTCCAGCCGGGGCGGATCTTCCCCTGGCTCGCATAGATCGCCGCGACGGCGGCCAGGATCGGCAACCCGGCCAGGTACTCGGCGAACCGGCCGGCGACCCGCCCGATCGGGAAGATCGGCCGAGGCAGGTTCATCGTGGTGATCAGCCGGGACTGCCCGGTGAGCGCGTTCGCGGCCTCGGTCAGCGCCGAGCTCGCCCACATCCAGGCGAAGATGCCGGTGATCAGGAACAGCGGGTACGACCCGGCCGCCTCGCCCAGGTGCCGCCGGGTCGCGCCGGAGTAGAGCACGCCGAAGACGAACCAGTAGATCAGGCCCATGCCGAGCGGCTCGATCAGCGACCAGAAGTAGCCCAGCACCGACTGCTGGTACTTCACCGCGAGATCCCGGCGGACCAGGATGCGCAGCGAGGTGCGGGCGGACCAGAGCGCCGCGACGCCTGACGTCACCGCATGATGGTCGCTTTGCCAGTCGCGCTCCCGGGCCGGGTGCGGGCCGGGATCACCCCAACGAGGTCAGCACTCGATCACGTTGACGGCGAGCCCGCCGCGCGCGGTCTCCTTGTACTTGACCTTCATGTCCGCGCCGGTCTCCCGCATGGTCTTGATGACCTTGTCCAGCGACACGTGGTGCACCCCGTCGCCCCGCAACGCCAGCCGCGCCGCGGTGATCGCCTTGATGCTCGCCACCGCGTTGCGCTCGATGCACGGGATCTGCACCAGGCCGCCCACCGGATCGCAGGTCAGCCCCAGGTTGTGCTCCATGCCGATCTCGGCGGCGTTCTCCACCTGCTCCGGCGTACCGCCGAGCGCCTCGGCCAGCCCGGCCGCCGCCATCGAGCACGCCGAACCGACCTCGCCCTGACAGCCCACCTCGGCCCCGGAGATCGACGCGTTCTCCTTGAACAACACACCGATCGCGCCCGCCGCCAGCAGGAACCGGACCACGCCCTCCTCGGAGGCACCCGGTACGAACCGGGTGTAGTAGTGCAGCACGGCCGGGATGATCCCGGCAGCCCCGTTCGTCGGCGCGGTGACCACCCGCCCGCCGGCCGCGTTCTCCTCGTTGACCGCCAACGCGAACAACGTCACCCAGTCCATCGCGCGCAGCGGATCCCCGCTGCCGGTCTCCGCCTCCAGGCCGCGCCGCATCTCCGCCGCGCGCCGCCGGACCTTCAACCCACCCGGGAGTACGCCGTCGCGGGTGCAGCCGCTCTCCACGCACTCGCGCATCACCCGCCAGATCTCCAGCAGCCCCGCCCGCACGTCCGCCTCGCTGCGCCAGGACAACTCGTTGGCGAGCATCACCTCGCTGATCGACAGACCCGTCTCGGAGGTGACGGTCAGCAGTTCCGCGCCGGTGAGGAACGGATGCCGGACCCGGGTGCTGTCCGCCTTGATCCGGTCCGCCCCGGCCGCCGCCTCGTCCACCACGAACCCGCCACCGACCGAGTAGTACGTGCGCGTCCGCACCTCGTTCCCGGCCGCGTCGTACGCCGCGAACGTCATCCCGTTCGGGTGGTACGGCAACGACCGCCGGCGGTGCAGCACCAGATCGGTGTCCGGGTCGAAGTCGATCCCCTGGCTGCCGAACAGGTCGAGCCGCCGCTGCGTGCGGATCCGCTCCACCCGAGGCCCCACCGAGTCGGTGTCGACGGTCTCCGGGACCTCGCCCTCCAGCCCCAGCAGCACCGCCCGGTCACTGCCGTGCCCGTGCCCGGTCGCGCCGAGCGAACCGAACAGCTCCGCCCGTACCCGCGCCACGTCGGCGAGCTGCCCGTCGGCCTTCAGGCCCGCCACGAACGTACGGGCGGCCCGCATCGGCCCGACGGTGTGCGAGCTGGACGGCCCGATACCGACACTGAAAAGATCGAAGACACTGATCATTTGCTGTTTCCTCGCCGTCGTCCCCGTTGTGCGGATCCGAGCCGGTGCGTAGGTGCCGCGCCCGCCGGGCGGGTAGACGGCCGGCGCCCGGGGTGGGGGCGCCCGACCGGCGAGCCTACCTCGCCCCCGTGAATACCCGCCCCCACTCCGCCACATACCCGACCCGCCGCCCCCCTCCCGCCCCGCCCCGCCCCGCCCCGTCGATCTTGGAGTTGTGGCACCCAGGATGCCCGATTAACGCAGTTCGCGAGGTGCCACAACTCCAAGATCGACGCATCCATCCCGGCTCCCGGCGAGGCGGAACGCGCTCGACGCAGCGGTCCGGCCGAACGCCCCGCCACCCCACCAATCCCGCGATCTTGCAGTTGCGGCCCTCGGAAAGGGTGTGAATGGGGCAGAACATGGGCCGCAAGTGCAAGATCGCGGAAGCGGAGCAGGGCGGGAGGCGGGGGGCGGGGAGCGGGGCGGGGAGCGGGGCGGGGAGCGGGGGTGCGTTGGCGGGGAGGGGCCGGGGTAAGCACCTACGGGTGCCCGGGTCGCCGATCCTCCTCGGGGCTGAGGGCGCGGCGCGTACCCCTTTCTACCGTGGAATCAGCGCGGCGGATCGCCGCAGAAGTGGGAGACGACGATGAGTCGCAAACTGGTCCGGCCCCGCCAGGGGCGCATGATCGCCGGTGTCTGCGCCGGCCTGGGGCAGCGGTTCGGCATGTCGGCCGGCATGGTCCGGCTGCTGTTCCTGCTGTCGCTGCTGCTGCCCGGCACGCAGGTCATCATCTACCTGGTCCTGTGGGTCCTGATGCCGAACGAGGACCGCTACCTCGCCACCCGCTGACGCGACACGAGCCGGGACGCCGGCACACACGCGACGCGCCCGCCCCGGATCCTCGGGGCGGGCGCGCGGCGTCAGAGCAGGAAGCTCAGGGTGCCGCGTAGGTGACTGTCACCTTCTCGTATCCGAGGGAGCGCAGCAGCCCTTCGAGCATCTTGCGGGTGTTCTCCTCGGCGCGGGCGGTGAGCCCGCTGTCCCGGGCGGCGGCGGTGATCCGGTCCTCGGCGAGCTTGTAGATCTGCTGCTGCCGGTTCGGGTCGCCCGCCACCAGGTCGTTGAGCCGGTTGATCAGACCGCGCTGCTCGGCGAACACGTAGCTCTTGTCCATGTCCAGATCGGTCTCGCCGAGCTGCGGCGCGGGCAGCTTGATCTCGGCGGACTTGCCGTCCTCGGAGACCACCACGGCACCGTCGGCGATCTTCGTGAAGTCGACGTACGCCTCGACCCGGCCCGCCCCGACGAACAGCGTGCGCTCGTTGAGCAGGAAGTCGGGCACGTTGCGCCTGTCGTTCTGCACGTCCACCACGACCTGGAAGTTGCCCTCGGCGGCGACGTAGCGGCTCAGGTCACGGATCGACTTGAGCAGCGGCGGCTGGCTGCGGTCGGTCTGCTCCTTGGCGAACGGGTTGCGGAAGTCGGGCAGCAGACCGGTGGCCTGCACGCCGAGCAGCACCACCACCGCCAGCGCCGCCGCGCCGAGCACCCAGAGCAGGCCGCGCGCCGCACCGCCGCCCGACGCCGGGGCACCGGGGGCGTACTCGCGGTCGTGGTCGGGCGTGCCCTCCGCCCGGTCGCGAAGGGACTCGCTGGTGGGGTAGTCCGGGAACTCCCGGGTGGGCTCGTTGATGTCACCGTCGCGGGCCATCGCCCTCACCGTCCTCGTCCGACACATCGACTGACAATGACGGTACGGCCACCGTGCGACAGTCGCTCGCCGAGCGACCCGATCGGGTGAAACCGCAGGTCAGGCGAACGCGGACAGGCCCGTCAGCCGCTGGCCGATGACGAGCTGGTGGATCTCGGAGGTGCCCTCGTAGGTGAGCACGCTCTCCAGGTTGTTGGCGTGCCGCATCACCGGGTACTCCCCCGAGACGCCGTTCGCGCCGAGGATCGTGCGGCACTGCCGGGCGATGGCGAGCGCCTCGCGGACGTTGTTCAGCTTGCCCACGCTCACCTGGTGGGGCCGCAGCGTGCCCGCGTCGGCGAGGCGGCCCAGGTGCAGCGCGAGCAGCATGCCCTTGTTCCACTCCACCGCCATGTCGGCGAGCTTGGCCTGGGTGAGCTGGAACCCGGCGAGCGGGCGGCCGAACTGGGTGCGGGTGGTCGCGTACTCCAGCGCCGTCTCCAGGCAGTCGCGGGCCGCGCCGAGCGCGCCCCAGACGATGCCGTGCCGGGCCTCGGTCAGGCACCCCAGCGGCGCCTTCAGCCCGATCGCCTCGGGCAGTCGCGCATCAGCCGGCAGCCGGACGTCGTCGAGCGCGATCTCACCGGTCACTGACGCGCGCAGCGACATCTTGTGCCGGATCTCGCGCGCCGTCACCCCCGGCGTGTCCATGGGTACGGCGAAGCCGCGCACCCCGTCGTCGGTACGCGCCCAGATCACGCCCACGTCGGCGATCGGCGCGTTGGTGATCCACAGTTTGCTGCCGTTGAGGATCCAGTCGTCGCCGTCCCGGCGGGCCCGGGTCGCCATCGAGGCGGGGTCGGAGCCGTGGTCGGGTTCGGTGAGCCCGAAGCAGCCGATCGCCTCGCCGGCCGCCATCGCGGGCAGCCAGCGTTGCTTCTGCTCCTCGCTGCCGTAGCGCCAGATGGCGTACATGGCCAGCGATCCCTGCACCGAGACCAGGGACCGGACGCCGGAGTCGCCGGCCTCCAGTTCCAGGCAGGCCAGCCCGTACGCGACGGCCGAGGAACCGGCGCAGCCGTACCCGGTCAGGTGCATGCCGAGCAGGCCGAGCTTGCCGAACTCGCGGGCCAGTTCGCGGGCCGGCACCTGGCCGTCCTCGTACCATCCGGCGACGTGCGGGCGTACCCGGTCGGTCACGAGCCGGCGCACGACGGCGCGGATCTGCCGCTCCTCGTCGCTGAGCGACGCATCGATGTCGAGCAGGTCGAGAGGAGTCATGGCGTCACCTTAACCAAGACTCAGGGAGGCGTCACTCGCCCTGGTCACCGAGCACGAGCACCCGCGCGTGGATCTGGTTGCGCTGCTGGAGCGCCGCGCGCAGCGCCCGGTGCAGGCCGTCCTCCAGGTAGAGGCCGCCGTTCCACTGGACCACATGCGGGAAGAGGTCGCCGTAGAAGGTGGAGTCCTCCGCGAGCAGCTTGTCCAGCGCGAGTTCGCGCTTGGTGGTGATGAGCTGGTCAAGCCGCAGCGGGCGCGGCGGAATCTCGGCCCACTGCTTCAGCGTGAGGTTGTGCTCCGGGTAGGGACGCCCGTCCCGGACCGCCCTGAAGATCACGGCGTGCTCTCCTCCCCAGGCCAGGCTGACAATGTGGATGTCAGCCTAACCGCTCAGGTCCACCGTCCCCGCCGCACCACATCCTGCACCGGACGACGCCCTCGGCGCAGCGACGGTGACCGGTGGTCGACAGCTCGGTAACCTACTGTGATCGCACCGATCGGGTGCAGTTCCGGCGGTACCCCGAACGCGTCCCGGTACGCCCCGATGCGCTGCGGCGGGATGCCGAAGAAGCAGGCGCCCAGCCCCTCGTCGACGGCGGTGAGCAGCATCAGCAGCGCCGCGAAACCGGTGTCCACGTACCAGTAGGGCACCGGCCAGCGGTCCTCGTCGCGGTCCGACCAGCCCTTGTCCGCCTCGGCGTAGCGGTCCAGGTAGGCGTCGCGGTTGGCGTGCGGCACCACGATCAGCGGTGCCCGGCGCATCCCGGCCAGCCAGCGTTCCCGGCCGCCGCCACCGGGCGTGGTGGCGGCCCAGAACCGTTCCCGGTCCTCCGGTTCCTCCAGCACCAGGAAGCCCCAGCCCTGCGAGAACCCGGCCGACGGGGCCCGGACGGCGTGGTCGAGCAGCCGGTCCACCACCTCCGGCGGCACCGGCCGGTCGGGGTCATAGTTGCGCACCATCCGGCGGCGCCGGACGACCTCGGCGAACTCCACGCTCAGACCTCCGGTCGGACGCCCCAGGCGCCCCGCCAGGTCTGCCCCGGCTCCAGCACGATCAGGTCCTTGCCGGAGCGGAACGCGTCCGGCGGGCAGGTCATCGGCTCCACCGCCACCGACCGGCGGTGCCGCTCCCCGCCGAGCGTGTCGCCGGTGAACACCTGCCACCAGCCGAACTCGCGGTCCGCCCAGATCCGCAGCCCGGACGAGCCGTCCGGCGCGCTGAGCACCACCGCCGAGCCGCCGTCGGCGTCCCGCTCGACGTCACCGAACGCGGTGTCGAGCACCAGATCGCCGATCGGGCGCGGGCTGGTGAAGTCGAACTCGGAGCCGGACACCTCGGCGGCGGCGACCGGCAGCAGGCGGCTGTCCACCAGCACCCGCCGCCGGGCCGGCAGGTGCAGCCGCAGCTGGTCCACGCCGACCTTGGGCAGTTGCAGGTAGGGGTGGACGGAGAAGCCGAACGGCGCCGGCTCGTCGGCGAGGTTCGTCGCCTCGTGCTCGGCCCGCAGTCCGTCCGGGCCGACGCTCCACCGGGCCCGCAGCCGCAGCGCCCACGGGTAGCCGGGGCTCGGCGGCAGGTCGTAGCCGATGGTCACGCTGTCGGCCGACTGCTCGATCGGCTGCCACCGCACCCAGTTCACCAGGCCGTGCAGCGCGTTGTGCCGCTCCGGCTCGGTGAGGTCGAGCTGAAACGACCGCTCCCCGACCGTGTAGACGCCGTCCCGGATGCGGTTCGGCCAGGGCGCCAGCACCTGCCCGGCCGACCCGGGGCAGACCTCGTCCTCGGCGTACCCGTCGAGGTGGTCCACGCCGTCGTAGCGGTAGGCCCGCAGCCCGCCGCCCACCTCGACCACGACGGCCTCGTGGCCGTCGGCCGCGATGGTCCACTGTGCACCGGACGGTGGCTGCGCGTCGATCCCCATGTCGGCGACCCTACCGTCAGTGGCGCTCCTCGGCGGGGGTGGTCGAGCGATAGCGCAGCAGCGCCGGGAACGCCACCACCAGCAGCACCGCGAGTACGGCGGCGGCGAGACCGCCACCGACCATGGCGAAGCCGGTGCCGAAGGCGGCGGCCGTCGCACCGGCGCGCAGGTCGCCCAGGCGCGGGCCACCGGCCACCACGACCGTGTTCACGCCCTGAAGACGGCCCCGCATCCGGTCCGGGGCGTAGACCAGCAGCATCGACTGGCGCAGCGTGGCGCTGACCAGGTCGGCGGCGCCGGCGACGCCCAGCAGCACCACCGCCACCCACAACTGGCCGGCCAGCCCGGCGAGCGCGATCGCCACGCCCCAGCCGACCACCGCCACGGTGAGCGCGAGGCCCTGGCGGCGGACCCGGCCGATCCACCCGGAGGTCAGGCCGCCGAGCATCGCGCCGATGGCGATGGAGCTGTAGAGCCAGCCCACCGCCGACGCGCCGCCGAAGCGTTCCTGCGCCAGCTCCGGGAAGAGTGCCCGCGGCATGGCCAGGATCATCGCGATCAGGTCGATGGCGAAGGAGAGCAGCAGCACCCGCGTGGTCGCCAGATAGCGGAAGCCGTCGACGATGCTGGCGAGCCCGGCCTTGCGGACGCCGCCGTCCGGGTCCGGCGTGGGCGGCATCGCGGGCAGCCGCAGCGTGGCCCAGAGCGCCGCCGTGTACAGCAGCGCGTCCGCCGCGTACGCGATGGGCAGCGCCGTCTCGACCTGCCAGGCGGCGAAGATCAGGCCGGCGGCGAGCGGGCCGAAGACGGCGGCGGCGGTGAACGTGGTGAAGTTCAGCGTGGTGGCCGCCGGGACCAGCTCGGCCGGCACGAGCCGGGGCAGGATCGCGCTGCGGGCCGGCGAGGTGATCGCGAAGGCGGTCGACTGGAGGGCGACGAGCAGCAGGAGCAGCAGCGGGCTGCGCACCCCGGCCAGCGACTGCACCAGCAGCCCGAGCGTCGAGGCCCAGAGCACGCAGCCGCCGACGAGAAGCACCCGGCGGCGGTCCCGCGCGTCGGCGACCGCGCCGCCCCACAACCCGAAGAGCAGCAACGGTACGAAGCCCGCGATGCCGAGCAGACCGACCCAGAGCGAGCCGCCGGTCAGGTCGAACATTTCCACCGGCACCGCCACGGCGGTGAACTGGAAGCCGAACATGGCGATCGCGTTGCCGGTCCAGACCCGCCGGTACGCGGGCACGCGCAGCGGGCGCAGGTCGATCGCCCAGCGGCGCGGTCCCCGCCGCCGGGGCGTTGTGACGTCGGTCACGGCGCGAGCCGCTCGACGACGAAGACCCCGTCCCCGGTACGCCGGAAGCGCAGCCGGTCGTGCAGCCGACTGGCCCGGCCCTGCCAGAACTCGACGGTCTCCGGCCGGACCCGGAACCCGCCCCAGTGCGGCGGCGCGGGAATCGGGTCCACGTCGGCGAACCGCTCGGCCGCCGCCCGGTACGCCGCGTCGAGCGCGGCCCGGTCCGGCACCACCGCCGACTGGGCGCTGGCCCACGCCCCGAGCTGCGAGCCGCGCGGCCGGCCGGCGAAGTACGCCTGCGTCTCGGCCCGGTCCACCTGCTCGACCCGGCCGGTCACCGTCACCTGCCGCTGCATCGGGAACCACGGGAACACCAGGCTGGCCCACGGATTCCCGGTCACCTCGGTGCCCTTGCGCGAACCGTGGTTGGTGTAGAAGACGAAGCCCTCCGGGTCGTACCCCTTGAGCAGCACGGTGCGCCCGCTGGGCCGGCCCCGGTCGTCGGCGGTGCCGAGCACCATCGCGTTCGGCTCCGGCAGTGGATGGGCCACCGCGTCGGCGAACCAGCGGGCGAACTGGGTGTGCCAGTCCGGCGCCAGATCCGTCTCGGTCAGGCCCAGGTCGGCGGCGTACTCGTTACGCATACCGGCCGGGGCGGGTGTGTCGCCTGTCACTGTGGTAGTCCCTCTCCCGGGCGTGCCGGCGTCCCCCGACGCTGGCCAGGCCCCGGTACCCAGTCTTCTCCCTCTCTCACCGACGTCCAGCGGCGGGGATGTCGCGTGGCGCACAGTGGCTGTGGGTCGCGCAGCTTGTTACCCAGCGGGCAAGATGTTCCGAACCACATCCCTGAAGGGTCGCCTGAGCTGCGGGGCTCGATCAGCCCGCCCGGGCGCGCCGAGCCGAAGCCAGGAGACGACATGTCCGATTTCAAACCGGGCCTGGAGGGCGTCGTAGCCTTCGAGACCGAGATCGCCGAACCCGACCGCGCGGGGGGTTCACTGCGCTACCGGGGCGTGGACATCGAGGACCTGATCGGCCAGGTCTCGTTCGGCAACGTCTGGGCGCTGCTGGTGGACGGCCGGTTCGGCCCGGGCCTGCCGCCGGCCGAGCCGTTCCCGGTGCCGGTGCACTCCGGTGACATCCGCGTCGACGTGCAGTCCGCGGTCGCCATGCTCGCGCCGTACTGGGGGCTCAACCAGCTTCTCGACATCTCCGACGAGCAGGCCCGCGAGGACCTGGCCCGGGTGTCGGTCACCGCGCTGTCCTTCGTCGCCCAGTCGGCGCGCGGCCTGGGCCTGCCGGCCGTGCCGCAGAAGGAGATCGACAAGGCGGAGACCATCGTCGAGCGGTTCATGAAGCGCTGGCGGGGTGAGCCCGACCCGCGGCACGTCAAGGCCGTCGACGCGTACTTCATCTCGGCCGCCGAGCACGGCCTGAACGCCTCCACCTTCACCGCCCGGATCGTCGCCTCCACCGGCGCGGATGCCGCGGCCTGCATCTCCTCCGGCATCGGCGCGCTCTCCGGCCCGCTGCACGGCGGCGCCCCGTCCCGGGTGCTCAGCATGCTGGAGGCGGTCGAGCGCAGCGGCGACGCCGACGGGTACGTCAAGGGCGTCCTCGACCGGGGCGAGCGGCTCATGGGCTTCGGCCACCGGGTCTACCGGGCCGAGGACCCGCGCGCCCGCGTGCTGCGGCGTACCGCCAAGGAGCTGGGCGCGCCCCGCTTCGAGGTCGCCGAGGCGCTGGAGAAGGCCGCGCTGGCCGAGCTGCAGGCCCGCCGCCCGGACCGCGTCCTCGCCACGAACGTCGAGTTCTGGTCGGCGGTGGTGCTGGACTTCGCCGAGGTGCCGGCGCACATGTTCACCTCGATGTTCACCTGCGCCCGGATGGGCGGCTGGTCCGCGCACATCCTGGAGCAGAAGAAGCTCCAGCGGCTGGTCCGGCCGTCGGCCACGTACGTCGGCCACGGCCCGCGCAAGCCGCAGCAGGTCGAGGGCTGGGACGCCATCCCGCACGGCGTCTGACGTCTCGCCCGGAGCCCCGTTCCCCAGCCGGCGGAGCGGGGCTCCGGCATTTCCGGAACGGGTGCGGCCCACGTGTGGCGGACGCCTCACCGACCGGGGTGGGACAGCCCGCCGGACGTGCCCGGGCAGGTGCGAGGATGGCCGTGGCAGTGTCGCCGGAACGGGCTCGGACGCCCGCCGCCACGCGGCAGCACATCGTCCGCGCCCTGCCAGCTCACCTCTCGCCCATGCGGAAGGATCCTCAGACCGTGGCTGACGCACCGACCATCCGGATTCCCGACGAGATCAGGCCCGCCGACGGACGATTCGGCTGCGGCCCGTCCAAGGTCCGTCCGGCCGCGGTCTCCGCCCTCTCCGACGTCGCCACCAGCTACCTGGGCACGTCGCACCGGCAGAAGACGGTCCGCGACCAGGTGGCCCGGCTGCGCCGCGGCCTGGCCGAGTTCTTCTCCCTCCCCGAGGGGTACGAGGTGGTGCTCGGCAACGGCGGCACCACCGCGTTCTGGGAGGTCGCCACGTTCGGCCTGATCCGCGACCGGGCCCAGTTCGCCAGCTTCGGCGAGTTCGGCGCCAAGTTCGCCAAGTCGGTCAAGGATGCGCCGTTCCTGGGCGAGCCGACCGTCCGCAAGTCCGACGCGGGCAGCGCCCCGGCGCTCGTGGCCGAGGCCGGCGTGGACGTCTACGCCACCCCCCACAACGAGACCTCCACCGGTGTCGCGGTGCCGATCAGCCGGGTGGCGGGTGCCGACGAGGGCTCGCTGCTGCTTGTCGACGCCACCTCCGGCGCCGGCGGGCTGGACGTGGACGTCGCCCAGACCGACGTCTACTACTTCGCCCCGCAGAAGTGCTTCGGCTCCGACGGCGGGCTGTGGCTGGCCCTGATGTCGCCGGCCGCGCTGGCCCGTGCCACCGAGGTCAAGGATTCGGGCCGCTACATCCCGGCCTTCCTCGACCTGGTCACCGCGATCGACAACTCGCGGCTGGAGCAGACGTACAACACCCCGGCGCTGGCGACCATCTTCCTGGCCGCGGAGCAGACCGACTGGATGAACTCCCAGGGCGGGCTGGCCTGGGCGGCCAAGCGCACCGCCGAGAGCGCCGGCATCGTGTACGGCTGGGCCGAGCGCTCGTCGTTCGCCACGCCGTTCGTGTCGGACCCGGCCCTACGCTCCAACGTGGTCGCCACCATCGACTTCGCCGACGGGGTGGACGCCACTGCGATCGCCAAGGCGCTGCGCGCCAACGGCATCGTCGACACCGAGCCGTACCGCAAGCTGGGCCGCAACCAGCTGCGGGTGGCGCTGTTCCCGGCCGTCGAGCCGGCCGACGTCGAGGCGCTCACCGCGTCCATCGACTACGTGGTAGAGCGACTCTGATCACGTCGTCACGGTGCGTGGCCGTCGGGGCTCCGGCGGCCACCCACCGTGATCGTTACCGCAGCTCAGTCACGACATGCCGGGGTGTCGCAGTCCCCATCGGCGGGTAGATGAGCGTACGGTGGTGCGAGACGCCCGGGTGGCCGGCTCCCGTGGCGTGACGGCCAGCGAAGCGGGACGGAGGCAAGCCCATGCGCCCAGTACGCTTCGTCGCCCTCTCCGAGGACGGCCAGGCCCTGGTGCTCGCCGACGAGGTGGGGCGCCTGCTGGCGCTGCCCATCGACGAGCGGATCGCGTCGGCGCTGCACGCCGAGCCGGGCGCCCCGCCGCTCGCGGTGGTGCCGAGCGCCACCGACCCGACGCCGTCGCTGTCCCCACGGGACATTCAGGCCCGGATCCGGTCCGGCGAGTCCGCGGAGGACGTCGCCCGCATCGCCGGTGTGCCGGTCGACCGGGTGCTGCGCTACGCCGGTCCGGTGCTCCAGGAGCGGGCCATGCTCGCCCAGCACGCCCGCCGCACCCGGCTCAAGGGCGCGGAGAAGCCGACCCCGCTGGCCGAGGTCGTCAACGGCCGGCTGGCCCAGCACGGCATCGACACCGAGAAGATCTCGTGGGACGCCTACCGCCGCGACGACGGCACCTGGCGGATCATCGCGACCTGGCCGTCCGGCAAGGCCACCGCGCAGGCGGTGTGGGATCTGGACAAGACCCGGCAGAACGTCGCCCCGCACGACGACATGGCGCAATACCTGTGCGCCGAGCGGCCCACGCCGATCCTCGGCCAGGAGCCGGCGCCGGAGCGAGGCGGTCACGCGCTGCCCGGTCCGTCGCGCGGCGAGCCGAGCCGGGGTGGACACGGCCTGCCGGCCGCCTCCGAGCACGCCCGTCCGGGGCGTGACCCGATCCGCGCCGGCCGGGACGCGCTGCTCGCCTCGCTGGACCGTCCCCTCGGCGGCACGTCCGGGCGTGGTCTCGACACCCGCTCCCCGGCCGCGCTGGCCGGGCAGGAGGCGCCCCGTCAGCGGGCCGTCGCCGGTGGTGCCGCCGCGCTGCTCGGTGGTGGGCAGGGTTCGGCCTTCGACGACGACTCGGACGCGCCGAAGGAGATCCCGGCCGTACCCTCGCTTGCCGTGCTGCGGCCCCGCCGCACTGGCCCGGCGGCGGCGACCGGCGGTGCGGCCACCGAGTCCACCGACGCCGCCGGCAAGCCGCGCAAGCGGCTGCCGAGCTGGGACGACGTGCTGTTCGGCACCGGCCCGGCGGCCCGCGAATCCTCCTGATCGCAAGCTCCACCCTGGCTCGTTGAGAGGGCACTCGAAGTGCCGGCGTGCCAGGGTGGAGTCATGGAGTACACGAACCTGGGACGCACCGGTCTGTCCGTGAGCCGACTCTGCCTCGGCACGATGAACTTCGGTCCGCAGACCGACGAGCCGGACAGCTTCGCCATCATGGACCGGGCGCTCGAACACGGGATCAACTTCTTCGACACCGCGAACGTCTACGGCTGGAAGCTCGGTGAGGGCGTCACCGAGCAGATCGTCGGCCGCTGGTTCGCGCAGGGCGGCGGGCGCCGCGACAAGGTCGTCCTCGCCACCAAGGTGTACGGCAAGATGGGCGAGTGGCCCAACGAGCAGGGCCTGAGCGCCCGGCACATCATCCGGGCCTGTGAGGACTCGCTGCGCCGGCTCCAGACCGACACGATCGACCTCTACCAGATGCACCACATCTCCCGGACCACGCCGTGGGAGGAGATCTGGCAGGCGATGGAGACGCTCGTCGCGCAGGGCAAGGTGCTCTACGTCGGCTCGTCCAACTTCGCCGGCTGGCACATCGCGCAGGCGCAGGCCGCGGCCGGTAAGCGCAACTTCCTCGGCCTCGTCTCCGAGCAGTGCATCTACAACCTGCTGACCCGGTACGTCGAGCTGGAGGTCGTACCGGCCGCGCAGCACTACGGGCTGGGCATCATCCCCTGGTCGCCGCTGCACGGCGGGCTGCTCTCCGGCATCATCCGCAAGATGGCCGACGGCAGCGCGGCGCGCGGCACCACCGGCCGCTCGGCCGACGCGCTGGCCGAGCACCGGAACACCATCGAGGCGTACGAGAAGCTCTGCGCCGACCTCGGCCACGACCCGGCGGATGTGGCGCTGGCGTGGCTGCTGTCCCGGCCGGGCGTGACCGCGCCGATCGTCGGCCCGCGCACGATGGACCAGCTCGACCGCAACCTCGGCGCCCTCGACGTCCAGCTGGACGAGGCCACGCTCACGCGCCTCGACGAGCTGTTCCCGCCGGTCGGCAACGGCGGCCCCGGCCCCGAGGCCTGGGCCTGGTAGCCCCCGTCCCGCCCTCTCCCCCGTCCCTCCCCCTCACCCCGTTGATCTTGCAGTTTGTGCCCCCGATCGAGGGCGGTTCAGGGCTTTCGCCCGGGCCGAACCTGCAAGATCGCGGGAGAGGGCGGGGCGAGGGCGGAGGGCAGCGCTACAGCGGCCAGGTGGCGACTCGGGTGTGGCGGGTGGGCGGGCCTGGATTGCTGTGGACCAGGGTCAGGCGGTCGGCGGGCCACTCCGGGCCGGTGTAGTCGTCCAGGGTCGCCAGGTCGGCGCGGAGATCGGGCTCGGGCACCCGGCCGCCGGGGCGGGCGATGGTCAGATGCGCCCGGAACGGCTTGTCGTCGCAGGGCAGCCCGGCCTCGCCCAGCCCGTCGCGGATCGACAGGGCGAGCGCGTCGAGCACCTCCACCTCGCCGCGCACGTCGACCCAGAGCACTGTGGACCGGCCCGCACCGAAACTGCCGCCGCCCGCCAGACGCAGCAGTGGGGAGCGAACCGCCCGGGCAGCCGAGGCGAGCGCGTGCTTCACATCGGCCAGCCGGTCGTCCGGCACTTCGCCGAGGAAGGCGAGCGTGAGGTGCAGGTTCGCCGGGTCGGCCAGGCGGGCGTGGCGGGCGGACGCGACCCGTAGGCCCTTCATCCGGGCGGTCAGGTCGGCGACCGCCACGGCAGGTGGGTAGATCGCCGCGAAGAGACGCACCCGGTCAGCGGTGCCGCTGGTGGTGCGCGGCGCGGGCGGCCGGCAGGGTCAGCCCGGCGGCGTGCAGCAGCCCTTCGACGCGTACCCGTTCGATCTCCCGGTCGACGCCGTCCAGCTCGGCCAGGTGTTCGGCGATGCCGAGCGCGTGGCAGGCGGCGCGCAGCCGTTCGTCGTACGCCTCGATGACCGCGCCGTGCCACACCACGCTGCGGTCGGCGGCGGCGAGCCGGTGGCCGCCGAGCCGGCGCAGGTCGGTGGCGAGTTGTTCCAGCGGACGGCGGCCGTCCTTGTCGAACTCGGTGAGGTCGATGTCGCGGGTCAACGCCTCGGCCTCGATGGCGCGGTCGAGCCGCGCGATGGTACGGCGTTCCCGGCGCTGCTCCCGCCACTCGGCCCACCCGCATGCGACCCGGTCGATGATCTCGTCAGCGCAGAACAGCAGCGCGAACAGGGCGGGCAGGCAGCAGACGGCGAGGATCGCCAGCGCCAGCAGCACTCCCTGCCCCACTTCCACACATCGACGCTAAGCCCTGCCGCACCGGCCCGCCACCCGTTTGGGTAATCGGACCGGTACGACCGGCTATCGGGGCTACTTCGCCCCGGGCGACACCACGTAGAAGCGGGGCATCGGCAGCACCCGCATCCGCAGGCGGGCGCCGGAGCGGCGCAGCTGCCAGGTAAGCGCCAGCAACGCGGCGGTCAGCGAGATCAGGCCGCCGGCCCAGATGCTCGCGCCGGCGCCGTACTTCTCGGCGACCCAGCCGATCAGCGGCGCGCCGACCGGGTTGGTGCCCAGGAACACCAGCACCCACAGCGCCATCACCCGTCCCCGGAAGGACGCGTCGACACCGAGCTGTACGCGCTGGTTGGCGGCCTGGGCGAAGTAGATCATGAAGAACCCGGCGGGCAGCAGCAACGTCACGACCAGCCAGTACGCCGGGGCGAGCCCGACGAGCGTGCCGAAGACCGCGCAGCCGATCGCGGCACCGAGCACGAGCCAGACCGAGGGCCGGCTACGCCGTCCGGTGCCGGCCAACGCCCCGACCAGCGCACCGACCGCGAGCGCGGTGCTGAACAGGCCGAACGAGGCGGCGCCGGTGTTGAACACGGTCTTCGCCAGCGCGGCGAGGGTGAGCTGGAAGTTGAACAGGCTCATTCCGATCACCGACATGAGGACCATCGGCAGCAGGATGTCGGGGCGGCGTGCCACGTACCGGAGGCCGTCGACCACCCGGGCCTGGTCCCGCTCACCGACCGGCGGCAGGTCCTTGCGGTGCAGCTCGTCGGTACGCATCCGGACCACGTTCACCAGCGGGGCGATCGAGCTGAGCGCGGTGACCAGGAAGACCGGGCCGACGTCGACGACGGCGATGGCCAGACCGGCGACGGCGGGGCCGACGATCCGGGCGGAGTTGAACACTGCCGCGTTGAGCGAGAGCGCGTTCGGCAGCAGCGGCATGCCGACCAGCTCGGAGACGAACGCCTGGCGGACCGGCGTCTCGACCGCGTTGGAGACGCCGAGCAGGGCGGCGAACGTGAAGACGTGCCAGAGCTGCACCAGGCCGGTGAGGACCAGGATGCTCATGGCCAGCGCGAGGACGGTCCAGAACGCGTTGGCGACGAAGAGCAGCATCCGCTTGTCGTAGCGGTCGGCGAGCCGGCCGGACAGCAGCGTGAGCAGGAGTACGGGCGTGAACTGCAACGCGGTGACGACGCCGAGCGCGGTCGCGGAGTTGTCGCTGAGCTCGAGGACGAGCCAGTCCTGGGCGATGAACATCATCCAGACGCCGATCAGTTTGATCAGCTGTCCGGTGGCGAAGAGCCGGTAGTTACGGACTCGTAGGGACTGGAACATCGTGCTCAGCTTGGCCTGCACTCTAGGTGCGCCTCCTTGCGTCGGTACGCTTCATCCACAGCTGACGAAGCGAACCGCGGGCGGCGGTGTCAGGCGCGAGCGATACCCTGGAGGATCTCCGCTGCACGCCGTAGCGTTTCGCGTTCGTCCTCGGTCAGCGCGGCCAGCCGGGTGGCCAGCCACTCGTTGCGGGCCCGCTCGAACTGGTCGAGTACGGCCCGTCCCCCTTCGGTCGCCGCCAGGATGACCTGCCGTCCGTCGGTCGGATGGGGGGTGCGCTGCACGAGGCCGCGCTCCTCCAACTTCGCGACGATCTTCGTCATCGTGGGCGGCTGCACCCGTTCGACATCAGCGAGTTCCCGTGGCGTGAGGGCGCCCGCCAGATTGAGGCTGGTGAGCGCCGACAGCTGGGTGACCGTGAGGTCTCCGACCGGCCGGGCTTGTCGGACCCGCCGGTTGAGCCGGGTGATCGCATCTCGCAGCTGAGGAGCCAGCTGCGCCGGTGGCACGCGTTTCGCCGTCACCGTCCGCTCCGTCACACTAGTTAGCTTAACTAATGAGCCTGGCTAACGACATGCGTTATGACCAGGCTCACCAGCGTCAGAGCAACACGGACTCGACCGGCCCGCGCAGGAAGTACACGATGAACAGCACGGCGACGCCGTACAGGAGCGGGTGGACCTCGCGGGCCTTACCCTTGGCCACCTTGAGCAGCACGAAGCTGATCACGCCGGCTCCGATGCCGTTGGAGATCGAATAGGTGAACGGCATCAGCGCGATGGTGAGGAACGCCGGGATGGCGATCTCGTAGTCGGTCCAGTCGATCGTGCGGACCGCCGTCATCATCAGGAAGCCGACCACCACCAGCGCCGTCGACGCGGCCTCGAACGGCACGATCAGCGACAGCGGCGCCAGGAACATGGCGAGCAGGAACAACGCGCCGGTGACCAGGTTGGCCACGCCGGTCCGGGCACCCTCCGCGACACCTGCGGCGCTCTCGATGTACGACGTGTTGCTGGACACCGAGGCGGCACCACCCGCGGCGGCGGCGATCGAGTCGACGAGCAGGATCTCCTTGGCCTTCGGCGGGGTACCCGTCTCGTCGAGCATGTCCCCTTCCTGGCCGATCGCGACCATCGTGCCCATCGTGTCGAAGAAGTCCGTGATGAGCAGCGTGAAGATGAACATCAGCGGCACCAGCCAGCCGACCCGGCTCCACGAGTTCAGCACGTTGAACTGGCCCAGCAACGACAGGTCGGGCAGGTCCACGATCTGTTTGGGCAGCTCGGGCACGTTCAGCGCCCAGCCCTTCGGGTTCGGCTTGCCGTCGACGAAGGACGGGCCGACGTTGGCGATCGCCTCGACCACGATGGCCAGCACGGTGGAGGCCAGGATGCCGATCAGGATCGCGCCGCGGACCCGGCGTACCACCAGGACCAGCGTGATCAGCAGGCCGACCACGAAGACGAGCATCGGCCAGCTGACGATCTTGCCGTTGATGCCAAGCCCCACCGGCACGGTGGAGTTCGCGGCGTCCGGCACACGCCGGACGAAACCGGCGTCGACCAGGCCGATGATGGTCAGGAACAGACCGATGCCGACGCCGATCGCGGTCTTGAGCTGCGTCGGCACCGAGCGGAACACCGCGGTACGCAGGCCGGTGAGCACCAGGATGCCGATCAGCACACCCTCGATGACCACCAGGCCCATCGCGTCCGCCCAGGTCATCTGCGGCGCGATCTCGTAGGCGACGAGCGCGTTCACACCCAGGCCGGCCGCGAGCGCGATCGGGAACCGGGCCACCACGCCCATCAGGATGGTCATCAGGCCGGCGACCAGCGCGGTCGCCGCGGCGAGCGCCGGAATCGCAAGCGAACGGCCGTCGCCGTCCTTCCCGCTGCCCAGGATCAGCGGGTTCAACACCACGATGTACGCCATCGTGAAGAA
Organism: Micromonospora sp. ANENR4; assembly: GCF_015354395.1. Lineage (NCBI taxonomy): Bacteria > Bacillati > Actinomycetota > Actinomycetes > Micromonosporales > Micromonosporaceae > Micromonospora > Micromonospora sp. ANENR4. The sequence continues at coordinate 590,859 of NZ_JADKYQ010000001.1, forward strand.
CGTGGCGAAGCCGCCTCGCAGCTCCCGGCTCAGCGTGGACCCGCGTGCCGAGATCAGGAAGTAGCGGTCGAAGGCGTTACGTGGATGCGCGGGATCGGGCGGCGTGCCGTGATCCGGCGGCGGGGCAATGGACATGGTTCCTCATCTGGTCATCGGCCGGGTTTTGTCGCGCGCATCGTCCCAGATCACCTGGCCGGCAGGGAAGAACGATCACGTAGGCTGGGCCGGTGTCACAGGAGCAACAGCCGCGGCCGGAGCCGCTCGACCCGCCGATGGTGCCGTTCGCCGTCGCCGGGCTGATCGCCTGGGCGGTGGCCGGCCTGGTGCTACTGATCTTCTTCCGGGACTGGCTCACCGAGTCCGGGCGTCAGAACTGGCTCTGGACCTGCCTGGCCGGTTTTCTGTGGGGCTTTCCCGGCCTGGCGGTGATGATGCGGCACGACGCCAACCGGCGTCGCCGACGCGCTGCCGCCGCGCAGCGACAGCGCTGACCCGTCAGGGGTGGCCGTACGGCTCCGCCGGCTCGGCCGACTCCACCGAGCCCGGTGCCCGGCTGACGGTCATGGCCTCGACCGCGCTGTCGTCGTAGACGGTCGGCAGCTCGTCGACGGGCGACTCGGCCGCCTCGACCAGGGTCTCCGAGTGCGCGCCGCACCCGTGGTCGGCACTCACCACCCGGCCGTCGTCCGGGGCGAAGAAGTTGCCGCAGGCGCCGAAGGCCAGGCGTAGCGAACCGGCGAGCGGCAGGTAGAAACCGCAGGTGCCGCAGCGGGCGGCGGCCGGCGCGGCGACCGAGATCGCGGCGTCCGGGCCGTGGTCGCCGTCGTACCAGCGCTGGGCGGCCTCGGCGCGACCCTCCCGGGACAGCACCCGGGGCCGGCCCAGGCCCAGCTCCCAGGCGGTCTCCTCGACTGCCGGGTCGTCGGAGAGCAGGTAGCCGGGGGCGAGCCGCTCGTCGTCGGCAGGGGTGGGCAGCAGGTCGCCGGGGCCCAGGTCGCCCGGCTTGAGCCGCTCCTGCCACGGCAGCCAGCCCGGGGCGAGCAGCGCGTCCGGGCCGGGCAGCAGCACCGTCTCGCAGATGGTGACGTGCCGGCTGCGCGGCACCCGGGTCACCGTGACGGCCCAGCGCCAGCCGCGGTAGCCGGCCATCCGGCATTCGAAGTAGTGGGTGACGACCCGATCGCCCTCGGCGACCGCTTGGAGATGATCGCCGATGTCGGTGGGCTCCACCTCGGTGATCGCGTCGCGGGCCACCTCGACGGCGGCGGCGCAGACCTGGTCGAGCCGGGGAGCGCGGGCGGAGGCGGGCCTGGTCACCGGACCATTGTTCCCCATGCCCGTCCACGGGCGACAGGCACTCCCCGGAGTCATTCTCTCCGGGTGATGCGGCGCACGTGGAAAGGATGGGCGAGGATGGGACGCATGGCGCTGTCCTCCCGCTCCGGCCGCTCCTTCCTCGGGCGGACCGTCGGCACCGGCATCCGCGCCACCCGGCTGCTGCTGCGGGGCTCGATGCACGGCGGGCGCTGGATGACCCGGCGGGCCGGGACCGCCCGGGCCCGCAGCGCCGGCAACGAGGTGGGCATGGTCCGCCTGTTCGACCTGCACGCGCTCTCCTGCGCCGGTGACACGCTCATCGCGATCGGCCTGGCCGGGACGATCTTCTTCGACGTGCCGCTGGGCGAGGCGCGCAACAAGGTGGCCCTCTACCTGCTGGTCACCATGGTTCCGTTCGCCATGCTCGCCCCGGTGGTCGGCCCGCTGCTCGACCACTTCCGCCACGGCCGGCGGTACGCGCTGGCCACCACCATGCTCGGCCGGGCGTTCCTGGCCTGGTTGATCTCCGACTACATCGGCAGCTTCGGGCTCTATCCGGCGGCGTTCGGCGTTCTCGCGCTCTCCCGGGCGTACGGCGTGGCCCGCTCGGCGGCTGTCCCCCGGCTGCTTCCGGAAGGGCTCGGGCTGTCCCAGGTCGGGGCGCGCGCGAGCGTCTACGGCACGGTGGCCGGCGCGCTCGTCGCGCCGATCGGGCTGGCCGCGTTCTGGTTCGGGCCGCAGTGGCCACTGCGGGTCGCCTCGGTGATCTTCCTGATCGGCATGGTGATCTCGCTCCGGCTGCCACCGAAGGCCGACTCCGAGCCGCCGGAGCGGATGCCGCACCCGCTGCGCGCGCTGCGCCGCCGTGACGGCGAGCGCCCGCTGGGCCGGGGTCGCCCCAGTGGCCGGCTGGTGATCGCCACGCTGATCGGCGCGGCGGCGCTACGCGGGCTCTACGGCTTCCTGCTCCTGTTCCTGGCCTTCGCGATCAAGGCCGGTGACCTGACCACCGACTTCTTCGGCCGCGACCTCGGCGCCCAGGGCGCGCTGGGCCTGGTCGGCGGCGCGCTGGCGGTCGGCACGTTCCTGGCCACCGCGCTCGGCACCCGTCTGCGCATCCACCGGCCGACAGCGCTCCAGTCCAGCGGCACGATCGTGGTGGCCGGTGTGGCGGTGCTCGCCGCGCTGAAGTTCTCGCTGCCGATGGTGGCGCTGCTCTGCCTGGTGGCCGCGATGATGAGCGGGATCGCCAAGCTGGCGGTGGACGCCTCGATCCAGGAACGCATACCGGAGCGGCTGCGCGCCAGCTCGTTCGCGCACTCGGAGACCGCGCTGATGCTCGCGTTCGTAGCAGGGGGCGGGCTCGGGCTGGTGCCGTTCACCGGCCTGATCGGGGTGACTGTCGCCGCCGCGGTGGCCGCGCTGGTGGCCGTACGCGGCGTGCTCGTCGCCGGCAAGCTGCGCGGCGAGCACCTGGCCGGCCGGCCGCTCGGCGACGAGGAACTGGCGGCGGAGCAGGCGACCCGCGACGAGAAACCGGCCACCACCTCGTTCGACGACCCGGCGCCCACGTCACCGGCGCCCCAGCGTTCCGGCCCGCCGCCGGACGACGACGGGCTGGCCCCGCCCGGCTTCCACATCTACCGGCCGTCCTCCTCGGTGGGCGGGCCGGGCGGCGTCGAGGACACCGAGCGGCGCGACCCCCGGGGGCCGGTGGCGTGACCGGTCTGCTCGTGGTCACGGCCGTGCCGGCCGAGGCCGAGGCGATCCGTGCCGGCCTCACCGCACCGGCAGCGCCGGACGTGACTGTGCTGCCGGTCGGGGTCGGCCCGGCCGTCGCCGGTGCCGCCACGGCACGGCTGCTGGCGCTGGCCGAGGCGGCCGGGCGGCCGTACCGGGCGGTGGTCAGCGCCGGCATCGCGGGAGGGTTCGTCGGCCGGGTAGCGGTGGGCGGCACGGTGCTCGCCGACCGCAGCGTCGCGGCCGACCTCGGCGCCGAATCACCCGCCGGCTTCATCCCGGTCGAGGACCTGGGCATGCCCCCCGAGTTGCTGGGCGGCGGCCGGATCGTGCCCGCCGACCCGGGCCTGCTGGCCCGCCTGCGCGCCGCGCTGCCCGGGGCCACCGTCGGCACTGTGCTCACCGTCAGCACGGTGACCGGCACCGCCGCCAGCACGGCGGAGCTGGCCGAACGGCACCCGGACGCGGTGGCCGAGGCGATGGAGGGGTACGGCGTGGCGGTCGCCGCCGCCCAGGCCGGTGTGCCCTTCGCCGAGCTGCGGACCGTCTCCAACCCGATCGGCCCGCGTGACCGGAGCGCGTGGCGGATGCGGGAGGCGTTCGCCGCGCTCACCGCCGCGGCGGCCGCCCTCCACTGATCCCGTCCACCTGTGGACAACCCTGTGGAGAAGTCGGCGGGCTGGGGACGGCGGCGTCAGATCGTGATGACGACCTTGGCGCGCGCGTGCTCGGTTTCGAGGTAGCGGACGGCCTCGGGCACCTCGCGCAGCGGATGGGTCCGGTCGACCACAGGGGTGAGCCGGCCCGCCTCGGCGTGCTCGCGCAGCACGTCGAGGTGCGCCCGGCCGGGTGAGGTGGCGAGGACGACGACGCGCTGGCTGATGACCGGCGCGAGCAGCCGTCCCCGCGCCAGCAGCCCGATCGGGCCGAGCAGGCTGCCGCCCCGGTAGACGCCGCCGCCGGAGAGCACGAGTGTCCCGTCCGGCGTGAGCGCCCGCCGCAACGCGGCCAGGGAGCGGTTGCCGACCAGGTCGAACACCACGTCGTGGCGGCGCCCGCCGCGGGTGAAGTCGTCGCGGGTGTAGTCGACCACGTGGTCGGCGCCCAGGGAGCGGACCAGGTCGACGTTGCGGGTGCGGCACACGCCGGTCACCGTCGCGCCGAGCGCCTTGGCCAACTGGACGGCGAGCGTGCCGACGCCGCCCGAGGCCCCGTTGATCAGGACGTGGTGGCCGGGCCCGACCTGCCCGGCGTCGCGCAGGCCCTGGAGCGCGGTGACGCCGGCCAGCGGCAGGGCCGCCGCCTGCGCCGGGGTCAGGTTCGTCGGGCGCGGCGCGACCAGGTGCTCGGGCACGCAGACGTACTCGGCGAATGCGCCGTCGGCCTCGCCGAGGTCGCCGAAGACGGCGTCGCCGGGGCGTACGTGCCGCACCTGGGCGCCGACGGCCTCGACCCGGCCGGCGACATCGCGGCCACGGATGCGGGCGCGGGGCCGAGTGAGGCCGAGCGCAAGCCGCGACAGCCGGGGGTCGCCGCGCATGACGTGCCAGTCGTACGCGTTCACGGCTGCCGCCTCGACCCGCACGAGGACGTCGCCGGGGCCGGGTTCGGGCGTCTCGACATCGGCCAGCGCGAGTGTCTCCGGGGGGCCGTACCGGTCCTGGACGATCGCCTTCATGTCGCACTCCTCCCAGGTGTACGGCGTACACCTTCATGAGTACAAGACTAGGTGTACGCCGTACACCAGTCAAGGCGGTTACTGTGTCAACGGCCTTCGGGAGGACTGGGGACGACATGGCGGAGCAGACGGAGACGGCGCGAAGGGCACCCCTGACCAGGGATCGCGTCCTGCGTACCGCAGTCGTGCTCGCCGACCGGACCGGCATCGAGTCGCTGAGCATGCGCAACCTCGCGCAGGACCTCGGCGTCGTGCCGATGGCCCTCTACAAGCACGTGGCGAACAAGGACGAACTGCTCGACGGCATGATCGACATCGTCGTCGCGGAGATCGACCCGCCGGTGCCCGGCGACTGGAAGCAGGCGATCCGCCGACGCATCCTGTCGGCGCGGCAGATGCTGCTCCGCCACCCCTGGGCGTCGCTGGCGATCGAGTCCCGGACCACGCCGACCCCGGCCGTCCTGGCGTACCTCGACTCGACAGTCGGCGCGCTGCGGGCGGGCGGGTTCTCCACCGACCTGGCCCATCACGTCATGCACGCGCTGGGCAGCCGGGTGCTGGGCTTCAGCCAGGAACTGTTCGACACCTCCCGGCAGGCCGGCCGGTCCGGCGCGACGGTGCCCGAGGCGCCGGCCGATCTGCCACCGGAGGTGGCCGACCGCTTCCCCAACCTCGCGGCCATCGCCACCGCCGCGTCCCACGACGACGACTCGGTGGTCGGGCCGGGCTGCGACGACCAGTTCGAGTTCGAATTCGCGCTGGACCTGCTGCTCGACGGCATCGAGCGGCTGCACCGGACCGGCTGGACGTCACACCGGACGCCGTGACGGGCCGCCCGGCCGCCGGGGTTACGGTGGGACCGTGGCGCTCTCCCTGGCGATCTCCCCCTGCCCCAACGACACGTTCGTCTTCGACGCCCTCGTGCACGGCCGGGTGCCGGGCGCGCCGGCGGTCGAGGTGACCTACGCGGACGTCGACGTCACCAACACCGCCGCCGAGCGTGGGGCGTTCGACCTGGTGAAGGTCAGCTACGCGGCGCTGCCGTGGCTGCTCGACGACTACCACCTGCTGCCCTGCGGCGGCGCGCTGGGCCGGGGCTGCGGCCCGCTGGTGCTGACCCGTGGCGACCGGACCGACCTGTCCGGCGCGACGGTGGCGGTGCCCGGCGAGCGGACCACCGCGTACCTGCTGTTCCGCCTCTGGGCGGCCGGCCAGGCACCGGCGCGCATCGAGGTGGTGCCGTTCCACGAGATCATGCCGGGCGTGGCCGCCGGCCGGTACGACGCGGGCCTGGTCATCCACGAGGCGCGCTTCACCTACCCGCGGCACGGGCTGACCGCCCTGGTCGACCTGGGCGAGTGGTGGGAGGGCGACACCGGGCTGCCGATCCCGCTCGGCGCCATCCTGGCCCGCCGGGGCGCCGTCGACCCGGTCGAGGCCGCCACCTGGATCCGCGAGTCGGTACGCCAGGCGTGGGCCGACCCGGCTGCGAGCCGCGAGTACGTCCTCGCGCACGCGCAGGAGATGGAGCCCGACGTGGTGGACCGGCACATCGGCCTCTACGTCAACGAGTTCACCGCCGACCTGGGAGAGGCCGGCTTCGCCGCCGTGGAAGCGCTGCTGGGCCGGGCCGCCGACGCCGGGCTCGTCCCTCAGACCTCCAGCTCGCGCGCCACCGCGTGGACCAGCTGAGCGATCTTCTGGGAGGTCTTCCGATCCGGGAAGCGCCCCCGGCGCAGGTCCGGCTGGACCTTCGCCTCCAGCACCTTGATCATGTCTTCGACCAGGCCGTGGAGTTCCTCGGCCGGCCGGCGGCGCAGCTCCGCCACGGACGGCGGCGCCTCCAGCAGCTTGACCCCCATCGCCTGGGCGCCCCGCCGGCTGTCCACCACGCTGAAATCGACCCGCTGGCCACCCTTCAGGTCGGCGACACCCGCCGGTAGCGCGCCCTTCGGCAGGAACACGTCGCCACCCTCGTCACTGGTGACGAACCCGTACCCCTTGGCGGCGTCGTACCACTTCACTCGACCCGTCGGCACCTGTTGAACCCCGCTCCACTCGAACCGTCTACCCCTCCAAGGCTAGCCCGATGATCCGGTCCAGCGCCCTCGGGAATTCGACGAGATCATCAAGCACCAGGTACGCCCCGGCCTCGGTCAGTTCGTCGGCCGAGCACGGGCCGGTCGCCACTGCCACGCCCGGGATTCCCGCGGCTCGCGCGGCGGCCATGTCGGCCACGTGGTCGCCCACGTACAGCGTCGCGCCGTGCTCGCGCAACGCGACCGCCTTCTGCTCGGCGAACACGTCCCCGGCCAGCTCGTCCACCGGTAGTCCGAGGTGGTCCAGGTGCAGCTTCGCCAGCCGGCCCATCTTCGCGGTCACCACCATCGTCCGGCCGTCGCGCGCCTGCACCGCGCGCAGCGCGGCCTCCGCACCCGGCATCGGCACGGTCGGGGTGATCGCGTACGCCGGATAAAGCTCGCGGTAGAGCGTCACCGCCTCCTCGACACGCTCCGGCGGGAACCAGTGCGCCAGCTCGGTACGCAGCGGCGGGCCCAGCCGGGAGACGGCCAGATCCCCGTCCACGTGCACACCCGTGCGCGCGGTCAGCGCCCGGAACGCGGCGGCGATCCCGGGACGGGAGTCGACCAGGGTCATGTCGAGGTCGAAGCCGACCATCAGCGGAGACATGCCGAGAACCTACCCAGCGGGCTAGCGTGGTACGACGATGACCACCTCACTCGCCGACCACCTGCGGGCCCTCCCCGACGACTCCCTCGCCGCGCTGCTCCAGCTGCGGCCGGACCTCGTCGTGCCGGTGCCGGCCGACGTGTCCGCCCTCGCCCTGCGCGCCCAGTCCCGGGTCTCCGTGGCCCGGGCGCTCGACGGGCTGGACCAGTTCACCCTCCAGATCCTCGACGCCGCCCGCCTCACCCGCGGCCCCGAAGGCGCCACCTCCACCGACCAGATCCTCGCCCTGGCCACCGCCGGGCCGCACCCACCCGCGCCGACGGCGGTCCGCGCCGCCGTCGACCGGCTCCGGGCGCGGTTCCTGCTGTACGGCCCCGAACACGACCTGTGCGTGGCCGGCGGCATCGACGAGGTGTCCCCGTACCCGGCGGGGCTGGGCCGACCGGCGGCGGAGCTTGATCCGCGCGCGGCGGCGCTCTGCGCGGACCCGGCGAAGCTGCGGCGGACGCTGCTGTCCGCGCCGCCCTCGGCCCGGGCGGTCCTGGACCGGCTCGCCGCCGGGCCACCGGTCGGGACCGTGGCCCCCGGCGCGCTGGAGGCCCCCGCCACCGGCGCCGAGGACGTGCTCCCGCCCGACCTGGTGAACGGCGGCGCACCGACCGGATCCCCGATCCGCTGGCTGGTCGAGCACCGGCTGCTGGTCCGGATGTCCGGCGGCCGCAACGGCACCGTCGAGCTGCCCCGCGAGGTGGGGCTGGTGCTGCGCCGCGACGCCGGTCCGCTCGGCCCGCTGCGCACCAGCCCGCCGGTGGTGTCCGGCCCACCGCGCGAGGTCAAGTCCGTCGACTCGGCCGGGGCCGGGCAGACGATGGAGGTGGTCCGGCACACCGAGGCGATGCTGGAGGCGCTGACCGCGGAACCGGCACCGGTGCTGCGCTCCGGCGGCGTCGGCGTCCGCGACCTGCGGCGGCTCGCCCGTGGCCTCGGGCTGGACGAGCCGACCACCGCGCTGCTGTTCGAGGTGGCGTACGCGGCCGGGCTGACCGGGGAGATGGAGCTGACCGGCGCGGTCACCACCCGGTACGGCGGCGACCAGCAGATCCTGCCCACCGGCGGGTACGAGGTGTGGCGCGCGGTGTCGCTGGCCCAGCGCTGGGAACAGCTCGCCCGCGCCTGGATGTCGATGCCCCGCCAGGCCGGCCTGATCGGGCAGCGCGACGACCGGGACCGGCCCATCTCGGTGCTCTCCGCCGAGGCGGAACGAGCCGGTGCGCCGGCCGCCCGTCGTGCGGTGCTCGCCGTGCTGGCCGACCTGACACCCGGCACCGCCCCGACGCCGGAGGAGGTGCTGGAACTGCTGGACTGGCGCGCGCCCCGGCGGGCCCGGGGGCGGGAGACGGCGCACCGGGAGGTGCTCGCCGAGGCGGCCACGCTGGGCGTGACCGGGCTCGGCGCGCTCACCTCGTACGGGCGGCTGCTGCTCGCCGAGCTGACCGAGGCCGACGAGCGCGGTGACGACCCGCTCGGGTTGCGCTCCGACGCCGAGTCGGGCGACGCCTCGACGACGGTACGGGCGCTGGACGGGCTGCTGCCCGCCCCGGTCGACCACGTGCTGGTGCAGGCCGACCTGTCGGTGGTGGTGCCCGGCCCGCCCGACCCGGCGCTCGCCGCCGAGCTGGACGTGGTGGCCGAGCACGAGTCGGCGGGCGGAGCCAGCGTGCACCGGGTCACCACGGGGAGCATCAGGCGGGCGCTCGACGCCGGCTACACCGCCGACGACCTGCACACGCTGTTCCGCCGCCGCTCGCGTACCCCGGTGCCGCAGGGCCTGACCTATCTGGTCGACGACGTGGCCCGCAAGCACGGTGGCCTGCGCGTCGGGTCGGCCGGCGCGTACGTGCGCAGCGACGACGAGGCACTGCTCACCGAGGTGCAGGCGGACCGGCGGCTGGAGCCGCTGGCGTTCCGCCGGCTCGCGCCGACGGTGCTGGTCACCCCGTACCAGGTCAACCGGATGCTCACCGCGTTGCGCGACGCCGGGTACGCCCCGGTGCCAGAGGACGCCAGCGGCGCGACGGTGCTGGCGCGCCCGAAGACCCGGCGGGCGCCGGCGCGTACCGCGATCGGTCGTGCGGTCGATCCGCTCGCCACGCCGAAGCTGCCGATGCCCCGCCTGCTCGGCGTGGTCGAGCAGATCCGCCGGGGCGAGGCGGCGGCCCGGGCGGCGCGGCGGGCCCCGGCGGTGGTCCGCGGCGCCCCGGCGGCGGGCGGCCCGGCGCCCGTGTCCGGGCACGGCGACGCGCTGGCGGTGCTCCAACAGGCGGTACGGGACAAGGCGCTGGTCTGGGTGGGCTACGTCGACGCGCACGGGGCGACGGCGTCCCGGCTGGTCCGGCCGGTGTCGATCGGTGCCGGTTACCTGCGCGCCGAGGACGACCGGACGGAGATGCTGCACACGTTCGCGCTGCACCGGATCACGGCGGCAGTGCTGGAGGAGTGAGCTACTCGCCGTTGCGGCGCAGCGTGCCGATCACCGACACGGCCAGCAGCAACGCGAACGCGGTACCGGCCGCCTCACCCACCGAGTCGACGAAGCCCTGCTGCTGCACGAACAGCCCGAACAGGAACCAGCCGAACACCCCGGCGGCGGCGGCCGCGTAGGCGAGCACCACCGCCGTGGGCACCTCCTGCTGCCGCGTCCGTTCGTCCTCGGGAAGCACGTCCTGGTCAACGGTCATGGCAGTCCCTCCCCGTCCCGGCATGGACCCGGCTTCCAGGGTTACACCAACCGGATCGCGCGGACAGGGGTTAAAACCCTGATCCGGGCGGTCCGGTCACGGGTGGGGCGGGTTCCGGGCGGGCTCAGGTGCCGGGGCGGCGGCCGATCACGACCACGCGGGTGCCGACCGAACCCAGCTCCCAGAGGCGTACCGCGTCGCGGTGCAGCAGGTTCACGCAGCCGTGCGAGCCGATCGCGCCGTTGTGCAGGTAGGTGGTGGTCTCGTGGAAGCCGATCCCGCCGTTGAACTGCTGCCAGTACGGCAGCCACACCTCGTACGGGTTGGACCACTCGCGCGGGTTCTTCCGCCCCACCGAGTACGTGCCGGCCGGGGTGGCGTACCCGGACATGCCGGTGCGGGTGACCGTCGGACCCATCACCACCTTCCCGCCGCGCATCGCCCAGACCGTCTGCCGGGTCAGGTCGACGCAGAAGGTGAGCCGGGAACCGGCCCTGCACCGCGCGGTGTCGGTGGCGGCGAGCCGCTTCGCCACGTCGTACGTGGTGGGACCGGCGCGACCGGAGGACGGGCTGATCCCGTACCGGATCTGGAACTTCTTGATCGCCGCGCAGTCGGCGGCGGACTGCTCGCCGTCCACGGTCAGCGTCCCGAAGCCGCCCAGCCGCGTCAGGTACGTCTCCACCGCCCGCTGGTGCTCCCCCTGCGGGCACCCGGCGGACGCGCTCGGCTTCGGCTTGGGCTTCGTCGTCTTCGTCGCCTCCGGCGACCGGGAGGGTTTCGGCGAGGCCGTCCGGCTCGGCTGCGCCGACGGGGACGTGACCGGCTGCTCCGGCATGGGCGACGCGCTCGCCCCCGATGCTCCCTCCGTCAGCCCGACCGGGCCGGGGGTGCTGCCCCCGGCGCCTTCCGCCTGCGGATCGAGCGCGCAGGCGCCGACACCGACCAGCACGACCACCGCCAGGGCGGTGGCCCGTGCGAGAAACCGGACACGCTGCATGGGCCCTCCCTGGACAGTCGTCCCGCTTGCTAGACGTGTGGGACGAGTATGACGTTGCCTGTCCAGCGAGACTTTTTTGCGGCGCCCTCCGGCGTGCAACACTGGATGGTCGGCCTGCGGCAGGTCAGCCGGGGTGTGGACGGGATGCCGGGCGACCGGGTTCCGGGCGACGAGTTTCCGGGCAGCGGGTTCCGGGCGATGCGAGAGGACGCTGGCGTGAGCGGTGGACCACTGATCGTGCAGTCGGACAAGACGCTGCTGCTGGAGGTGGATCACCCCGACGCGCAGGCGTGCCGGATGGCGATCGCGCCCTTCGCCGAGCTGGAACGTTCCCCCGAGCACGTGCACACGTACCGGCTCACGCCGCTGGGCCTGTGGAACGCCCGAGCCGCCGGCCACGACGCCGAGGGCGTGGTGGACTCGCTGATCAAGTACTCCCGCTACCCGGTGCCGCACGCTCTGCTCGTCGACGTGGCCGAGACGATGGACCGGTACGGCCGGCTCCAGCTCGCCAACGACCCGGTGCACGGCCTGGTGCTGCGCGCCCTGGACCGAGTGGTCCTGATCGAGGTCGCCAAGAGCAAGAAGCTCGCCGGCATGCTCGGCGCCAAGATCGACGACGACACCGTCGCGGTGCACCCGTCCGAGCGGGGGCGGCTCAAGCAGGCGCTGCTCAAGCTGGGCTGGCCGGCCGAGGACCTGGCCGGGTACGTGGACGGCGAGGCGCACCCGATCGAGCTGGCCGAGTCCGGCTCCGACGGCGGCAAGCCGTGGACGCTGCGGTCGTACCAGCGGGAAGCCGTCGAGGCGTTCTGGGCCGGCGGGTCCGGCGTGGTGGTGCTGCCCTGCGGCGCCGGCAAGACGCTCGTCGGCGCGGCGGCGATGGCCGAGGCGAAGGCGACCACGCTGATCCTGGTCACCAACACGGTGGCGGGACGGCAGTGGAAGCGCGAGCTGATCGCCCGCACCTCGCTGACCGAGGAGGAGATCGGCGAGTACTCGGGCGAGCGCAAGGAGATCCGCCCGGTCACCATCGCCACGTACCAGGTGCTCACCTCGCGGCGCGGCGGCGCGTTCACCCACCTGGACCTGTTCGGCGCCCGCGACTGGGGCCTGGTCGTCTACGACGAGGTGCACCTGCTGCCCGCGCCGATCTTCCGCTTCACGGCGGACCTCCAGGCCCGCCGCCGGCTCGGCCTCACCGCGACTCTGGTACGCGAGGACGGCCGCGAGGGCGACGTGTTCAGCCTGATCGGCCCGAAGCGGTACGACGCGCCGTGGAAGGACATCGAGCAGCAGGGTTGGATCGCCCCGGCGGAGTGCACCGAGGTACGGGTGACGCTCACCGACGCCGAGCGGCTGGCGTACGCGACGGCGGAGGCGGAGGAGCGCTACCGGATGGCGGCGACCGCCCGCACGAAGCTGCCCGTGGTGCGGGCCCTGGTGGAGCGGCACCCGGACGAGCAGGTCCTCGTCATCGGTGGGTTCCTCGACCAGTTGCACCAGCTCGGCGAATACCTGGACGCGCCGATCGTGCAGGGCTCCACCACGAACAAGGAACGCGAGCGGCTGTTCGACGCGTTCCGCTCCGGCTCGTTGCGGACCCTGGTGCTCTCGAAGGTCGGCAACTTCTCCATCGACCTGCCGGAGGCGGCGGTGGCGATCCAGGTGTCCGGCACGTTCGGCTCCCGCCAGGAGGAGGCGCAACGGCTGGGCCGGGTGCTGCGCCCGAAGGCCGATGGCCGGCAGGCGCACTTCTACACGGTGGTCTCGCGGGACACCATCGACACCGAGTACGCCGCGCATCGGCAGCGGTTCCTGGCCGAGCAGGGGTACGCGTACACCATCGTGGATGCCGACGACGTGCTCGGGCCGTCGCTGCCCACAGTCGACTGAGTGACGGTGGGCCGCCCGTTCCGGGCGGCCCACCGTCACCAGCGGATCAGGAGTAGTTGACCAGGAAGTAGTAGCTCGTCGTGTCGGTCCACACGCCGTCGGCGGTCCGGCCGCGCACCCGCATGCTGTACGAGCCGGCCGAGGTCGGCGTGAAGGTGGCCGTGGCGACTCCGGCGGCGTTCGCGGCCACGGTCACCGGCTGCCCGTCCTCGACTGTGTACTCGAACTCGGTCACACCCGGGCTGCCCTGGGTGAAGGTGAACTCACCGGCCACGCCCACACCGCCGGACCACTGACCGGCCGGGTAGGTGCCAGAGCTGACGAGCGGCGCCGTGCCGACCAGGAACGGATAGTCGGTCTGCGGCGTGTAGTCGCCCGCGGCGGTACGGCCCCGTACCGAGATGAGGTTGGCGCCGTTGCGGTCCATGATCACCGTGATGTCCGTGACCAGCGCATCGGGCTTCTTCGGCACGCTCTGCCAGGCGCCGCCGTTGAGCTGGTACTCGAAGGTCGTCACCTCGCTGATCTCGGTGTAGACCCCGAACGTGCCGACCGACCCGATCCCGCCACGCGGGCTGTACTCGTCGTACGCGCTGCTCACGTTCACCCGGGAGTCGCGGACCCGGAAGTAGTACCGGCGTTCCGGGCTGACCGTGCCGTCGGCCGTCCGGCTGGTGACAGTCAGCAGCGTGTAGCCGGAGTGCGCCGGCGTGATCTCGACGGTGGCCCGGCCGTCCGCGCCGGCGGCCACCACCTGCTCCTCGCCGGTGTACTCCAGCACGTAGCGGTACTCGGTCACGCCGGAGCGGCCCGGGTTGAAGGTGAACCGGCCCGTCTGCCCGGGCTGGCCGCCCTCACCGTTCTCCGGGTAGTCCTCGGACGTCACCACCGGCGCGTCGCTGACCTCGAACGTGTACGTCCGGGTCGGGGAGAAGGAACCGTCCTGGAACCGGGTACGCACCGTCAGCGTGTTGCTGCCGGAACGGTCCGGGGTGAGCGTCACCCGCGCCCAGCTGTAGTCCGGGTCGACGACCTGCTCCGGCCCGTCGTTCAGGCGGTAGAGGTAGACGTCGACGTCGGGCATGCCGGTGTCGAAGTTGAACTCACCGGGGATGCCCACGCCACCCCATGCGCCGTTCTCGTAGTAGGTGCTGGAGGAGACGTACGGCTTGGTGTCGATGACGTTGAACTGCTGCTCCTGCGTCTCCGAGACAGTGCCGTCGGCGCTGATGCTCCGGACGTTCAGCACGTGCCAGCCACCCTCGGTGGGCGTCCAGTGCAGCACCGCCGTGCCGTCCGCGGCCGCGTCGATGCGCAGCAGATCGCCACCACCGAACGTGTACTCGTACGCCACCACACCGGTCCGGCCGGGCCGGAACGTGAAGGTGCCGGGACGGTCCACCACCCCGTCGTGCTCGGGGAAGTCGAAGTCGTCCGACTCCACGGTCGGGAGGTCGCGGACCGATACGTTCTCGGTGTACCCGCCGACGAGCTCGCTCCCGGCGTAGCTGCGGACCTCGACCTTGACGAGGCCCCCCTCGGCGAACGTCACCGGGATCTCGGTCGGGCCGTCGGGGTTCACCGGCACCCGGGTCTCAGCGCCGTCGCCGATGCGGTACCCGAACTCGGTGACCCCCTCCACGTTCGTGGAGACGGCCAGCTTGCTGGGCAGCCCGATGCCGGCCATCGTCACCTCGACCTGCGGCGCGGTCGACTTCACCCGGAACTCGTAGTGGACCGTCTCGGACGAGTTGGACGCGCTGTCCACGCTGCGCACGCTCAGCGAGTCGGAGAACGAGGTCGGGGTGTATTCGAGCGTCACGTCGGCGCCGGGCGACGGCGCAGGGATGTAGTGGTACGTGTCGCCGAAGCGGCCCCAGTAGTAGCCGACCACGTCCGGCGAGCCGTTGGCCTTGAACGTGAACGTCCCCGGCACCCCCGACCCACCGTGCGGCAGGCCGTCGTTCGGGTACTTCTCCGAGGTCACCACGGGGGCGGCGGGTCGCTGCGCGTCCATCTTGACGTAGCACGGCTTGGCCCAGGCCGAGAAGTCGTACCCGTCGTACGCCCGGACGGTCCAGGCCACCACGGTGCCGTCGGGGTACTGCGACATGTCCCAGGAGAGCTTCGACAGGGCGCCGCCGTAGCTGTACCCGAACTGCTCGGCACGCTGGTTCTCGTCACCGACCGGCCACGCGGCGAACTGCCCGTTGTAGTTGTAGTCGTAGGGGTCCGCGTCCGCGCCCTTGACCATCAGCGTGTAGGAGCGCGGCCCCACGGGCTGCGGCTTCGCCGCCGTCCCGCAGGCCCACGACGGGAACTCCAGGCCGATCTGCCCGACCGTCGGCGCGTGGTTCGACTCGCTGTGGATCACCGGGAACGGGCGGAGCTTACGACCGTGCGAGAGCTTGGACTCGAAGCCGTGCGGCAGCCGGATCTCGACGGTCAGCGTCTGCTTGCCCTGATCCGCGAGCTTCTGCAGGGCGGGCATGATGTCCCAGACCAGATAGCCGGGGCAGGCCGCCTCCCCGCCGGCCTGGACCGTGCCGAGCAGTTCGCGCCGGCGCGGCGAGGACTCCCAGCTCGTGGTCGCCGTGATCGGGTCGGTGCGCCACAGCTCGACCGGCTGGGCGGTCGAGCAGTCCGCCGCCGACCGCTCCGCGATGACCAGGTCGGCCTTGTGGATGACGGTGCCGCGGAAGCGTGCGACATCGAAGGTGAAGTAGGACCGGGACTTGTGCCGGGCGCCTGCCGCATCCGTCCACGCACCGATCGGCGCATCCCCGGACGGGTTGACGAACGACTTCTTCGGCAGGTGCGAATCCGTGTAGGCCCAACCGGACTTGCTGGTGTCGCGCTGCTCGTAGGCCTGCGCCGGGCTGGTGTCGACGCTGATCAGGCCGGCACCGAGCACTATGCCCAGTGACGCGGCGAGCATTCTTCGTGCGCGCACGACGATGCCCCTTCCCCCGTAGGACAACGGCGTGCATCGCCGTCGAGTCGCATGAGGGTATCGAAGGGGGACGACAGAGGCGTACGCCGATTCGGGTGGCCTGAGCCGACCGGGCGGACCGCATCGGCGCGGCCCGCCCGGTCCGGCGGTCAGCCCTTGCCGCTGGCGCGGAACGCGACCCAGGCGTCGCTCATCCGGTCGGCCTGGCCCGGGGTGAACATGTTCATGCAGGAGTCCTGCGTGTAGTCCATGAAGTTGTGGATCGGGTCCAGCCCCGGCGCGGTGCAGGTGTCCGCCCCGATCGGGCAGTTGAACTGCGGCGCCGCCTCACGCGGCGTGTCGGCCACGAAGTCGCCGGACGCGGAGCAGCCGTGCGCGAACGTGTGCTCCAGCATCAGCCAGTGGCCCACCTCGTGCGTGAGCGTGTCGCCGAGCGCGTACTTGCCGGCCGTACCGCCCGGCATCGACTCGTCGAGCATCACCACGCCGTCGATGTAGTCGCGGCCGTTGTTGTAGCCCTTCGGGAAGTACGCCCAGCCGAGCAGCCCGTCACCGATGTTCGCCGCGTAGACGTTCAGCGTGCGGGAGTCACCGGTGTAGAGCGCCTTCTTCATGTCCCGCTCGTTCTTGCCCGGCACCACCGTGTACCAGGCGCTGTTCACGGTCCAGGTGGTGTCCACGAGCGAGAAGCGGAACGGCGTGTCCGACGCGTCGGCCGCGGTACGACCCGCGAACGAGTCATTGAGCACCGTCATCTGCGCCGAGATGAGCGTGTTCCAGCGGGCCTTCTCGGCCGCGCTCAGCTCGTGGTCCGAGATCATGTGGAAGATCGTCGGTACGGTGACGCTGCCGTTCGCCAGACGTGGCGAGTCCTTGATGACGCCGTACGCCTTGGCCTCGTTCGTCGAGTAGAGCTCGGGCTCCTTGGCGGTGGCGCCCTCGCGTACCCGGGCGGCGCTGTGCGTGTCGGCGCCCGGCTCACATTCGGCGGCGGCGGGAGAGGCGGTCACGGGTGCAGCCGTGGCCGCGACGGGGGCTCCGCCGGCGGTCAGGAAGGTGGCTGCGGCAGCCACGAGCACTGCCAGGTGGATCGTCGGTTTCCTGTGCATCGTTGCACCTTTCGAGAGGCATGAAAGGAGTACCGACGCGGGGTTGTCAAAGCTGCGGATCGATGACGTCGTCGTCCCGCCATAAGACCACGTCACCGGGCATCCGCAACAGCCCCCGGCGACTCGGTCGATGGCACGGCGTCGGCGATGGCGCGCGCCACGCACTCGTAGTCGCGCACCAGCGGCCCGACCAGCTTGGGGTCCGGCTCGAACGCGGCGACCAGTCCGCGTACCAGATCTCTGAGCCGATCGTCCGGGCCGAGCCGCCCCCGGTGCCGGCGGGCGACGCTGCGCCAGCGGCGCAGACCGACGTCGGCGAGCCGTTCGTGGAGCTCGGGCGCGGGCACCGGGCAGCCGTTCGCCCACAGATCGGCGAGGGCCCGCAGAATCGCCTCCCGCGTCGGGTCAGCCATGCAGATAGCGGGCGCGGCGGCCGAAGTCGCGGAAGCCGAGCCGCCGGTACAGCCCGGCGGCCGGGTTGTCGTCGTTGACGCAGAGCCATGCGGCGTCCACGCCCGCGTCGGCGAGGCCGCGCAGGACGCGCGCCACCAGGTACGCGCCGACCCGTCGCCCGCGCCACCCGGGCACCACGCCGACCTGATCGATCCAGTTGTCCAGCACGGTGACGAAGCCGGCCGCCGCGCCGTCCGGGCCGCGTGCGAGCAGCGTCAACTCCGGCCGGAAGTCCTCGTCGTCACGCAGGTCGCCCAGCCACTCGTCGGCCTCCGGCTCCACGAATCCGGGCCGATCGGCGAACGACGCGCGGTAGGCGGTGAACAGCTCCGCTCCCAGCGTCGCCGGCTCCACAGTCACGCCGTCCGGGACGGCGACCTCGGGCAGCACGTCGAGGTCGTGCCGCAGCACCCACTCCAGGAACGTCCGCGTGTACCCGCGCGCCGCGAACAACTCCTCCGCTGCCACGTTCCACGTCTCCGTGGTGACCAGCAGGCCCGCGTCGCCGGTGTGCCTCTCGGCCCAGTCCAGCAGCGCGCCGCCGAGCCCACGGCCGCGCCACGCCGGGTGCACCAGGCCGGTGGCGGTGGCGGGCGTCCGTCCCGTGCCGACCCCGACGGCCGCGACCAGGTCGTCGCCGGACCAGGCGCCGTGGGTACGCGTCTGCAGCAGCCGCGCTCGCGCCAACGGGGTACGCCCGAACAGCGGCAACCCGCCGTCAGTGGCGAGGCACGCCTGCGCCAGGCCGGTCAAGGCGGGCAGTTCTTCCTCGCCGAACTCCCGCCACACCAGCGCATCCGTCCCGCCCACGCCCACTCCCACTCCCGCCACCCCGCCCGCCCCTCACGGTCCGGCACACCGACGCAGTAGGCCCCACCCCGTCCCCCACGGTCAACCAGTTTCCCCACCCACCCACCCGCCCGCCCACCGCGATCTTGGAGTTGTGGCACCTCACAAAGGCCGCCGATCCGACCATCTGGGCGCCACAACTCCAAGATCGGCAGAAGCGGCCCCACCGCCCTGTCGATCATGCACTTGCTGCCCCGACGAAAGCCGCAGACCGGGCACCAGGAGGGCCGAAACCGCAAGATCGACGGGGGCTCGGGCGAGGGCTCGGGCGGGGGCTCGGGCCAGGGCTAGGGGGTGGGGGTGGCGTGGATCAGGACTGTGGCGCCGGCGGACAACGGGGCCAGCAGCCACCTCACGGGCTGCTCGTCCTCTCTCGGGTCCACCACCAGGCGGTCGCCGGGGTGCAGGTCCATCCGGGTGGCGATCTCGGCGGCCAGGCGCCGCCACGCGCCGAAGCTGGTGCCGTCCGGCGTGGCCGGGTCGGACGGGTCGACGGCGGTGTAGTCCGGCGGGTCGGTCGGGTGTCGCAGCACCTCGGCCGACCAGTCCAGCCAGCCCGGCGGCACCTCGCCGAGCGGCTCCGGCCCGGTGCCCACCAGGTAGCGGTGCGTCCCCTCGGGTACGTCCTCCAGCCAGTCGTCGAGGCGTTCCGGCGTCACGAACACCGCGTCGTACGGCCGGTCGGCACCGGGTTCCAGCACCGGCAGCCCGGCCAGGGCACGGGGACGGAACGAGACGGTCAGCCCGATCGACCAGGCGCCGAGCAGCACCGCCGCGGTACGCCAGTGCGGCGGCAGCAGCACCGCCACCCGGTCACCGGGGCGCAGCCCACATCCGTCGCGCAGCAGCCCGGCGCTGCGGGCCGCCCACTCGCCGAGCTGCGCGGCGGTCAGGTCGGTGCGTTCGCCCGTCGCGTCGTCGTGGTAGCTGAGCAGCGGGTACCCGACCGCGTCGGGCGCGACGGCGACGGCTGCCTGGTGTGCCATGCGCGAAACTCCTGTCTGCCGGTCCGCTCACCCTAACCGTCCGAGCCGCCCGTCCGGAGCAGCCGAAGCAGTCCGGATCAGCGCACGGGCAGTTCGGGACCGCCGTCGAGCAGCGGCGCCAGCAGGTCGCCCTGCTTCTCCACCCGCTTGAGCACCTCGCCGGCGGTGTACGGCCGCGTCGACGGCCGCTTCCCCGCCGCCCCGGCCTCCACCTCGTCCCAGGTCAGCGGCGTGGACACCGAGGGCACCGGCTGGGCGCGCAGCGAGTACGGCGCCACTGTCGTCTTCGCCGCGTTGTTCTGACTCCAGTCGATGAAGACCTTGCCGGGGCGCAGGTTCTTCGCCATCTTCGACACGATCAGCTTCGGGTGTGCCTGCTCCAGCTCCTGCGCGATCCGCTTGGCATAGTCGGAGACGAGATCGGCGTCCTGCGTGCCGGCGATCGGGCAGCAGAGCTGCATGCCCTTCTTCCCCGACGTCTTCGGATACGCCTCGACGCCGTCGGAAGCCAGCCGGTCGCGCATCAGCAGCGCCACCTGGCAGCACTGCTTGAGCGCGGCCGGGGCGCCCGGATCCAGGTCGACGACCATCATGTCCGGGTGCGCACCGATCTTCCACTGCGGAGTGTGCAGCTCCAGCGCGGCGAGATTCGCCAGCCACACCAGCGTGGGCAGCTCGTCGCAGACCACGTAGTCGATGGTCTCCCGCCCCTTCGTCGACCCGGGGGCGGGCAGGTTCTCGGTGCGTACCCAACCGGGGGTCGCGGCGGGTGCGTTCTTCTCGAAGAACGAGCCGCCGTCGACGCCGTTGGGGAACCGGATCCGGGTCAGCGCGCGGTCGCTCAGGTGCGGCAGCAGCACCGGGGCGATCCGGGTGTAGTAGTCGATCACCTCGCCCTTGGTGAAGCCGGCCTTCGGGAACAGCACCTTGTCCAGGTTGGACAGCTCCAGCGAGCGCCCCTCGACCTCGACCTTGAGCCGGTCAGACGGCATCGTCGACCTCCTCGGGCGGCTTGTCCGGGCGCAGGCGCAGGATGCGCGGGAAGCGCAGCCGGCCGTCCGGCGTGCGCTGGCCGTACTTGACCTCCACCACGATCCGGGGAGTTACCCAGATCGCGCCCCGGGCATCCTCGCGCGGCACGCCGGCGGCGAACGGCGAGTCGGTGGCGCGCAGCGGTTCCAGCTCGCGCAGCAGTTCCCGTTCGATGGCCGCGCCGATCCCGCCGCCGACCCGTCCCCGGTAGACCAGCCGCCCGTCCGGGCCGGGCACGCCCACGAGCAGGCCACCGACGCGCCGCGCGCCGGGCCGCCAGCCGCCGACCACGAAGTCGGCGGTGACCTCCAGCTTGACCTTCACCCAGTCCGGCGAGCGCACGCCGGGCCGGTAGAGCGAGTCGACCCGCTTGGCCATCACCCCCTCCAGCCCGTGCTCGCCGGCCGCCGCGTAGGTGGCCGGGCCGTCGCCGAAGACCGGCGGCACCGCCCACCGGGCGGCGCCGAGCCCGAGCGACTCCAGCGCCGCCCGCCGCTCCCGCCACGGCCGGGAGGTCAGGTCGACGCCGTCGAGCCGCAACAGGTCGAAGATCATGTACGTGACGGGTACGGTCGCCGCCAGCCGCGCCGCCTTGGCCGGGTTGCGGACGTGCATCCGCTCGGCGAGCGCGGTGAACGAGGGCTGCCCGTCGGTGAAGAGGACCACCTCGCCGTCGAGCAGCGCGTCACCTACCTGCTCGGCCAGGTTGAGCAGTTCCGGGTACGCGGTGGTGATCTCGACGCCGGAGCGGGCGTAGAAGTGCCTGTCGCCGCGGGAGATGTCGGCGAGCGCGCGGACGCCGTCCCACTTGAACTCGTACGACCAGGCGGCGCCGGCCGGGAGCTGCCCGGTCGTCGCGAGCATCGGCTTCAACGGCGCGCCGGGCACCTCCTGACTGTAGTTGCGTAGCGAAGCGCGTGCGTCCCGTTCGATCGTTTGCGATTCTGGTGGTCAACCGGGGAGAGGAGCGCGGGTATGCGGGCGATCTGGAAAGGAGCGGTGTCGTTCGGCCTGGTGTCGATCGGGGTGAAGGTCTACTCGGCCACCGAGGAGAAGGACATCCGTTTCCACCAGGTGCACCGTGAGGACGGCGGCCGGATCCGCTACAAGCGCACCTGCTCGGTCTGCGGCGAGGAGGTCACCTACGACGACATCGCCAAGGGGTACGACATCGGCGGCGGCGAGATGGTGATCCTCACCGACTCCGACTTCGCCGACCTGCCGTTGAGCACGTCGCACGCGATCGACGTGCTGGAGTTCGTACCGGCCGAGCAGGTCGATCCGATCCTCTACAACAAGGCGTACTTCCTGGAGCCGGAGGGCTCGGCGACGAAGCCGTACGTGCTGCTGCGCGACGCGCTGTCCGACTCGGAGCGCGTGGCGATCGTCAAGGTGGCGCTGCGCCAGCGGGAGCAGCTCGCCACGCTGCGGGTCCGCGAGGGCGTGCTGCTCCTCAACACCATGCTGTGGCCG
Organism: Micromonospora sp. ANENR4; assembly: GCF_015354395.1. NCBI lineage: Bacteria > Bacillati > Actinomycetota > Actinomycetes > Micromonosporales > Micromonosporaceae > Micromonospora > Micromonospora sp. ANENR4. The sequence continues at coordinate 612,774 of NZ_JADKYQ010000001.1, forward strand.
GACGAGATCCGCCGGCCCGACTTCGGTTTCCTGGACGAGGACCTGAAGGTACGCCCGCCGGAACTGGCGATGGCCAGCTCGCTCATCGACTCGATGGCCGGTGAGTTCGAGCCGGACGCGTTCACCGACGACTACCGGGCCGCGTTGCAGGAGGTCATCGACGCGAAGGTCGAGGGCCGCGAGGTGGTGCAGCCGGAGGAGGAAGAGGCGGCGCCGGCCGCCGCCGTCGACCTGATGGCCGCGCTGAAGGCGTCGGTGGAGCGGGCCCGGGCGGCCCGGGGCGAGGCGCCGTCCGGCGGCGGGGCCGAGCCGACGCCGATCTCGTCGGCGCGCTCCGCGAAGAAGGCCGCGAAGAAGGCGCCGGCGAAGAAGGCCGAACCGGCGAAGAAGACCACTGCCAAGAAGGCGCCCGCGAAGAAGACGGCGGCGAAGAAGGCCGAACCGGCGAAGAAGACCGCCGCCAAGAAGGCGCCCGCGAAGAAGAAGACCGCCTGACGCGTACGGCGATGGCCCCGCCCCGGTGGCGGGCGGGGCTCCCGCCGTTCAGCCGCGGCCGAGCTTCTCGGTCGGGGTGACGCGCACGATGACGCGCTCCTCGCCCGGGCGGCGCCAGGGGTAGGTGTCCTGGCCGAGGTACTTCTTCGCCATCCGGTCGATGTGCTCGTCGGCGCCCTCGGTGACGAACTCGACGGTGCCCTTGACCCAGAGCGTGCGGAAGTCGTCGGCCTTGTCCGCGACCGACACCGCAACCACCGGGTTGCGGGACATGTTCAGGTACTTCTGCCGGCCCTTGGCCGTGTTGAACACGATGTGCTCGCCGTCGGTGTCGACCCAGACCGGGGTGACGTGCGGGGTGCCGTCGGCCTCGATCGTCGCCACGTGCGCGAGCTGCGGCTCGCCGAGCAGGGCAAGGTCTTCTTCGCTGAGGATCGCCATTGTCGGAACGTACCCCGTGCGGTGCCCCCGTATCGGGCATCGCGTCCGGATCGTGGCGGCCGTATGGGCACGCTGGGGGTCCGGGCGGGTACCGTGTGCGCTGGCCTCGGCGGCGGCCCGCCGGGGGCGCACCCACCCACCCTGCAGGGAGTCGACGTGAGCGAGCGTGTGGAGAACCGGTCGGCGGGCCAGGCCCCGGCCACCAAGGCACAGCGGCGGCTGGCCGCCCAGCTGGCCGAGAAGAAGGCAGCCGAGGCGCGTCGCCGCCGGCAGTCGATCCTCGGCGCGGCGGTCGGCGTGCTCGCGGTGGTGGCCCTGGTCGGTGGCCTGGTCTGGCTGAACAGCGGGGACGACGACAAGACGTCCACCGCAGGCTCGTCGGCCAGCCCCACCACGCCGGCCGAGCCCACCGCGCCCGCCCAGGAGCTGCCCGCCGGCATCGACCCGGCGCTGAAGACCAAGCCGACAGTGCAGGCCGGCACCGGCGAGCTGAAGAAGCTCACCGTCACCACCCTGGTGAAGGGCACCGGGCCGGCGGTGAAGGCCGGTCAGAACATCACCACTAACTACGTGGGCGTGTTCTACAAGGACGGCAAGCAGTTCGACGCGTCCTGGGACAGCGGCCAGCCGGCCACCTTCCAGATCGGCGTGGGCCAGGTCATCAAGGGCTGGGACCAGGGCCTGGTCGGCGTGCCGGTGGGCAGCCGGGTCCAGTTGGACCTTCCGGCCGAGCTGGCGTACGGCAACGACGCCGCGGGCGGTCGCCCGGCCGGGCCGCTGCGCTTCGTCGTCGACGTGCTCGCTGCGCAGTAGATCACTCCGGGCTTCCGTCCGGTCACCCAGCGGCAGTAGGTTCATGGTCACCACGGACGGCACATCCGTCCGTGGTGATCTGCCCACCGACGCGGAGGTGCACGTGGCGGCGCTGGACGAGGCCGGGGTGACCCGGCAGATGTGGACGCTCTACGAGCCGGTCCACGCGGTGACCTACTTCCACCCCCGGGCCCGGGCCGCGTTCGAGGCGGTCGGGCTGCGGGGCTACTGGCGCGGCTACTTCGCCGGCCGGGCCGCGCCGCTCGGACCGGTCGACGCCCCGGCGGTGACTGCTGCCTTCTTCAGCTTCGCGCCGGCCATGGTGGCCCGCGCACTGCCGTCGGTGTGGCGCCTGGCCACCCCGGAGGAGGCACTGCGGGCCCGGCTCACCGGTGGCGTGCAGGCGCTCGCCGAGTTCACCTACGAGCTGCCCGAATCGCACCTGGTCGAGGCCGCCGACCTGCTGGAGGAGGCGGCCGGGCGGGTGGACACGGCCGGGCGGGTGCTCGGCGCGGTGAACGCCGCCCTGCCCCGGGGCGAGTACCCGCTCGCCCGGCTCTGGCAGGCCGCCGCGACGCTGCGCGAGCACCGGGGCGACGGGCACGTGGCGGCGCTCGTGACCACGGGCCTGGAACCGGTCGAGGTGGTGGCCTGGCGGTGCCGGGTCGACCAGTCGCGCGAGTTCCACCAGCCGGCCCGGGGCTGGACCGACGAGCAGTGGACCGCCGCCGAGCAGCGCCTCGTGGACAAGGGCTGGCTGACCGACGACCTGGACCCCACGGCGTACGCCACGGAGACGTTCCGCGTGGTCGAGGAGGCCACCGACCGGGCCGCGTCGGGCCCGTGGCGGGCGCTGGGCGCGGAGCGTACCGCCCGGCTGCGGGAGCTGCTGGAACCGATCGCGACGCGCTGCCGCACGATCATCCCGGCCAAGGCCCCGATCGGCCTTCCGGCGCAGCGTTCGGCGAAGGCGGCGCAGCCGCGGTGAACCGGGCCGCCGGCTGGGGCAGGATGGCGGAATGGTGGACGCGGTGCTCTTCGACCTGGACGGCGTGATCGTGGACTCCGAGCCGGTGTGGGAGGAGGTCCGGCGGGCGTACGTGGCCGAGCACGGCGGCGTCTGGCAGCCGGACACCCAGCGTCGGCTGATGGGCATGAGCACCGCCGAGTGGGCCGGCTACCTGAGCGGGGAGCTGGGCGTCGACAGGTCGGCCGAGCAGGTCGCCACCGAGGTGGTGACCGAGATGGCCCGGCGGTACGCGCAACACGTACCGCTGATCGACGGCGCCGACGCGGTCGTGCGCCGCATCGCCGCGCGGTGGCCGCTCGGGCTGGCCAGCTCCTCACCCACCCGGCTGATCGCGGCGGCGCTCGACGCGACGGGCCTGGCCGGTTCGTTCGGCGCGACGCTGTCGACCGAGGAAACCGCCCGGGGCAAGCCCGCGCCCGACGTGTGGCTCGCGGTGGCGCAGCGGCTGGGCGTCGACCCGGCCCGGTGCGTCGCGGTGGAGGACTCGTCGAACGGGGTCCGCTCGGCGGCCGCCGCCGGGTGCCGGGTGGTGGCGGTGCCGCATGCGTCGTACCCGCTCGATCCGGACGCCGAGGCGCTCGCGGCCGTGCTGCTCCCCTCGATCGGCGCGCTCACGCCCGAGGTGGTGGCGGGGATCGACTGAACCACCCACCCGCCGCCGCCACCCGGCCTACGGTCGGTGACATGAGGGCTGTGGTGTACGAGGGGCCGCACGAGGTGGCCGTCAACGAGGTCGACGATCCGCGGATCGAGGACCCGAACGACGTGGTCGTCCAGGTGACGACGACCGCGATCTGCGGTTCCGACCTGCACATGTACGAGGGACGGACGGCCGCCGAGCCGGGCATCGTGTTCGGCCACGAGAACATGGGCGTGATCGTGGAGACCGGGCCGGGCGTGACGAGCCTGCGCGTGGGTGACCGCGTCTCGATGCCGTTCAACGTGGCGTGCGGGTTCTGCCGCAACTGCCGCGAGCAGCGCACCGGGTTCTGCCTGACGGTGAATCCGGGCTTCGCCGGCGGCGCGTACGGCTACGTGTCGATGGGGCCGTACCGGGGTGGGCAGGCGGAGTACCTGCGGGTGCCGTTCGCCGACTTCAACTGCCTGAAGCTGCCGCCGGGCACCGAACACGAGAACGACTACGCGATGCTCGCCGACATCTTCCCGACCGGCTACCACGGGGTGGCGATGACCGGGCTGCGGCCGGGCGAGAACCTGACGGTGATGGGCGGCGGGCCGGTCGGGCTGATGGCCGCGTACTCGGCGGTGCTGATCGGGGCGTCCGAGGTGTTCGTGGTGGACCGGGTGCCGGACCGGCTGCGGCTGGCCGAGTCGATCGGCGCCACCCCGATCGACTTCAGCGCGGGCGACCCGGTCGAGCAGATCCGGGACCGGACCGCCGGGGTGGGGACCGATCACGGCGTGGACGCGGTGGGATACCAGGCGTCCGCACCCAGCGGCGAGGAGCAGCCGGCGCTGGTGCTGAACACGCTGGTGGAGGTGGTGCGCGCGACCGGGGCGATCGGCGTGGTCGGGCTCTACCTCTCGGCGGACCCGGGCGCCCCGGACGAGCACTCCGCCCGGGGTGAGCTGCTGTTCAAGGTGGGCAAGCTGTTCGAGAAGGGCCTGCGGATCGGCACCGGGCAGGCGAACGTGAAGACCTACAACGCGTACCTGCGGAACCTGATCACGGCGGGGCGGGCGACCCCGAGCTTCGTGGTGAGCAAGGAGTTGCCGCTGGACGCGGCGCCGGAGGCGTACCAGCGCTTCGACCGCCGCGAACCGGGCTACTCGAAGGTCGTGCTCAAGCCGGCCGCCTGACGAGCCGTCGTACGGTGGCCGGGTGTGCCCGGGGCCGCATGTTCGGGCGGCTGCCGGGTAGCGCACCCGGAAGGACGGCGGAGGGACGGCGATGAAGGCGATCGTGTACGAGCGCAGCGGGGACGCCTCGGTGCTCCAGGTGGTGGAGCGGCCGGTGCCGGAACCCGGGCCGGGCGAGGTGCTGGTCCGGATGGCCGTGTCGGGCGTGAACCCGACCGACTGGAAGGCCCGCCAGGCGTGGCCGCTGCCGGCCGGCTGGCAGATCCCGCACCAGGACGGCGCCGGGGTGGTCGAGGCGGTCGGCGAGGGCGTCGACCGGACGCTGATCGGTGAGCGGGTCTGGGTGTGGGAGGCGGCGTGGCAGCGGCCGTGGGGCACCGCCGCCGAGTACACGCTGGTGCCGGTCCGGCACGCGGTGCCGCTCGGTCCGGCCTCGTTCGATTTGGGCGCGGCGCTGGGCATCCCGTTCATGACCGCGCACCGCTGCCTGACCGCCGGTGAGTTCATGCCGGACAAGCTGCACGCCGGTGCGTTGAGCGACCACGTGGTGCTGGTGCAGGGCGGTGCGGGCGCGGTGGGCAACGCGGCGATCCAGCTCGCCCGCTGGGCCGACGCGTGCGTGATCACCACGGTGAGCAGCCCGGAGAAGGCGCAGCTCGCGGCGGCGGCCGGCGCCAGCTTCGTGATCAACTATCGCGAGCAGGACGTGGTCGAGGAGGTCCGCAAGGTCGCGCCCGACGGGGTGCACACGATCGTCGAGGTGTCCGCCGCCCGCAACGCCGCCGCCGACGTCCGGATGCTGCGCACCGGCGGGGCGGTCTGCGTGTACGCCGACGACGGCGGCGACGGGGTGACGTTGCCGATCCGGCCGCTGATGGTCCCGAACGCGCGCTGGCAGTTCGTGCTGATCTACACCGCGCCGAAGGTGGCGAAGGCGCAGGCGGTCACCGACATCGCGGCGGCGGTGGCTCAGGGCGCGATCCGGGTCGGTGAGGAGGCGGGCCTGCCGCTGCACCGGTATCCGCTGGCGGAGGCCGCTGCAGCGCAGCAGGCGGTGCAGGACAGCGTGGTGGGCAAGGTGCTGGTGAGCACCGCCGACGAGTAGGCGACCGGATTTCCGCGACAGCCGGACAGAAGCGAACAAGTTTCGCAACAATGACGGTGCGGGTCACCCCGTAACGGACGGGCGGCCCCGGCGCGGTGCGAACGCCGGGGCCGCCCTCTGGGAGGAATGTCCGTTGGGAACGCGTCCTACCCGTGTAGGCGACGGTACGCCGCGAAACGTTACGACGCGGTCAGTTCCCGCACGTCGAGGCCGCCGTCGGCGTACCGCGAGCGCACCACCTTCTTGTCGAACTTGCCGACGCTGGTCTTCGGCACCGCGTCGATGAACGCCCACCGCTCCGGCAGCTGCCAGCGCGCCACCGAGCCGGCGAGGAAGTCCCGCAGCTCCTCGGCCGTCACCGAGGTGCCCTCGCGGACCACCACGGTGGCCAGCGGCCGCTCGTCCCAGCGCTCGTCCGGTACGCCCACCACGCACGCCTCCAGCACCGCCGGGTGCGCCATCAGGGCGTTCTCCAGCTCGACCGAGGAGATCCACTCCCCGCCCGACTTGATCACGTCCTTGGCGCGGTCGGTGAGCGTGATGTAGCCGTCCGGCGAGAGCGTGCCGACGTCACCGGTCCGCAGCCAGCCGTCCCGGAACTTCTCCTCGTCCGGGGCGTCGTCGCCGATGTAGCGGGCGGTCACCCACGGCCCGCGTACCTCCAGCTCCCCCACCGACGTCCCGTCGGCCGGCAGCGGCTCGCCGGCCGGGCCGACGATCCGCGCGGTCACGCCCGCCGGGACGCGGCCCTGCGTGTAGCGGTAGCGCCAGGCGTCGTCGCCGGTCGCACCGGCCGGTGCCCGGGAGACCGAGCCCAGCGGCGACATCTCGGTCATGCCCCAGGCGTGGATGACGTCGATGCCGTAGCGGTCGTGGAACGCGTGCATCAGCGCCGGCGGGCAGGCCGAACCACCGACGATGACCTCCTTGAGCGAGGAGAGGTCCACCTCGTGCGCGTCCAGGTAGGCCAGCAGGTCGGTCCAGATGGTCGGCACCGCGCCGGCGAGCGTGGGTCGCTCGGCGGCGATCATCGCGGCGATCGGCTCGGCCTGGAGGAACCGGTCCGGCATGATCAGCGACGCGCCGGAGAGGAACGCCGCGTACGGCAGGCCCCACGACATCGCGTGGAACATCGGCACGATCGCCAGCTCCCGATCGTTCGGGCCGAGCCCGAAGCCCTCCGGCATGCAGACCTGGAGCGAGTGCAGGTAGATCGAGCGGTGCGAGTAGGCGACGCCCTTGGGGTTGCCGGTGGTCCCAGAGGTGTAGCAGAGGGCGGCGGCGTCGCGCTCGTCCACCTCCGGCCAGTCGAACTGGTCCGGGCGGTCGGCCAGCAGCGCATCCCAGTGGTGCACGGTGATCCGGTCGCCGGCCGCGGCCAGCAGCGGCGCCGGGTCGCCACCGCCGACCACCACCACGTGAGCCACTGTGGTCATCTCGCCGATCACCCGGGCGAGCAGCGGGATGAGCGTGGTGTCGACGAGCACCACCCGGTCCTGCGCGTGGTTGGCGATGTAGGCGACCTGGTCGGGGAAGAGCCGGATGTTGAGCGTGTGCAGCACCGCGCCCATGCTCGGCACGGCGAAGTACGCCACCAGGTGCTCGTTGTTGTTCCACATGAACGTGCCGACCCGCTCGTCGCCGGTCACCCCGCACTCGTCACGCAACGCATGGGCCAGCCGGGCGGCGGTGCGCCCGACCTCCGCGTACGTCATCCGGCGGGGTTCGGCGCCGGTCCAGGTGACCACCTCCGCCGCGCCGTGCACGGTGGAGCCGTGTTCGAGGATCCGGGCGACCTGGAGAGGGGCATCCATCATCGTGCTACGCATGGGTAACAAGGTAGTGGCGGCGGTCACATCTGCGGAACCCCCCGGAATCGGCGAGGTGATCACGGATGGTGCGTAGATTGTCCGGGTGAGCATCTCGTGGGCCGACTCGTACGTGGGGCAGCTCCGCGCCCTGGCCGGTGACCGCACCCTGATGTTCGTCGGCGCGCGCGCCGTGGTGCGCGACAACGCCGCCCGGGTGCTGCTGATCCAGCGTTCCGACAACGGCCAGTGGGCGTTGCCGGCCGGCGCCATGGAACTCGGCGAGTCGATCGCCGACTGCGCGGTCCGGGAGGTCCGGGAGGAGACCGGGCTGCGGGCGCTGCGGGTCAGCGCGTTCGCGCTCTACACCGGCCCCGACCGCACCCACACCAACATGTACGGGCACACGTACCAGGTCTTCACCACGGCGTTCCGGGTCGACGAGTGGGACGGCGAACTCGCCCGGTTCACCGACGAGACCACCGACTCCGGTTTCTTCCACCCGGCCGACTTCCCGCACCCGCTGTCGTCGAGCGTGCACGAGACGCTCGCCGACCTCGACGTGTTCGAGCAGACCAACCGGCTGATCCTCAAGTAGCCGCAGGTCACAGCATCGTCTGCGACTTCGCCTCCATGTCGGCGGCGGCCTCGTCCTTCGACTCCTTCGTCAGCGGCTTGCCGCCGGGCGCGGGCGCCTTCCCGCCGAGCGGGTCGGCGCCACCGGTGGCGCCCTGCGGGCCGGTGCCGCGCAACTGAAGGTTCGGCATCGCCAGCGTGACCAGCACGGCGATCACGGCGATCAGCCCGGTGGTCAGGAAGACCAGGTGCAGCGACTCGACGAACGCGGCCTGCACGGCGGCGCGTACCGGGGCGGGCAGGGCGAGGATCGCCGCCGGATCGTTGATCGAGAAGTCCCCGCCGGCAGTCACCGCGGCCCGCTGCTCCGGCGGGAGCTGTGCCAGCGCACCCGGCAGCCGCGCGGACATCTCCGAGGTGAGCCGGGACGACAGCACCGCACCGAGGATGGCCACACCGAACGAGCCGCCGAGCGACCGGAAGAACGTCGCCGACGAGGTGCCCGCGCCCAGGTCGCGGACGCTCACCGCGTTCTGCACGGCCAGGATCAGCGACTGCATGCACAGGCCCAGCCCGACGCCGATCACCACCATGTAGCCGAACGCGAGCCAGAGCGAGGTGCCCACCTGGAGCTGCTGGAACAGCAGCATGCCGGCCACCAGTACGGCCGCGCCGGCCACCGGGAACCACTTGTACCTGCCGATCCGGCTCATCGCCCGGCCGGTGAGCACGGAGGTGACGATGACGCCGGCCATCATCGGCAGCATCAGCAGACCGCTGCGGGTCGGCGAGGCGCCCTTGACGATCTGGAGGTAGAGCGGGATGAAGATGATCGACCCGAACATCACCAGACCGAGCACGAAACCCGCGCCGTTGGCGAGCGCGAACGTGGCGCTGCGGAACAGCCGCAGCGGCAGGATCGGCTCCCTGGTCCGGGCCTCCTGGACGACGAACAGCACACCCAGCACCGCGCCCGCGGCGAACAGCCCGACGATCACGCCGGAGCCCCAGGCGTACTCGGCGCCGCCCCAGCTCAGCGCCAGCAGCAGGCAGCTCACGCCGGCCACGAGCAGCGCCGCGCCGATCCAGTCGACCGTGTGCTCCCGCCGCTCGAACGGCACCAGTCGCATCACGTGCCAGCAGACCACGATGGCGAGGATCGCCAGCGGCACGTTGATGTAGAAGATCCACCGCCAGTTGTTCTCCGCGAAGTAACCGCCGACGAGCGGTCCGGCCACCGACGAGACGCCGAACACCGCGCCGAACAACCCCTGGTAGCGGCCACGCTCCCGGGGCGACACCACGTCCGAGATGATGGTGAACGCCAGCGTCATCAAGCCGCCCGCGCCCAGGCCCTGCACGCCCCGCGTGACGATCAGCTGGGTCATGTCCTGCGACAGCCCGGCCAGCAGCGAGCCGAGCAGGAACATCCCGATGGAGAACAGGAAGACCGGCCGGCGCCCGTACAGGTCGGCCATCTTGCCGTACAGCGGCGTCGAGGCGGTCGAGGCCAGCAGGTACGCGGTGACCACCCAGGAGTAGTGGTTGATGCCGCCCAGTTCGCCGACGATGGTCGGCAACGCGGTACCGACGATGGTCTGGTCCAGCGCCGCCAGCAGCATGCCGGTCATCAGACCGAACATCAGCAGGCGGATCTGTCGGGCGGGCAACGCGGGAGGGGCGGCCTGGGCGGTCATCCCGCTTCCTATCCCACCGGGGGCGGATCATGCCCCCGGTGGGCGTACGAGTTTCACCGGGCGGCGTGTCGCCCCTCGGCGAACTCCTCGACGATCTTGGCGCAGAACGCCGGCAGGTCGTCCGGCTTGCGGCTGCTGACCAGCCCGTTGTCGGTGACGACCTCCTGGTCGACCCACTTCGCGCCGGCGTTTGTGAGGTCGGTGCGCAGGCTCGGCCAGGAGGTGATGGTGCGGCCCCGCACCACGTCCGCCTCGACGAGCGTCCACGGGCCGTGGCAGATCACCCCGACCGGCTTACCGGCGTCGAAGAACGCCTTGACGAACCGGACCGCCTCCGGGTCCGTCCGCAGGAAGTCGGGGTTCGCCACGCCACCGGGCAGGACCAGGGCGTCGTACGCCCCGGCGTCCGCCTCCTCGGTGGTGACGTCGACCTGGTACTGCTTGCCGTGGTCGAGGTGGTTGAAGGCCTGGATCGTGCCGGACTCGATGGAGACCAGCTCGACCTGGGCGCCGGCGTTCTCCACCGCCTCCCGGGGCTTGGTGTACTCGACCTCCTCGACGCCGTCGGCGGCCAGGAAGGCGATGCGCTTGCCCTGAAGTGTCGCTGCCATGCTGTTCTCTCCTCTCCGGGGTACGTCTGAGACGGTTCCCCGGCCCGATGCCACGAAACCGGACGCATCGGGTGGCCCGCGTCGCGTTTGGCCCGACGGCCCGGGGGGATCCGCAGGGGCATGGCAGGAGCAGCAGCGGAAGAGCGCCGGCTCGCCACAGTCGTGACGAGCTGGCAGCAGCGCCCCGTGCTGGTCGTCGGGGACGCCATGCTGGACGAGTGGCGGTTCGCCGAGTCGGAGCGGCTCTGCCGCGAGGCACCCGCGCCGGTCCTCACCCTGCGGCGGCGGATCTCCGCGGCCGGAGGCGCCGCCAACACGGCGGTGAACGTCGCGGCGCTCGGCGGCCGGGCCGCGCTGGTCGCCCCGGTCGGCGCCGACGTGGCCGGCGACGAACTGCACGACTGCCTGGACCGGGCGGCGGTCTGGGACCGTACGGTGAGCCAGCCGGGCCGGCCCACGCCGGTCAAGCGGCGGATGCTCGCCGGCAACCAGATCCTGCTCCGCGAGGACTCCGGCGGCCCGGAGGACGGGCTGGACGCCGACGGCGTGGCCCGCCTGCTGACCGCGCTGCACTGCGCCACCGAGGAGCTGCGGGCGGTGGCCGCCGGCCAGCCGCTCACGCTCGTGGTCTGCGACTACGGCCTGGGCGCGCTGCCGTCGGCGGTGCGCGCCTGGCTGGTCGCCAACCGCGACCGGTACGGCACCGTGGCGCTCGACGCGCACGACCTGGCCGACTGGCGCGGACTGAACCCGACTGTGGTGACGCCGAGCTTCGCGGAGGCGACCCGGCTGCTGGCCCGCGCCGCCGCCGGGTTCGCGCACGCCGAGCGGGGTGCCGTCCCCAGCGGCGACGTGCACCTGGACCACCCGGCCGAGGCCGACGGCCCGTCCGAGCTGATGGTGGGCGCCGCGCCCGGCGGATCGGGTGAGCGCGTACCGGGCAGCCCGCATCCGACCTCCGGTACGCCCGCCGCCGAGGCCCCCACCGGGCCGACCGGCGAGCCGGTGCCGGGCGAGGAGCGGGTGGCGCTGACCGGCGACGGGCTGAGCGTCACCGGGACCGGCGTGACGGTGAGCGCGGCGGCCGGCGCCGGGGTGGACCGGGCTGTGCTGGCCGAGTCGCGCCTGCCCGAGCTGCGCGCGCACACCGGCGCCGACGTGGTTGCGGTGACCCTGGACACCGAGGGCGCTGTGGTCGGCGGCGCCGAGGGCGAGCCCCGGCGCAGCCACAGCACCCCGGTCCCGGCCAGCCACGCGGTGGGCGCCGGGGACGCGTACCTGGCGGCCATGACGCTGGCGCTCGCCGCCGACGCGGGCCTGCCCACCGCCGCCCAGCTCGCCCAGCTCGCCGCCACCATCACGGTGGCCGACACCGGCACCTGCGTGTGCCGGCGTCAGGACCTGCTGGCCGCGCTCGGCACCGGCCCGGACGAGGGCGGGCACCCGGCGCTGGTCGGCGCCGACGAGCTGGCCGCGCTGGTGGAGGAGCACCGGCAGGCAGGCCGGTCGGTAGTGTTCACGAACGGCTGCTTCGACGTGCTGCACCCCGGGCACGTCCGCTACCTGACCCAGGCCCGCGCGCTAGGTGACCTGCTGATCGTGGCGGTCAACTCGGACGGCAGCGTCCGGCGGCTCAAGGGCCCGGACCGGCCGGTCAACCCGGTCGAGGACCGGATCGCCCTGCTGGCGGCGCTGGCCTGCGTCGACCATGTGGTGGTCTTCGAGGAGGACTCCCCGGCCCGGCTGATCGAGGCGGTCCGGCCCGACGTCTACGTCAAGGGCGGCGACTACCCGCCGGAGATGGTGCCGGAGGCGCCGCTGGTACGGCGGCTGGGCGGGCAGGTGCGCACGCTCGGGTACGTGCCGGACCGCTCCACCTCGGCGATCATCGACCGGATCCGTGCCCACCCGGTCACGGACACGGTCGGCGAGAGCAGGCCGGCGTGACCCGTCCGCTCGACCCGGGCACGCCCGGACGGTTCCGGCACCACCGGCGGCTCGACGTGCTGATCCCCACCCGCAACCGGCCCGCCGAACTGGCTGTCACGCTGTCCGGGCTGGCCGCCCAGGAGGGCGTACCCGGGTTCGGCGTGGTGGTCAGCGACCAGTCCGACGGCGAGCCCGCGTACGCGCACCCGGCCGCCGCCACGATGGTCCGGGCGCTGCGCCACCGGGGGCACCCGGTGCTGCTGACCCGGCGGCTGCCCCGCCGCGGCCTGGCCGAGCACCGGTCCTACCTGCTGGCCCAGTCGGCTGCCGACGTCGTGCTCTGCCTCGACGACGACGTGTGGCTGGAGCCGGGTGCGCTGTCCCGCCTGGTCACCGCGCTCGACGAGCTGGGTTGCGGGTTCGTCGGCAACGCGGTGCACGGCCTCTCCTACGCCGACGACGTCCGCCCGGACACGCACCGGCACTACGAGGAGTGGACCGGGCCGCCGGTGCCGGAACGGATCATGCCCGGCACGCCGGAGTGGCACCGGGCGTCCATCCACCCGGCGGCGAACCTGCTGCACATCACCGAGAAGCTGAACCTGGCGGCGGGCGAGTGGCGCGCGTACAAGGTCTCCTGGATCGGCGGGTGCGTGCTCTACGACCGCGCCAAGCTCGTCGACGCCGGCGGCTTCGACTTCTGGGAGCGGCTGCCCGAGCGGCACCAGGGCGAGGACGTCGCCGCGCAGCTCGCCGTGCTGGAGCGCCACGGCGGCGCCGGGGTGCTGCCCAGCGGGGCCTACCACCTGGAGTCGCCGACCACTGTCACCGAACGCGACGTGGAGGCGTGGGAAGTGGTGCTCAGCGAGTCGCCGGCGGAGGTGTGAGCAGTTCGCGAGCCGCCTCGACCACCTCGGCCACCGGCACGTCGGCCACGAACGAGACGCGGTGCGGGCACTCGCCGTCGCCGGGCCGGTGCGGGTAGATCCCGGGTGTGCAGTCGACGCCGCAGACCGGGCAGTGGGTGGTCCAGGCGGCGATCGGGCGGTGCCGCCCGCGCAGCGGCGACGCCCCGTTGATCAGGTTGCCGACCCAGAAGACGCCGACTGTCGGCGCGCCCACCGCGGCGGCCAGGTGCAGCGGGCCGGTGTCGTTGGAGACCACGAGCGCGCACTCCGCGTACGCGGCCGCGAGCGCGCCCAGGCTGAGCGTGCCGACCTGGGGACGCACCGGAACGCCTGCCGCCGCCACCACCGCATCGACCGTCTCCTGCTCGGCGGGGGTGCCGGTGACAAGCACCTCGTACCCGTCTCCGGTCAGCTCGCGGGCGACCTCGCCGAAGCGTTCCGGCGGCCAGCGCCGCCGCGTGTCGGTGGCGCCCGGGTGCAGCGCGACCCGCGGCCGGGTGGGTTCGCCGAGCACGGCGGCGGCCTCCGCCCGGTCGGCGGCGGTGACCTCCAGCGCCGGGGTGATCGTGGTGGCGGGCGCGCCGACCAGGGCGGCCACCTCCAGGTAGCGGATCACCTCGTGCTGGTAGTAGACGTAGCGCAGCCACCGGTCCAGCGGCGGCGCTCCCTCGGCCCGCAGCCCGGCGGTGACCCGCGCGCCGAGCCCGGCCACGAACGGGTTCGAGTTGCCGCCGCCGCCGTGCACCTGCAACGCCAGGTCGAACCGTTCGGCGCGGGCGGCGGCCAGGAACGCCGGGACGTCACCCGGCGAATCGCCGGGCCCGGGATCGCGGATGCCGGGCACCGCCGGCACCACCAGCACCCGGTCCACCGGGCCGGGCCGGTCGCGCCAGAGCGCCGCGTGCCACGGCGCGCCGAGCAGCACGATCTCCGCCGACGGGTACGCGGACCGCAGCGCGTCCAGCGCCGGCAGCACGAAGATGAAGTCGCCGAGCGCGTTGGCGCGCAGCACGGCGATCCGCTCGACGTCAGGGACGCGCTCGCCGACCGGTCCGAGCACCGACGACGGCCCCGGGTCGCGGCGCGGCGAGTCGGAGTCGCCCGACGGGCTGGTCACGCGGCCCCTACGGCCTGTCGATCTCGTCGAGCGCGGTGTCCGGGTGGTGCAGCTCCCGGTCCGCGGCCGGGTCGGCGGGCATCTGCGTACGGTCGGCACCCGGTCGCGGACCGGTCCGCCCGACGGTGATGGTGCGCGGCGCGGGCCGGGTCGCCCGGGGCAGACGCACCCGGAGCAGACCGTGGTCCATCACCGCGTCGATTCGGTCCGGGTCCACGCGGGACGGCAGGTCCACGCGGTACTCGAAGCCCCGGGTGGTGAACCCGCCCGGGATGCCGTGGTCGGCGTTCACCTCGGCCTCCGACCGGGCGCGGACGCACAGCTCGCGGTCGTCCAGCTCGACGGCGACCTCCTCCGGCGCGACGCCGGGGAGCCGGACGACCACCTCCCAGCCGTCGGCCGTCTCGGCCAGGTCCACGTCCTGGCCGCCGGAGCGTCCGCCGACCAGCCGGCTCAGTTCGGAGCGCAGCGACTGGAGCTCGCCCATCGGATCCCAGCCCTGCTGGCGGCCACGCCAGCCCCGTCCGCCGCCCTGTTCCGTCATCGCGCGTCTCCGATCCGCTGTGTCGCCGAGGGGGGTCGCAGCGAGCTGGGCGCGTTGAGATCGTGCTCCGGGTCGACGCCGACACCGAGCCGGTCCACCAGTTCGCCGCCGAGCCACGCGCTGACGCCGAGGATCGCCAGGGCGACCACCTCGATGGCGACGAGTGCGCCGCCGGCCGCCCGGGAGTCGGCGTTGAGCCGGACCGCCCAGACCGCGGCGAACAGCAGGATGACCGCCACGTTGGCGGCGGCGTGGGTGACACCGACCCGCTTGGCGCGGGTGCCGGCCGGCAGGGCGAGCAGGTCGAACGCCCCGGCCGCCGCGGCCAGCAGGCCGCCGATCAGACCGACTGTGATGTTCCAGTACGCGACCTCGGCCAGGAAGCCGGGCCCGCCCACGGTGTCCACCACGTCGAAGATCACCGCGGTCACGAAGAGCGCCACCGGGAACATCACGAGCATCGGATGCACGGGATGGCCGAGCACCTTGAGCCGGCTCTCCATCTCGGCCTCCATCCGTCACGTCCGGCCGCACGCTGCGAACCGGTCCCTACCCGCCGGCCCCGGGGGCAAACCCGGCGCTCGACGCGCTCTCCTAGGCTGACAGTGGCGGATCGCGGCCCGTCGCGGGGCGAAACCGCCGTCAAGGTCAACGGACGGGGGAGGAAGACGTGACGACCCGGGAGATCACCAGCGAGTCCGAACTACGTGAGCTGATCGGCACGCCGATGCCGCGCGCTGCCGCCAAGGACCGCCGTACGCTGCACGAACGCGACCGGGAGTGGCTCGCCGCCTCGCCGTTCTGCCTGATCGCCACCGCCGGAGCGGACGGCACCTGCGACGTCTCCCCGAAGGGTGACCCGCCCGGCTTCGCGCTGGTGCTCGACGACACCACGATCGCGATTCCGGAGCGGCCCGGCAACCGGCGGGCCGACGGCTACCGCAACATCCTGGCCAACCCGCACGTCGGGTTGATCTTCCTGATCCCCGGCCGCACCGACACGCTGCGGATCAACGGCCGGGCCCGGCTGATCTCCGACGCGCCGTGGTTCGCCGACATGGAGGTCAAGGGTCACCGGCCGCTGCTCGCGGTCGAGGTCGCGATCGAGCAGATCTTCTACCACTGCGCGAAGGCGTTCCTGCGCTCCGAGCTGTGGCAGCCGGAGACCTGGCAGCCGGACGTGCTGCCGACGCGGGCCCGGCTGATCAAGGAGGTGGAGGCCCCGGCGGAGAGCCTGGCCGACCTGGAGCGCCACTACGGCCCGGCGTACCTGGAGACGCTCTACCGCTGAGCGCGTCGCCGCCGAGCGGTGCGTCAGCGCCGGACGTTGCGCTTGCGTTTGCCCCGGCCGGTGTAGAGGCGGCCGTCTCCGACCGGCGCCGGCGCCACCCGGCGCAGCCGGACGGCGCGGTCTCTGCCCGGCCGGGCTGCGCGGTCGTGGCCTGGCCGGGCGGCGCGCCGGATGCGGGACAGCGTCAGCACCACACCGGCGCCCAGAGCGGCCAGCCCGACCACGCCGAGTACGCCCTGCACGCGCCCGCGATGCCCGCTGAGCTGCCCGAAGTCGGTGACGAAATCGCCCGGGTCCGCCGGGTTGACCCAGATCGGCACCTCGGCGCCGGCCGCCCGGCACACCTCGAAGCAGGGCACCTCCTGCGCGTGCGTCCGGCCCTCGACCACGTAGCTGAAGTACATGGTGCTCGACGAGGAACCCTTGTTACCGCCGCTCTCGGTCACCTGGTCGACCACCGTCGCCCGGGCGGGCGTACCCCGCTCGCGCAGCGTCACCCCCCAGTCGTCGAGCGCCGACTGGGTGTGGAACGGCAGCCAGAGCAGGGTGGCACCGGCGACCGCCAGCAGCGCGTACGCGAGGCTGAGCCAGAGCGGCCGACGCATGATCACTCCGCCATCGTGACCGGGCGCCGCAACCCGGGCGAGCTATCCGGCCGGGCTGAAGCGCGCCGGCACGCCGACGTCGGACAGGGCGCGGGCGAGGTGCGGCGCTGTCGTCTTCACGTACGCCGCGCCGATGTGCGAGCCACCCCGGTAGATGAGCACGTTGCCGAATACCACGGGGCACCTGTCGGTCGGGCAGACGGCGTCGAACAGGTCGATCATCTTGACCTTCGGCGCGCCGGACACCGCCTGCCGCTGCATCCGGTACGCCGGGTCCTGGTCGTGCCGCTCCCTGTCGAACGCGCACCGGGACAGGCGCTTGCGGTTCTTGTCGGCGCACGTCACCGCCGGGCCGGGGCCGGGGTTGTTGGCGAGCACGACGACCTGCGTGCCCACGGCGTCGAGCTTCTTCCACGCCGACCGGACCCCGGCGACCATCGCCTCGACCGTCGGCTCCTTCGCGTCGCTGTCGAAGGCGCGCGCCGCGCCCTGCGAGGTGACCAGGTAGTCGGGTCGCTCCTCGACCAGTTTGCGCATCAGCGACCGGTTCCAGTCGATGCAGTCGGTGTAGAGCTTGCTCGGGTCGTCGGCCCGGACCGCCGGCGCGCTGGTGAACGGGCACGACGCCTTCGCGGCGATCAGGATCTTCCAGTCGTTCTGCTCGGCCAGCACCTGGAACGCGGGCAGCCACTGGTCCATCTTCGAGTCGCCGACGAGCGCGACGGTGGTGGCCGCGTTCGGGTTGCCGTACGTGCAGGACAGCACCTCGGCGCCGTCGACCTGCTGGAAGCACTTGTCCCGGTTGGTGTCGGGCACGTCCATGAAGCCCTGCCGGATCTGCAGCGGATCCGGTTTGATCACGTCGAACCGCTCCGGGACCGGGCCGATCGGGGCGGTACCGGGCGCTGTCGACAGCAACGCGGCCCCCGGGGCGTACTGGCCCTTGGTGGTGGTCGCGGCGGCGGCCCATGCGCCCATCAGCACCAGGACCATGCCGGCGCAGATGCCGACGAGCGTGAAGTTGCCGCCCAGGCTCAACGCCAGACGAGGCGACGTGGAGATCTTCCGCGAGTAGCGCAGCGGGTTCTCCACCAGCCGGAACGTGATCCAGGACGGGATCACCGAGGCGAGCGCCACCAGCAGGCCCTCGGTCAGCGACAGGTCACCGAAGTGCGCGGCGGCCACCACGAGCATCGGCCAGTGCCACAGGTACAGCGAGTACGACAGGTCACCGATCCACTGGAACGGACGCGTGCCGAGCACCATCACCGGCCCGCGGGGGCCCGCTGCCGCGCCGGCCGCGATCACCGCCGCCGCGCCGAGCGTGGGCAGCGCCGCCGCGTACCCCGGCCATGCGGTCTTCCCGCTGACAAGCAGCGCCGCCGCGACGATCGCGGCGAGGCCGAGCCACCCGAGGACGACCGCCACGGACCGGGGCATCCGGGCGGCGCGGACCGCCAGCAGCGCGATGGCGGCGCCGACCCCGAGTTCCCACAACCGCGTGGTGGAGACGAAGAACGCCCGCTGCGGCGAGTTCGCCGTCTCGACGATCGACCAGACGAACGACGGCACCGCCAGCACCGCGAGACCGACCCACAGGACCGGCCGTACGTTCGCCCGCCGGAGCTTGCGCGCGGCGAGGATGGCCAGCACGATCAACAGCGGCCAGAGCAGGTAGAACTGCTCCTCCACGGCGAGCGACCAGAAGTGCTGGACCGGCGACGGCGCGACGTCCTCGGCCAGGTAGTCGACCGCGCGGTCGGCGAAGCGCCAGTTCACGATGTACGTCGCCGCGGCGGCGATGTCACCGCCGACGACCTGCCACTCACCCCGGGGTACGAACAGCCGGACCGCGACGGCGGTGGCCGCCAGCACCACGGTGGCGGCGGGCAGGATGCGCTTGGCCCGGCGCGCGTAGAAGCCGATCAGCGAGACCCGGCCGCTGCGCTCGATCTCGGAGATGAGCTGCCCGGTGATGAGGAAACCGGAGATCACGAAGAAGACGTCGACGCCGACGAAACCACCGGGGATGAACGGCAGCCCGGCGTGGTAGAGCAGCACCAGCCCCACGGCGACGGCCCGGAGCCCGGCGACGTCGGCCCGGAACCGGCTCGGCGTCGCCTCCTTGCCCGGCTCGCGCGTGGTCGCCGTACCGCCCGGCTCCTCGGAGGGTGAGCCTTCCCGATCGGCAACCTTCGTCAACGGCGGGGAAGTCATCGCGATCCTCAAACTCTGCGGCTGGGGGCGAGGGAACGATAGCGGCTGGTCACTCGGCGGGACAATCGCGCCGCGTCGTACGCCTCACCGCCGCGTGGCCGCCGACCCCGATGCGGTTGAATCGGCTGCGTGGCGAAGACCCTGACGATCACCACCCGCAACGCGAGCTTCCAGCAGTGGCAGGCGCTGCTGACCAACCGCACCAAGCGGCAGCGGTCCGGGGAGTTCCTGGTCCAGGGGGTACGCCCGATCACCGTGGCCCTGGAGCAGGGCTGGGAGATCCGCGCGCTCCTGTACCCGGACCGGCAGCCGCTGTCCCGCTGGTGTCGTGACCTGCTCGACCGCGCCGACGCCCGGCGGGTCGCGCTCGCGCCGGAGCTGATGCGGGAACTGAGCGGCAAGGACGAGGAGTCCCCCGAGTTGCTCGCCGTGGTGGCGCAGCCCACCGACGACCTCGTCCGCATCCCGGTCGGGCCGGCGATGCTCGTGGTGGTCTTCGACCGCCCCAAGACCCCTGGCAACATCGGCACGCTGGTCCGCTCCGCCGACGCCTTCGGCGCGTCCGGCGTGATCATCACGGGCCACGCCGCCGACCCGTACGACCCCAAGGCGGTCCGGGCCAGCACCGGCTCGCTGTTCGCCGTACCGGTGGTGCGCGTCGCCAGTCACCGCGAAGTCCTGGACTGGGTCGCCGCCGTGCGCGCGGACGGACTTCCGCAGGTCCAGATCATCGGTACGGACGAACACGGGGACGTCGACGTCGCCGAGCACGACCTGACCGGCCCCACTCTCCTGCTCATCGGCAACGAGACGCACGGACTCAGCAAGGGCTGGCAGGAGGCGAGCGACCGGATGGTGCGCATCCCGATCGTGGGGGCGGCGAGTTCGCTGAACGCGGCGGCGGCCGGGACGGTGGCGCTCTACGAGGCCGCCCGGCAGCGGGCCGGGCGCCGGTAGCGGGCGCCGCCACCGGGGCGCCCGGCGCTCCCCTGTCGGTCGGCGCGCTCCCCTATCCGGACGGGCGAGTGGACGCCCGCTGCGAGACCGCCTGCCGGTGGGCAGCGCTGCCCTCCCGGTAGAACAGGTAGCCGCCGTGGTGCAGGACGTCGCCGTCGAAGCGGCCATCGGCGGTGAACCCGCTGTCGTCCCAGTAGTCGATGTGCTCGCCGGTCACCTCGTACCGGCCGGTGTAGGCGCTCGCCCGGTCGCCACGCGCCTCGTCGTACCGGCCGTCGGGCAGCAGCTCCTGCCGGATGTAGCCGTCGGCGGTGACCCACATCCCGACGTACGGATGGACGGTTCCGGAGGCCGGGGGCCGCGCCTGCGTCGTGGCCGGCGCGGACCGGGATGGGGGCGGCGTCTCCGTCCCGCAGGCGGTGAGCGCCGCCGTCAGGAAGACGGTGGCGGCCTTGCGGTGGTTGGTGCCGGACATGTCAGCCTCGCTGCCGGGTCGGACGGATGATGATCTCGTTGACGTCCACGTCCGCCGGCTGGCCGACGGCGTACGAGATGGCTCGCGCGATCGCGTCCGGCGAGATCGCGTTCCGGCGGTACTCCCGCATCGCCTCCCGGGCCACCGGGTCGGTGATCGACTCGGCCAGCTCCGACTCGACGACGCCGGGCGTGATCGTGGTGACCCGCAGGCTCGGGTCGGCCTCCAGGCGCAGACCCTCGGTGATCGCCCACGCGGCGAACTTCGTCGCCGAGTACACCGCGGAGGTCGGCACCACCTCGTGCGCGCCGACGGAGGCGACGGTGATCAGGTGGCCGCTGCCCTGCCGCTGGAAGACCGGTAGGACGGCCGCGATGCCGTGCAGCAGACCCCGGACGTTGACGTCGATCATCCGGTCCCACTCGTCCACCAGCAGGGCGTCGAGCCGGGACAACGGCATCAGACCCGCGTTGTTGACGAGCACGTCGACCCGCCCGAACTCAGCCACTGCGCTGCCGACGAACGCCGCGACGTCCTCACGGTCGGCCACGTCGAGCCGCCGTACCCTGATGTTGTCGTGCCGTTGGGCGAGCGCGGCGAGCCGCTCGCCGCGCCGCGCGCCCGCGACCACGGCGTGCCCCTCGGCGGCCAGACGCAGCGCGGTCGCCTCACCGATCCCGCTGCTCGCGCCCGTGACCAGAACGACCTTCTGTGTGGATTCCATGACTCCACGGTGCGGAGTACGGCCTGCTGCAACCAGGGTGCGTCACACCCCGGCTGAGGCTCCTGGCGGCCGGTCGGCCGCGGTTATGTTGGGGTGGTGGACGGCAGCAATCCGCTCGGCGAGTTCCTGCGTGCCCGGCGTGAGACGACCAGTCCGGCGGAGGCCGGCATCGTCTCCTCGGGCCGGCGCCGCACGCCGGGTCTGCGGCGCGAGGAGGTCGCCCAGCTGTCCGGGGTCAGCACCGACTACTACGCGCGCCTGGAGCAGGGGCGGGAACAGCATCCGTCGGAACAGATGCTGAACGCCCTGGCCCGCACCCTCGGACTCGACGCCGAGGAGACGGCGCATCTGCACCTGCTGGCCAGGATCGGCCGCAAGCCTGTCCGCCGGGGTACGCGGGAGACCGTCCGGCCGAGCCTGCTGCGCCTGATGGACGGCTGGTTGCACACACCCGCGCTGATCATCGACCGCAGGATGGACGTGCTTGCTGCCAACCGGCTCGGACGCGCCCTGTTCGCCAAGCTGTTCGAGGCCGACGAGCCCAACCTCGTCCGGTTCGTCTTCCTCGACCCGGCGGCCCGCTCCTTCTATCCCCACTGGGACCGGGTCGCGCGGTCCAGCCTGGGCGCGCTGCGGGCCGCCGCAGCCGACATGCTCGACGACGCGCGGCTCACCGAACTAGTCGGGGAACTATCGCTGAAGAGTCCGGAGTTCCGCCGGCTGTGGGCCCGCCACGACGTACGGGGAAAGACGCACGAGGCGAAGCTGTTCCACCATCACGACGTCGGCGAGCTGACCCTCACGTACGACTCCCTCACCGTCGCGGGCGCGACCGGCCAGCAGATGGTCGTCTACCAGGCCGAGCCCGGCAGTCGTTCGGCGCAGGCCCTGGCGCTGCTGGGCACGGTCGCCGCCGAACTGCCCGCTCCGGGCAGAAGAGCACGGGCGGCCTCGTAACCGCGTCTACAGCCGAAACGCTACTGGTGATCCCGACTGTTCTCCTGATGGGATTTCCGAGCAGCGCGGGGACGATCATCCGATGCGACAGGAGCATCCGCGGCACGTACCCGATCGCACCGGCACGCCCGGTGTCGAGGCTAAGTGGGCGGTCGCCCGCTGGCGGCGCGCCCTTGCGATTCTCGCGCCGCTGGTCGCCGCGGTGCTCGGCGCCGCGATGGCCACGCAGTGGGAGGTCGGCGGCGGCCGAGCCGTCAGCTCTCTCCCCGCTCCGGCGCGATGGATGGCCGAGAACCTGCCGTTGTTCGACGGTGGGGAGCCCGCGTGGATCTGGCGTGGGCCCTTCTTCGTGTCGGTGCTGCTGGCGCTGCCGCTCGTCTGGACGGTGACCGGCCACGCCACCGCGACGCCCCGGCGCCTCACGCGTTACGGGCTCCTCGCCGCGGCCATCGCGATCGGCCTGGAATACAACAGCCCCGGGTACGGGTGGATTTTCGACCTCCTGGCCCTGCTGACGGCGCTGGTGGGCACCGTCTGGTGTGGCCTGCAAGGGCTGCGTCGCGGTGTGCTGCCACGCCGCGTCGCGTGGGCGCTCGTCGCGGCACTGCCGTTGACGCCACCGGCCGGCTTCCTCACGTTCTGGTACCTGCCGCCCGGCCTGACCATGGGCGTACTGCTGGCCTGGGCGGCTGCCGCCGGCCTGGTCGGCCGGCCGCGTTCGCGGACCGGCACCCCGTCGGCGGAGGGATGATCGGCCCTCGGAAACGGCGAAGCCCAGGCCGATGACCTGGGCTTCTGTACCGAGCCGCCTGACGGAATCGAACCGTCGACCTACGCATTACGAGTGCGTCGCTCTAGCCGACTGAGCTAAGGCGGCAACGATCGTCAAGTGTACGGCACGCCCCGCCGGAAGCCGAACCGGATCCCCCCGTCGCCGAACCCGGACACCGGGCCACATCCGCCCCGCCACGGGAGAGACTTCGCGCCCGGTCCGGACTACCCTGCGGCGGGTGACCGACGAACCGCCGCGACCACCGGCTCCCGAGGCGCATCCCGGCGAGCGGGCCACCCGCCGCCCACGCAGCATCGACCCCCGGGAGCTGGGCTTCACCCCGCGCCGGCCGGTGCCCTGGCTCGCGCCGCTGCTGCTGATCAGCACCGGCCTGCGGACGTTGCTGGCCATGTTGTTCGGGGCGTACCTGGACAAGCGCGAGTTGCAGAACGCGTTCGGCGACGGCACGTTCCGGCAGGTCGGGCCGGACGGCGGGCTCTGGCTCGATTACGTGGCCGACCTGGGTGACGGCTTCGACGCCACGTACTCGGTGGCGTACCTGCTCGCCCAGCCGGAACTGACGGTGGACGGGCATCGCCTCCCCCGCGCGCAGACGCTGGTGATGGGCGGCGACCAGGTCTACCCGGCGGCGGGCTACGAGGCGTACGAGGACCGCTGCAAGGGCCCGTACCAGTCGGCGCTGCCTGTCGCCCCGCCGGAGCAGCCGACGCTGTTCGCGGTGCCGGGTAACCACGACTGGTACGACGGGCTGACCGCGTTCCTGCGCCTGTTCGTACGTACCCGGGACCGGCACTTCGGGGGCTGGGGCACCGGCCAGTCCCGCTCGTACTTCGCTGTCGAGCTGCCGGCCGGCTGGTGGCTGCTCGGCCTCGACGACCAGTCCGGCTCGTACCTGGACGACCCGCAGCTCACCTACTTCGACGAGGTGGCCCGCAAGCTCACCCCGGAGTCCAAGGTGATCCTGGCGGTGCCGGCGCCGACGTGGGTCAAGGCCGTCGACCACCCCAACGCGTACGACTCGATCGACTACTTCATCCGTACCCTCGTCGCACCGACCGGGGCGCAGGTGCGGGTGCTGATCTCCGGCGACCTGCACCACTACGCCCGCTATGCCGGGACGGACCGGCAGCTCATCACGTGCGGCGGTGGCGGCGCCTACCTCTACCCCACGCACCGGCTGCCCGAGAAGCTTGAAGTGCCGCCGCGTGACACGCTGACCCGCCGGGCCAGCAACACCCAGGAGTACAACCTGGCCGCGCGCTACCCGGACAAGGCCCGTTCCCGCCGGTACGGCTGGGGGATCTTCGCCCGGCTGCCGTTCCGCAACCCGGGCTTCACCACGCTGCTCGGCACCCTGCACACGCTGCTGATGCTGGCGATGGCCGGGGTGGCGGTGCAGCGGGTGGGCACCACCGAGCAGCGGCTGTTCAGCGTACCGCTGGCGATCATGCTGGTGGTGGCGATGATGGGTGCGGTGTTCTTCGCCAAGCCACCGACGGCGGGCGGGAAACGGCACGCCCGGCACTGGATCCTCGGGGTGACGCACGGGCTGGCCCAGATCGCCCTCGCCGCCGGGGGCACGTGGGTCTGGTTGCAGCTGCCGTTCTACGACTGGCCGTGGCCGATGCCGGCGGTCGCCGCGGTGGTGCTCTACGGGCCGGTGAGCGGGTTGGTGGCCAGCCAGCTCGTCGCGCTCTACCTGCTGGTGGCGGGCGCGTTCGGGGTGAACCTGAACGAGTTGTTCGCGGCGCAGGGCATCGAGGACTCGAAGGCGTTCCTGCGGTTCCGGATCGACAGGGACGGCACGCTGACGATCTATCCGATCGCCGTCGACAAGGTGTCCCACGACTGGCAGCTGAACCCCGACCAGTCCCCCACCGCCTCCTGGCTGACCCCGAAGACCCCGCTGACCCCCCGCCTCGCCGAACCCCCCATCGTCATCCGCTGACCCCACCCGGCACACACCGGACCTCACTCCGTCGATCATGAAGTTGGCGGCGAAGTCGATCACCATTTCGACCGCTAACTTCATGATCGACGGAGAAAGACCGGGGCGGGAGGAGAGGCAGCGGGTCAGGGCTGGGGGTAGTGCTGGTCGTGGGCCTGCCTGGGGCCGCAGACCGACGCGCGGGAGCACATCGAGCGGGAGCCGTCCGCGTCCAGCCGGACCGTCACCGCGTCGCGCGGGACACTGTGGCCGACCACCTTGCCCTCGCCCTGCGGTGTGGACACCCGGCTGCCGACCGCCGGGGCCGACTCCTGGAATTTCTGATACAGCGGGTGTTCGTACTTGAGGCAGCACATCAGCCGCCCGCACGCCCCCGAGATGCGCAGCGGGTTGAGCGGCAGGTCCTGGTCCTTCGCCATCCGGATGGTCACCGGCTCGAAGTCGGTCAGGAACGTGGCGCAGCACAGGTCGCGCCCGCAGGAGCCGATGCCGCCCTGCACCCGGGCGGAGTCGCGGGCGGAGAGCTGCCGCAGCTCGACCCGGCAGTGCAGCGTGGCGCCCAGGTCGCGGACCAGCGAGCGGAAGTCGACGCGGTGCGGCGCGGTGAAGTAGATGGTGGTGCGGTCACTGCCGTTCTCCGGCGTGGCCAGGACGTGGTCGACGGCAACCACCTTCATCGGCAGGCCGTGTTCGCGGATCAGCCGCTTGGCGGCGACCTTCGCCTCGGCCTTGCGTCGGCGCAGCGTCTCGTCGCGGCGCAGGTCGTCGTCGCCGGCGATCCCGACCAGTTTCGGGAAGCTGTCGGTGTCCTCGCTGACCCACTGCGCGGCCCACACGCACTCGGCCACCTCGGGCCCCTCGTCGGTGGGCACCAGCACCCGGTCGCCCACCTGCGGGCGCAGCTCGCCCGGGTCGAGGTAGTAGAGGCGCCCGTACCGGTTGAAGCTGACCGCGCAGAGCATGCCCATACGCCACACCCTACGCGGATCGACGACCGCCGCACGGCGCACCTGTCGCCGCCCGGTCACCCACCGCAGCGATCATTGTCGTCGACCCGGCCGAACCGGCCCCATCGCCTCGCCCGGACGGCTGAATCTGCGTGGGGCTCCTGACAAACACCGCCCGGGCGCGTTGAGTGAAGGCATACCTGCGGGGGGTGCAGGGGAAGGCCACGGCGTCGCCGCCGTCACCCGGCCACGGCCGGATCGGCGCGCGGCGCCGTGGACCGTCAGTAGCCGATCCGGGTGGTGCCGCCGTAGCGCGGGCCGGTAATGGCGCGGTCCCGCCACTGTGTCTCGGCCAGGCTCGGCCCCCACTGGCGTAGCAGCGTCTCGGCACCGTCATAGGCCACCCCGAGCACACCCAGGATCCTCGTCGCGATCTCGGCCGCGGCGGACGCCCCGGCCCGTCCGGCCTCGGCGCCGGGCCTCGTCGCCGCGTGCACCGCGACCGCCTCGGCCGAGCCGAGCACCTCGGCCAGCGCCCGGGCCAGCGCGGCCCGGCTGCCCTCCACCCAGCCGGCCAGCGCGTCGGCGTAGCCCGCCGTCGACTCCAGCCGCCCGACCAGGCTGTCCGGGCCTTCGTCCAGGTGCCGCAGCAGGGCGGCACGTGCCTCGTCGTACGCCGACGCGGCGGCACCGGACCAGGCGACCTGGTCGGCCAGCAGGGCGCAGGTGTCGTCGTACCCCCGGACGAGCCGGCGCACGGCGTGGCCGGCGCCGGTCAGCGGCGCGGGATGCAGGTCGAGGAACTCGCGCACGGCCGCGCCGGGGAGCACCTGCATGCGGCGCAGCAGCGGCCAGAGCCGGTGCCCCTCGGGCGCGCCGGCGGCCAGCAGCGTGTCGACGCGGGCGAGCAGGTCGAGCCCCGGCTCGGCGAGGCGGTCGAGCGCGTCCATCAGGCCTCCCGGGCCAGCCGCCGGGCGACCGCGTCGTCGGCGGCGGCGTAGCGGTCGGCGGCGCTGCGCAGCGCCGCCGCGGCGGCGGCGAGCCGGACGGCGGCGGCCTGCGCCTCGCGCGCCCGGTCGGCTGTGGCAAGCGTCCACTGGCGGTGCAGTGCGCGGCCCACCTCGCCGGGGCGGCCGGTGGCGTGCGCGCCGAATGCGGGATGCGGCGGGTCGGTGGCGGGCACCGTGCGGGCGAGGGTGGCGAGGGTAGCGCCGGCCTCGTCGAGACGGGCGGCCAGGGCACGCAGCGTCTCCATGTCAGGCCCCCGCCAGCGGCCGGTAGGCCGCGAACGTCTCGTTGTGCAGCTTCTCCCGCGCCCACTGCGCCGCGTCGGCGGCGGCGGTCACCGCGGCCTGCACCGAACCGGCGACGTCGCGCGGGCTGCGGTGGTGCAGCGGGCCGAGGAAGCGCACGTCGGTGATGCGCCCGCCGGCGGTCACCACCACCTCGACGAGCCCGTCGGGTGAGCGGACGGTGACCTCGACCGTCGCGACCGCCTGGTCGAACTCGGCCTGCAGGTTCTCGATCCGGCGGTAGCGCCGCACCGCCTCCTCGATCCAGGCCTCGTCGATCTCGCCCCGCGGCATCGGCGGACTCCTCCCGGCCGGTCCGGCCTTCACTGAGCGTGCCGCCTCGGTCACCGCGGCATCACCGGACCGTACCGCACGCCAATCGCGCGTGTCGATGCCCTGTGGACAGTGCGGAAGGGGCCGGCTCAGCCGCGCCAGAGGGCCAGCATCATCGCCTCCACCGCGATCCGCGGCTTGACGTTGGCCTCGATCGCCGCGCGGCACTCCAGCACCGCCTCCAGGCGGCGCAGCGAGCCCTCGGCGTCCCACTTCTGCGCGCCCGCACCGGCGAGCGACGCGGTGTCGGTGTGCACCGGGGCGACCGGCGCCCGCAGCGCCATGACGAGCGCGTCCCGGTAGAACCCGGCCAGGTCGACAAGGGCCCGGTCGAGCGCGTCCCGCTGGGCGCGGGTGGCCCGCGACTTCTGCCGCTTCTCCAGGTCCTTGAGCTGACCGGCCGCGCCGCGCATCGCGCCGGCCGCGCCCCGGCCGGTGCCGCCCGCGCCGAGCGCGGTCTGCAACGCCGTACGCTCCGCCTCGTCGATCTCCGCGACCGAGGCGGCGGCCTCCGCCTCGGCGGCCTCGATCAGCGCCGAGGCCGCGTCGAACGCCGCGCCCACGCCGGTCAGCCGACGCGGTACGGCCAGCACCGCGTCGCGCCGCTGCCGGGCCTCCGGGTCGCGGGCCAGCCGCCGGGCCCGGCCCACGTGCCCCTGCGCCGCCGCGGCGGCCCACTCGGCCACGTCCGGCGCAACCCCGTCGCGGCGGACCAGCACCTCGGCCACCGCTGCGGGCGGCGGCTGCCGCAGCGGTACGACGCGGCAGCGCGACCGGATGGTCACGGAGATGTCGTCCGGGTGGGTGGACGGGGCGCAGAGCAGGAAGACGGTACGCGGCGGCGGCTCCTCGATCGCCTTGAGCAGCGCGTTGCCGGCGGCCTCGGTGAGCCGGTCGGCGTCCTCGATGATCACGATCTGCCACCGGCCGCCGGACGGCGCGCTGGCCGCCCGCAGCACCAGCGCGCGCATCTCGTTGACGCCGATGGAGAGGCCCTCGGGAACCACGAGACGGACGTCCGCGTGGGTGCCGGCGAGCGTGGTGTGGCAGCCGGGGCAGGTGCCGCAGCCGGTGCCGTGCACGCACTCCAGCGCGGCGGCGAAGGCGCGGGCGGCCACCGAGCGGCCCGATCCGGGCGGCCCGGTGAAGATCCAGGCGTGGGTCATGCCGCCGCCCGGGTCGGCCGGCGCGGCCGAGCCGGGCTCGCCGTCGTGCTCCTCGGCGAGCGCGTCGAGGTCGTCGTACCCGCCCGCGGGGGACGTCACCGGCGCACGCAGCAGGGCGGCGGCCGAGGCGGCGGCCCGCCGCAGCATGGCCACCGCCTCGTTCTGCCCGACCAGATCGCCGAAGACGTCGGTCATCGTCGGGGTTGCTCCATCGTCACCAGCTCCGCGTCGGATAACTCGGGCTGGACCGAGGTGTCCGGGCCCTGCGCCGGACGGGGGTGCACGATGCCGGCCGGATCGGCGAGCAGCTCGCCCACCCGGCGGGCGACCGCGTCGGCGGTCTCGTCGATCGGGCGGGACGCGTCGAGCACCAGGTAGCGCTTCGGGTCGCCGGCGGCGAGGTCGAGGAAGGCGTACCGGACCCGCTCGTGGAACGTCAGCGACTCGGCCTCCAGCCGGTCGGTGCCCTCGGCGCGGTCCTCGACCCGGCTCAGGCCGGTACGCGGCTCGACGTCGAGCAGCACCACCAGGTCGGGCTTGAGGCCGCCGGTGGCCCAGGACGAGAGCCAGGAGACCTCGTCCACCGGAAGCGTCCGGCCGGCGCCCTGGTAGGCGAGCGACGAGTCGACGTACCGGTCGCTGATCACCACAGCACCACGTACGAGCGCCGGGCGGACGACGGTGGCCACGTGGTGCGCCCGGTCGGCGGCGTAGAGCAGCGCCTCGGCGCGCGGCGACGGCGCCTCGCCGGGGGTGGTGCCGAGCACCAGGGAGCGGATCCGCTCGCCGACCGGCGTGGCGCCCGGCTCGCGGGTGACCACCACGTCGCGGCCCTGCGCGCGCAGCCGGTCGGCGAGCTGAGCGAGCTGGGTGGACTTGCCGGCGCCCTCGCCGCCCTCGAAGACCACGAACAGGCCGCTGGAGACGAACGGCTCGGCCGGCATCAGCGGGCGGCCCCGGATCGAGCCCCAGAGGTCGGCGAGGACCGGTACGCCCTTCTTGTCGTCCATCTGGCCGAACGCGCTGATTCCGGCGATGATGCCGGCCGCGCCGGCGGCGAGCAGCAGCAGGCGGGTGGAGGAGATGGAGATGCCCAGGTCGGCGATGGTGAGCTGGCGGGAGCCACCGACGCCGACCAGGAGGCTGCTCAGCGCGATGGCCAGGATCAGCACCAGCCGGGTGCCGATCTGCACCACCGCGAAGACCCGGCCGCGCACCTCGTCGGCCACCTCGCCGCCGAGCAGCGTGGTGCCGGCCAGGAACGCCATGCCGGCGCCCGCACCGACCAGGATCGCGCCGAGGATGGCCATCGACAGGTGGATGGCGAACGCGAGCACCAGCACCGAGGCGCTGGCGAGCACGATGCTCATGCCGAACCAGCGGCGGCGGGACATGTCCCGCACGATCATCGGCCCGAGGCCGATGCCGAGCGCCAGGCCGACGAAGATCGCGCCGAAGAGCAGCGAGAACGCGGCGTCACCGGCGCCGAGCGAGTTGGCGAAGAACTTGGCGGTGCCGACCACGATGCCGCCGCCGGCGAACGCACCGAAGATGCCCAGCACCAGGCCGCGGACGAGCGGGGTCTTGCCGATGTACTTCCAGCCCTCGGAGAACTGCCGGAACATGCTCTGCTCGGAGCGCTCGGCCTCGCCGCGCTGGGCGTGGCTGATCTCCTTGATCCCGAACGCCACCACGAGCGCGGTGGCCAGCCGGGAGAAGGCGTTGAACCAGAGCGCGAGCTGTGCGGGTTCGGCCCAGTCGGGCAGGTCGCCGCCGACCGCGCCGCGGACGCCGCGGTCCAGCACGGCAAGGGCGATGGCCGCCGCGACCGGCGTGAGGCCGTACGTGGTGATCAGCGTGAGCTGGTTCGCCGCCTCCAGCCGGGTACGCGGGATGAGGTTGGGGACCGCCGCCTCCTTGGCCGGGATCCACATCAACGTGATCGACTCGATCAGGAAGGTGGCGATCAGCGCCCAGCCGACCACCAGCCCGCCCGCGGCGCCGGTGAGCGCGTACAGCGGGATCGAGGCGAACAGCACGAAGCGCAGCAGGTCGCAGATGACCATCGTCCACCGGCGGTCGAACCGGTCGGCGAACACACCGGCCACCGGGCCGAGCACCAGCGCCGGGAGCAGCCGGATCGCGGTCACGCCACCGAACGCGGCGCCCTGGGCGGTGCTGCCGGAGACCTGGGAGGCGGCGAACAGCGCGGTGGCGAGCAGGCCGAGCCAGTCGCCGAAGGAGGCCGCGCTGAGCACGATCCACAGCCTGCGGAACGGCCGGATGCGCAGCACCGAGCGGATCGCGGCGACGCCGGAGTGGTCGGCGGCTGTCCCGGGCGACGACACGCCGGGCGACTCGCCGTTGTTCTGGCTTTCGATGGCCGTACCTCCACGTGCCGGCCCAGGTCTGGGCATCCCCGGTGGAACACTCTAGTCGCGCAGGAAGGGTCGTCCCCCGCGACATTCACCTGCTCGCCGAGCCTAGGCCGCCGGGACCACCGCCCGCAGCCCGGACAGACGCGAGGGTATTTCGCATTGCCGTCCAGACAGTTAGCGTGCAGACGTGGCCATCGACCGTGACAAAACTCGCGATCGTCTCGACCGGGCGACCGCTCACCTCGACCCGCCGTACGCGGTGGTCGACCTCACCGCGTTCGACGCCAACGCCGAGGCGCTCGCCGGCCGGTCCGGCGGCAAGCCGCTGCGCGTGGCGAGCAAGTCGGTACGCGTCCGCGAGCTGCTGACCCGGGCGCTCAAGCGGCCCGGGTGGCACGGCGTGATGGCCTTCACGCTGCCCGAGGCGCTGTGGCTGGTCCGCTCCGGGGTCAGCGACGACGTGCTCGTGGCGTACCCGACGGCCCACCGGGGCGGCCTCACCGACCTGGCCGCCGACCCCGCGCTCGCCGACGCGGTGACGCTGATGATCGACGACACCGCACAGCTCGACCTGATCGACGCGGTGTGCCCGCCCGCGCGCCGCCCCGCGCTGCGGATCTGCCTCGACCTGGACGCCTCCTGGCGCCCACTCGGCGGCCGGGTGCACGTCGGCGTGCGCCGCTCCCCGGTGCACAGCGCCACGGCGGCCGGCGCGCTCGCCGCCGCCGTCGCCGGCCGGCCGGGCTTCCGGCTGGTCGGCCTGATGTCGTACGAGGCACAGATCGCCGGCCTCGGCGACGCACCACCCGGACAGGCGATGCTCGGCTCGGCGATCCGGGTCGCGCAGCGCGGGTCGTACCGGGAACTGCTCGCGCGCCGCTCGGCCGCGGTCGGTGCGGTACGCGAGCACGCCGACCTGGAGTTCGTCAACGGCGGCGGCACCGGCAGCGTGGCCGCCACCAGCGCGGACCCCGCGGTCACCGAGGTCACCGCGGGCTCCGGCCTGTACGGGCCGACGCTGTTCGACGCGTACCGTGCCTGGCAGCCGACCCCGGCGGCGTTCTTCGCCTGCGCGGTGGTCCGCCGCCCGGCGCCCGGGCTGGCCACGGTGCTCGGCGGCGGCTGGATCGCCTCCGGCCCGGCGGCGGACAGCCGGCTGCCGCGGCCCTGGCTGCCGGACGGGTTGAAGCTGCTCGGCGCGGAGGGCGCCGGCGAGGTGCAGACCCCGCTGGCCGGGAAGGCCGCCGACAACCTGCGCGTCGGCGACCGGGTGTGGTTCCGCCACGCCAAGGCGGGCGAGCTGTGCGAGCACGTCAACGAGGTGCACCTGATCGAGGGGGACGCGGTGGTCGCCACCGTGCCGACCTACCGGGGCGAGGGGCACGCCTTCCTCTGAGCCGCCCCGCGGCTCTGCCCCACCACGTGACGACGGCGGGCCCCGGCGCACCCGGGAACCCGCCGCTCGGCGTGCCGCTCAGCCCTGGTGGGCGGCCTCCGTGGGGGCGTTCACCTGCCGATGCAGGTACTCCCGGATGAGCGCCTTCGCCTCGACCAGCACCCGCTCGTCGCCGTCGGTGCGGCGGCGGAAGGCCAGCTTGATCAGGGCATCAGCGGCCTCCACCGCGACCTCCAGGTGGAACCGCAGGTCGGGCACCCCGGCCAGGCCGAAACGCTCGGTGAGGACGCGGGCGAGCTGCTCCGCGATGACCCCGTTGTTGTCCCGCTGGTCGTCCAGCAGGTGCAGGTCGACCACGTCGCCGAAGTGCAGGGTACGGAAGCCGGGGACGGTGCGGTGCATCGAGATGTACTCGTCGATCGCCGCGTCGACGCCGTCCCACCAGTGGGTCAGGTCGTCCGAGGAGAACCGCTCGTCGAGCCGCTGGAGGTAGGACTCCATGGTGCGCAGCGTCAGCGCCTGCACGATCGCCCGTTTGTCCGGGAAGAACTGGTAGACCGACCCGATCGCCACCTCGGCACGCTCGGCGAGCAGGGTCGTGGTCAGCCCTTCGTACCCCACCTCGTCGACGAGCTCGGCGCAGGCGTCCAGCATCCGCTGGACCCGCGCGACACTTCGACCCTGCACCGGTACCCGACGCAGCGGCCCGGTCGTGGCGGCTGGTGTGGACACTCGGCGCCACCCCCCTTCGACGGATGAACATATCTGCACGTCACGAGTCTGTGACTACCGGTACAACGAGCCGGGCTCGATTGCGGTATTTACCAGGCACAACGTTCCTGATATGAATTCAGTTCATATTCATGTCGAGGAGTGGCCGCGATGACCGGTACCACCGCCACCTGGTCCAACTGGGCCGGCAACCAGCACAGCACCGCGCTCCTCACCGTGCGCCCGCACAGCGTCTCCGACGTAGCCGAGGCGGTGCGCCAGGCCGCGGCGGCGGGCCGGACCATCCGGGCCACCGGCAGCGGCCACTCCTTCACCGCCACCGCCGTCGCCGACGGGCACCGGATCGACCTCGCCGCGCTGGAGACGGACGTCGAAGTCGATGTGGCGCGCCGCCTGGTCACCGTACCGGCCGGGATGACGTTGCACACGCTCAACGAACTGCTCGCCGGGCACGGCCTCGCCATGCCGAACCTGGGCGACATCGACGCCCAGACCATTGCCGGTGCGCTCTCCACCGGCACCCACGGCACCGGGGCGAAACTGGGCTGCCTGTCCACCTTCGTGGTCGGGCTGACGCTCGTCACCGGCACCGGCGAGGTGCTGCGCTGCTCGGCCGAGGAGAACCGTGACGTGTTCGACGCCGCCCGGGTCGGGCTCGGCGCGGTCGGCGTGCTGGTCGAGGTCACGCTGCGCTGCGTGGACGCCTTCGTGCTGCGCGCACACGAACGCCCGGCCCCGCTCGCCGAGGTGCTCGACGACCTGCCCGGCCTCTACGACGCGCACGACCATGCCGAGTTCTACTGGTTCCCGTACACCGACCGGGTGCAGGTCAAGACCAACGACCGGGTACCCGCCGACGACCAGCCACTGCCCGGCTGGCGCGGCTGGCTGGACGACGAGTTCCTCTCCAACACCGTCTTCGCCGGGGCCTGCCGCCTCGGCCGCGCCGTGCCCGCCCTCGCACCCACGATCAGCGCCGTCTCCGCACGCGCGCTCACCGAACGCACCTACACCGGCCGCTCCGACCGGGTGTTCTGCACGCCGCGCCGGGTCCGCTTCGTGGAGATGGAGTACGGCCTGCCACGCGAGGCGCTGCCCACCGCGCTGGCGGAGTTGCGCCGGATCGTGGACCGGTTGCCGTTCAAGGTGCTGTTCCCGGTCGAGGTCCGGTTCACCGCCGCCGACGACATCTGGCTGTCCCACTCGTACGGGCGGGACTCGGCGTACATCGCCGTGCACCAGTACGTGGGCATGCCGTACGAGCCGTACTTCCGCGCGTTCGAGGAGGTGGCGGCGGAGTTGGGCGGCCGGCCGCACTGGGGCAAGCTGCACTGGCGAGACGCGGAGTCGCTGGCCACCGCCTACCCGAGGTTCGCGGACTTCCAGTCCGTCCGCACCCGCCTGGACCCGTCCCGCATCTTCCAGAACCCGTACTTGTCCCAGGTCCTGGGCAGCTGAAGATCTTGGTACGAGGGCGCCCCTGGAGGGGCGTTCCCGTACCAAGATCTCGGCGGCTGTCCACAGGGGCAGCAGGGACGACGGGACAGCGGGTGAGATTCATGTGTGGAGATGCCGGGGGATGACGCGGACGAGTTGAGCTGGTTGCTGTTCCATCAGGAACGGGTGCTCGAAGCGACGCAGGCTCGACGGTTCCTGTCCGAGAAGGCGATCCGGCACCGGCTGGGCAGCGGGCGCTGGCGGCAGGCGCACCGGCGCGTCTACGTCACCCACAACGGGCCGGTGGGTCCGAAAGAGTGGCGTTGGGTGGCGGTGCTCGCGGCGGGACCGGCAGCGACGCTGGGTGGACTCACCGCGGCCCAGGCATGGGGCCTGCGGCGCTACGAGAGCCGGCTGGTGCATCTGCTGCTGCCGGCCCGGCATCAGACGCGAACCCTGCCACCGGGTGTGCGGATCCATCGCACCACCGCACTGCCGCCGGAGGACGTGCTGGACGTCGGCAAGCCCCGCCGGACCATGCCGGCCCGCTCGCTCGTCGACGCGGCACAGTGGGCGGCGACCGACGAGGAGGCACGGGCTGTCATCGCGGCAGGCTTCCAGCAACGCCTGGTCTGGGGCGACGACCTGCATCGGGTGCTGGAGCGGCTCCCTCGCGCACGTCGGCGCCGGCTGATCCTGGCGACCGCCACGGACGCGGCCGGCGGCGCTCACTCCCTCGCCGAAATCGACTTCCTCGATCTCGTCCGGCGGGCCGGGTTACCCGAACCGTCCCTCCAGGTCGTCCGGCGTGACGCCACCGGGCGGCGGCGCTACCTGGACGTCTGGTTCGAGCGGTGGCGGGTGCACGTCGAGATCGACGGTGGGCAGCACCTCGACCCGAAGACCGCCTGGGCGGACATGCAGCGGCAGAACGACGTCTGGGCCACCGGTGACCGGGTCCTGCGCTTCCCCGCGTGGGCCGTCCGCAACGACCCGACCCGCGTCGTGACCCAGTTGCGCGCCGCCCTGCGATCCTCAGGCTGGCCCGGCTGAGATCTTGGTACGGACCCGCCCTTCCAGGGGCGCCTCCGTACCAAGATCACTCGTTCGGGGTTGAGGTCGCCTTCTTGGGGGCGGCCTTCTTGGCCGTCGTCTTCTTCGCGGCCGTCGTCTTCTTGGCCGCCGTGGTCTTCTTCGCAGCCGCCGCCTTCTTCGCCGGGGCGGCCTTCTTCGCGGCCTTCTTCTTCGGCGCCGGGCCCTTGGCGCGCTTCTCGGCCAGCATCTCCGACGCCTGCTCCAGCGTCAGCTCCTCCGGCGTCTGCCCGCGCCGCAGCGACGCGTTGAACTCGCCGTCCGTGACGTACGGCCCGAAGCGCCCGTCCTTGATCACCAGCGGCTTCTCGGTGAGCGGGTCGTTGCCCATCTCCCGCAGCGGCGGCGCGGCGGCCCGGCGCTGACGCGTCTTCGGGGCGGCCAGCAACGCCAGCGCCTCGTCCAGCGTGACGGTGAACATCTTGTCTTCCGAGTCCAGCGAGCGGAACTCGTCACCGCGCTTGACGTACGGGCCGTAGCGGCCGTTGTTGGCGACGACCTCGGCACCGTCCGGGGCCACGCCGATCAGCCGGGGCAGGCGCAGCAGCTGCAACGCCTGCTCCAGGGTGAGGCTGTCCGGCGTCTGCGAGCGCAGCAGCGACGACTTGCGCTCGCCGCTGGCCACGTACGGGCCGAACCGGCCGGACTTGAGCAGGATCGGCTCGCCGGTTGACGGGTCGTCGCCGAGCTTGCGCTCACCGCCGCCGCCCAGGAACAGCTCGTGCACCTTCTCCGGGGTCAGTTCGTCCGGCGCCAGGCCCTCCGGGATCGGCGCCCGGTCGCCCTGCGAGCCGCTCTCCTCGCCCTCACCCTCACCCGCGGCCGAGGCCGGGCCCGAGGCCGAGCCGGGCAGCGCCCGCTGCAGGTACGGCCCGTACCGGCCGACCCGGACGACGACCTCGCGGCCCTCGTCGTCGGTGAACAGCGGGATGGAGTTGACGCTGCGCGCGTCGATCTCGCTGAGGTTCTCGGTGACCAGCTTCTTCAGGCCACCGGCGTGCGCGATGGCCTGGTCGCCGGTGCCGTTTGTGCTGCCGAAGTAGAAGGAGGTGAGGAAGTCGACGGCGGCATGGTCACCACCGGCGATCTCGTCCAGCTCGTTCTCCATGCTGGCGGTGAAGTCGTAGTCGATCAGGCGCGGGTAGTGCCGCTCCATCAACCCGATCACCGCGAACGCCAGGAACGACGGGATCATGGCCTGACCGCGCTTCACCACGTACCCGCGGTCCTGGATCGTCTGCATGATCGACGCGTACGTGGAGGGCCGGCCGATGCCCAGCTCTTCGAGGGCCTTGACCAGCGACGCCTCGGTGTAGCGGGCGGGCGGCTGGGTGTGGTGGCCCTGCGCAGCCAGCTCGTCGGCGGTCAGCGGCTGGTCCTTGACCAGCGTGGGCAGCCGCCGCTCGGCGTCCTCGGCCTCGGCGTTCTCGTCGTCGCTGGACTCGACGTACGCACGCAGGAAGCCCGGGTCGGTGATGGTCTTGCCGGTCGCGCCGAAGTCGGCCTCCTCCTGGGCGGAGGAGACGGCGCGGATGCGCACCGACACGCTGGAGCCGACCGCGTCGGTCATCTGCGAGGCGATGGTGCGCCGCCAGATCAGCTCGTAGAGCTTGAACTCCTCGGCGGACAGCTCCTTGGCCACCTCGCCGGGGGTGCGGAAGTTGTCTCCGGCCGGGCGGATCGCCTCGTGCGCCTCCTGCGCGTTCTTCACCTTGCCGGTATAGCGGCGCGGCTCCGGCGGCACGCTGCGCTCGCCGTACAGCTCGACGATCTGCCGACGGGCGGCCGCGATGGCCGTCTCGGACAGGTTCACCGAGTCGGTACGCATGTAGGTGATGTAGCCGTTCTCGTACAGGCGCTGCGCGGTGCGCATCGTCTGCTGCGACGAGAACCGCAGCTTGCGGGCCGCCTCCTGCTGGAGCGTGGAGGTGATGAACGGCGCGTACGGGCGGCGGCGGTAGGGCTTCTCCTCGACCCGGGTGACGGTGAACGGCCGGTCGGCCAGGCGCGCGGCCAGCCCCCGGGCCCCGCCCTCGTCGAGGTGGACGACACCCGCACCGGCCCGGACACGACCCGTGGTCGGCTCGAAGTCCTTGCCGGTGGCGATCCGGTCACCGTTCAGCGCGACCAGCGTGGCGTTGAACGTGCGCGGGCCCTCGCCCGGCTTCGCCACCGCGAGCGTGGCCAGGATGTCCCAGTATTCAGCGGTGCGGAACGCCATCCGCTGGCGCTCCCGCTCGACCACGATCCGCGTCGCCACGGACTGCACCCGGCCCGCCGACAGCTTCGGCATGACCTTCTTCCACAGCACCGGCGAGACCTCGTAGCCGTAGAGGCGGTCGAGGATGCGCCGCGCCTCCTGGGCGTCGACCAGGTCGCGGTCGATCTCCCGGGGGTTCGCCACGGCGGCCTGGATGGCCGGCTTGGTGATCTCGTGGAAGACCATCCGCTTGACCGGCACCTTGGGCTTGAGCGTCTCCACCAGGTGCCAGGCGATGGCCTCGCCCTCGCGGTCCTCATCCGTCGCCAGGAAGATCTCGTCGACCTCCTTGGCCAGCTTCACCAGCTTGCTGATCTGCTGCTTACGGTCGGGCGACACCACGTAGAGGGCGTGGAAGCCGTTGTCGACGTCGACGCCGAGGCGCGCCCACGGCTCGCCCTTGTACTTCGCCGGGACGTCGGCGGCGTTGCGGGGCAGGTCCCGGACGTGGCCGAAGCTGGCCTCCACGACGTACCCCGGGCCGAGGTAGCCCGAGATCGTCTTGGCCTTCGCCGGTGACTCGACGATGACCAGACGGGTGGTTCCAGCGTTGCTCGGCACGTCTCTCCCCGACCTCACTCCTACGCCATGCCCGCTTCGGGCCGTGTTGCGCCACCCGGACCAGAGGCGGTCCGGATGTCCAACGTAACGCGCCGTCCGCGTTCCGGGTTTCGTGGGCGGCAAACGGGCCGCCCTCCCGGCGACCGCCGGCCGCACCCTGCCGGACGGCGTCACGGTACACCGTGGGTAGGGCGACAGGCGGGTCACTGTGACGATCGCGTACACCCGGCGCAGCCGTCGCCGGGTGTCCGGCTTCGGACACCCGGCGGTCAGCCGGGCGAGCCCGGCCACTCGGCCGCCGGCGCCGTGGCCGGCCGTTCCCCCACCAGTTCGGCGAGCCGTGACATGCGCCGCCCGCCGATCCGGAACGCGGGTCCGCCGTCGTCCGGCTCCACGAACGCGGCCGGCAGGCCGACCGCCGCCAGCGCGGCGCGGACCACCGGCCAGGACGGCTCGTCGGCCGGTCCGAGCCGCAGCCGGAACCCGGCCGGCTCGGCCGTGCCGGCCGCGGCCGCCCAGAGCCGCAGCCGCCGTCCGTCCAGGTGGAAGCGGGCCGGCGGCCGTTTCACACCACCGCGCAGCCAGGCCCGCGCGAGCGGCGCCAGCATGCTCGTGTACGCGGTGCGCACCCGGTGCCGCCCGTCCTCGGTCGGCTCCCAGCTCGCCGGCACGCCCCGGGCACCCAGCTCGGCCACCAGCACGTGCACCCGCCAGGCGGCGTCGACCACCACGGAGATCCGGGCCGTGCCGCCCATCCGCCCCACCTCACCCGGCCCGGCGAGCAGGCCGGCGAGATCCGCCAGGGCCGGATCGGCCGCCTCGGTGGAGAACAGTGAGGGCTGGCGGGCGGGGTTCGGGGTGGGAGGGGTCAGCGACACTCCGGGACCTCGTCGAAGGCCTCTTTCAGCTCGGTCGAGTTGAGCTTGCTGGTGTCCAGCGCACTCGCGTCGTACTCCTTGTTGAGCGTGTCCACGGCGGCGCGCACGCCGTCGTAGAACGGCCCGGCCTGGGCGGTGTCGAGCCGGTCGATGGCGCCCCGGGCCCGGCCGTACGCGTCGCGCATCTTGCTCAGCGACCCGAGGAATCCGGCGGACACCTCGGCGCCGCGTTCGACCTCTGGTACGCCCGCCTCCTCGACCTTGCGCCGGGCCGTCTCGCTGGCCTGCTCGGCGCCGGCGAAGAGCCGGACCAGGTTCTCCTTGGCCTGCGCAGGGGTGGTCTGCGCGGTCATCTGCTGCTGCGTGCTGCTGGTCAGCTTGGAGATCTCCGCGCGCCACGGGGTGAGCGCCTGGCACACCGACGCGGCCCAGACCCGAGGGCTGGGACCGCCACCGCACCCGGTGAGCACGAGGACCAGCGTGGCCAGGACCACCGTGAGCTTTCCGGCGGTTGCCGCCCGGCGCGTACGCATGCGAAGCAGCGTACGACCTCCGGGCGGAACCGCCACCGGTCAGGTTTGCCGGGTACGGGGTTCCCGGCCGGCCGTGGCCGGCCGGGAACCGTCGCGTGCGATCAGGCGTTCACCGTCTCCGGACGCTGGTCGGGCGTGCCGGCGCCGCTGTCCTCGTCGGTCATCGCCACACCCTTGCGCTTGCTGAACACCACGGCGGCCGCGATGATCAGCGCGGCCACCACGGCGATCGTGATGCGCAGCGGGTTGTTCTGGTCGTCGCCCACGCTCCAGGCCACCACGGCCGGGGCGATCAGCAGCGAGACCAGGTTCATCACCTTGATCAGCGGGTTGATCGCCGGGCCGGCGGTGTCCTTGAACGGGTCGCCGACGGTGTCGCCGATGACGGTGGCGGCGTGTGCGTCCGAGCCCTTGCCGCCGTACGCGCCGTCCTCCACCAGCTTCTTGCCGTTGTCCCAGGCTCCACCGGAGTTGGCCAGGAACACCGCCATCAGCGTGCCCGCGCCGATCGCGCCGGCCAGGTACGCGGCCAGCGCGCCCGGGCCGAGGCCGAAGCCGACAGCGATCGGGGCCAGGATGGCCAGCAGGCCGGGGGTCATCAGCTCGCGCTGCGCGTCCCGGGTGCAGATGTCCACGACCTTGCCGTACTCGGGCCGCTGAGTGCGGTCCATGATGCCGGGCAGCTCGCGGAACTGGCGGCGTACCTCCATCACCACGGCGCCGGCCGAGCGGGAGACCGCGTTGATGGCCAGGCCGGAGAAGAGGAAGACCACCGCCGCGCCGATGATCAGGCCGACCAGGTTGCGCGGGTTGGACACGTTGAGCGAGTTGAGAATCTCGGTGCCGACGTCGCCCACGCCCGCGTCCTCGTAGGCCGAGCGCAGCGTGTCGGTGTACGAGCCGAACAGCGCGGTCGCGGCCAGCACCGCGGTGGCGATCGCGATGCCCTTGGTGATCGCCTTCGTGGTGTTGCCGACGGCGTCCAGCTCGGTGAGCGTCCGCGCGCCGTGCTCGTCGATGTCGCCGGACATCTCGGCTACGCCCTGCGCGTTGTCGGAGATCGGGCCGAACGTGTCCATCGCGACGATGACGCCGACGGTGGTGAGCAGGCCGGTGCCGGCCAGCGCTACCGCGAACAGCGACAGCGTGATCGAGCTGCCGCCGAGCAGGAATGCGCCGAAGACGCCGGCGCCGATCAGCAGCGCCGAGTAGACGGCCGACTCCAGGCCGACGCTGATGCCGGCGAGGATGACGGTGGCCGCGCCGGTCTGCGAGCTCTTGCCGATGTCCTGCACCGGGCGCCGGTTGGTCTCGGTGAAGTACCCGGTCAGCGCCTGGATCGCGGCGGCCAGCACGATACCGATCACGACCGCGCCGATCGCCACCAGCCGCGGGTTGCGGTCGACGTCGGTCAGCCCGCCCTCCAGCTCGGCGAACGTCGCGGGCAGGTACGCGAACGCGGCGATCGCGACGAGCACCGCGGCGATCAGCGCGGACAGGTAGAAGGCCCGGTTGATGGCGGTCAGGCCGTTGCGGTCGCTGGCACGCAGCCGGGTGATGAACACGCCGACGATCGCGACCAGTACGCCGATGGTGGAGATGATCAGCGGGAAGACCAGGCCGGTCTCGCCGAACGCGGCCCGGCCGAGGATCAGCGCCGCGACGAGCGTGACCGCGTACGACTCGAACAGGTCGGCGGCCATGCCGGCGCAGTCGCCGACGTTGTCGCCCACGTTGTCGGCGATGGTGGCGGCGTTGCGCGGGTCGTCCTCGGGGATGCCCTGCTCGACCTTGCCGACCAGGTCGGCGCCGACATCGGCGGCCTTGGTGAAGATGCCGCCGCCGACCCGCATGAACATGGCGAGCAGCGCGGCACCGAAGCCGAAGCCCTCCAGCACGGTCGGGGCGTCACCCCGGAAGATCAGCACGACCAGCGCCGCACCGAACAGGCCGAGGCCGACGGTGAGGAAGCCGACCACGCCGCCGGTGCGGAAGGCGATCTTCATGGCGCCCTCGCGCCCGCCTTCCCGCTCCCGCGCGGCCGCCGCCACCCGCAGGTTGGCGCGGGTGGCCAGCCACATGCCGGCGCCGCCGATGAACGCGCTGAACAGCGCACCCACCACGAAGAACGCCGAGCGGCCGACCTTCACCAGCGTTTCGTTGCCGTCGGTGTCGTGCACCGGCAGCAGGAAGAGCAGCACGACGGCGATCACCACGAAGATCGCCAGTGTGCGGAACTGCCGCAGCAGGTACGCCGACGCGCCCTCCTGCACCGCGCCGGAGATCTCCTGCATGTTTGTGGTTCCCTTACCGGCCGCCAGGACCGCCCTGGTGAGGGCGGCCGCGAAGACGAGCGCCACCAGCGCGATGACCGCGGCGATGACGACGTACGTCACGTTGGCTCCGGTAAGGGACAGTGCGCCGCCGTCGGCGGCCAAGGTCCCGGACATCTATGTCCTCCTGTACCGAACAACTCGCGCCGACCTGTGGAGACGCACGGGCCGACGCCTGGATGCGGACTCGCAAGCGCGCGCCAACCCACCCCGGCGGACCAGCGATGAACTCCCGTTCCCGCTGGCTACGGGATGGGATCACTTGCTGACAACCCGCGTACTGTAGCCCTCCGGCGTGGCGGAGGTCACACCGAGGGGGCACCGTGTCTCGATGATCTTCGTAACTGTGTTATGCGAAGAAATCTGATATATGGCGCGGCCAATACGACGAGGCCGCGCCCCCCTCGCGGGGAACGCGGCCTGCGTGTGCGAATCGGTCAGGCGCGGCCGGCCGGCCAGGACATCCGTACCTCGGTG
The DNA here is from genome assembly GCF_015354395.1 of Micromonospora sp. ANENR4. Lineage (NCBI taxonomy): Bacteria > Bacillati > Actinomycetota > Actinomycetes > Micromonosporales > Micromonosporaceae > Micromonospora > Micromonospora sp. ANENR4. Next base: position 655,451 of record NZ_JADKYQ010000001.1, read on the forward strand.
CCGACGCCGTCGTCGACCGGGCGGACCTGGAGGTCCTCCACGAAACCGGCGAGCAGCGCGAAGCCCACGCCGGTGGTGAGCGCGTCCTCGCTGAGCGACTCCTTGGCCAGCTCGTCCGGGCCGAGCGCGGCCAGGCCGAGACCCGCCTCGATCGGGGCCCGGTCCACCACCCGGACCGTGTAGCCGCCACCGTCGGACATCTCCACGTACACCGGGTCGGCCAGGCCGTACTGCCGGTGCAGCGCCACCGCCCGGGTGCACGCCTCACCGATGGCCAGGCGCACCTCGTCCAGCAGGTCCTCGCGTACGCCGGCCCGCCGGGCCACCGCGACGCCGACCAGGCGGGCGGTGCGCACGTGCACCGGGGCCGGAGAGAAGGACAGCTTGACGGTCGCCATCACGCGCCGGTGGAGTCGGCGGCGATGGCCGCGTCGACCGTCGGATGCAGCGGGAAGACCTGGTCCAGGGCGGTGATCCGGAAGATCTTGAGCAGCGGCTCCTTGTCGCAGACCAGCGCGAACGAGCCACCGGCCGAGCGCAGCCGCTTGAGCGCGCCGACGAGCACACCGAGCCCGGTCGAGTCGAGGAAGTCCACCCGGCCGAGGTCGACCACCACGTGGCGGGCCCCGCCGTCGATCAACTCCAGGAGCCGTTCCCGCAGGCGGGGGGCGGTGTAGACATCCACCTCACCACCGACCTCGAGCACCGTGTGCTCCCCCACGGCGCGGGTCGCCAGCGACAGCTCCATCGGTCCCTCCTCGGTAAACTCTCCTGGGCATCTAACCATCCCCCCGTGCGGCCCTCTCGGGTCACCGGCCACGCCCTCCCCATACCCCCACCCTGCGGTTCCCAATTCCGAACACCAGTGCGAGAGTGCAGGACGTGACCGACCACAGCCCCGGCCCGCGGCGTGCGCCGGGCGAGCTGCTGCGCCGGTTGCGGCTGCGTCACAGCACCGACCCGGTCACCCACGTCGAACGCGTCCCGGCCCGCGCCGGCGAGCCGGTCGGGTGGCCCGGCTGGGCGCCGGAGGAACTGCGGGCGGCGTTCGCGCGGCGCGGCGTCACCGCCCCGTGGCGGCACCAGGCCGAGGCCGCCGAGTTGGCGTACGCGGGCCGGCACGTGGTGGTCGCCACCGGCACGGCGTCCGGCAAGTCCCTGGCGTACCAGCTTCCCGCGCTGAGCACGCTGCTCGCCGACCCGCGCGCCACGGTCCTCTACCTGGCGCCGACCAAGGCGCTCGCCGCCGACCAGCTCCGCGCCGTCGCCGGTCTCGAACTCGACGGGGTACGCCCCGCCACCTACGACGGGGACACGCCGCGCGCCGAGCGGGAGTGGATCCGCCGGCACTCCCGGTTCGTGCTGACCAACCCGGACATGCTGCACCACGGCATCCTGCCCGGGCACGCCCACTGGTCCGGGTTCCTGCGCCGGCTCGCGTACGTGGTGGTCGACGAGTGCCACACCTACCGGGGGGTCTTCGGCTCACACGTCGCGCACGTACTGCGGCGGTTGCGGCGGCAGTGCGCGCGCTTCGGGCGTACCCCCGTGTTTCTCCTGGCCTCGGCGACCTCGGGTGACCCGGCGACGGCGGCCGGGCGGCTCACCGGCCTGCCCGTCACCGCCGTCACGGAGGACACGTCGCCGCGCGGCGGGGTGACGTTCGCGCTCTGGGAGCCGCCGCTGCTGCCGCCCACCGACTCGTCAGTCGACGCCGACCTCGTCCAGGTCCGGCGCTCGGCGCTGCGGGAGACCGCCGACCTGCTCGCCGACAGCGTGGTCGAGGGGGTACGCACGCTCGCGTTCGTACGGTCCCGCCGGGGCGCCGAGGTGGTCGCCGCGAACGCCCGGCGGTCGCTCGACGAGGCGGTGCCCGGGCTGGGCGACCGGGTGGCCGCCTACCGGGCCGGCTACCTGCGCGAGGAGCGCCGCGAGCTGGAACGGGCGCTGCTGCACGGCGACCTGCTCGGGCTCGCCTCCACGAACGCGCTCGAACTCGGCGTCGACCTGGTCGGGCTGGACGCGGTGCTGATCTGCGGCTGGCCCGGCACCCGCGCGTCGCTGTGGCAGCAGGCCGGGCGGGCCGGGCGCTCCGGCGACGAGGCGCTCGCCGTGCTGGTGGCGCGGGACGACCCGCTCGACACCTACCTGGTGCACCACCCGGAGGCACTGTTCGGGCGGCCGGTCGAGGCGACGGTGCTCGACCCGGCCAACCCGTACGTGCTCGCGCCGCAACTCGCCTGCGCCGCCCACGAGTCCCCGCTCACCCCGGCCGACCTGGACCTGTTCGGTGAGGGCGCGAAGGAGGCGGTGGACTCGCTGGTCGAGGCGGGGGCGCTGCGGCAGCGGCCCACCGGCTGGTACTGGCGGCACCGGGAACGCCCCGAGGTCGACCTGCGAGGCGAGGGCGGCGCCCCGGTGTGCGTGGTGGAGGAGTCCACCGGACGGCTGCTCGGCACCGTCGACGGCGGGTCGGCGCACTTCCTGCTGCACACCGGCGCGGTCTACCTGCACCAGGGCGTCTCGTACGTGGTCGACTCGCTCGACCTGGCCGACGGGTGCGCGCTGGTGCACGCCGAGGAGCCGGACTGGTCCACCCACGCCCGCGACGTGACCTCGCTGTCCGTGGTGTCGGTCCGCTCGTACGTGGACGCCGGCCCGGTCGGCCTGTTCCTCGGCGAGGTGGACGTGACCAGCCAGGTGGTGTCGTACCAGCGGCGGCGCATCGCCACCGGCGAGGTGATCGACACGCGCCCGCTGGACCTGCCCGCCCGGGAGCTGCGCACCGTGGCGGTGTGGTTCACGCTCTCCCCCGAGTCGCTGACCGCCGCCGGTGTCGAGGCGGCGGACGTGCCGGGCGCGCTGCACGCCGCCGAGCACGCCGCCATCGGTCTGTTGCCGCTGATGGCGACGTGCGACAGGTGGGACATCGGCGGGCTGTCCACCGCGCTGCACCCGGACACCGAGGCGCCCACCGTCTTCGTCTACGACGGTCACCCCGGCGGCGCGGGTTTCGCCGAGCGGGCGTACGCCACCGCCGCCGCCTGGCTGCGCGCCACCCGGGACGCGATCGCCGAGTGCGGGTGCGAGACCGGGTGCCCGTCCTGCGTCCAGTCCCCGAAGTGCGGCAACGGCAACAACCCGCTGGCCAAGGCGGAGGCGGTGAAGGTCCTCGACGTGGTGCTGACCAACCTCGCCACGGCCGGCGGCGAGGCGGCGGTGGCCGGCCCGGAGGCGGTGGCCGGCCCGGAGGCGGTGGCCGGCCCGGAGGCGGTGGCCGGCCCGGAGGCGGTGGCCGGCCCGGACTCGGGCGGCCCGGAGCGCGGCGAGGTGTTGCCCCGGCAGGACGACCGGGCGGCCCGCCCAGCTCAGGCGGCCGGTGCCCCACCCGCCTGACCGCACCAGGCCGATTGGGGCTGCCCGCCGCCACTTCGGGGAGGTTGCGGTATCGACAGGTGCTGGACCCCGCCACTTCCCCGAACTGGTGTCGATCAAGCTGGGCCGTGCGGCTCCGCGGGTGCCCAGGTGTCTGGTTGGTGGGACGGGTGCATGAGGGTAGGGCCGTCGGGGCATTGATGTATGGGAGCGCTTCCATGCATCATTTCCGGTAGCGCACAGGTGACCCGAGACCCGTCCCGCCGGAGGTGCCGCCGTGGCCGACACGATCGCCGAGACCGTCGAGCTGCTCTACACCATCGACCAGGAGAACCTCACGCCCGACCAGCAGATAGCGCTGGGCACCGCGATGGCCACGCTCGCCCAGGCGGAACGGCTGGAGCAGATCAACGAGCGCCTGCGCGGCATCCACCAGGTGCTGAACAGCTGGGCGATGAAGGCCACGGTCGACGGCGGTCGTTGACCTCGCTGACCTTGCGCCTCGCCCGGTGTGCCGGCGTCGGGGTGTGTGGGTGCGATCGGGTGAGCGGTGGTCGGTCTGCTGTGCAAGACTCCGGCGACCCCTCGAAGGAGATCCCATGTCGCCCGACAACCTGCAGGCCCAGCACCGGTTCATCATCCGTCAGCGGCTCCGGATGATGGTCAACCAGTACGAGGTGCACTCGGTCGCGCCCGACGGCTCCGAGGGCGGGCTGCTCGCGTTCGCGCAGCAGAAGCGGCTCGCCTTCAAGGAGCAGGTGACCATCTACACCGATGACTCCAAGCAGTACCCCCTTCTCGGCTTCAAGGCCCGTCAGCGCCTCGACCTCGGCGCCACCTACGACGTGACCGATCACGCGGGCAACCCCATCGGGCTGTTCCGCAAGGACTTCGCCCAGTCGCTGTTGCGCTCGACGTGGCACGTCGAGCAGCCCGGCCTGCCGCCCGCCACCGGGCAGGAGCGCAGCCTGCCGGTGGCGCTGCTGCGCCGGTTCGTCGACTCGCTCTCCTGGCTGCCGTACCACTTCGACTTCATGGCCGGCGGCCAGCCGGTGTTCTCGGTCGACCGGAAGTGGGGCCTGCGGGACCGGTACTCGGTGGAGATCCAGCACCCGCAGATCGACCGTCGGCTGGTGATCGCCATGTCGGTCGGACTGGACGCCCTCCAGTCCCGCTGACCTGGCCCGACGGCTCACCCGCCGAGCCGGGCCCGGCTCGCGGCTCAGGCACGGTCTTCGCGTGTCAGGAGCGGGCCGGGCCGGCTCGGGACGTCGCGGTGGCGTCCCGGGTCAGTCCCGGCAGCGGCGCGACGCGTACCCGTGCCGTGACGATCAGGTCCAGTCCGTCGGCCCGGCATCCGGTCATCCGGCCGCCGTTGGCCGAGACCAGGTCGGCCGCGCGAGCGCAGGCGGCGTCCGCCCCGTCGAGTACCCGACCGGCACCGGCCAGCGCACCGAAGTCCGCCGCGCTGCGGGCCTGATGCCGCGCGCACCGCGCCGCCCCGACCGCGGCGCCGAACACCCCGACCAGCACGAACACCAGTCCGATCGCGAGCAGGCAGACCGTGGCCCCGCCCCGGTCGGCCGAGGGCGCCCTACCAACGGGCTCCCCGCGCTCTCCGCTCCCCACGGTCCCGTCCACCCGGGATGTGGTCGTCCCGGGCCCGCTCGTTCTGAGCCTGCTCGTTCTGAGCCTGCTCGTGTCGGCTGGCCCTTCCACGGCGAGCCGGCGGAACGAGGAGTCGGCCCCGGCACTGCTGGGACTCACGGCACCGGGCCCGGCGCGCCGGGTTCCACGGCGGCCACCGCCTCCGCCGACACGACCAGTCGGGGCAGCCGCGTGCCGAACGTCCGGACCGGTGCCCGGACCGCCGCGGTGACCCGATCACCGGCCACCGTCACGGCCACTTCGGCGCCGCCCGGGGCGTAGCGGGTTCCGGCGACCGTGCCGGACTCGCCCCGGGCCGCGGCGAGAGCCGCCTCCCGGGCCGCGTCGACGCACGCGACCCGGGTACCCACCGCGTTCACCGCGGTCAGCCCGGCGACGAGGAGCAGCATGAGCGCCGGCAGGCCGGCCGCCAACTCGGCGGTGAACGAACCCCGCTCGCACGCGATCCGCGAGCGCCACCGGCGCCACAGCGCCCCGGCCCGGCGGCCGACGGTGTCCCGGGCGGGCTCGGTCGGCACGTCGAGCGGGTGGGCCGACCGGCCACCACGGCCGGCCCGCCGGCGCCCGATCACTTCAGGGCCCGGTCGATGACGGCGGTCAGCGCGGACTGCACGTTGCCGGAGGTCAGCACCTTCAGCAGGATCCCAGCGAAGGCGACCGCCGCGAGAGTGCCCACCGCGTACTCGGCGGTGTTCATACCCGCGTCACCTCGCAGGCGGGTGAGGAGCTTGCGCATGTCGTACGTCCCTTCTCGATGGTTCACAGCACGTCGCCGAGAACGGCGACGATCACCGGCACCAGACCGGCGAGAATGAAGGCGGGCAGGAAGCACAGCCCGAGCGGCAGCACGATGAGCACACCCGCGCGACGGGCCGCCGCCTCGGCCGCGGTCGACCGTTCGGCACGCAGTTCGTCGGCCAGCCGGGTCAGCGCGCGGGCCAGGGCGGCGCCGCTGTTCGACGAGCGGACGGCCGCCGCGACCACGGGTTCGGCACCGGCGACGCCGTCCAGGTGCGCCCACGCCTCGCCGGGGCCGCCACCGAGCCGGACCGTCCGGCCCACCCGGCCGAGCCGGTCCGCGAGTGGCCCGCCGAGCGCCTCCGCGACGGCCAGCACCGAGCGGTCGACCGGCGCGCCCGCCCGCAGCGCGGCGGCCAGTAGGTCAGCGGCCAGCGGCAGGTCGGCGGTCTCCCGCAGTCGCCGTTCCCGGACGGCGCGCGGCTCGATCCGGCGCAGCAGACGGTCTGCGGCGACACCGGCCAGCAGCCCGAGGACCACGCCCGTCACCCCGCCGACGACCACGGCCACGGCGATCCCGGCCAGCGCTGCGCCGAGGCGTACCCGATCCGGCCACCACGCCGGGCGAGTCGGCGGCGGTGCCGGGGCGAGCCGGCGCAGCCGCCGTACCGGGCGGACGACCGGACCGGCGACGACTAGGAGCGACGCGGCGCCGCCGAGGCAGACGGCGGCCAGCACCTGGCGCGACATCAGGCGGCCCGCCCGGGCGTGACGCCGAGCCGCTCGGCCCAGAGCAAACCGCCGACCTGCAACACGACCGCCGCCACCGCGCTACCCGCACCCACCGGCGTGTGCAGGAGCACCGCCACCGGATCCACCCCGATGCCGTAGCCGAGCCCGATCCCGCCGAGCGGCAACGCGGCGAGCAGCCAGGCGGTCGCCCGCGCCCCTGCGGCCTGGGCGGCGGCAGCGGCAAGTCCCCGGTCGGCGGCGCGGGCGTCCGCCTCGATCCGTTCCAGCAGATCGGCCAGCGGCGCGCCGGTCCGGTCAGCCAGCCTTCCGGCGGCTCGGGCCAGCCGCGCGACGCGTCCCGGGCCGTCGTCGACACCGCCGTCGGCAGGTAGCCCGGCCCGCAGGTCGGCGGCGACGGCGGCGAGCCGGTCGAGGTCGCGGCGGTGCGCGAGGGCGGCCGTCCGGTGGGTACGCCGGCGCAGCACCGCCCGGGCCCCGAGCACCCCGTAGGCGGCGAGCACCACGGCTGCCACCGGGCCACCGAGCAGCGCCCCGGCCACGGCGCCACACAGCGCCGCCACCGGCAGCACACGTCCGGCGGAGAGCGCCGGAGCAGGAGACGATGCCGCGGAGGGTGGCACCGGAACCGGCACGAGCTCGGTCCACCGCCGTATCTGATGCCCGGGGCGACGCCGATCCCGGCCCCGGCCGGGCGGACGGGGGAACGCCTTCGGCCCGGAGTCGAGCGGCCGACGTGGCGGGTCCGGCGGTGCTGCACGCGCGCCCTTCGCCCGCTCGGCCGGGGTGCCCGCCTCGCCCAGGACCGCCAGCCGCCGGGCGCGACCGGCCCGCACCGGCCAGGCGACAGCCACCGCCGCGGCGGCCAGGAGCAGCACCGCAAGCCAGAGGTGGCCGGTCACGACGGTTCCGCCGGGGTGGGCCACGCCGCCTGGAGCATCGGCGGCACCGGCGTTCCCCGCTCGCGCACCAGGTCGGCGAGCGCCCGCGCCGCCGGACCGAGACCTCTGCCTCGCACCCAGGCCGGCACCACTCTCACCACCCGGTCGGGCCCGTCGGGCAGCAGCAGGCCGATGGAGTCCAGGACGCGTCCCTCGCCGGTGCGGCGGAGCTGCAGGACGACCTGCAACGCGGCAGCGACCTGGGCGTGCAGCGCGAGCCGGGGCAGGCCGCCGAGCATCCCCAGCGCCTCCAGCCGGGCCGGAACGTCGGCCGGCGCGTTCGCGTGCAGCGTCCCCGCCCCGCCGTCGTGGCCGGTGTTCAACGCGGCCAGCAGGTCGACCACCTCGGCGCCCCGGCACTCGCCCACCACCAGCCGGTCCGGCCGCATCCGCAGCGCCTGCCGGACCAGGTCACCGAGCCCGACGGCACCGGCGCCCTCCACGTTCGCCGTCCGCGCCTGCAGGCCGATCACGTGCGGGTGCACCGGACGCAGCTCGGCGGCGTCCTCCACCAGCACGATCCGCTCGGTGCCGGGCACCAGCCCGAGCAGCGTGTTCAGCAGCGTCGTCTTGCCGGATCCGGTGCCGCCGCTGACCAGGTACGCGAGGCGGGCCGCCACGAGCGCGGCGAGCAGTGGCGCGACCGGCCGGGGCACCGTGCCCCGCTCGACGAGTTCGTCAAGGGTGAACGGCCGCTGCCGGAAGGTACGAAGCGACAGGTAGGGCCCGTCGGTCGCCACCGGAGGCAGCACCGCGTGCAGGCGGGTGCCGTCGGGCAGGCGCGCGTCGGCGTACGGGGAGGCGTCGTCGAGCCGCCGACCGGCCGCCGAGGTGAGGCGCTGCGCCAACCGGCGTACGTCGTCGAGCGTGCCCAACGGCACGGCGACCTGCTGAAGGCCCCGTCCCCTGTCGACCCAGACCCGCACCCCGTTCACCAGTACGTCGGTGACCTGCGGGTCGGCGAGCAGCGGTGCCAGTGGACCGGCGCCGACCAGGTCGTCGTGCACCCGGTCGGCGATCCGCAGCAGCGTGGTGTCGCCGAGCACCGCCGTCGCCGGTTCGGCGCGTACCGCGGAGACGATCGCCGCGGGCGTGACCGGGGTGGCCTCGGCGGCGAACCGGTGCCGGACCCGCGCGGCCAGTTCCCCCTGGTCGGCGAGCGCGGTCACGCCGCACCCGCTGCGGACGGCCCGACCATCTCGTCCACGAGCCGCTGGCACAGCACGGCGAGCGGCCCCTTCCCGCTCGCGCCCGGCGCCTCGCCCCGCTCCAGCCCACGGCACAGCCCGGGCTCGGGTCTCAGCGTGCCGGCGAGCGGCAGCCCCAGCGCCCGGGACACCTCGGCCGCGCGCAGCCGTCCGGGCGCTGGACCGCGCACGACGACCGACAGGTCGACGCAGTGCGGCGCGGCGACGGCGGCGACCCGGGCCGCGGCGGCTGCCGCCCGCAGCTCGGCCGGTACGACGAGCAGAGCCCGGTCGGCGGCCTGGAGCGCGATCACCGCCGCGTCGTCGAGGTGCCGGGGCAGGTCGAGCACGACCAGGTCCCGCCCCCGTCGGCCGGCGTCGACGGTGGCGGCCATCGCCTCGGCCGGCAGGTGCCGCAGGTCGCCCCGGTCCCAGGAGAGCACCACCAGGTCACCCCGGCTGGGCAGCGCACGGATCAGCGACGGCGGGTCGACCCGCCCGTCCGTGCCGGCCAGCTCGGGCCAGCGCAACCCGTCGAGCTGCTCCCAGCCGAGCACCAGGTCGAGACCACCGCCGAGCGGGTCGGCGTCGACGAGCAGCGTGCGGAGCCGGGACCGGGCCGCGCTGACGGCGAGCCCACCTGCCAGCACGCTGGCTCCGGCGCCGCCCCGGCCGCCGAGGACGGCCACCACCCGGCCCTGACCCGGGCCCGCCGGACCGGCCACGCACTCGGCGAACCGGTCGACCAGCCAGGGCTCGGCCGCCGGCAACGTCGCGACGTGCTCCGCGCCGACGAGTTCGGCCAACTCCGTACCCGGATCGAGCTCTCCGGAGCGACCGACCAGGACCGTGCGGGCGCGGCGGGGCAGGCGCGCCCGCAGGCAGGCCGCCGCCTGGTCGGCGCCGATGAGCACCAGCGGCGCCGGCGCCCAGCGGGCCCGGGCGGCGGCCGGGTCGGCCGCCAGCTCGACCTCGGTGCCGCCGGCCGCCGCGAGTCGCAACAGCTCGTCGAGAAGGTCGCCGTCGGAGGTGACGAGCAGGGGCAGGCGACGGTACGGCGGGAGCGGGGTACGGGGCGGCATGGCGGCCTCCATCAGTCGAACTCGGACGTGCCGGGTGCAGCGTGCCCGGGCGGAGGAGGCGGGACCGGTGCCCTGTGGACAACGGAGGGCGTTGTGGACAGACCTCGGTGGCCCGGTTGATCTGCTATGCGCCGGAGACGGAGACAACGAGTGGCCCGCCGGCCATTGACGACGGGGACGATCAATAACGGATAATCGGGGCCCCTCGCCGCTCGATGAACGGCACCGGCTTGCGGAATCGAGGCCATGACCGATTCACCGCACCCCCTCACGCCCCCCTCGGTACGACCCCACTCACGGTCCGCCCCCGCGGCCGGCAACGAGATCTGGCTCCGCGATCCGTCGCCGACGCTGCTCGCCGCCATCGCCATCGGACTCGTGGTCGTGGTGCTGGCAAGCATCGTCAGCGTCTTCGCCACACCCCGTCGCCCCGACCTCCCGCCGCCGCTCGAAGGCCAGGCGATCCTGGCGTCCCCGACGAGGGCGGGGTCGGTGACGGAGACGCCCGCCGAGTCCTACGCGCCGCCGTCGGTGTCGTTCTCCAGCCGTGCCGTGGCGCCCAGCCGCACCGCCGCACCGACCCGCCGCCCCACCCCGGGCAGCCGGCCGACCTCGTCGAAGCCCACGCCTCCCCGGCCGAAGCCGCCGATGGTCGGGCCCGGGGAGCTGGCCCCGCTGCCGGCCTCACGCGAGTCGCGGCTGCGCTCGCACGGCGGTGGTCCGTCGACCTTCATCGACTTCGTCAACGCCCGGGAGTCGACAGTCGTGGTCCACTGGATCAACTACGACGGCCGTCGACAGCAGTACGCGGTTCTGCGCCCCGGGCAGTCCTACCGGCAGCAGACGTACGTCGGTCATCCGTGGGTCGTGACCGACGAGCGGGGCCGAGGCCTGGTGTGCTTCGAGCCGGACCGGCGGACGCTGCGCGCGGTGATCCGGTAACTCCCTTGCCGGGCCCGACCGGCGGCTGCGACGCTCCGCCGGGTGATCGACAAGCCTGATATCGACGAGCGGACGCTGGCGGCCGAGGTCGCCGCCGCCTGGCCGGTGGACGTCGTCGACCTGGTGTTCATGCCGGTCGGACTCGACGGGCAGGCGTGGGCGTACCGGGTGGAGACGTCCGACGGCGGGCGCTACTTCCTGAAGGTGCGGCGGGGTGACTTCACGCCGGCCGCCGTCCTGCTGCCCGGCTTACTCCGGGCGCAGGGCCTTCGGCAGGTGGTCGCGCCGCTGGACCTTCCCGACGATGGCGCCGGGCGCGGGTTCGGGGACTATCGGCTACTGCTCTACCCGTTCCACGACGGCGGCAGCCTGTGGGGGCGCGGCCTCACCGACCGCCAGTGGATCGAGTACGGCGAGTTCCTGGGCCGGCTGCACCGGGTCACGCCGAGCGCGGAGGTCGCCGCCGTCCTGCCGGCCGAGACGTACCGGTCGAGCGCGGGCGAGCGGTTGCGCACCCTCGGCGGGCAGGCCGCGACGAGCGAGGTTCTGGGCGCCTTCTGGGCGCGGCACGGCGCCGCGCTGCACCGGTTGGCGGAGACCGTCGACGACCTGGCGTCGCGCGTGGCGCCGGGGCAGCACGTCATCTGCCACGCGGACATCCATCCGGGCAACCTCATCGCCGACGGCGACGGGCCGCTGCACGTCGTGGACTGGGACGCGCCGATCCTCGCGCCGCGCGAGCGGGACCTGATGTTCGTCTACAGCACCGACTTCGGCGACCACCCGATCAACGCGCGCCGGGCCGAACTCTTCCGCGAGGGCTACGGACCGCTGGAGCCGGACCCGGTCCTGCTGCGTTACTACCGCAGCGAGCGGCACCTCGACGACGTAGCGGCGTTTCTGGGCAGCATCCTCGATCCGGCGGCCAGTACGGAGTCCCGGGCCAACGATCTGCACTGGCTCACCCGCATCGCCGAGGCGGTCGCCGGCCCCGGGTACGCGCCCTGATCTCACTGCGGACGCAAAGGGACGACCCCCGTCGGGGGGA